>NZ_JBXSOR010000008.1:0-268605 GCF_057784455.1 Martinezella sp. CNPSo 3890 | reverse complement strand
AGCACAAGGATGCCGCATTCAAGGCGCTGCAGGTGCTGACAGGCCCCAAGGCCGCTGAAATCCTTGGCGCGGCCGGACGCGCACTGCCGGCCCGGCTTGCACAGCAGACCGCCTGGTATGACGGCGCTGCCAAGAATATCAGCGGCACACGCGATACGCTGCAATATATATTTGCCCACACCACACCGTTCCGCATCAACGAGAAATGGAACCAGTTCGAGAATCTGGTGATGCAATATGTGCCGCTCGCGCTGACGGGAGACTCGAAACCCGAAGGCGTATTGAGCGACATTCAGAGCCAGCTGCCATAGACCGGACGTCTCGTCGGCCTGCGGCCGGGCTCATCGCTCGACCGCAGCGCCATCGCCGGAAAGGAGAGGCCCATGATGCTGGGCAAGCATACCGACATGATCGCAAGACCAAGGCCACGCTCGCGCAAATGGTTCAGAGGCGAGGGATGGACGGCACTGTTCTTCCTGCTGCCGGGCCTGATCGGCATCGTCCTGTTTCTCGTCCTGCCGATCCTTGCCTCGATCGCGCTCAGCTTCACCAATTGGCAGCTGCTCGGTACGCCGCGTTTCGTCGGCATTTCCAACTATGTGCGCCTGTTTACGACCGACCCGCAATTCTGGACGGTCTTGCGCAACACCCTCTTCTTCACCGTCGAATATCTTGTACTGAACATCATCATCTCGCTCGGGCTGGCGACGTGGATTTCGAGCCTGAAGATCGGGCAGCGTTGGTTCCGGGTGATCTTCTTTCTCCCGACCTTCACCCCACTGATTGCGGTCGCCATGGTCTGGATGTTGATCTTCACCAGCGGCGGGCTTTTCGACAGCCTGATGGCCTCACTATCGCTGCCATTGTCGGGCGTGCTGAACGATCGCACACTTGCCATGCAGGCGGTCGTCCTCACCTCGATCTGGGCCGGCGTTGGCTACAATACCGTTCTCTTCAACGCCGCGCTCGACATGGTGCCCGCAAGTTACCTCGAAGCAGCCCGCATCGATGGCGCGACGGCCTGGGACCGCTTCTGGAAAATCCGGCTGCCGCTGATTTCGCCCACGCTGTTCTTCGGCACCGTCATGACGGCGATCACCTCGCTGCAGGTCTTCGACCAGATTTTCGTCATGACCAAGGGCGGGCCGGGATCGTCGACCGCGACGCTCGGCTATGCCATCTACCAACGCGGCTTTCAGAACTTCCAAATGGGCTACGCCTCTGCCATCGCCTGGGTGATGTTCGCGCTGATCATGGCGCTGACGGCCCTGCAATTCTGGTTCCAGCGCAAATGGGTGCATTATGACGCTTAAATCCGAAGCCAGAACACGCCGGAAGCTGGTGCTCGATGTCGTCAATCACCTGGCAATCACGCTTGTCGCCATCGCCTTTCTCTTTCCCTTCTTCTGGATGGTATCGAATGCAGTGCGCTCAAATGCCGAGGTGACGGCGATACCCCCACGTATCCTGCCCGATATCTTCGAATGGGGTAATTTTGCCGCCGCCTGGACTCAGCTGCCCTTTGGCCGCTTCTTCCTCAACAGCGCCATCATCGCGATCTGCGTGACAGCGATCACTGTCGTCGTCTCCTGCCTTTCCGGCTATGCCTTCGCGCGGCTGAAATTCAGGGCGCGCGAAACGCTGCTGCTCGGTTATATCGGCACGCTGATGGTGCCGCCGCTGATGCTCATCATTCCGCTGTTTCTGATCGTCAACAAGCTCGGCCTGGTCAACACCTTCCCCGGCGTGATCCTGCCGATCTCCTTCGGCACCTTCGGCGCATTCCTGATGCGGCAGTTCTTCCTCTCCATTCCCATGGAACTCGAGGAAGCCGCCAGGATCGACGGCGCGTCCCGCCTACGGATCCTCGTCAGCATTATCGTGCCGCTATCCATGCCAGCGATCGGGCTTCTGTCACTCTTCACCTTCATCGGGCAATGGAACAACTTCCTCTGGCCGCTGATCGTCATGACCGGTGCCGACAATGCTACCCTGCCGGTCGGCCTCACCCTGTTCCAGACGCAGCAAGGCACGCAGTGGAACTATCTCATGGCGGGTGCGACGCTTTCCATGCTTCCGGGCATCTTCCTCGCGATCATCCTGCAGAAGCTCATCTACAGCAGCATCGCCCTCAATGCGGGCATGGGCGGTCGCTGAATTTTGGGAGAGATATTCATGGCGAAACTGACCATTCGCAACGCCATCAAACGCTACGGCGCGCTTGAAGTGCTGCACGGCGTCTCCGTTGCCGCACAGGATGGAGAGTTCGTGGTGCTTGTCGGACCCTCGGGCTGCGGCAAATCCACCTTGCTGCGGATGATCGCCGGGCTGGAAGGCATCAGCGACGGCGAGATCGAAATCGGTGACCGCATCGTCAACGATCTCGAACCCAATGAGCGCGATATCGCCATGGTGTTTCAGTCTTATGCGCTCTATCCGCACATGACAGTGCGCGACAACATGGCCTTTTCTCTGAAACTCGCGCGCCGCAGCCGCCAGGAAATTGAGCAAAGGGTGAACGATGCCGCAGCGATCCTCGATCTCGCCGCCCTGCTCGACCGCTACCCCCGGCAATTGTCCGGTGGGCAGCGCCAGCGCGTGGCAATGGGGCGCGCCATCGTCCGCAACCCCGCCGTCTTCCTCTTCGACGAACCGCTGTCCAATCTCGACGCCAAGCTGCGCGTGCAGATGCGCACGGAGATCAAGACGCTGCACCAGCGGCTTGGCACCACCATGGTCTACGTGACGCACGACCAGATGGAGGCCATGACCATGGCCGACCGTATCGTCGTCATGCGCGGCGGCCATATCGAACAGATCGGCTCACCGCTTGAGATCTACGACGCGCCTGCCAACAGCTTCGTCGCCGGCTTTATCGGATCGCCGTCGATGAATTTTATCGACGGCCTCGTCACCGACTTAAACGGGACGTTGGGGCTGCAGGACGCGCAAGATCTGCATTGGCCGCTGCCGGAAAGCGCCCGCCGCCATCTCGGCCGATCCGTCCAGCTCGGCATTCGCCCGGAACATATTGCCGTCGATACGGATGGCGTGCAGGCCAAAGTCATCATCATCGAGCCGACAGGCTCGGACACGCATCTGCAATTGCAGGCCGGCGCGCAATCAATCGTCGCAGCCATTAGGGACCGTCCCACCGTGTCACCCGGCCAGCCAATCCAACTGAAGATCGACCCGGCAAAGACACATCTGTTCGATCCGTCGAATGGCCAGCGCTTGCATTGAGAATGCTTCTCAGCTTGTGACGGAAGCCCCCGCAGCAACCTTCTCTCCTGATATCCACGATGGATTTAGACCGTCACATGGGGCACTGAAACCGGCTTGCGAATACCGGCCTGTTCGAGCAGCGGAAGAACCCGATCACGGAAATATGGGAATTCGGCATTGTAATCGACAAATGAAATGGTCGTTCCGCTGAAGCCCGCCTTGTGAAGGGCAAGAATACCCTCCGCCACCTGCTCGGGCGTCCCGATGAGCGGGAAACCACCATGTCCGGCAGCCATCCGGTCCCGGATCAATGCCAGAAGGTCATGCGGAAAGGATTGCGCATGCGCGAATTGCAGGCGCACCAGATTGTCGACCGCCTCCCAATCCGCATTGTCCTTTCCGAAATGCTGCAGATAGTCTCGCGCTTCGCCTTCCGTCGGCCGGCAGACCACATGGGCAAAAGTGAGGACACCCAAATTGCGACCGGCGGCTTTGCCCTGCTGTTTCAACTCCGCGACTTCAGTCGTGGAACGGCTCAGATCTATGGCCGGAGTAAACAGAAAGTCTGCATTCCGCACGGCAAAGGAGCGGCCTTGGCCGGAACCTGCAGCGTTGAGGATAGGTGCGCGATGCCCGGGGCGAGGATCGCCAAGTACATTTCTGAGATGAAAGAATTGCCCATCATAGTCAAAGGCCCGATCTCGCTCCCATAGGCTTTTGACGATATCAAACCATTCCTCCGCATAGGCATAGCGGCTTTCATGATCGGCGGGCAGGTCAAGCCCCAACGCTTCGTATTCCGGCTGGTTCCAACCGGCAACTATGTTGAGGCCGATCCGTCCTCGGCTGATTTGATCGATCGTCGCGATTTGCTTGGCGACGACGACTGGATGGTTCGCGGCCGTGTGAATGGTGGCAAAGACGTTGATGTTGTTCGTGCTGGCGAGCAAGCTCGCCGCCCATGTCATGGTTTCCAGCACATTGCCGTGAAAATTGGTGTCGCCGCCATATCCGATCCATCGGGCGATCGGCAACATGAAATCGATACCTGCTTCATCCAGCTGCTGGGCCAATTTCAGATTGTTGTCCCAGGAATTGACCCAGCGTTCCGGCACTTTGGTAACGCTCATGCCGCTGGAGCAATTGCTGGCGAAGGTGCCGAGCAAAAATTGCCCTGCGGCGAACATGGAGTTCTCCGACATTTCGTTCCCTTTATTTTTTGATATAATTTACGATAGAAATTTTATTTGAAACTTGAAGCTTGTCAACTCTCGCCGTCTTGGCGTCACCCCAATATCCCGCAAAGGAAGCATATGAGCACCGAAACCGAAGACCAGAAGGGCCATCCACGCGGCTTGGATCGAAGCTGGCATCTGGCGCAAACACCGCTGCAAGTGGACCTGACCGAATTGGAATTTGCCCTCATGCGCGCGTTCGAGGCCTTCGGACGCTGGCAAACCGAGTGTCTGGCTTCGGTCATTGGACTGGCAGCAAGCGGCCCTGAGAATGCCATGCTCCATATAATTCGCATGCATGATAGGCCTAAATCCATCAAGGATCTCGCGCGCCTGTCCAATCGAGAAGACATCCCGAACATGCAGTACAGCTTGAGAAAGCTGGTCGGTGCAGGACTGGTGGAACGAAAGGGCAGCGGCCGTTCGGGGGTGACATATTCGGTGACAGAAAAAGGTCGAGACGTCACAGATGAATACGCCGCAGTGCGCTCGACCCTTCTGGTAAAAGCTGTGCAAGGCGTCCCGAACCTGGGCCGCCGTTTGGAGGAAGCGTCCAGCACATTGGACTTGATGACCGGGATTTATGAGCACGTGGCCAGAAGCGCAGCGACGCATCGCCGTTTTACAGACGACTAGACTTGCTTAGGCGCGCAGTGCGGCAGCCGGGCTGGAGCGTAGCGCGCTGAACGCCGGCACGATGGAGATGATCGCGGCAACGGCTGCAAAGCCTCCGACAAGCCAGAGATCATTGAAAGAGAAACCGACGGGCAGGCGCACGGCGGTCGCTGCCGCCAGCCTGACGGAGATAACCAGCGCTGCCGCGTAGCCGAGGGCGATACCGAGCAGGATGCCGGCGGCGAACAGGACGAAGAGCTCGCCCCAGACGAGCGTGATGATCGAGCGGACCGGTGTTCCAAGCGCCCGCAAGGCGCCGATCTGCCGGCGCCGCGAGCCGACATGCATGATGGTGACCAGCACGATCGCGGCAATCACGATCGCCTGGGTCCCAAATGCGATCGCCAGCAGCAGGCTGCGGGCATCGCCGAGCGTTGCATAGAGCCTGGTCAACACCTCAGCCGGGAAAATGCCGAGCGTCGTACCCGTGCGGTATTCCTGCCGCAGGCGATAGGCATCAGCAATCGTCTTCGGCTTGACCAGAACGGCCGGAACGCCGGGCGTCTGCACGTCGAAATGCTCGTCGAGCGGCGCATTGGCATCGACATGACCGTGCTCATGGCCTTCTTCGCGCCCGTCGTCATGCTGATGCGGCTCGGCTGCGACATGCACATTGGCTTCGTCGCCATCATCGTCGTGATGGTCCGCGCCATGCATTCCGTGCAACTGCCAGACGGCACGGATCGGCACCAGGATGGCGCGATCCCAGGCTGTTCCCGTCGGCGCCATGCGGCCGGTGATCTTATAGGCGATGGCCGTATGGGTTTCGCCGCCGGTCTCGGCCGTGCCATGCATTGGTTTGACTTCCGCGCCGGTCGGCAAGGCGACATCCGCGCCAACAACCGCTTCGCCGAGACGCGCGAACATCACCCCCTGCGAGAGCGACGGCGAGAGGGACGAAATGAGGCCCGTGGTCGTGCCGACAATCGGATGTCCGTAGGCGGAATCGCCGAAGCCGACCGGTGCCGCCAGTTCGACACGCGGATCACTGGCAAGGCGAGACAGAACGGCACCCTCCATCAGCGGCAATGGCGCCGGCTGCAGGAAAACGGCGGAAAGCGCCAGCTGCGTTTCACTGCCGGCAGCCCCCACGAGCAAATCGAATTTTTCCGCGGCGCGCGCGCTGCCGAGCCGGACAGCCCGCTCCTGCAGAGTCACCGTCACGCTCAGCGCGACCGACAGGGCGATCAGCACCACGACGGCCAGCGCCCCGCTCCAGAAACGTCTGAGGTCGGCAAGGATGAAGGTGATCATTGCGCGGCAGCCTCCTGGCTGTCTTCCTCGATGCGCCCGTTTGCCAGATTGATGCGGCGGCCAAGGCGCTCGGCAAGTGCAGCGTCATGCGTGACGACGACAAGCGTCGTCCCCTCCTCGGCCGAAAGCTGCAGCAAAAGCTCCGCGACATCACTACCCGCCTGACGATCGAGGCTGGCGGTCGGCTCGTCGGCAACGATGACGCCGGGACGCGACAGCAGTGCGCGGGCAACGGCAACACGCTGCATCTCGCCGCGTGACAAGGTTTCGATCTTCTGCTGCGGTCGGGCGATACCGGTGACAGACAGCAGATAAAGTGCGCGTTCCCGCTCCTTGGCCGTAAGGCGCCGCGTCAGCTTGATCGGCAGCACGACATTCTCGAAGGCGGACAGGCCGGGAAAGAGATGAAAATCCTGCATGATAAGGCCGATATTGCGGGCGCGGAACGCATCGCGCCGGCCGGACGACAGGCGTGTGATCTCCGTGCCGCTCCAGGATATGCTGCCATTACCGACATCTTCCAAGCCGGTAATGGCGTTGACGAACGTGCTTTTGCCGGAGCCTGAAGCACCGGTGATCGCAAGCCTGCCGCCCGCCGGCAGATGGAAGCGGTCGATGGCGAGAACCGGCGCGGCCAGGCCGGGAAACTGCATTTCAAGACCGGAGATATCGAGCGCAAGCATGTGTTCAGACGGTCCTGAACGATGCGTCGCGGAGACGCAGCTGGCTGATGAATCCGGTTTCCGGATCGGTCCACGAGCCAAATTCCAGCACGCCCCGCGCCGTAATCGGCGCGTTGTACTGCACGAATGTCTGCTTGGAAGAGAGATAGACGACCATGATGTTGTCGGGCCAATCGGCATCGGAAGAGCAGAACGGGCAGAGCGACATCGGGATTTCCGTGAGCACGAAGAAAGCGGCCTCGGCCTTCAATGGCGGCGCCATGAAGCCATTGATGGCGACTTCCCTGCCGCTCAGCTGCTTCACCTTGTCGGAAAATTCGAGCCCGAGTGGGCCGAAGCTCTTATAGAGTTCGCCGAAGCCCAATGTCTCGGCGGCATTCGCACGTGCCGCAATGCCCATGACCGGCAAAATCGCGGCAGCGGCCAAGAAGCCCCGACGATTGATGGTGGCGATCCTGTCCCCGGACATCGCATATCCTCATGAAAGGTGAACAGACAGGCGGCCTCGAAGCCGCCTGTCATGGTCATACGATCTGTAACAACTTACATCTTTTCGGAGCCGAACGCGAAAGTATCGGCCAGCACACGGTAGACGTCGCTCTGTTCCATGTAGCCACGGAAGCCTTCGGCGCCGGGACCAGCCGCCTGCAGCACGACATCATCGACGGCGTGGACACCGCTGTCTTCGTCCCGCGGAATGTTGCCCTGCACGAAGACGGCACCGGGCACGTCCTTGTAGGCTTCATTGGCGACGTATTCCTTCTTCTCGTTCTGAACGGCCGGCACGAAAGGACCATCGAGCTTCGGGCGGAAGGTCTCGTAGTGGTCTGGACCGTTGTTAGCGGCCATGAACAAGCGACGCGAAACGTCGACGCGATCCGGATAGCCGTCGCCATCCTTGTCCTCATAGTTCGGGAAGCCGGCAGCCGCATAGGTGCCGACCTTCTCGCGCATCTCGGTGCCCTTCTTTTCGTCATCGACGGTGCCGATGATCGAAACGCCATGCGTGTGGTCGCCGGTGACGACAACAAGCGTATCCGGATTCTTGGCCTGAAACTCGCGGGCGACGGCAACGGCCTTGTCGAACTCGATCGTTTCGACCAGAGCGCGATCCCAGTCGAGCGGATGGCTCATCTTGTCGATGGAGGCACCTTCCACCACCAGGAAGAAGCCTTCCGGGTTCTTGGCAAGCTTATCGAGCGCGACCTTGGTCATGTCGACCAAGCCCGGCTGGTTCGGGAACTTGTCGACGGTGCCCTTCTTCAGGAATTCACGATCGAGCGTGACGTCAAGGTTGCCGGTGTGGAAGAGACCAAGCAGCTTGTCCTGGTTGGAGCCTGCAGCCGTCGCCAGTTCGTTCTTGTCGGTGGCAACCGCGTAGCCGGCATCCTTAAAGAGCGCGATATAGTCCTTGTCGTCCTTGCGCTTGGAGCCAGGAACGCTCTTCGCCAGGAAATAGGCCGAGCCGCCGCCGAGCAGGACATCCGGCTTGACGTCGTACATCATGCCGACGATCTCCGCCTTGTCGCCGCGCTTGCGGGTATGGGAAACGAGCGCTGCCGGCGTCGCATCTTCGACTTCGGCCGTGGTGACGATGCCGAGCGACTTCTTACCGGTGCGGCGCAACGCCTCGCCGATCGTTTCGACCTTCGGGTCGTCCAGGCTTGCCGGCGTACGGTCGGCGTAGACGCCGAGGGCGTTGACGGCCGACTTGTGGCCGGTCATGTAGGCCGACATGGTATTGGCGCTGTCGGTGGCAATCGCAGAGGTCGAGGAGGTGCCGATGAAGGCGACCGGCGGGATATCGTCCATGGCAAGACGGCCATTGGCCTTTCCTTCGGTCATGCCCTTGGACATGATGCGGGCGCCGGTTCGGTGTGCAACAGAGAGGCCGTCGCCGAGCAGGAAGATGATGTTCTTCGCCTTCGGCGTGGCCGACGTGCCATAGACATCCCAGTTGACGGACTTCTTCTCGTCGCCGGCCGAAACCTCAACCTTGTACTGGCCGGGCTTTGCGAGCTTGATGCCGCGCAGGATCAGGGCCGATCCGAGTACCTTGTCTTCAGCGCCCTTCTCTTCTGCGACGAAATCAGCCGCCTTGCCGAAAACCGCGTCGTAGCTTTCGCCGTTGACCGTGACCTTCACGTCTTCCGGCTTGACGACCTTGCTGAATTCCACCTTGAAATCGAACGGAGAGCCGGCGAGTACCGTTGCCCGGTCCAACGGATAGACTGTCGCTGCATGGGCTGCGCCGGACATCAAGGCCGCAGACATCATGGCGAGAAGAAGTTTACGCATTTATACCCCCTGCGTTTGGTTGCTTCCCGCTCCCCACTTATAAAAGCCAGATGACAATCACGTAAAATGGAGTCAACTTTCTCAACCGCTAATTCCAAAACGACGATCGATAAGTAAGATTGATTGTGTGTGCCGCATCTAAAATGCCAGCCGAACCTACGGATCAATTCGACACGATCCGCGCAACCTTCGCCATGCAAGCTAAGCCGACATTCATGATGTCAAACTTGCCATCCTCATAAGATAAGCGAATACTACACACGCTTCGTGAGGATTCTCAGAGTTTTGCGCAATGGATGAACAGCTCGACAAATTGGATCTGCGTCTGCTGGAGGAGCTTCAGAAAGACGGCAGATTGACGAACAACGAGCTCGGCGAGCGCATTGCGCTTTCGCCGTCGCAATGCTCGAGGCGACGCACGAGGCTGGAGGCAGAAGGCTATATTCGCAGCTACCAGGCCAATCTCAACCGGCAGAAGCTGGGGCTGGACATGCTCGTCGTCATCTCGGTGACGCTTGCCACCCACAACAGGGATAATGCCCGCCGGTTTTCGCAGCTCATCAACGGTCTGCCGGAGGTGCTGGAAGCCTATGCGCTGACAGGAGAAATGGACTATCACCTGAAGGTCGCCACCCGCGGGCTTACCGATCTCTCCCGTTTCGTCAACGACGTGCTGCTTCCGCATGAATCGGTCCAGCATGTGAAGACGGCAATCGTCCTCGATACTCTCAAGACCTTCGAAGGATTTCCGATCGCCCTGCCGCAAGGCTGACATGGCGCCGGCGTTCGATGGTCGTCGTTGCGCGGCCCTGCCCCACCCGGGATCAAGGGCAAGTTTTGAGGGCTTGCTTTCGGCGCATGCAGCCTTTCCAATCACGCCAAAGACAATATCCTTGGCGAGGACAGGCTTGCATGACCGGCACGGACGTACAGACGCGGCATTTCGAAGAATTTGCCGAAGTCCTGCTCAGATGTAATCATCTATACCATCCCAGCAACGATTCCATTGCCTTGCGCAATGCTGTCGAAAGCAGGCGCCAGATCGAGATATTCGACTATAGTCGTTCCGCCGATGCCTTCACGCGTGCGTTCGGAATGCGAAATTCACTGAAGTGCCTGCAGGTAC
Source organism: Martinezella sp. CNPSo 3890 (assembly GCF_057784455.1). Classification (NCBI taxonomy): domain Bacteria; kingdom Pseudomonadati; phylum Pseudomonadota; class Alphaproteobacteria; order Hyphomicrobiales; family Rhizobiaceae; genus Martinezella; species Martinezella sp. CNPSo 3890. The sequence continues at coordinate 258,109 of NZ_JBXSOR010000008.1, read as the reverse complement.
TTACCAGCCTCGAAGCAACGGTCCACAAATATAGAAGGGTATGCGATCTCGGCTGCGGCTCAGGCGCCTTCAGCCTTGCCTTTGCCTATCTTGCCGGAAATCCCGAGCTCGAGGTTTACGGGCTGGACATATCCGAACATCAGCTCGCTCTCGCCAGGGAGCTGATGTCAGCGGCTGGCCTGCCGGGACGTTTCCAGTTCGAGCAACGAAGCCTGCCGGCGCAGATCGGCTACCTTCCCGACCTGACGATCTCCTCTTACTGGTTTTGTGAAAATGAGCATGTGATCGATGATCCGCTGCTGTTCGACCTTGTGGCCGGACAGGAGATATTGATCGTCGATTATGAAACGATCATCGGCCGCATCGCGACCTGTCTTCCGAAGGGATTCCATATTCTCGCGCGGCATACCGCCCAGGTCGAAATTCCTCCCGCCCTGGCTGATTTCGTCGCGCAGGAAAGGGCAAGCGTTTACGGCATCCATATCGGTCGGACCAACATTTAGACGCTACGTGACATTGCCGTCTTTGCAAAATGCACGCGAACCCTTGAAACGCCAACGTCGGCTTCCCAGCTATTGGCCAACCCGCTGGTCCGGGCCCCTCTGGTGAGAGCCGTCGGCGCTCTTGCGATGTCGGACCTTTCCGACACCGCGCCGACAGGGGTCTTCCGACATGGAAACGTCTTTACTCTTCGTCGAGTGGCTGGGAAAGCCGCTCTGGATGTGGGTAAGCTTCCTTGCGCTCGTCATTGCCATTCTCTCCTTCGATCTCGGTGTGCTGCATAAGGAAAACAAGGAGATCGGCGTCGGCGAGAGCATCAAGCTCTCCGTTCTCTACATCACGCTCGGCCTCGCCTTCGGCGGCTGGGTATGGTGGTATCTCGGTGCCGATTCCGGCCTGGCCTACATGACGGGCTTCGTCGTGGAAAAGACGCTGGCTCTCGACAACGTCTTCATCATTGCCCTCATTTTCGCTTTCTTCGCCGTGCCTCGCCTCTATCAGCACCGCGTGCTCTTCTGGGGTATTCTCGGCGTCATCGTGCTGCGCGCGATCATGATCGGCGTCGGCGCGACGCTGGTGGCCGAGTTCTCCTGGCTGCTCTATGTTTTCGCCGCCTTCCTCATCATCACCGGCATCAAGATGCTGGTCGTGAAGAGTGCCGAGCCCGATGTCTCGAAGAACCCGCTCGTGCGTTTCATGCGCAATCGCTTCAACGTCACCGACAACCATCAAGGCGAGCGCTTCTTCGTCAAGCAGCCGCATCCGCAGACCGGCAAGATGGTCTGGTTCATCACGCCACTTTTCATGGCACTCGTGCTGATCGAAGTCGCCGACGTGATTTTCGCCGTGGATTCGGTTCCTGCGATCTTCGCGATCACCACCGATCCGTTCATCGTCTATACGTCGAATATTTTCGCGATCCTTGGCCTGCGTGCCCTCTATTTCGCGCTTGCCGCCATGATCCACCGCTTCCGGTACCTGAAGCCCGCGCTCGCCGTCGTGCTCGTCTTCATCGGCTCGAAGATCTTCGTCGCCGATATGCTGGGTCTCGAAAAATTCCCGGCCGCCCTCTCGCTCGGGATCACCTTCGCCGTCATCGCAAGCGGCGTCGGCTGGAGCCTGCTGAAGACGCGCAACAAGACCGAAAGCGCCTGATACCGTGAGGTGCCCCGCTCGGGGCACTCCCCTCCCCGCTTCAAACAGATTTCCGACAAGGTACAGACATGATCTCCAATCTCCTCGCAGCCCTTTTTGCAACTTTCGCCCTTGGCCCGCTTCAAGCCGAAATCGAGCGGCATGCCGCTGCCGCCGGCCAACCTGTCGGGATCATCGGGCAATCGCAGGCATGTCTCTCGTCGGAGGTCCCGGCGCTGGCGCAACGCGCCTCCGAAGACACTTTCTGGACGATTTCCACCGTCATCGGCCTGTCGACCGGCTGGAGCAGCCCTGCCGATCTGCTCGACAAAAGCAATCCGGACTGCGCGCCCGTCATCAGGCTTATCCAGGGAAAGGGCGAAGGTGTCGATGAAGCCTGACGCTTTGTGCAATCAAGAAATTCCGGTGACCTCATCTGGTGATGTCCGATGACAGAACAGACTGCCGATACGACTGGGCATGATGACAGGGCATCCACTCGCCTGCACCATCTTGCCAGGCTCGCCCATGAGCAGGACGGCATCTCCATCGGCGAGGTGCTCAGCGGCCTCGGGCACACGAGCATGGCCTTTGCCATCCTCTTTCTGTCGCTGCCGGCACTGATCCCGATCCCAGGACCGTTCGGCATCGTCTTCGGAAGCGCTCTCGCTCTGGTGGCGGTGCAGATCGCACTGGGTCGCCGGACGATATGGCTACCGGCCTTTCTCAGCCGACGCCGGCTTTCGCCCGCAGTCGTGGAACTCATCGTACGCTACAGCGCGCCGATCCTCGCCAGGGTCGAAACCGTCGTTCGTCCGGGCCGTCTGGCCGCTTTCACGGGCGGCACCATGCAATGGCTGCTGTCCTTTCCGATCTTCCTGCTGGCCGTCGCCATTGTCCTTCCGATTCCGCTCGGCAACTATATGCCGGTCGTTGCCCTCGTAGCGATCTCGGTCGCCCTGATGGCACGGGACGGATTGCTGATCCTTGCGGCGCTGTTCGTCTCAGCACTGGCCTTCGTCGCCACGGCCGGTCTCATCCAGTTGGCTTTCACCGGTCTGAATGCAATCGGATCGTAAGCACCTTATCCGGTGAGGAAGACAGCGGATGATTTTGCGGCCAGTTGCCGCGCTTGTCCGCAATAGCCTTTTCGGGTCTTGCCAATAGCGGCAAGCCTGCCATCTATGCCAGCGGCGCATTTCCCAGCCATTAGGTTCCGGCCTGTAAAATCATCAGTGCAGAGGATTTCATCGCATGCCATCAAAGCCCCCGTCATTCGTCCGCATGATTGCCCTCGGCAGCTCCGTCGCCATCGCGCTTGGCGCGCAGACGGCGGCGGCGCAAGAAATGCCGGCTGCCCCTCAGTGGCCCGACACGCCGACCTCGCGTCTGGAAGCACTGGCGATCCTGCAAACCCTGAATGCCGATCTCCTCAGCAATGCCAGTGCCACGCTGACGCTCGATCGCTGGTGTGCTGCGCATAAGCTTGCACCGGAAGGCTCGAAAATCGTTGCGCAGCGCGTGCGCGGTCAGGACAAGCCGGCCGATGATTCAATCCGGAAGCTGCTCGCGGTCGGACCTGACGAACCTGTCGCCTATCGTCGCGTTCGCCTGGCTTGCGGGGATCGTATTCTGTCCGAGGCGGACAATTGGTACGTGCCGGCAAAGCTCACAGCCGAAATGAACAAGTCGCTCGATACGAGCGACATCGCGTTCGGCCGTGCCGTTCAGGCTCTCAATTTCACCCGCACGAACCTGTCGGCAAAGCTCCTTTGGTCGCCGCTCCCGCAAGGATGGGAAACCGGCGCCGATCTGCCGCCATCCGGGAGCGGGTCTCTCGCCTTGCCTTCCTTTCTTCTCGAACACCATGCCGTGCTGAAGCTGCCGGATGGAACACCATTCAGCGCACTGATCGAAAGCTATACCAGCCGGGTGCTGGACTTTCCCGCTCCCCATCTGCCATCGCGATAGGTTCGATCCCGCGCAAAAGCAAACTAGTCGCCGCTCACTAATGCGCAAACCTTTCTCGGCCTTCCATTGAAAGAAGCTCCTCCCGAGCAGTTTGAAACATTGAAGTAAGGTTTCCTTCGGCCACGATGTAGTAGCTTCATCGGCAATATAGGGTGGCGTGATGGTAGTTTTGGACAATGGTTTTTTCTCAAGCTTCGACTGCAGTCATCGGATGGGCGCGATATTTCTGAGCACCTTTCTGATGCAAGCGGCGGTTGTTGCAAGCTTCACCGCACATGTACGCAGGCCGAACCGCTATGGACCTCCAGTAGAAATACTCGACGAAGGCCCGCTCTTCACCCGCCGGCGGATTATAGTCTGGAGCGTGTGGGCAATGATCTTCACTCTGGTTTCGGGAACGTCCGCCCTTCTGCGAACGGTTACTGCGGTTTTGCTGGATTCAACATCGATCATCGAAACGAGTTGCATCGGGCCTTTCCAGAGCGAATATAGGCTCGATCGCACCAAGCTGAACGTCATTTTTGGCCACGATCCGGACTGGCTCGTCAAACGTCCGCTGGAAACAGGCTATCTAGCGATCACGCAAAGCGAGATGCCGCGGCCGATATTCATTCATTTGAACGGTCGTCCTGGCGCGAAGGAACTTATCGAGCTGGCACCAGAGGCAATGGCCGACTATGCCCGCTATCGACTGAGCCATGGAGCTCGTTAGGATTCTTTACCTTTAGCGTAATATCGCAGGCTTGAACAACCGTCCCTCCGGCAAGCCCAGGGCCTTTCATATGCACAACCCTGCCCGAACTCCGCCATATTTGCGCCGCGATCGCTGAAGAAGGCTGGCGCGAACAGGTGGAGTATATCAACGGCAGGCAACAATTCTCTGTGGCTGCCGCGATTTCCGGCATCTGTTAGGATCTCGTTCAGCAAAGCAGCGCACAAGTATGAGTTCTGGATCTAAGCGTTTGGCAGGCGAGCTTGTGGGGCAGGCAGGCTGTCAACATTGCTTTTGACGGCAGCAGCGAATGCCGACCCAGAATATTTGATAGGAGAACTAATTCCGTGCGGTTGAGATATGCCCTTCGAAGCGTCCCCCAGATGCTCAGCCTTTGCTCCCTCGCCCTCGTCATTCCCGCAACATCGCAATCCCTGGCAGCCACCCGGCAGCCGGACATTCCGGCCTGGCTCGGAGCCTATGTCGGTACCGGCGACGGGCAGATCGCTCAACCAGTCCTGCAAAGAGCCCGCGCGCTCTATATGCGGAAGGTGAGCGAAGGCACCGTCAAGAATCCCTGCTATTTCGCCATGGACGCAACTCGTCCAAACACTCCAAATGACGGCAAGTCCGCGGGCCGCTTTTACATCGTTTGCGAGGCGACACAGACGTTCCGTGTCGTTTCATCCGGCCACGGCAGCGGCCGCGATCTCAAGGGCGTCGTCGATTTCGGCAACGGCCGCATGTGCGCCAAGAACTTCGGTAATGCGATGGACTCGAACCTGACGACGGGCGGTTCCTATGTGACGGAGGAGACGAAGACGACCTTCAAGGGCTACTACAAGCTCTCACAAACCAAGGAAGCTGCCTATCTTCGCACGTTCCTCCAGTTCGATGGCGAAGGCGAGACCGCGAATGCTCGCGAAAGGGCGATCGGCGGACATGCGGCCGCCAAGGTTGCGGGCATATGCATGAAGAAGGATCCGCAGAGCCCCTACGCCAACCGGGACGGATATGTTCCGCTCGGAAAGCTGGTGGAATATGCCGGCGGCCGTAGCGACGGCTGCACCAGTTGGGCGGCATCGGATGCCAATCAGATCATTTCCATGGTGAAGGACAATCCGACGACGCTCTACATCTATCCGGAGTCCTCGGACATCAAGGCGATCGCCAAAGCCGTTGCGGCGGGGCGCTCTCCGGCCCAATCCGGATTGTATTGGAACGACTCCTGCTTGAAGGAGATCGGCACGCCTAAGTTCTGGCCGAAGGAAACCCTCGAACCGATCATCGTGCAATACAAGAAGGACCATCCGGCACCGCCTGCCAAGCCGATCCCGATCTGCGACCAGCCGTGATGGTGGCCGAGAGCTAAATCAGGAAATTTGACAGGTGACGGCCGGGATCATTGCCGCGCCTGTTTAAGGGAGCCGGGATGCATTTCTCCTGTCGCGTCCAAATGCCTGCGCGGTAAGCTTGCCTGTGGATACCACAGTGCCGGATCGACGCGAAAATATATGGACATTTGCCGGTAAAAACGGCATAAAAACTTTAGATCGGCGGACGATAAGAACGTCTCCTATGACTTTTTCGGCTGACTTGGCTGAATTTTACACAATCTCTAGCCGATTGATTTCATTGAGATAAAGCCTCAATCAGAAGCTATCCCTCTCTTTCCTGCCGTTAGCCCTATAGGAGGGCCGTGCGCCGTCTTTCGCATCAACCAAAACCGTGGTCGATGCGTCTCAGCAGACTTCATCAGGTCTGCGTTAAACCAGCGCTCCGTATCGAGCTTAGGCGGATCGGATATCGATCTTTCCACATGGAAATTGAAACCGGCTAGGCCACCTTTGGCGCGGTCGTATTTGCCCGCAGAAGGCTCATAAGCATGGGACCGATCGCAAACTCTCCTTTCTCCGTTCGCCGGGTCAGATCGCGAAGATAGCCGCCGGCTGAATTGATGTATGGGGCGCGTTGGAGGATGCAGGCGATGACGGTGGCAGCATTTTCTGTCCCCATGATCCTGCAGGCCTCCTGATAGGCTCCAGGGCTGATATCGAGTGTTGATTTGACGATGATCGAGGCTGCAAGCAGATCACGCCAGTTGTTGATAGTCCCTGCTGGTCCATAGGACATGATGTCTGGACAAGCGCGGAGAATGAGATCCAGTGGGAAGGACTTTAGCTCCATCGCAGTCTCGTTACGAGCTTCAACGCGAAAGCTGCGCATTGTTGAGGATATTGGTTCGATAACGCCCGGAGATGTTGCCGCTTCGGGCGTCTGTGGTGTTGTCCGTGAAAATACGGTCTCGTCCAGTGGCATTTCTTGCTGTCCGGCCTCGGTTTCAGATTCAATTAGGGATTCGGAGTCTGAATTCTGTATGTGCCGCTCATTTTGATAGGGATTGCCGCTTAGTTTCGTGGCTTTTACATGTGTTTCCAATTGGTTGATGATTTGGTCGTGCAGGCGGCAGAGTTTATCCAGGAGAACGTCCAGCTCCATTGCGGTGGGAGATCGCGAAACACCGTCAATCAACGCACGGAAAGCCACGTAGACGGCTTCCCAAGGGCCTTCCACAGCTTCGGCAATGGCAGTTTCGATCAGTTTGGCGATATCGCGTCTGTGGAGGCTAATACGCTCGCGCAAGCTCTGCATATGGAGCCGTTCGGCCGCAACCCGAGCGGCGAGATGCTCGATCTCTTCGGCGCGTGCGAGAAGAGGCGCCAATGAGAAGCCATAGGCCTCATTGAGGTCCCCTGCCCTGCTCCGACGAGCATAACGCTTGCCGTTGGGGCTATCCCTGCGTACCAGAAGCCCGGCAGCGATCAACGCAGCCAAGTGGCGGCGAATGGTCTGCTCGGCCATCCCATGGGCGCGCAACGAGAGCTGCGCGTTCGAGGGAAACACGATCAGGTTGGCGTCATCCGATAGCTCGTTTTTCGGATAGAAGCTTAAGAGCGCATTGAGAACTGCAAGCGCACGATCTGTCACCCCGAGAAGAGGCTTAGCTTCACAGAGCGCGCGATAAATCTTCCATTTGTCGACGGACTTGATGCGCTTCCCATGCTCGGCTCGTCTTTGAGCCATCAACATGGCAAGCGTCATCGGCCGCCGCCCAAAAGGCGTCGTCACATATTCGGCTTCCATTTTCTTTCACCTACGTTGTGGCAAAAGAAGACAGCTCACCAAAACGGCGTCAAAGACTCTTGACTGTGATTCGGGGAAATGCGATTCTCGATTTGCTTAAGATCAGAGAAGGGCTTCCACGACGACGTCGTTTGGGGGCCTTTTTCTTTTGCGGGTTACGTTTCCTTTCCTTGCTGAAACTCGTTGAAGAGAGATTGCAGTCTCTCCTGCACGAACTCGTCAAAACCGGGCGCAGCCTTGCTGTCGAAAACAAAAGTGGCGCGCGCCGGCGTTCGCTTAAAGGTTACCGGAACTCCGGCTATGGATGAGGGAGCTGCAGTGCTCTTGCCAGAAGCGGGCTTACCTGTTGCCAGAGCCAGTGCCTGCTGGAAGCGCTCATCGCTAGACATCTTCCGATAGTTGTCCGCGGACAACTCGGCAATGATCGGCTCGGAAGCGATGCTCTCAAGACGTTCTCCCAGTTCCAGCCAACGTCTGCGGCCGATTTCAGGAGCAGGCCCGATCGCGCTGATAAGCGGCAGAGGCACCTGTCTCGTGACGATCAGCATCTTGGAAAGCGCTGCCTTGTCCACACCGAGTGCGGCCATGATGATATCGCGGCCGAAACCACGCTGCTCGAGGCGCAACGCAAACAGCGCTCGCTCGACATAGGAAAGATTGGTGCGTGCGCTATTTTCCTGGCCCTGACTAACCACCAGCTGGTCATCCGTGAGCTGACGGACGACAGCGCGCACTTTGATGCCGAGTTCCTTCGCGGCTGCCAGACGACGATGACCGTAGGCAACCTGGAAGCGCCCCTTGGACTCCGGATGCGGCCGCACAAGGATCGGAACCTGCTGGCCGTGCTCGCGTATTTGCTCAACCAGTTGGCCGAGATCAATGGGATCTATTTCGAGGCGATCGGTAACGAAGGATCCGTCGATGACATCGGGATCGATGTCGACGACCGTCTGCCCTTCCGCCAACTGCCGTTCGAGGTCGCTGGCGCGCTCCATCTTCTCCGTGATGTTTCCGAGTGTCCGCGTAATGCCGCCCACCGGACCACCACCCCTCGCCTGCGGCAGGAAGCCTGCAATCGGACGATTGTCCTTTGCCGCTGGCGCATCCGTGCGCGCCGTGTTCGGCGCCGAGATTTCAAGAAGGTTTTTGCGCGCCATCTATTTATTTCCTTCCCCAGGTCAGGCGAAGATGCATCTCGATCTCGCTGTTGACGAGATTGAGCGAATCCAGAGCCCGGTCGTAGGTACCCCTGGTGAATTGGGCACGATCGACCTCATAAAGCGTTTGTTTGGTGACACCGGCATCGGCGACGGCCGTCGATTTGACCATGGCATTCTGCAGCATGCGATTGCCGAAGATGGCTCTCATAAAGCCTGTCATCTGGCTTTGCGGCCCGTCGTTCGGTTCGAAACGAGTGACGAGATAGCGCATCCAGTCGTAGCTGGTGCGCCCGCCGGCATTCTCGACCACGGACATAAGCTCGCTCGTCATTGTCAGGAACTGCGACATCGACATGACGTCGAGCATCTGCGGATGAACGGTGATGAGGATCGACGTTGCGGCGCAGAGCGCAGACATCGTCAGGAAACCCAGCTGCGGCGGGCAATCGATGACAACGACATCGTAGAAACTTTCGATCTCGGTCAGAACCTCACCAATGCGAGCAAAGAACATAGTCTCCGCACGACCTGCCGCCATTGCGCGCGGCGTTTCGTGCTCGAACTCCATGAGCTCGAGATTGCCGGGGATCAGATGCAGGTTCGGCGTATAGGTCGAGCGGACGATATCGGCGATTGGACGCGGCTCTTCATAGCGGATGGCGCCATAGAGAGTTTCATTTTCACCGACATCGAGTTCCGGCTGATGACCGAAGAGGGCAGACAAGGAGGCCTGCGGATCGAGATCGATGGCCAGCACGCGATAGCCCCTCAGCGCCAGATATTGGGCGAGGTGAGCGGCGGTGGTGGTCTTGCCCGAACCGCCCTTGAAATTCATGACCGAGATGATCTGGAGCTTTTCCGACCCTCTGCGCCAGGGAACATATTTGGGTGTCCCGTTGCGCTCATCCAGTACCTTGCGGATGCGGTCCATATCCTCGGCGGCATAAAGCCGGCGCCCATTGGAAAGCGGGTCGGGTCCATGGCCTTCGGCTGCAATCTGGCGAAGATAGCCCTCACCGATGCCGATGAAGGCTGCAGCTTCGGCCGGCGAAAACATCCGCATAGTTTTCTGTGACTGAGGCGGGAAGATCTTTGCCTGATGTTGCTGGAGCTGATAAGACAATTCCTGCGCATCTGTCGCCAGAAGCGTTGGAAGGTGCTCTTGATCTTCTTGTAGCACGAGACTCGGCTGCATGGTTGTTTTCCCAATTAACTGCGCAATTGTGACAGAATGCTACTGAACTACGCAGTTACAATATGCTCCGATTCGTGTCCGTTTTACAAATGCTTAGATAAAAGGCAGTTTTTGATGCGTTTTTACGCATCAACAGCGTGCAGCGACGTTCGATCCGATGCCGCTTTACTATTTCGGCGATTTAGGTGCGGCCGATCTGGATAGCGATTCGCATCCCGATTTTCATGGACGAACGGCGAGTGGTCCGCGGACCACTTTCGCTGAAGGCCAACAGGATTCTGGATTGATCGCGTCCAAGCGTGTCACTTCATGAATGAGCTTGATGGGCCGGTAGTCCGCGGACTACTGGGACGCAGCCGGAGCTGCTGTCAATTGCATCGCCGCACCACCACGCCAAGGGCGCAGCGTTTCCATTACGGTCGTTACAATGAAGGCGAGGAGGATATGAGGCGATGCGCCCAGGCGCATCAGCGGGCGGCGCGATCGGAGCGTCGGCCGAGGAGGGAGGCTCGAATGAGTTCTGCTTTGCTCAAAGCTGGCGGTGGTGGCGGCTCTTCGCGTTGGGCCGCAGCCTTAGCCTGCGTTTGGCGCAGCGTGATCAGGCGCTGCTGTGCGGCAAGCCTGTCTTCGGCCGAAAGCGGCTCGACGGGATTGCCGGCAAGATCGTGCCGCATGGAATCCGGCTGGGCGCAGGCATGATAATATCGTTTGGAATGCAGAAACGCGCTGGTGGAGCGACGCAGAGACATGACTGGCACGTCAGGTTTCAAAAGCGGACGGATTTCATTCCAGAGGCCAAGCGCAAAAGGACGGATAGGGTCGCCGGCTTTGGCGGGTAGGATAGCGATGGGGCGAAGCAAGAGCGTGTTGATCGCGGCTGCCTTCTTGACATCGAGTTCGGTCGCCACGATCGGCTCGCGATTGGTTGTCCAAGGTTCTTCCATCAAATCGTTCCTCTGCGTGCAATTCCATTACGGACTGATTGTGAAGTGATTTTGACGGGATGGCAAAGAAATCTGTCCCGCTTGTTCGCCCTCACGCCAAGCCGACGTTCATATATGAGATGGTGCAGCCTGCAGCAAGTTTTTGGTTAACGAGATTTTTATAGTTGGACGGCTAGCTTTCGCGAAGCCGCGATAGGTAGCGCGTACGCGGCGCATCTTCCCTCAATCCCGAATTTGTAACAAGCTGCCTGCGAAAATGTCGCAGGGTTCTGGTTTGCGCGGGTTGGTGTGTTCAAAAGGGGAGGGGCCTTTTATTCGGGCGGCTGCAAACCAAATGCTAGCGGAGCAAGTCACGGTCAATAGGCGATGGGTCGACGGTACTCCTTATATTTGCGGTTGTTCAGGTTGCCTGGTGAAGCTGCGTCCTTCGAATGGTCCGCGCGGCGTGGTGTAACAGAGTATTGCATGGGTTTGGCCTTCGCTGCTCCACGCCAGCGGTTGGCTTCAAATGTCCGAGGCTCTTCATTGCAATTCTCCGGCGCCGAGTAGCATCTTTCATCGGCAAGGCAGCGAGGGAGCATTCGTATTTGAGGGATGCTGCAGACGGAGAAGCGGTTGCAAGAATGAAGCCATCGAGGGCAGGGGCGGGTATCGCGCGGGAACGCGCAAATCGCGTCTTGCGTCGTCAAGCCAAACCGATGCCCTTCGGTCCATTGAAGAGGGCTGCTCTATATCAGGGTGCGTTTTCTCGCAGGTTGAAGCACATTCCGCAACCGTCGTCATCTAATCTGTGAGCCCGGTAAAAAATCTGGAGATAGTTGCTATGGGCGGCTTGGCTGGCGGCGATCGTAGCGGTAGATACAGCAGCACGGTCGACACGATCCAAGTTCGAACGGCTCGTCAGTCATTGGGGGAAGTCTTCTTGAGCATAGCAGCATCCCTTTCACTGGGCGTCGTTGTTTCACTCACGCTCGGTTCGAGTGCGTTTGCTTTCGACAAAGCTTCCTTCTTCGACGCCGCCCTTTGCAAGCCGCCTTATTCGACTGCCAGCACGACAAAGATGTATGATGAGGCTGAAAAGCTCGCGAAGGCGGATACGTCGCTCATGACGGCTGCCGTATACAAAATGTCTACGGACTTTGGCCGCCAAGGCTTCAAGACGAGTGAAATCGTCTTCGCCGGAACGAGCTTCGGCATTCTGGTCGAGGGCTTGCGGGCGGACGATCTGGCTAAGACCTATCACCTGACACCGGATGGGCTTGGCAATCTCCTCGGCACCGCAACGAAGTCATATGGGCGCGCTTTGCGCAAGGCTGAGCAGCCCGCGGCCGAGATGGGAGTAGTCTCCGTGGTCGCCCGCGAATCCGCGGCCTTCCCGGGCAAGACCCTGCTGGCTTGCGAGTTCGTCTCGCATGAAGACCTCGAAGCCATGAAGAGCATGCAATCACCGCCGAAGTAGTGCGCGCCAGGGTATGGGGCCGCTGCTTTTTCCTACGGTTGGAAGGCAACGGCAATGGTCCTCCGCGGAAGAGGAACCTTGGGGCGCAATCTGTTTCTCCGAAGTGGCTCTCGGTTCGAGAGTTCGGTATCGGGTCTCTCGGATTGCCAAACCCGATTGCAGAGATGCTGGCGTGTGGCGGAAGCAAAATCTTAAATAGCTTCGGCTAAGCGAAGTATTAACCATAATCTCAAGCTATTGTGAAACCTGCGGTTTGACGCTTCCATGCAGCAGCAACGTACGTGGGGCAAATTTCTGGCAATGCAAAACCGCCTCGCTTTGCGCAGGCGGCTTTCAATTGCGATGGATGGTGAAACCTGTTTATCTAATGAGAAATTGCAAGTGGCTGGACAGCAAAAGGCTGCGTTTGAGATGGCCCCTTATCTACTATTATTTTTCATCTTTGTCACATGCGGCCTCGTCAATATGACGCGCCCTCGCAATTCTATTAGACCAGTGAGTGACCGAGACATCGAAAACGCTTACAAAGCTGCTTTCAAAATTGAATCCAGGGAGACGGTAGAGCGACGAAAGCTCGTAGGCCTCCTTTTGGTGATTGCATTGCTAATCGACATGCTCCTCATCGTGTGGATAGTTCGCTTCGCCTAGAAGGTGGGCTTGCTAAACGGGGACGGGGTGCCCAAGTGCGCGGGGTGGCGCCATCTCACAAATTATGTGGGATAATCTGGAAAGCGCATTTATGTCTCCAAATCTGCTTCACCTATCGCAGTATCGGTTCGTCGAGGAGAATTCCAAGCTGCTAGCGCTCATGATATGACCGATGTGCTGCAAGTTTGCGCCAGCGGATTACCCATCTCCCCTCAACACGGAATGGTGCGGTCAGCTTCAGATCACGCTGAAGCGGCGTCATATCCTTTCCGACCAAGGCGTCCACCTGAGGGCAAATACGTTTCCCGGCCCATGCACGGCGGCGAAGAGCAGTCCCGCTACGAAAACGAAGTGATCCACGAAGAAGCCGAATTCAGCTTGGTTGCCGGCCCAACGGCCCGGACCATGGAATGAGAATCCAAGGAAGATGACATACACGGCTGCAACGAGCGTAGCCGGGACGAACAAAGCACCGGTCAAGAAAGCAACGGCAAGCAGCACTTCAAGGATTGCGGCACACCAAGCCAAGAATAATGGAAATGGAAAGCCGGCGGCAGCGATGTAGCTCGCAGTCGCGCCCATATCCATAAACTTGAACGAGACGGCCATCACAAAGACGGCGGTGAAGATGAGGCGCGCGATGAGAACGGCGGCTGTCTGCCAAATTGATTGAGCGTTTTCCACGATATCCCTCCAGGTTGACGCGGTTGATATTCCAAGGACGGCCAACCGAAGGTGATTCCGACAGGGAGGATGAGAATTATTTGCCGGACTCCCGTGATTGTCCGCTTATGCCGGAAGTATGGCTCGTAATGACGTAGCGATCGTTCTCGTCGAGTGCGTCCGGATCCACCAGAACGACGGAAGGCTCTCCGGCGCCGGATATCAGAATGAAAGAATAGGGATTCGTTGTCTCGTCGTTGGCAACCAGGAGCGATCTCTGGAGCAGTCGTGCCAGTTGGCTGGCAGCGTCCAGAAGAAGCGGCGGGTGCAGATCACTGGAGTGATAGATGCTGATGGTCTGCGAATAGTCATCGAAAGCTTCCGACGTCACGAGGCATGTTGCCGGCATATCCGCGATTTGCACTATGTCGTGGATTACGTCCACGCTGTCGGTATCGACACTGAGTACAGTCGCGATGGAACGCCGCAGAAGATCATCGTCAGCATGCTTTTCAAGAGCGGCATCAAACCAGATCATTGTCCGCGGTTCCGATTTTCAGGATTTATGTCACGCAGGCGCCTTTATAGCCAAAGCTCTTCCGTCGCTTCAAAGTTCGAAAACCAATCAGAGTCGTGGTCGCTATTTGCGTCGCATCGCAAGACATGTCGTCATCGACGATTACGACGTCATCATCCACTCAATCAAGGCATTCTGGGCATGAAGCAAAAATGCCTTGGCCAATCGGCTTTGGCAGGCTGTATGCAGCATTGCATCCGCCGTCAGTTCCTGACCTCTCGTGACTGGCGGGCATGGCAAAAAGATAGCGCCTTGCTTTCCTTCGTTGAGAAGCGAAGCCGACACCCGATACTCAGCCAACGCATCTTCTTCTGCGTCCGTTGGCCATGAATCGGTAATGATGACGTCCGCATCGAGCAGATGGCGAATGTCCCTGCTGCTTTCAAAATTCGAGTTCAGAAGGTCCGGGTCGGCGACGTGCCAGCGCTCCGGATAGACCTGGACGACGTGCATCGGCATCGATCGTGATGCCTCGACCCATGATCTCAATATATTGGCGTCTGGCGCAATTCCGACAACCTTGAGGCCATCAAGCGTTCCTCTTACCCTCTTGATATAGGCAAGATCGCCAAGCGTTTCGCAAGGGTGGTTGGTTCTTGTTCGGGCATTGATAACGGGTGCTTCTGCGGCGGCTGCAAGCTCATGTAGAGTAGCAAGCTCTTTTGTCCTGACGACAAGAAGATCAAACCAATTATCGAGGTAGCCCGCTAGATCGGCTGTGGGTTCGCGAGTACTGAAGCTGATGGGAGGTTGAGCAGATATGCCGCCCATCGCCTTCACGCCGAGATCGAAAGCGGTCGTGTTTCTCCATCCCGTGTCGTCGACAATGATGCCTACACGCTTGCCGAATAGGGCTTGTGGCATCGTGCGTTCATGCCAATGCTTCGCAAGTTGGTCCGCCCGGTCAATAATCCCTAGGATAACGCTCGGGGGCAACGAGTGAAATTCGAGAAAATCTCTGTTCGACATAAAACTCATAGCGTGTCCAAGGTTGAATTCGGCAGCTTTCTGCAACGGAGGCGAGGCGTTTACCCTAGGCAGTTTTCGATCCGGCGCAATGGCGGAGAAGCGTCAGCCGACCGGTGCTGCCTTGATGCCAGTCCCGCCCATAGTGGTGATCTGCTTTCGGCGAAGACTTATCGCAGATGCTGCTTTTTCAAGATCTTTAGCAGCCCCATTGGCAAAATCTTTAGATCGTTCGGAGTATTGAGGCGGCAATGCTTTCCGGCTGCTTTGGTAGTTTTCGATGATCAATGAATTAGATATGCCGACGGTGCTCTTTCTCCAAAAGACATCCTATATCGCTGGTGCGGTGACTTTGGGTTATCTGAAATATAGCTCGAATGAAAGCCGCGGCGTTGGTCTGCTTGCCTCAAGTTTCGTAATTCTCGCTGCGGCATCAACATTGGCCGGATATGCCGAAACCTATCCGGCATTCTATGCGCCTCTCAGCCTTATCAATCTCGTTTGCGCCGTGCTTGGATATTCGCTGCTCGGCTCATCTTTCGTAGTGATCAGCGATCCCGACAGAAAGGTGATACCGGCTCTTGCATTGCTGCCTGCGCTGCTGACTTTGCTTGTCGGAGCTTTCACGGCATTTCATTTGAACAATACATATCGGGCGGTGACATTCAATTTCCTCGGCAGCGTGATGCTTGCCGGCGCGGCGATCGTCATATTCAAGGATTCCTTCCGCGAACCACTGCCGATCAGAAAATTCGTTGCCGCAATATTATTGGCCTGCAGCCTGCTATCGCTGATAATGGCCTTCGAGTTCTCGTTCCATTCCTTTGTCCTTCTCGATGTGGCGAGCGGCTTCCTGCTGATGATCCTTTCCAAGTTCGTGCTGGCGCTGTCGATCGTCATTTTCATAAGCGAGCGCCAACAGATAAAACTCAGACAAACAGCCGAGCGAGATGGCCTGACCGGTCTTTATAATCGCCGCTTCTTCAACGAGAACGCTTCCGCACGGCTTCGCGATGGAGATGCCATTCTTTATCTCGATATCGATCACTTCAAGCATTTCAATGATCGCTGGGGCCATGCGGCGGGAGATGAAGTTCTCGTTGCAGTATCGCGAACGATAGAGGCGATCCTGCCGTCGTCCGCCATTTTCGCGCGGCAGGGAGGAGAGGAGTTCATAATCTTTCTTCCTTTGAAAGCAGGAGAGCCGCTTATCCAGGCCGAGCGCATTCGAGAAGCTGTTCAGCGAACCCGATTTCCGGATCTCGGTGCCGATGTGGTGGTGACGACGAGCATTGGCATTTCGAAGGTGAGCCGGGAATGCAGGTCTCTTGCCGAGCTTTGTCGCGAAGCGGATCGTGCCCTCTATCTGGCGAAGGCAGGCGGACGAAACCGGGTCTGTGATGCGAGCAGCAACTTTGTCGCTGAAGTTTACGTTCGCTCGGCGTAATCCTCGATTTTTGGTAAAGGCCCCGAATGCCGGGAAGCGGCGTTGATTTAGCTGGCATGCCCCTTTATTTCTCACGCTGAAAGAAGAGGTCAGTTAGCTATGGATAATGAAACAAGCCTCCGAAACGAGCGCAAGCGCGGCTCCGGCGTGAAGGTGGTCTATGATATCCTGAGGGACGAAATTCTGGATCTCGAATTGCCGCCTGGCAGCCCCATCGACGAGGTGCAGCTTTCCGAACGCTTCGGCATGTCGCGCACGCCGATCCGCGAGGCGCTCGTGCGGCTGGCAGGCGAGGGGCTGATCGATACGCTGCCCAACCGCTCGACCATGGTCTCGCAGATCGATTTTCTCAACATGCACAGCTATTTCGATGCGCTGGTGCTGATGTATCGGGTGACAACGCAGCTTGCCGCCAAATATCACCGTCCGGAAGATCTCGAAGGTGTGCGCGCGCTTCAGGCTGAATTCGCCGATGCCGTCGAAGCGCAGGATGCGCTCGCCATGATCTCCACCAATGCTGCGCTTCATCTCGCGATCGCCGAGGCTGGCCGCAACCCCTATTTCACCAGCCTCTTTTCGCGATTGCTAGATGAGGGCCGGCGCCTCCTGCGCCTCTATTACCAATCCTACGACGATCGTCTGCCGCGTCGTTTCGTCGAGGAGCACGATGAAATCATTGCCGCTGTCGAGGCGCGGGATACGGAACTTGCCGAGCGCCTTGCGCGCGAACATGCTGAGCAGATCGTCGCCCAAATCCAGAAATTGCTGATGCGCGGGGATCGTCTCGACGTCAGTCTTTGATTTGCATATTTCTTGTCGACAAAATAAATACAAAGGTATATCAATGCTGCGAAAACGGTGAGGCGCGGCGGCGGATGCTGCTGGGCTGATAGCCGATCCACCCCCGGCCCAAGAGGATAGAAAGATGAAGTCCAGCATTTTCTCCGGGGTGATCCCGGCCTTGATGACTCCGTGCAAAGCCGATCGCAGTCCCGATTTCGATGCGCTGGTGCGCAAGGGCAAGCAGTTGATCGCCGAGGGCATGTCGGCTGTGGTCTATTGCGGCTCGATGGGCGATTGGCCGCTTTTGACCGATGCGCAACGCATGGAGGGCGTCGATCGTCTGGCCAAAGCGGGCGTGCCCGTCATCGTCGGCACCGGCGCCGTCAATACGGCATCGGCCGTAGCCCACGCCGCCCACGCCCAGAAGGTCGGTGCCAAGGGGCTGATGGTCATCCCCCGCGTGCTGTCGCGCGGCTCGGTGATCGCTGCCCAGAAGGCGCATTTCAAAGCGATCCTGTCGGCCGCACCAGATCTTCCGGCCGTCATCTACAACAGCCCCTATTATGGTTTTGCAACGCGCGCCGATCTCTTCTTCGCGCTACGCGCTGAACATGCCAATCTCGTTGGCTTCAAAGAGTTCGGTGGCCCGGCCGATATGCGCTATGCCGCCGAAAACATCACCAGCCGCGATGATGACGTGTCGCTGATGATCGGTGTTGACACGGCGGTCTTCCACGGCTTCGTCAATTGCGGTGCAACCGGCGCCATTACCGGCATCGGCAACGTGCTGCCGAGGGAAGTCATTCATCTCTGCAACCTCGCCCAGGCCGCAGCCAAGGGCGACGTCGATGCACGCCAGCGCGCGCTCGAGCTGGAGCAGGCGCTTGCCGTTCTGTCTTCTTTCGATGAAGGTCCGGATTTGGTTCTCTTCTTCAAGCATATGATGGTCCTGAAGGGAGATAAGGAATATGAGCTGCACTTCAACGAAAGTGACGTCTTGAACGATAGCCAGCGCGGCTATGTCGAGGCGCAGTTCAAGCTTTTCAATACTTGGTATGCCGAGTGGAGCAAGCTTCCGGGTGCCGTGGAAAAGTACAAGGCCTAAGCTCTTACGATAGCTTAGATGCAAGATGGGAGAGGCCCCGCGGGGCCTCTTTCATTATCTTCCGTCGGCCGCCACTTACATTTGGTTCAGACCACTGCGTCTAGGCCGAGTTCCTCAAGGCGATCGAGTTGCCGGATTTCCTCCGCTGTCAGCGGGATACCGTCCTTTTCCGCGCGAGCGCGGGCGGCAAAGCGGCGTTGCGACGGCAGGCGCGCGCCTTGGCCGACAATCGCTTCGAACAGCACTTCCGCACGGGCGAGCGGATTTCCAGGTCGACCAGCAGCGAAGGCCTCCGGCGAGAAGGCGACGATGAGTTCACCATGCCGCGGTGCGAAGGCCGTGGAGCCGAGATAATCGAGCGCCTCGCGGCTGGTGAAGTCGCCGATCATGATGCCGGCCAGAAGCTCGATCATCGTGCCGATCGCCGACCCCTTATGCCCCCCGAACGGCAGCATTGCGCCGGCCAATGCCGCCTCCGGATCCGTGGTCGGTTGGCCCTCGGCATCGATCGCCCAGCCCTCGGGGAGGGGCTTGCCGGCGCGCCGATGCAGTTCGATCTCGCCGCGGGCGGCAACCGAAGTCGCGAAGTCGAAGACGTAAGGCGGATTATCGAGGCGCGGCCAGCCGAAGGCGAAGGGATTGGTTCCGAGGAGCGGCGCTGTGCCTCCGGCGGGTGCCACCGTGGAATAGCTCGGACACATGGCAAAGGCGGCAAGGCCTCGATCCGTCAGGGCTTCCACCTCCGGCCAGAGCGCTGCGAAATGCGTGCAGTCGTTGATGGCGAGTGCGGCAATGCCGAAGCGGCGAGCCCGTTCGGCAAGCACAGGCATGCCGAGCTCGAAAGCAGCATTGGAAAAGCCGCTCTTGGCGTCCACCCGCACGATGGCGGAATCCTCACGCTTTTCCAGCAGCGGCACCGCATCCGGCCGCGCCTTGCCGGCCTTGACCGCACGCAACACGCCTTCGATGCGGTAGATGCCGTGCGACTTGCAGGCGTCACGTTCACCGGCGACGATCACCCGCGCGATTGCACCGGCCTGCTGCGCATTGATGCCGGCTATTAAAAGGATCGCTTCGACACGGCCTCGCAGCGCATCAGGCGTCAGGGTGATCACGTCAGTCAATTTCGGTTCTCCCATATTATGCTCGCTTGCATCATAGACTTGAAAATTATAAATACAAAAAGAATACAAAAAATCGACATGCTATGCCGTCGCGCTTTTCGGCTTCAGCTAAGGAAGGCCAGTGAATTGCCGTCACCCGCAAATATCTGGTCGCTGCAGCCGAAGAAATGACGGTAAAACGGATCCGCACCGGCGTTGCCGAGACGTTCTTGATCCTTCCGACAAGAACGCTTGCCATGGCGCCGGAACATATGTTGTCTGATGACGTAATATTCGCGCTTGATCCCGCATCGGAGGAGGGATGACCATGATCTGCCTAACGCTTGGACCAGCGCCTGCTCGCGATGTCTCCGATCGCGTTGCCTCTTTCCACCGGAGCGTCATGACCGAGATCGGCAAGTCCGAACAGATTTTCGGCGCGCCGCAGTATCAGCAGAAATCTCTCGCGAGCGTGCGTTGATGGCAAAACCGGACGTTATCGTCATCGGGGCCGGCGTCATAGGCCTATCCGCCGCGATTGCGGCTCAGTCGCGCGGTTTGAGCGTCGTTGTCGTCGACCGCGAGGGGCCGGCCGCCGGCGCTTCGGCCGGCAATGCCGGTGCCTTCGCCTTCACGGATATCCTGCCGCTGGCGTCCCCCGGCATCTTGAAAAAGGCGCCGAAATGGCTCCTCGATCCGCTGGGGCCACTCTCGGTGCCGCCTGCCTATGCACTCAGGATCGCGCCCTGGATGTTTCGGTTCTGGCGTGCCTGCCAGCCCTCACGCGTGGCCCACTCCACGGCGGCGCAGACAAGCCTGATGGATCTTTCCAAGGCCGAACTTGAGCCTTTTCTCGCCGCGACGGAGACGCTCTCCATGCTGCGCAAGGAGGGTAATCTCCAGGTCTATGAAAGCGAGGCGGAATTCCGCGCTTCGCTGCCAGGCTGGGAGGTTCGCCGCAGTCACGGCATCGAATTCCAGCATCTGAAGGCCGACGAGATGGCGGCGATCCAGCCCGGGTTGGCGTCGCGCTTCATCCTCGGCACCTTCACGCCAGGCTGGTATTCCATTGCCGATCCCAAGCTTTACACGTTGGCGCTGGCCGCGCATTTCCGCAGCCGCGGCGGCGTCATCGAGACATCGGAGATTTCGTCGCTTCGGGCGCTTCCGGTTGGGGTCGAGGTGGTGGCTGCGGATGGAAAGCTGCGCCAGGCCGGCAAGGTCGTCCTAGCCGCCGGCGCCTTCTCGCATCGGATCGCCAAAACGCTGGGCGAGCACATGCCGCTCGAAACCGAGCGCGGCTACAACACGACGCTTCCGGCCGATGCCTTCGACCTGCGCACGCAGATCACCTTCGGCGGCCATGGCTTCGTCGTCAGCAAACTTTCGACCGGCATTCGTGTCGGCGGTGCGGTGGAGCTGGGCGGATTGGCCTTGCCGCCGAATTTTCGCCGTTCCGAAGCCATGCTGCAGAAGGCGCGCACTTTCCTGACCGGTCTCAAGCCGGAAGGTGGCGTGCAATGGATGGGCTTCCGCCCATCGCTGCCCGACAGCCTGCCTGCGATCGGCAGCGCCAAGGCGACGCCGGACGTAATCTATGCCTTCGGCCATGGTCATCTCGGTTTGACCCAATCGGCCGGCACGGCGCGTATTGTCGCCGACCTTTTGACACGGCAGGCGCCGGCGATCGATCTGACGCCATTCTCGCCGCAACGCTTCTAATGCAAACAGACATGCCGATGTGCATTGCCACATCGGTGCTTACAATCCTCTCGCATATGGACCCACGATGAAATGAACGACACGGCATCGGCTCGCAGCATCATGGGCGGCACGGCGGAGGGCCGCGTCATCGCCACGCAAGAGGCCCTCAGCTTCTGGGGTGGGGTCGATCCGGCCACCGGAAAGGTCATCGATATCCATCATCCGCTGCATGGCGAATGTCTCACCGGCGCAATTCTGATGATGCCTTCGAGCCGTGGCTCCTGCAGCGGCTCCGGCGTGCTGCTCGATCTCGCGCTGACAGGCCGCGCGCCGGCTGCCCTGATCTTTTGCGAAGCCGAGGATGTGCTGACGCTCGGCGCACTTGTCGCCGCCGAAATGTTCGGCCGGCAGCTGCCTGTCGTGCGGCTCCATCCGGATGTCTTTGTGCGCCTGGTGCAGGCAAAAACGGTCAAGGTCGAAACCGCTGCCGTCGTCGCAGATGGCGAGACCATGCCCCTTTTGCCACCTGCTATCTCCGGGCTTTCCTTGACGCAGGCCGACCGGTCCATGCTGGAGGGCGACGAAGGCGTTGCGGCTGCTCAGGCCATGCGCATATTGACCGCCATGGCGGCTCAGCAGGGTGCCACTTCCCTTATCGACGTGACGCAGGGCCATATCGATGGCTGCATCTACGCAAGCCCGGCCAACCTGACCTTCGCCGAAAAAATGGTTGAGCTCGGCGGGCGTGTGCGGATACCTACCACCATGAACGCCATTTCGGTCGATCGCGCCAATTGGAGATTGCAGGGCGTGCCGGAGGATTTTGGCGATCCCGCCGCGCGGCTCGCGGATGCCTATGTGCGCATGGGCTGCCGCCCGACCTTCACCTGCTCTCCTTATTTGCTCGACGGCGCACCGGGCGCCGGGGAGGCCATCGGCTGGGCGGAGTCCAATGCCGTCATCTTCGCCAACAGCGTGCTGGGCGCGCGCACCGCCAAGCATCCCGATTTCCTCGATCTTTGTATTGCATTGACAGGTCGCGCGCCGCTTTCGGGCGTATATCTGGATGAAAATCGCAAGGCGACGCGTATCCTCGACGTTGAACTTTCAGAAGGTCGCGACGATGCTTTCTGGCCGCTCATCGGCTATCTTGCCGGAAAAGCGTCTCCCGATCGCATTCCGTTGCTGCGTGGTCTTGCCGCCGGACATCCGTCACGCGACGACCTGAAGGCGCTCTGCGCTGCCTTTGGCACGACGTCTGCTGCTCCCATGCTGCATGTCGATGGCGTGACGCCGGAGGCTGTCGATGCTCACGATCCGAATGCCGATCGCCTGACTATCACACGCGCCGACATGGCAGCCGCCTGGAAAATACTGAACGAGGGGCCGGAAGCCGTCGAGCTTGTCGCCATCGGCAGCCCGCATGCCTCGCTTGCCGAATGTCATGCGCTCGCCGATGCCTTTGCCGGCCGCCGCCGCTTGCCTGAGGTAATGGTCATCGTCACGGCAGGACGCGATGTCATCGCTGCTGCGGAGGCGGACGGGACGCTGGCGCGGTTGCGGGCCAGCGGCGTGCAGGTTTTGCCCGATCTTTGCTGGTGCTCGATCTCGGAGCCGGTCTTCCCGCCCGGCACGCGTGCGGTCATGACCAACTCGGGCAAGTATGCGCATTATGGTCCGGGCCTCAGCGGACGCGCTGTGCGCTTTGGCAGCCTTGCCGATTGTGTCGAGGCGGCTGTCGTCGGGCGCGTTGCAGCGGGGTTGCCGGACTGGCTTTGGGAGGAATGACAGTGCACCGTTTCCACGCATCGGTGCGACGTTTTCGTCCGTAAGCCTAGACGACCGTTTCGCCGCCATCGACGACGAGGATTTGTCCTGTCATGTAGGAGGAGCGGTCGGAAACGAGGAATAGGATCGGCTCGGCAATTTCCGACACATCGGCCCATCGTCCGAGCGGCACTTTCTCGGCGATATAGTCTTCGATAGCACCGCGGCCGCCCATCTGCGTGATGAACGGCGCGTTGAAAGGCGTGTCGACCCAGCCGGGGCAGAGCGCGTTGACGCGGATACCGAAGCGGGCATAGTCGCCGGCCATCTGCCGGGTCATGGCGATGACCGCATGCTTGGAGGTGGTGTAGGCGATCATCTCGCGGTCATAAAGTACGCCTGATGATGACGAGGTGTTGAGAATGACACCCTTGCCGGCCTTCTTCATGACCGGCATGACGAAGCGTGAAGCCATGAAGTGCGCCCGCACATTCAGGTTCCAGGACGTATCGAAGCCGGAAACAGCGACCTCTTCCAGATTGCCTGCAACCTGAGCGCCTGCGTGATTGTGCAGGATGTCGATGCGACCATGTCGCGCGGCGATCTTTGCGACGCCGGCCTCAAGCGCCTGATCGTCCATGACGTCGACGACCAGGCTTTCGGCGCTGCCACCCGCCCCGGTAATCTGGCGCACGGTCTCCTCGGCATTTGCCAAGTCGATATCGGCGACGACCACATGCGCGCCTTCGCGCGCCATGATCAGCGCGCCGGCGCGGCCGATGCCGGAGCCGGCTCCGGTGACGATTGCGACCCGATCCTTAAGTATCATGATGTTTCCCTGGTCAGTTTGTCGTTGTCTTTTCGCGCATCAGGAAACGCGCGATGAGAATGAGGAAGAGCGATGCGATCAGCACCATGGTCGCGATCGCGTTGATCTCCGGCGTGACGCCGCGGCGGATCGAGGCGAAGACATAGATCGGCAGCGTCGTGTTCGATCCTGCGACGAAGAAGGCGATGATGAAATCGTCGAAGGAGAAGGTGAAGGCGAGCAGGAAGCCGGCGAGGACCGACGGCATGATCTGCGGCAACACGATCTGCCGGAACGTGGTCAGCGGCGTGGCGTAGAGGTCGCTGGAGGCTTCAACGATGTCACGGCCAAGGCTTGCAATGCGCGCCTTCACGATCATCGTCACCAGCGCCATGGTGAAGAGGCCGTGTGCCGCGATAATCGAGCCATAGCCGAGCGCGAATTTCGGCGGCTGATCGCCAGGCCAGACGGCCGCGATCAATGGGTTGATGATGCCGAAGACCTCGACGAGTGCCACCAGCGTCGCAATGCCGATGACGACACCAGGCACGACGATCGCGGCGGCAAAGAGCCCGTCGAAGACTGCGCGGGCACGAGGACCGAGCCGTTCCAGGCCGATTGCTGCCATCGTGCCGAAGACCGCCGCAAGTGCTGCGCTGGTGAAGGCGATGATGAGGCTATTGCGCAGCGCTTCCATCAGGAAGGTATTGGACAGCGCCCGTCCGTACCATTGCGTCGAAAAGCCGGTGAATTCGCTGGCATTGCGGCCGGCGTTGAAGGAGAACAGGACGACGAGCGCGATCGGCGTATAGAGAAACAGGTAGACGAAAGTAACGAGTGCGCGCATCAGACGAGATCCACCTGGCGCGTACCGGCAACGCGCCAAGCAATGCGCATCGCGACTACCAACACGATGACGACGACGGCAACGAGCGTTACGGCGATCGCCGATCCGAACGGCCAGTTACGCGATTGCAGGAAGAGATCGACAAGCGCATTGCCGATGAAGAACACCTTGCCGCCGCCAAGCAGCTGCGGGATCAGATATTCGCCGAGCAACAGGATCGTCACCAGAGCAACGCCCGTCATGACGCCAGGCAGTGATAGCGGTAGCGTGATGCCGAAGAAGGTCGATATAGGCTTGGCGCCGAGATCGGCGGATGCCTCTAGCAGTCGGCGGTCGAGCTTTTCCAAGCTGACATAGATCGGCATGATCATCAGCGGCAGATAGCCATAGACGATGCCGAGCAGCACGGCACCGGGCGTGTTGATGAGCCGGACATTCTCTATGCCCAGGAATTCCAGCAGATGCGGTATGCCGCGTGCGCCGAGCAGATACATCCAGGCGTATGTGCGCACGAGTAAGCTCGTCCAAAAGGGAACGACGACCAGTGAAACGAGCAGCAGGCGGCGTTGCGGGCTGGCCTTGACGGCCAGATAATAGGCGACCGGATAGGCAACGAGCAGGCAGGCAGCCGCACCAATCGGCGCAAGGATCAACGTATTGACGAAAGCTGCCGACCGCAAGCCAAGATTGGCGAATTGCGCGAAGGTGAAAGCTGCCTGATAGCCACCTTCGGGTGCACGCTCACCAAAGGCAAAGACGATGATGGCGATGAAGGGCAGCACCAGGAAGACGAACAGCCAGATGCTTGCCGGCCCGACGAGGGCAGCGGTCACGAGGCGCCGTTTGGTGGCTGGGTTAAGGGGCATCGAGAGGTTCTTTGTCCGCCGGTGCTGGGAAGGAAGCCGATCCCTTACCGTCGTCATGGTGCAAGGGATCGGGTCGAAGAAAAGTGATCAAGCCGACTTGAAGCGTGCCATCAGTTCGGCGCGGCTCGGATCGGTAAGCGTGACGGCGGCACCGAATTCGAGCGGCGTCAGCGAGGCTTCATCCGGATAGACGATCTTGTTCGAGGTGATTTCCTTCGGCAGGAGCTCGATCACACGGCTGTCGGTGGTCGGCGCGCCGTTGGCGATGTGCTCTTTCACCGCATTCTTCGGGTCCATCAGATAGTTGAGCAGGGCATAGCCTGCCGCCTTGTTGGGTGCATCCTTCGGGATCGCGTAATAGTCGGTCCAGATCTCGCCGCCATCCTTGCCGAGCACATATTCAAGCTCGGGCATGTCGCGGTTGAGCTGCGCGCCGTCATTGGTCCAGCACATGGTCAGCCAGGCATCGGTCGAACGCATCGACGGCTGATAGTCGGAGTTGATGGCAAAGAGATGCGGCTTGACCTTGA
Source organism: Martinezella sp. CNPSo 3890 (assembly GCF_057784455.1). NCBI lineage: Bacteria > Pseudomonadati > Pseudomonadota > Alphaproteobacteria > Hyphomicrobiales > Rhizobiaceae > Martinezella > Martinezella sp. CNPSo 3890. The sequence goes on along the minus strand of NZ_JBXSOR010000008.1, from coordinate 232,075 downwards.
TCAGCAGCTCCTCGGCCTTGGCAAGTTCTTCCGGCTTGATCGAGTTGAAATCGTAGCCGAGGGAAACGAGTGCGCTGCCGATGGTGGTCAGCTGATAGTCGTGGACCATGGCGCGGCCGTCGGCCTCGGTCTGGGCGATCTCGAAGAAATCCTTCCAGCTCGAAAGCTTGGTCTTTATCTTCTTGGTGTTGACCGAGAAGCCTGTCGTGCCCCAGTTCTTCGGCACGGCATAGGTCTTGCCGTCGATCTGTCCTTCCTTGGTAAAGCGCGGGCTTTCCGTTGCCTGGCTGAAGTTCGGGATCTTCGACAGATCGAGTTCCTCGATGAGGCCGAGCTTGTGATAGGTCGAAATCGTGTAGTTCGTCGGGACGTAAAGAGACCAGCCGGAGGCGCCTGCCTGCAACTTGGCGAGCATTTCCTCGTTCGAGCCGAATACGTTGACCTCGACGGCAACGCCGGTTGCGGCCTTGAAATTCTCGAAGGTTGCAGGGTCGTGATAGTTCGGCCAGGTCGCGATCGACATCTGCGTGCCGAGTTCGCCGGCGGCATAGGCGGGTGTCGACAGCGCGCCAGGGACGCGCGACAGGACCGCCGTTGCAAGGCCGAGGCCGGTGATATTCAGAAAGTGACGACGGCTGATAGAGCCGCGCTTCAGGCGCATGAATTCGTCCATGAAGCCTTCGGCTGAAATCGGAAGGTTGTCTTTGTAATCCTTGCTCATGATGCTGTTCCCTTGTTTTGGCTTATGCATTCGATGCTGGAAAGACATGGAGGGCCGTGGGGTCGAAGCCGAGGAAGACCTCTTCGCCCGGACCCACGAGATCGCTGTCGTTCATGCTGCGGCGATCCGACGTGATCAGGAAATCGCCGAGACCGGGGACGGTGACTGCGTATTCGGCTGACGAGCCCAGGAAGATGCGATGCGTCACCGTGCCCTTAAAGGACGTGCCGGATGTAGCCATGTCGCGGCTGAGATGGATTGCCTCCGGGCGCAGAGCCGCAATTGCCGCGCCCGGTGCCAGTCGCTTGCCGGACGAAAGCGCCGAACCATCCGCGAGGCGAAGCGTTTCGCCATCGGCTTCCATCGTCGCCTCGATGCGATTGGTCTTGCCGACGAAATCGGCGACGAAGAGATCGGCCGGGCGATCATAGACTTCCTGCGGGGTGCCAAGCTGGCGAATGCGCCCTGCGCTCATGACGCAGACGATATCGGCCATCGACAGCGCTTCTTCCTGGTCGTGAGTGACAAGAACGAAGGTAATGCCGAGCTCGCGCTGCAGCGTCTGAAGCTCGATCTGCATGGCCGAGCGCAGTTTCTTGTCGAGGGCCGCCAGCGGCTCGTCGAGCAGGAGCACGGAGGGACGGTTGACGATGGCGCGCGCGAGCGCCACGCGCTGCTGCTGGCCGCCGGACATTTCATGGATGCGCCGCTTGGCGAAACCGCCGAGGCGAACCATCTCGAGCGCTTCGGCGACGCGCCGGTCGATTTCGGCACCGCCGATCTTCGGGCGCATCTGCTTCAGCCCATAGGCGACATTCTGGGCGACGTTGAAATGCGGAAACAGCGCGTAGTGCTGGAACACCATGTTGACCGGGCGCCGGTAGGCGGGCACGCCGTTCATCTCGCGTCCGTCGATCAGCACCGTGCCTTCGCTCGGCTGTTCGAAGCCGCCGATCATGCGCAGGCACGTCGTCTTGCCGCAGCCGGAAGGGCCGAGAAGCGCCAGGAATGCGCCTTTGGGCACATTGAGATTGATGTCCGTTACGGCGGTCACGGCGCCATAGCTCTTTGTGACCGAACGGAATTCGATATCGTTCGTTGAAGCGGATGCCACGTCTGTTCCCTGCGGTTGGTCGGCAGTCTTGATCTGCCTTATTGCCACCGTCGTTAAGGAAAGAGTAAGCCCGAGCTTCTCGCGAGGTATATACCCCGAAAGAGGTATTTTCGTGCCAAATGCTTCGTGGGAGGTGTATATAGGGATTGCGCTCAAATGCGCAGGGCGGCAGAGGGGGATCCGTCGCATGAGCACCGACCTTGAAGGGCTGTTTGCCGCCTTCAACGCCACGATCGGCCGATCGTCGATGACGGATGCCGAATTCGGAGAGACGTTCCGTCAGATGATGGCGGCGCTGGTGCGGTTCGATTACGTCGTCGTCTTCGCCTATCGCGGCAAGGAGCGGCCGATCGATCTCTACAGCACTTTCGATCCCGGGGAACATGTCGTCTTCGTCACGCTCTACCAAGCCGGTCCCTATCTGCTCGATCCATTTTATCACACGGCGCGTGAACGCCGTGAAGGCGTGCTCAGGATGCGGGAGCTGGCGCCGGACCGCTTCTTTTCCAGCGAATATTACCGGACCTATTACGTGCAGACCGGCTTGGCCGAGGAAATCGGCTTTTTCGTCAATGTCGACGAGGACATTACGATCGTCCTCTCATTGATGCGACGCGAGAGGACCGGGGTTTTTCCGCCTGCGGAATTTGCGACGCTCAAGAAGGTCGAGCCGCTGGTCGCAAACATGGTGAGATACTATTGGTCCGGCCTCGCCTCGCGCTTCGATGCGCAATTGGCGGCGGGCAGCAGGGGCCGGCGCAGGAAGGGTGAGAACGAGACTGTCCCGCCAGCGGAAGCCGTCTGGCGGGATCTCAATCTGACGAGCCGGGAGACTGCCATCGTCGAGCTCGTTTTACAGGGGCATTCGTCGGAATCGATCGGCCTGAAGCTCAATATCTCGACGGGGACGGTGAAGGTTCACCGCCGGAACGTCTATCGCAAGCTCGGCATTTCATCCCAGACCCAGCTGCTTTCGCTCTATCTCAAGAATCTCGCATAGTTCGGTCGAGACTCTAGCCCGACATACGCGCACCATTTCCATTTCTCGCAAGCAGCTTCAGCCAGGGACCGCAATGGAAGAAGGTCATGAGCAGATACATCGGCACCATCCCGCCGAGCATCGAGCTGCCCTGTGTGGAACAGATCATGTCGCCGGTTGAACCATAAGCGGATAACACGGTCATCAGGGCGAAGCTCGGCGCGGCGGCCAACGCCAGCAGCCGGCCGGCGATGACGGGCAGGGTAGGGGCGGTGCGGCCGCCCCTCTCACCGATTTCGGACGAGACGGACATCAGTTTGCTCCGTACCGATCGTGGTGCTTCCACCATACGCCGGTCTCGTTGCGTCCGAGCGGGGCGCGGTCCAGCCACTGATACATGCCCCAGAGCCCGTCAAGCCCGCGGGCATAGGAGGAGTAGGTATGATAGATGTCGCCGTCCTGCATGGCGAAGGCGCTGACGCCAGGCCGGTCGCGCGTGTAGGTCGGGACATCCGTCCCCGTCATTGACGCCATCAGTTCGACTGGGCCTTCGCTGCCGCGCAGCTCCCATTGCTGCATCGTCTTGCCCACCTGAGCGTCGGGTATTGGAGGCTCGCGGCGATAATTATATTCGATGCCGCCGTCGCGCTGTTCCTCCGGCGTGAACCAGACATTGAAATCATGGTTGAAATCGCTGTTGGCGGAAGAAGCCCAATCGAAAGCCCAGCCCATGCGCCGCTTGAACTCCTGCAGCTTCGCGAACGGGGCACGGGAGATGGCCGAGAAGGCGACATCGTGATTTTCAAGATGTACGGCGATGCCGTTGAAGCCGTCTGCGATCGATGAGCAGGATGGGCAGCCGGCCGTGTAGTCCGGTCCGAACATGAAGTGATAAACGAGAAGCTGCGAGCGCCCCTTGAAGAGGCCCGAGAGCGGAACGACACCCTGGTCGGTCTCGAGCCGATAGTCCTTTTCCACCTTCACCCATGGCAATTCCTGACGACGGGCGGCGATCTCGTCGCTGCGCCGCGTCAGCTCTTTTTCTTGCTCCAGCAGGGAAAGCCGTGCCGAAAGCCATTCCTTGCGCGTTCCGGTCCTATGCGTCGTCATGGTTCATCTCCTCTTTGTGTCAGGTCTGTCCTTGTCGGCGCTGCATCTTGCCAGCCGATATGCGATAACTTACCGCTAGGGGCGTAAGGGGTGGGAGTTACAAGTGTGACGGGATTTCGATGGATTCGTTGATCGTCGCGGCTGCCCAGGCGCTTGCATCAGGCGACGTGCTGGGCGCGCTGAAGCGCGTCGCGCTGCGCGACGACGCCCCGGCGCTGGCACTGCGCGGCATCGCAATGGCGCAGCTGGGCGACCTTGCCCGCGCGAAGGTGTTGCTGAAGAATGCCGCGCGCGCCTTCGGCCCGCGCGAGGCGGTTGCCCGTGCTCGCTGCATCGTGGCCGAAGCCGAGATCGCCCTTGTCTCGCGCGACCTCGGCTGGCCCGAGAAAGCGCTGGAGACGGCACGGGCCGTTCTCGAAAAACATGGCGATCAAATCAACGCCGCCCATGCCCGCAATCTGCAGATACGGCGTCTGCTGCTGGTCGGTCATCTGGACGAGGCCGAACGGCTGCTGGCAAAACTCGATGCGTCGCCGCTGCCGCCCGCTGCAAAGGCGAGCCATGAACTGGCGGTTACTGGCATCGCCATCCGCCGCCTGCGCATTCAGCCGGCACGCGCCGCTCTGGCGCGCGCCGAGGAAGCGGCCGGCAAAGCGGGAATCCCCGCGCTTATGGTCGAGGTCCGCGATGCGGCGCGCGCGCTCGATGAGCCGGCGGCACGCCTGTTTGCGCAGGGGCGGGAAAAGCCGTTGTCGCTTGACGAAGTCGAGACGCTTCTGGCGTCCGATACCTTGGTTGTCGATGCCTGCCGCAATGTCGTGCGCAGCGGTGGAGACATCATCTCGCTTGCGAGCCGGCCGGTGCTCTTTGCCCTGGCACGCGCGCTGGCCGAGGCGGCACCCGACGATGCGCCGCGGGAGCTGCTGCTTTCCCGGGCATTTCGCGCCCGTCACGCCGATGAATCCCATCGGGCCAGACTGAGGGTTGAGATTGGCAGGCTTCGCGCCGCCCTAGAACTGCTTGCCGATATCAATGCGACACAGCACGGTTTTGCGCTGACGCCGCGAGGAAAGCGAGATGTCGTGGTGCTGGTGCCGCCTGTGGAAGTCGAGAATGCCTCGCTGCTTGCCCTGCTGTCGGATGGAGAATCCTGGTCGAGTTCGGCGCTATCTATCGCGCTCGCGATAAGTCCGCGCACGGTGCAGCGCGCGCTCGACGCACTTGCCGCGGATGGGATGGTGCAGGGCGTCGGCAACGGCCGGGCTCGCCGCTGGATGATGCCGCCGGTTCTTGACTTCCCGTCAACATTGTTACTCCCGGGACCACTGCCGAGCGACTAAGCTTTTGCATCATCGACACTCAACCAATCCCGACTGGAGGATGCATCCATGAAAAAATCCCGAGCGGAAATCATTCGCGAATACGGCCCCTTCGACAATGCGCCGCGTGTAAACGGCGTCACTTTCGACGGGCAGCACGTCTGGTTCGCCTCCGGCGAAAAGCTGCATGCCCTGAACCCGGAAAGCGGGGAGCAGGTGCGCACGATCGACGTCGCCTCGCACGCTGGCACCGCTTTCGACGGCCACCATCTCTATCAGATCGCCGAGGACAAGATTCATAAGGTCGATCCTGGAACGGGCAATATACTCTCCACCATTCCCGCACCGGGCAATGGCGGTGATTCAGGTCTTGCCTGGAGCGACGGCAGTCTGTGGGTGGGGCAGCATCGCGGCCGCAAGATCTACGAGATAGACCCGGAGACCGGCGCCATCCGCCGAACCATCGAATCCAACCGTATCGTCACCGGCGTGACATGGGTGGATGGCGAGCTATGGCACGGCACCTGGGAGGGCGACGAAAGCGATGTCCGCCGCGTCGATCCGGTGACCGGCGAAGTTTTGGAGCAGCTCGAAATGCCGGAGGGTACCGGCGTTTCGGGGCTGGAATCCGATGGCAAGGACCGTTTCTATGCCGGTGGCGGCGGCAGCGGCAAACTGCGAGCAATCCGCCGTCCGCGCTGAGTGGTGGCAACGAAGACATCCTGCGCCTGGAATCGGTCGATCGATCCCAGGCGCTCGGTTTTGGAAAGAGTTGACTTACGTCTCCGGCTTAAAAGATCGCATCCCGATTACGACCGGATAGCGCGACTTTGAAGTTCGACGAGCCATAAACGGAGCTCCGGGCTAGATCCTGCGATCGCCATCTCACGCATTTTGAACCAACCGCAATGCCATGCGTTTCCAACATGGAAGCCATGCCTTGCCGGCTTCGGCTTTCATTGCCATATTTCACTTACCAACCGCATTTCAATCATTCCAAGTTGCGAGCCGCGCCGATCCTGACGGATGTCGTGAATGGTCAGGCGCGCCAAGGAGAAGTCATGAGTGAGATCACGAAAAGTCTTGGCGAAATGAACTTGCAGGAGCGCGCCGATCTTATGGCGGCCGTCGCGGATGTACTGCAAGCCACCGCCGAAGAGGCCGAGGAGGATGGCGATACGCTTGCCGTCACCAATTCGCTGTTCCTGGCATGTAATCTGCGCGGCTGTTCGTCCGATCTTGGCCCGAAAGATCTGAAAGCGGCCGAACTGCTGCTGGAGCAGGGGATTACTTTCATTCACCTGCTGAACGGGCGCAAGAAAGGCCGTACGCTGGTACATTGACGCAATAAATGGCCGGCGCGGCGGCATCCATCCGATTCAGGACGTACGGATGGATGCTTTGCGCGGTTTGCTTTCCCGTACCATCGGGCCGGCCTTCTCCGGCCGACATGACGATGGTTGCGCGATCGTCTCAATCTTCCTGAATGGCGCTGTCTTTGGCCGTATCCCGCATGAAGAGATAGACGATGAGCGAAATGCCGATCATCGCGGTCACGTACCAATAGAAACCCTGTTCCCAGCCGCTGCTCTTGAATTTCAACGCCACGAATTCGGCTGTGCCGCCGAAGAGTGTGTTGGCCAGCGCATAGGGCAATGCGACGCCGAGAGCCCGGATATGAGCAGGAAACAGTTCCGCCTTCACGACGGCATTGATCGATGTGTAGCCGGTGACGATGACCAGTGCGCCCATGACGAGCAGCCCGGCGAGGAATGGATCCCTCGTGGTTTCGAGCGCCGAGAAGATCGGATAGGTAAACAGCATACCGCAGAGACCGAAACCGATCATCAGCGGCTTGCGGCCGATCTTGTCGGAGAGGCCACCTGCAATCGGCTGCAGCAGCATGAAAATGAACAGCGTGATTGCGTTTATCTCGCTCGACGTTTCCCGGCTGAACCCCGAGGTGTTGACCAGGAATTTCTGCATGTAGATCGAATAGGCGTAGAAGGCGAGCGTGCCGCCGGCCGTCAGCAGCATGACGAGCGCGGTTTCCTTGGGGTGCCGGGTGATGAGCATCCAGAAGCCGGATTTCTGTGTATCGCTTGCGCGTGCATTCTTGAAGCTTTCGGTTTCTGCCAGGCCGCGGCGCAGCCAGAAGACCACGACTGCAAGCGCTGCTCCCATGAAAAAGGGAATGCGCCATCCCCAGGCATTCAGCGCTTCCGTCGTCATCGCGGCCTGCAACAGGATCAACAGTGCAATGGCAAGAAGCTGACCTGAGATCAGCGTGACATACTGAAAGGACGAGAAGAAACCGCGACGCTGGCGGCCGGCCATCTCGGAGAGGTAGGTCGCGGAGGCGCCATATTCGCCGCCGACCGACAGGCCCTGCATCAGACGGGCGAGAACCAGAAGTGCCGGCGCCACCACGCCGATGGTCTCATATCCCGGCGTCAGCGCGATAATTAGCGACCCCGCACACATCAGCGTCACCGAAAGGGCGAGGCCGGCTTTGCGGCCCTTGCGGTCGGCATAGAGCCCCATGATCCAGGCGCCGATCGGCCGCATGACGAAGCCGACGGCAAAGACAGCCGCCGAATTCAACAGCTGCGCCGTCTGGTCGCCGGCGGGGAAGAAATGCGGTGCGAAATAGAGCGCGAATGCAGCATAGACATACCAGTCAAACCATTCGACCAGATTGCCGGTGGAACCGCCGATGATCGATTTCAGGCGTTGACGCCGCGCGGCTGCTTCGGTCGCCGCCGTCGTCGTGATGGTATCTTCTAATGTATTCAGCATTGTTCCTCTCCTCCCGTTCTCACTTCGGATCGTCGTTACGCGGCGATGGCGCAGCAAACGACGGGTTTGTCAGGAGAGCCCTATGCATTTGGGCGGCTGGCGGTCGGCCATTTAAGGCGCCATCGGCAATACCGTAGCTCGACCCAGTAGCCGACTGTTCTGCGTATTGAAGGTCCACTCTCCCAGTGATCCTATTGATACGTGGGGAAAACGTGAGGTGCGAGATTTTAGGAGAGGTCAGGATATTCTATTGATATAATTCACTTTTCCTCGGACGTGCTGCCGATTACAGGGATATGGTGCGCAAGATTTTGCATGACTATTTCGGAGTTTGTGCAATATTCTGCACATATGAGGGGATCAAGTCTGAAGCGAATTGTGCTGTTGGTGGTGGCCAGTTTGGCCGCTGCTGCAGCCATTTGGTGTTCGGCCCTTTTGCTTGCGCGTCAGGATGCGCTGAGGCGGCTGGATGCGGAGGCGAACGGGCTCGCGGTCCAGCACATTCGCCTGCTTGACAGTGAGCTCGCGCGGTTTCGGCTTCTTCCAATCGTGCTTGGCGAATATCGTGATCTTGGCGAGGCGCTCGCGAGCCCCACAACGGACGCTGCCCGGCGGCTTGATGAAAAGCTTGGTTTCCTGGCGCGGGAAACCGGCGCCTATATCATCTATCTCGTCGATCAGAAGGGGCTTGTCATTTCCGCGTCGAATGCGGGGACCGAAGATAGTTTCGTTGGCAAGAACTTCAGCTTCCGCCCCTATTTTTCCGAGGCGCTGAAAGACGGCACGGCGGAATATTACGGCGCCGGAGCGATCAGTGGACGGCCGGGCCTATTTCTGGCCCGCAGGGTTGGCGATGCCGCGGCTCCCATCGGAGTCGTGGTCGTCAAATTCGAGTTCGATGCGGTATCGCGGATTTGGGCCAACGACCCCGGAAAAACGTTTGTGGTCGACGAGCATCAGATCATCCTCGCCGCGTCCGAGCGGTCACAGGTGCTGACGACGCTTGCACCTCTATCGTCCGAAGTCCGGGTTGGCATCGCCGCAAGCGGCCAATATCGCGACGCCGCCCTTGGGCAGGGAAATTATCTTGCCGAGGATGCCGGTCGCATACGCGGTCCACGAGGTCGGATCATGATCGCTGCCGAGCAGCCGGTGGGCGGGACACATTTGCGTCTCCTGCATCTTCTCGATACCCGTGCGGCGCTGCAGGAGGCACAGGCGCGCGCCTGGCTGCTGGCGTTACCCGTCATCGTCGGTTTGGCCGTCGTTGTTGCTGCGATCTGGTGGCGGATGACCCGGGCGGCCAGGGCAGCGGCTGATCGGCGAGCGCTTGAGGAGGCCGTCGCCGCACGCACGGCCGAGCTGCACGAGGAGATGGCTGAACGTGCGCGCGCCGAGGACCGATATCGCGATGCTCGGGAGGAACTTGCCCAGGCGAACCGGCTTGCTTCTGTCGGTTCGATCACGGCGGGGTTGATGCATGAAATAAACCAGCCTGTCGCGACCATCCGCACCCTTGCCGAGAATGCGCGCCACCATCTCGCGGCCAATCGTCTCGATCGCGTTGGCGCCAATCTCGATGCCGCGGTCGAGGTGACGGCGCGTATCGGGACGATTACGCAGGAGATGCGACGGTTTTCGCGCAGGGGGCGGCGCGCAGCAGCAGCGGAACCGCTCGATGCCATCATAGCGGGCGCCTTGCTACTGGTGGGGAATCGATTTCGCAAAGCCGGCGTGCGGCTGGATCTGCCGGCGAAAGGGCTGCCGCATGTGCTTGCCGAGCGGGTGCGGCTGGAGCAGGTTATCGTCAATCTGCTGCAGAACGCTATCGATGCAGTTGCCGGTCTCGAGGATCCGCATGTTGCGCTGCTCGTGGACGCCGCCGGAAAGGATATGGTGAAACTGACCGTCGCCGATAATGGCCCCGGCATCGATCCGGCATTGGCCAAGGAGATATTCCGCCCATTCATTACCGGCAAGCCCGATGGGCTCGGTCTTGGGCTCGGGATCGCGCAGGACATTATGAACGATCTCGGCGGATCGTTGACTATCGGTTCGTCGCCGCTCGGCGGCGCGGCATTCGTAATGACTATGAGGCGGGCATGACCCTGGAAGCGTCGCAGAAAATCCTTCTGGTCGAGGACGATGGTCCCTTCAATGCAGCGCTTACCGATTCCTTCGTCATAGCGGGCTTCGACGTGGAGACGCATGGTGATGGGCAATCTGCGTTGGCAAGTCTTGCAACCGCATTGCCCGGTGTGATCGTCAGCGATATCCGCCTGCCGCGCATCGATGGGCACGATTTGCTGGAAGCCGTGCTGGCGCGCGATCCGGATTTGCCCGTTATCCTGATGACCGGCCACGGCGATATCGCCATGGCGGTCGGCGCGCTGAAACAGGGCGCCTACGATTTCATTGCCAAGCCCTTTGCCACCGATCACCTGATCGCATCCGTGCGCCGGGCGCTGGAAACGCGCCGCCTGGTGCTGGAAAACCGGCGTTTGCGACAAGCTGCCGCAGAGGCGGAGGACGCAGCGCCGCTTCTCGGCCAGACGGCGGTCATGGCACGGTTGCGCGAGACGATCCGCCAGGTCGCAAACGCCGACGTGGATGTCCTGATCGAAGGCGAAACGGGGACCGGCAAGGAACTCGTGGCTCGGCTCATCCACCGCTGGAGCAGGCGGCGCGCCCGCAGCTTCGTCTCGGTCGATTGTGCCTCCCTGCCGGACGCGATCGCCGACGAGGTCCTGTTCGGAAACCGCGCCCGGCGCGGACGTATTGCCGAGGCAGATCGCGGCACGCTGTTTCTCGACGAGATCGATAGCATGTCCCCCATGCTGCAGGGACGGCTTCTGCGCGTTGCCGAGGAACGCGAGCTGCCTTCGGTGAGCGGCGAGTCGACCCCTGTCGATCTTCGCATTGTCGCTGCGACGAAGAACGCTCCGCATGGCTCGGTGGCTGAAAACCGCGTTCGCGTCGATCTGCTCTATCGGTTGGAAACCGTGCGGATCCGTATTCCGCCCCTGCGGGAGCGCCGGGCTGATATCGGACTGTTGTTCAGCGCCTTCCTCGACGAGGCCGCCCGCCTGCACGGCGTGCCGCGTCCGCCCATCGATGCCGCGATGGAGGCGCGATTTCTAACCGACGACTGGCTGGGCAATGTCCGGGAGCTGCGCAATTATGCGACCCAAGTGGCGCTTGGCCTTGCCTCCGCTCGCAGCCAACCTTCCGTGGAGCTCGGCCTCTCCGATCAGATGGATCACTTCGAGGCAAACATTCTGCGGGCCACGCTGGAGAGATATGAGGGGGATATTTCCGAGGTTGCGCAGGCGCTCAAACTGCCGCGCCGAAGTCTCTATGCCCGTCTGCAACGCCACGGCATCAATCCATCGGCCTACCGTAAGTGAGATCAGTCGCAAGTCGAGAGTGAGAGGGCGAGTATAGTTTACTTCCTCAACTTGATGGCGTGATGCGTATTGAGTGTAATTTTCTCCATATCTGTATAGATGTGCGATGTATAAAATAGATAACGATGTATTAATCATAATTATTCTGCATAAAATAGAGAATAATTAATACATGTTAGGATATTGTGGCTCGCCTGCATGATGCAGCAGTTAAATTAGAGAGCTATGATATGCTTGATTTGCCTAAAGTGATGCAGCTATTACTATTTGCAGCCGTTATATTGTTATTTTTCCGCTGGGTCGTCGAGGACATGAACAGGTAGCCGCTTTGGGCGCCTGAAGAACCAGCGCCGCGCGATTTGCTTCTTCAGTTCACCGTTTCCCTGTCGTCCCGTCCGGACCGCTTGCGTCTCTATTCGGCAAACTGACGGGGATTGAACAATAGCGCCCGGGGTTTCCGGACGCCATTGAGGCGCATCGTATGATTGTCATGGTACAGACGCAGATCGCTCTTACCAGCTTCAGGCCATACGGTATCGCGTGCATGAACCCGCATGGTTCAGTGGGCACCTGCGCCGCCGCCGGCTTGGGGACGCTTGGTGAACAGCATAGTGATCGCTGCGATGGCGAGCACCACGCCGATGACGGCGAAGGTGTCGCTGAAGCCCATGATCAGCGCCTGTCTCTTGATGATCTGGCCGAGGGCGATGATCGCCTTCTGCTGGGCTGCCTGATGGTCCGAAACTCCATGCGACAGGAAGTAGCCGGTCATCTGGTCGATCCGCTCGCGAACCTCGTCACGGGCAAGGGTTACGGATTGGCCGATGATGTTGGAGTGGAACTGCTCGCGTTTGGTCAGGATGGTCCCAAGCGAGGCAGTGCCCACGGCGCCGCCGAGGTTGCGCAGCATGTTCGTCAGGCCTGAGGCCGCGGCAGCGTCCGCCGGAGCAATTCCTGCTGTCGTGATCGCCGTGACGGGCGTGATGACGAAGGCCTGGCCGATGGCGCGAACGATGTTCGGAATGAAGAACTGGTCTCCGGCATTATCGGCGGAAAGCGTGACGTTCATGAAGCAGCTAAGCGCAAAGACCGCAATGCCGAAGAAGGCAAGCCAGCGCACATCCACCCGCTTCATCATCAGCGGAACAAGGGGGATCAACAGCAGCTGCGGCAAGCCCGTCCAGGCAAGGACGTTGCCGATCTGCTCGGCATTGTACTTCTGCACCTGGCCGAGATATTGCGGCAGGATGTAGACCGTCCCGAACAGCGCGACACCGACGAGAATATTGGCAAGCACGCCCAGCCCGAAATTCCTTTGCTTCAGCAGCCGCAATTTCACCAGCGGCTTCGAAACCTTCAGTTCGATGATAATGAAGAGCGTCAGGAACACGGCCGCGACGATGCTGAGCCTGACGATGAAGGGCGAGGAGAACCAGTCGTCCTTGTTGCCTTCTTCAAGCACGGTTTGCAGGGCAGAGAGGCCGATCGCCATCGTCACAATACCGGCCCAGTCGCCTTCGCGTAGCAATTTCAGCTGCATGGGCTGTTTGTCCAGCGTTAGGGCAAGTGCCACGACCATGATGGCGCTCGGGCCGGCATTGATGAAGAAAATCGTCTGCCAGCCGTAATTCTCGGTCAGATAGCCGCCGATCGTAGGGCCGATAGCCGGAGCGAAGGTGACGGACAGCGCGAAGATCGCCAGCCCCAAGGGCTGCTGCGGCTTCGGAAGCTTCGTCAGCACCATGGTGAAAGCCATCGGGATCAGCACGCCGCCGGCAAATCCCTGCAGGCCGCGAAGCACGATCATCGTTCCGAGATCGTGGGCAAAGGCGCAGGAGAGAGATAACAGCGGAAACAGTACCGAGTTCACCAGGATATAACGGCGAAATGAAAAGACGCTGCTGAGATAGGCGGTGAGCGGAATGACGACGATCTCGCCGATCAGATAGGAGGTCGAGATCCAGGCGCCATTATCAACTCCGGTGCCGATGCCCCCCTCGATATCGAGGAGGGAGGCATTGGTGATCTGGATGTTCAGGATCGCCATGAACGCGCCGATCATGCCGGCCAGCACTGCGATCCATTCTCTTGTCGATGCGCGCGGCTCTGCCGCTGCGGCCGGCATCGCGCGGCCATCCATTGTGATGGTGGACATTGTGGGGCTCCCGCCGTCAGTTCCGCTGTGCGGCGTCTGCTTTGGTGTTGATACTCGGCTCGACGGACATTCCCGGGCGAAGTTCACCGCTATTCATGGTCTGCGGGTCAAGCGCAATCCTGACCGGAATTCGCTGAACGACCTTGGTGAAGTTGCCGGTCGCATTGTCCGGCGGCAGCAGGGCGAATTCCTGTCCGCTTGCCGGCGCAAGGCTGTCGACATGACCATGGAAGACCTTGCCGGGGAACATGTCGACTTCGATATCGACAGGTTGGCCGGCATGGACGTTCGTCAGCTGCGTCTCCTTGTAATTGGCGACGACATAGGCCTGGTCGGTTGGCACGAGCGACATCAGCTGCGTTCCCGCCTGGACATATTGGCCGATGCGCAGCGTACGGTTGCCGACGGTGCCGTCGACGGGAGCCGTGATGGTCGTATAGGAAAGGTTCAGCTCGGCCTGGTGCTGGACGGCCTGACTTTTCTGCAGGGCGGCGGTTGCCTGTGCGATCTGGGCTTTCAGAAGTGCAACCTGTTTGACGGCACCTTCCAGCGTTGCGGTATCCCTGACGATGGAAGCCTGCGCCGCGGCGATCTGCGATGCGGCCTGCTGCGCGGTCTGCACGGCCGCATAACCGTTGGAGGCGAGGCTGGCGTAGCGCTTGTTGTTCTGCTCTGCGAAGGTTTCGTTGGCCTTGTCCACATCCAGCGTTGCCCGGGCTGCGGCGATCGTCGACTGCTGAATATCCAGCGAGGCCTGCTCAGCCTCTATGGTCGCCAAAGCCGCGGCGACATCGGCCCTTGCCTGGTCAAGTGCAGCCCGGAAGTCACGGTCGTCAATGCGGGCGAGCGGCTGGCCGGCCTTTACTGTCTCATTGTCCTTGACCAGCACTTCCGCCAGATAGCCTGAGATCTTCGGGGCGATCGAGCTGTTGTCGGCCTGGACATAGGCGTCGTCGGTCGACACCTCGAAACGGCCGTTCTGCCAATAGTCGTGCCCGTAATAGCCCACGGCGGCGATAATGGCGATCGCGCCCCCGCCATACAGCAGCCGTCGCGGCGTCTTGCTACGCTTTGCTGCAGTATTGCCGTCCGCCTGGTCTTGTCGTGCCTCCGGACGGGGCTCGGCTGTTATGCCTTCCTTGGCTTTCGCCTCAACAGTCCCCTGCGCCTCGCTGGAAGGGCCTTCGGACGTTACGATATGCAGATTGTTAGCCATGTACTTGCTCCTGACAACGGTCGCTGCCGGGCAGGGGTAGCGGCCAAGTTCATTTTAGAAACTTGCTGTTTTCCAAAATAAGCGCTATAAAATCCAAGTCAACTGTATTTTGGAAAATATCTATGCTCCTAAATCAAAAAACCACGAAACGACCACGAGGACGGCCGCAAGTCCGCTGTGATGACGACACCAAGGCGATCGTGCTTTCGTCTGCGCGCAAGCGTTTTCTGGAGGCGGGCTATGCCGCTGCATGCGTCAACGACATCGCGCAGGATGCGGGAGTATCGACCAAAACAGTCTATCGGCTGTTCGAAAGCAAGGGCGAGATCTTCAATGCCGTGATTACGGATCGCATCGCGCGCTTCAACGTCGAGGTGGATCAGGGCTTGCTCAGGCACACGGATCTGCATCATGGGCTGGAACAGATCCTGATTGCCTACGGCCGTCTGGCACTGGACCCTGAAACCATCGCGATCAATCGTCTGGCCGTAGCCGAGGCTGATCGCTTTCCCGAAATCGCGGCCTCCTTCTACGAACGGGCGATCAAGGCCTCGACCGTGGTTTTCGAGGTATGGCTGCGCAGCCAGCACGATAAGGGAGCGATTAGAATTGCCAATATCCCCCTCGCGGCCGGCTTCCTCAGGGGCATGATGACCATGGAGCCGCAGCGGGCTGTCATGCTGGGCCAGCGCGAGGCTCCTGACGATGAGGAAATAAGAACCCGCGCGACCGAATGTGCGGCGATCTTCTTGCAGGGCTGCATTTCCGGCTCGGCTTGAGCCGGAAATGGAAGGGCGAATGGTGTCCGCGCAATTGCGGGCAGCCTTCGGACCGGTCAAGGCGCAATGGTGAAACTGTAGCTCCCGTTGGTTTTGTGGCCGTCCGTGGAGAGCACATGCCATTCGACCGTGTACTTGCCGGCCGGCAATTTGTCGGTCAAGGGCACCATCAGCGTGGTGCCGCTGTTCATCAGCATGCCTTCTCCGGTCTTTACGCTCGCCTTGTCGGGGCCGGTGACCTTGACGCCGCTGAATTTCAGATTGAGGCCTTCCGAGAAAGTCAGGTCGAGCTCCGATGGCGCGGTCTTGACCGTGCCGTCGGCTGCCGGAACGGCCGACTTCAGATGGGCGTGTGCCATGGCCTGGCCGGCAAAGGCGATGCTGATGACGCCGGCAGCGAGGAGCAATTTCTTGATCGGGGGCATTTGGTTTCCTCATCCTGTTGATGATCCGAAGAAGGTCTGCGGATCGTATGATGGCGATCGCTCGATCGCCGATATCCGTTACGGGCAGAGCCGGACGGTATTTCCATTTCCCAGTGGTGCTTACGCGCCACGGAATTAATCCTGCCGCAGCAGATTTCGGATCTTCTGCAGCGCGACATCGTTGTTTTCCTGATAGGCGATGGTGCCTCTGAGATTGCCGCCGGCATCGACGAGCAGCACGGAGGCGGTATGATCCATGGTATATCCACCGTCTGGGCTCGGCACCTTCTTGGCATAGATGCGCCAGCCCTTGATGGCCTTCTGCATTTCGGTGGGATCACCCGTGATCCCGGTGATGCGGTCGGTAAAATTGCCCGTGTAGCTATGCATGATCTCCGGCGTGTCGCGCTCCGGGTCGACGGTAAAGAAATAAGCTTTCAACCCATCGGCCTGCGGTCCGAGCGTCTTGAACCAGCCCGCCATGTCGTAAAGCGTTGTTGGGCAAACGTCGGGGCAATGCGTGTAGCCGAAATAGACGAGCGAGGGATGGCCCGACAGGGCCTTTTCGGTGATGGGGTCACCGCGATCGTCCGTGAGCGTGAAGGCTGTGCCGGGACCGCCCGTGGCCTGTACCTCAGGCAACACGAGGAACGTTGCGTAGCCGATCGCGCCCGCACCGGCGACAAGCATAAGGGCGACGGTGGCTGCAACGAAACGTCGTCTATTTGACATGGGACGTCCCCTTGTTCGCCGCTATCGATCCGACCGGGAAATCGACGTCGACAGAGCCGGCTTTTTCGAATTTGAGCGTTGCTTTCACCGTCTGGCCCTGAAGGAAGGGCTCGGCAACCTTCATGAACATGAGATGATAGCCGCCGGGTTTGAGTTCGACGGTCTGGCCGGCCGGTATCGGCAGGCCGCCGGCAAGCTCGCGCATGATCATGACCTCTTTGTCCATCTTCATCTCGTGAATCTGGACTGTTGCGGCGCGCGGTGAACTTGCAGCCACCAGCCGGTCGTCGGCGCCGCCCGTATTCGTGATGGTCATATAACCGCCACCGACGGGAGCTCCCGGCACCATGGCGCGAACATAGGGCGCGGAAATGGTGAGATTGCCGATTTTGACATCGTCGGCACAAGCGAGGGAGGAAGAAAGGAACGCCAGCCCGAAAGCGGCAAGGGCAAAAATCTGTCTCAGCATGATCGATATCCTTGATCCGGAAAAGGAGCGGACAGGCGAAGCCTTTGGGCTCCGCCCGGTCTCGTCAGGAAAAGAAACGCCGGAGCGGTGGCACGAAACGAACCACGAACCGGTCGAGGAGCAGCATCGCGACGATGGCGGCTCCCGTCAGCGGGAAGGCCACCCCGAAGACGATGGCGATGAGCCAGAGGCCGACATAGACGGCCTTCTGCGGCGGCATCGGCGGCACGCCGAGACGGCCCGATGGCCTTCGCTTCCACCACATGGTCGCAGCCGTCACGCAGCAAAGAACGATGGCGAGACAGGCGGCCAGCATCAGAAGCTGGTTGAAAAGGCCCCATTCCTGTCCCTGATGGACGTTGATGCCCCATTCGATGGCCTTGCCGAGCGCCGGATACTGGTCATAGGAAATGTCGACGAGCGGCTTGCCGGAATATTGATCGATGTGGACGGTGCGTTCCTTGCCGAGGTCGCCGAAATAGTGACTTGCGGTATAGACGCCGGTCGGATCTGAAGGGATCGCAAGATCGGAGCCCGCAACCATGCCCAGGCCGTGCATGATGTGGACGGCCTTGTTCAGGCCGATCGGCCTTGACGATTGCGCTGCCGCGATATCGGAAAGCGGAACAGGCGCATTCTCGACCACCCAGCCGGCGCGGCTGACAATATCCTGTGTGACCTTCGTCGATTTCGGCACCTCGTCCCAGACCGCAGCCGGTGTTCCGAGATTATTCGCCGTCAGCCAGGCATTGACATTGGCGCCCCAGTAACCGGACCATGGCATGCCGCTGAAGGCCAGGAAGAAGATGAGGATGCCGGCAAGGGCCCCCGTCACGGCATGCAGGTCGCGCCAGAAGACGCGCCGGGACGGATTGCCGCGAACCGTGAGCACGCCGCCGCTCTGCTGTCGCGGCCACCACAGATAGATGCCGGTCACCACGAGAACGAGGGCAAAGCCCGCGACGATCTCGATGAGGCGATTGGTCCATGTCCCGAAATATTCGAGGCTGTGGATACGCTTGACGACCCAGCCGAATTCCTGTTTCGAGCCGACCGCTCCCAGAATGCTGCCGTCATAAGGGTTGACGTAGACGATGGTTGATTGGCCGTCCTTGGATACCGTTACCCAGGCAGAGCGGTTCGGTGCCGACGCTTCGTGATAGGAGGTTGCGCGGGTGCCGGGAAAGGCCGCGAGTGCCGCATCGGCGATCTGCTGTGGCTGCAGCATCGTGCCGGTCTCGGCAACAAGGTAGCGATGCGAATAGAAAGTGTCGGCAATCTGATCCTTGAACAGATAGAGCGAACCGGTGATCGCCAGATTGAGCATGAAGGGAATGACGAGAAGGCCAGCAAAAAAATGCCAGCGCCAGATCGCGCGATAGAGCGACATATTATGGTGTGCTGCGGCTGCAGGCTCTGCAGCGGTAAGGGCAGACATGAAATCCTCCGAAGATCGGTAGGCTGCCATGATCGATCTGGGGAGGGGCGGCGATGGTTCGCCATTTGAGGTGAGCTTGCTTCACTTAAGCAGCCGGACCAATCGGCGCCGCCTTCTTCGGCAAAGTACAGTCAGGAACACCAATCCTCAGATTTTACGACCAAAGGGTCGCGATGCGGCAGCGTTGACGGCGAGCGTCACGGCGAGGCCGCAGCGCCGGTTCAGCCAACGATGTCGAGGAGGGGAGGCGCTCTCGGTCCTGTGTTCGGCGGATAAAGCTGGCGGTGGAAAGCCTCCGATCTTGCGATGACGGTTTCTCCGCGCGGTGAGGCAAGGCACTCGCAAATGTCGGTCGGAGGCGTGGGCAGCATCGCAGCGGACGCGATCCGGCATGCCTCGCATCCAGGCGCATAGGCTTTCCCATGCACCTTGCCGTCGGCATCCTTGTAGGTGACGCAGAGGATGGGCAGCGATCCGTCCGGAAGCCTGTACTGGGCAAGCTCGATTGGGGATACTTCGTCCGCTATTGCCACGATCGGCTGATGGGCGAAGCCGACAAGCAACAATGCAACGGCGCAAAGAATGCGCGTGCTCCACTGTCCTATACGCGAAATTGTCTTCCGCATTCTTGTCCCCACCACCGCATTCGCGGATAAGGTTTCACTCATAGGGCAGGCCTATCACAAGCGCAATGCGTCAATTCGTGCCGTGATCCTGCCGCACTGCCGATCGATGAGAAGCATATAAACTATTTTTAGAGATCGCATGGTATCTCGTAAGGACTTCGACCATGCCGCCACAGCTCATCCATTGCGGCGCGTAGCGAAGACTGGGAATAGCCATGGAAATCGAAACACATTTGATCTCGCTAATACGTGTCCTCGGCCAGGTGGCGATCATTGTCTATGCCTATTCCTGGGTCATCCGTATCGTCGAGCGCGGCGCTTTGAAATCCGTGGCCGTCGGGCTGCTGTTCGGGCTGGTCGGCATCCTGTCCATGGGCGATCCCATCCAATGGATGCCAGGTGTGATCCAGGATGGCCGGTCGATCCTCCTTGTTCTTACGCCGATCTATGGTGGCCTTCTAGGAACCATTGTCGCTGCGGTGATGATGGCCCTGTTTCGGTTCATGGTGGGCGGCATGGGCGCCGTGGTCGGCGTTGCCGGCATCGTGATTGTTGCGGCCGTGGGCTATGCGCTCAGTCTGCTGCCGCGGCAATGGACCGGCACGGGCTGGCGGCGATCGGCCCTGTTCGGTCTGGCGACCTGCTCATCCATTGTGGTTGTCTTCCTTTTGCCGTGGGCGGTTGCGCACGCCCTGCTCCTCTCGGCGACACTTCCGGTGACGATCGTCAATATCCTCGGCGTCATGCTGCTGTCAGACCTGCTGCAGCGGGAGCAATATCGCATCGGCATACAGCGTGCGCTGGAGAATGAAGCGAGCCTCGACCCACTCACAAGGCTGCCCAACCGCCGCGTGCTGCAGCGCGAAGGCGATCGATGCAGCAAGGAAGCGGGTACGCGGCGCATCCCTTTCTCGATTATCATGCTCGATATTGATCACTTCAAGAAGATCAACGACAGCTGGGGCCATTCCTACGGCGACACCGTTCTGGCGCGGCTGGCCGATGTTATCAGGCAAACCGTGCGCAAGACCGATATTGCGGCCCGCTATGGCGGCGAGGAGATCGTCGTGTTGCTGCCCAACACGGACATGAGGGCTGCGGCTGCCGTCGCGGAGAAAATTCGCAAGGACATCGAGGGTACAAGCCTGATGTTCGAGCAGGAAGCCGTCCATGTCACCGTTAGCATCGGTATTGCTTGCTCCCTTGAGCCGACGACGGATTTCAAGCATGTGCTCGAGGCTGCCGATAAGGCACTCTATCGAGCGAAGGCGAGTGGAAGAAATCGGGTTGAACTGGCGGAGGCCGCATAGGCCGGCTGTCATTCTTCGGCGATGAGCACGGCATGCTTTCCCGCATTTCCCGGCAACTCGCATGCGCGAGGATCTGCTGCAGGAAGCATCCCGGCAGACAATGCATGATTTCGCCGCCCTCGATCCCTCGGAGCGATCACGGGAAAAACGCGATGTGGTTCAGTTCAAGCGGTGGCGGAACATCCAGGCGGCAACCGGCATCGTCGCGGCGGCGATGGCGACGAGTGCCAGCATATCCGGAAACAGCGCGTCGATGCCGGCACCTTCGAGATAGACGCCGCGCGTGATGCTGATCGCGTATTTCAGCGGATTGATCATCGTCGCATATTGCAGGACTTCCGGCATGTTGTCGGTCGGCGACATCAGACCGGAGAGCAGCATGAACGGCATCAGGAAGACGAAGCAGAGGATCATCGCCTGCTGCATGTTGGCGGCAATCGACGATAGGAATAGCCCGAAGCCGATGGCCGCGGCAAGGAAGAGGCTAAGCCCGAGATAAAGCGTCAGGAAAGAACCGGCAAACGGGATACGGAACCAGAACAAGGCCACCAGCAGGATCGTCGATGCCTGGGTAATGCCGACGATCATCGAGGGAACAGCCTTGCCGATCATGATTTCGGTCGGCGTGAACGGTGCCACAAGCAACTGATCGAAAGTGCCTTCCTCGCGTTCGCGCGCAACGGACATGGCCGTCAGCATCATCGTCATCAGCATGGTGATGGTCCCGATGAGCGAGGGGACCATGCTCCATCGCGTTTCCAGTTGCGGGTTATACCATGCCCGCGTCGTGACCCTCATGCTGCTGTTGGAACTCCCCTTTTGCGCCAGCCAGTCGGAGGTGAAGTCGCTGACGATCGTGTTGGCATAGCCTTGCGCAATGCCGCTGGTGTTGGAATTCCTGCCATCCGCGACGACCTGCACCGTGCCCGTGGTGCCGGTTTCCAATTGTCGTTCGAAATCGCGCTCGATGACGATGATGAGTACGGCTTGCTTGGTATCGAGCAAGCGGATGGCCTGTCCGGTCTGCGTCAGTGTCGCCACCCTTTCGAAAATGCCCGATCCCTCGAGCTTTGCTACGAGGTTTCTCGATGTCGTCGTCCTGTCCTGGTCGACGAGCGCATAGGGAACATGATTGAGATCGTAGGTGGCGGCGTAACCGAAGATCAGGCATTGCAGGATCGGCGGCACGACAAGGCTTGCCCGGCTTCTCGGGTCCTTCAGGATAACGAGAAGTTCCTTGCGGATCAGGGTCAGGATGCGCAGAAGCGATGCGATCAACATGGCTATGCGATCCTCTTGCGGGTCATGCGCACGGCAAGGGCCAAAAGTGCTGTCGCCATGCCGGCAAGCACTGCGGCATTGGGCAGGATGACGCTCCAGATATTGCCGGCGAGAAACAGGGTTTGCAGCAGGGTAACGAAATATCGGCCGGGGAAGATATAGGTGATGATCTGCACGGCCCAAGGCATGCTCCTCGGATCGAACATGAAGCCGGAAAGCATCATGGCTGGCAGGAAGGTCACGAGAACTGTGACCTGGCTGGCAATGAACTGGCTCTTCGTGATTGAGGATATGGCAAGGCCGAGTCCCAGCGCGACGAGAAGATAGAGCATGGATACGACGGTCAGGACCAGCAACGATCCGCGAAGCGGCACGCCAAAGAGAAGCCGGCTGCCGACGACGCAGAGCGCAAGGCCCGCAAGCCCCAGAAGAAAATAGGGGACGGTCTTGCCGAGCAGGATCTCCGTCGAGCGCACCGGCGTTACGAACAGCGCTTCAAAGGTGCCGCGCTCCCATTCCCGCGCCATGACGAGGGCGGTCAGCAGCGCGCCGATCAGCGTCATAACGAGGACGACGAGACCAGGGACGAGGAAATAGCTGCTGTCATTGGCCTCGTTGAACCACAGGCGGGATTCGATCGTGACGCCGCTGCCGCCGGCCGTCCCTTTGCGCGAGGTTTCCTTGGCGGCCCAGACGCCAACGGCCGCTTCGGCATAGCTCAGCGAGATGCGCGCCGTATTGGCATCGCTGCCGTTGACGACGGCCTGAACCTCGCCACTGCCTTGAGCAACCTTCCGCGAGAAATCCGAGGGAATGCGCAGGATCGCCCGCACTTCGGAGGACAAGAGCATCCTTTCTGCCTCCGCCATCGTCTTGACGGGCTTCGGGGAGAAGTAGCTTGAGAGCTCGAAGGCCGAAGCGAGGCTGCGCGCCTCGGCTGAATTTTCTTCCATGACGATCGCGACGGGAACGTTCTTGACGTCGAGATTGATGCCGTATCCGAACAGGATCAGCAGGGCCACGGGCATGACGATACCGATCGCAATGCTGCTCGGATCGCGCAGGAGCTGCCAGGTTTCCTTGCGGATGAGGGCGCGAATGCGGCGCAAGGCTGCGCGCAATCTTTGGCCGGAGCTGTCTTTGGACTGGTTCATGCCGCCTTCTCCATTTTCCGATGGCGCTCCTTCTCGACGATCGCAATAAAGGCCTCCTCCATCGTCGCTGCCGCCTCGCCGTGCGCTCCCGCGTGAGCCCGGATTTCGACCGGTGTTCCCTCGGCCAGGTTTTTGCCGGCATCGAGGATGATGATTCGGTCGCAATATTCGGCCTCTTCCATGAAATGCGTCGTCACGATGATGGTGACGCCCTGTTCGGAGAGGGCAGTGATCCGTCCCCAGAATTGCCGCCGTGCCAGCGGATCGGCGCCGCTGGTGGCCTCATCAAGGAAGAGAATATCCGGTTCGTGCAGCAGCGCGGCGGCAAGCGCCAGCCGCTGCTTGAATCCGCCTGGCAACTGTCCGCTTGGCAGCTTTGAGAACTGGTCGAGTTCGAACTGGCTCTTCAGGGCGCCGATCCTGTCCTTTCTGCGCCGGCCGCGTAAGCCATAGGCGCTCGCGAAGAATTCCAGATTTTCGTCGACGCTGAGCTGGCCGTAGAGCGAGAATTTTTGCGCGACATAACCCAGTTTTTCTCGTGCCTTCGCGCCTGCCGTCAGGAGGTCGGAGCCGGCGACCATCAAGGTGCCGCCGGTGGCCGGAAGCAGGCCGCAGAGCATCCGGAACGTCGTGCTCTTTCCTGCGCCATTCGGACCGAGGAGGCCGTAGACCTCACCTTTGCGGACGCTGAAGCTCACATGGTCGACGGCCGTGAAGTCCCCGAATTTGCGGAGGAGGCCACGCACCTGCACGACCGTTTCATCGCCGTTGCGACGGTCGGATGGCTGGCCGCTGTGTGTCTGGCGCTCGGCGTCGCCGACGACGGCGGAAAACAGCATCATGAAGGCGTCTTCGAACCGGGGCGCGACGCTCTCGGTATCGAGCTCAGTCTCATCCAGCCGCAGCGGCTCGCGCGTCTGCTCCGGCTTGCGCACGATCCGGACGCGGCCGGCTTCCGGCACGGCATCCACAATGCCGGGCAGCGCGAACAAGCGCGCTTGCAGCGATCTAGCCGGCATGTCCTCCGGACCTTGTACCATGAAGCAGCAGCCATCGGCCTTTGCCGTAATCTCTTCCGGCGGCCCCTGATCGAGGATTTTGCCCGCATGCATCAGCACGGCATGTTCGCAGCGTTCGGCCTCATCGAGATAGGAGGTTGCCACGATCACCGAGAGCCCGTCCTCCCTGACGAGCTTGAAGACGATCTCCCACAGCTCGCGTCGCGACAGCGGATCGACGCCGACCGTGGGTTCGTCGAGAAGCAGCAGTTCCGGCGCCCGCACCAGCGTGCAGGCAAGGCCGAGCTTCTGCTTCATGCCGCCGGATAATTTTCCCGCCGGCCGCTCCTTGAAGCGACCGAGCTGCGTCATTTCGAAGAGGCGCGGATAGGTCTCGTCACGCTGGGATTGCGTCACGCCATGCAGATCGGCGTAAAGATCGAGGTTCTCCTGAACGCTCAGATCCTCGTAGAGGCCGAACTTCTGCGGCATATAGCCGATCCGGTCCTGAACGCGCTGCGGTTCCCTAGCAATATCGACGCCGATCACCTGCAAACTGCCTTCATCCGGCGCGATGAGGCCGCATGCCAGGCGCAGCAATGTCGTCTTGCCGGCACCGTCCGGGCCGACGAGGGCGGTCAGCGCTCCCTTGCGGACGTCCAGCGAGACATCGGCAAGCGCCTCCACCATCTCGCCGGTGTCGCGGCGAAAGGTCTTGCGGACATTCCTTGCTGTGACCGAGAGATCGCCGGCGCTCATGGCATTCCCACTCTATTGCTGCTGTGCGGTTGCGACATTCGCCTGCTCGCCGGGAAGCGGCCGGACGGTTGCCGGCATGCCCAGCCGCAGCGCGTTATCGGGATCGTCCACGAAGACCCTGACTTCATAGACGAGACTTGTGCGCAGCTCTTCCGTCTGCACCGATTTCGGCGTGAACTCCGCAACCGAGGAGATAAAGCCGATCCACCCCGGGATCGCCCGTCCCGGCAGCGAATCCACGCTGACGTTAGCCTTCATACCGGGACGAAGCATTCCAAGCTGTGTTTCCGAGACATAGGCGCGCACCCATTTCGGGCTGATCGTCGCAAGCGAGAATGCCGCTCGCGTGGGTGAGG
Organism: Martinezella sp. CNPSo 3890; assembly: GCF_057784455.1. NCBI lineage: Bacteria > Pseudomonadati > Pseudomonadota > Alphaproteobacteria > Hyphomicrobiales > Rhizobiaceae > Martinezella > Martinezella sp. CNPSo 3890. The sequence continues at coordinate 206,928 of NZ_JBXSOR010000008.1, read as the reverse complement.
CCATCTCGCCGGGCTCGATCAGTCTGGACTGCACGATGGCGTCGACCGGCGCTTTCAGCTCGGCATCGGCAAGCTGCTGGTGCAGAAGCGCGACATTGGCTTCCGATGCATGCAGCTGCGCTTCCGCCTCCTGAATGTCCTCGACGCGGGAACCGACGACAAGCAGATCGAGCGCCTTCTGATTGGCGACGACCTTGGCGTCGGCAACGGCGGCGGCAGAGCGCGCCTCATCCAAAGCCTGTTGGCTGACGGCGGCCTTGGGAGCAAGCGCGTTCTGGCGCTCGAACTGGGCGCGGGCATTGACCGCTTCCGCCTTGGCGGATTCGAGATTGGCGCGGGACTGCGCAATCTCTTCCGGACGATTACCGTTCTTGAGGCGCTCAAGATTGGCCCGCTGGCTTGCTGCCTGCGCCTCGGCCTGGGCGACCTGGGGCTGAAGACGGCTCGTATCCAGCCTGGCGACGACCTGGCCTTTCTTGACTTGCGCGCCCTCTTCGACAAGGACTTCGGCGACACGTTCGCTGCCGTTGAAGGCGAGGGTAAGTTGCCGGAAGTCGATGTTTCCATAGAGAGCAAGCTCGTTCGAGCCGTTGTCCCGATGGAAATACCACCAGGCTCCGCCCGCGGCGGCGATCAACAGGAGCAAGATGATGATGACGCGCTGCATACTGTATTTGAACTCCAAAGAGATGCCAGCTTTGATGAAACGAACGGTGACCGAGATCGATCCGCGGGACGATTATAACACTTGTCAAATTCAAATTTCAAATTAATATTTGAATTAATAGAAGGCGAAAGCAATGGCCAGAGGCATAAGACGAACGGCGCGATCTCGAGATCGGCAGGACGGGGCTGCCACGCGGATAAGCCTGCTTGAGGCGGGCGGCGCCGTCTTCGCCGAATTCGGCTTCGATCGCGCGACTGCAAAGGAAATCGCCTTGCGTGCGGGAACGAATGCGGCGGCGGTCAACTACCATTTCGGCGGCATCGAGGCCTTGTACGAAGACGTTCTTGCCGAGGCGCATCATCGCCTGATGAGTTACGATGTGCTTGCCCGCACGGTGGGCGCGGACATCGAGCCGAAGGAGAAGCTGCGCCGATTTATCGGGTTGCTGGTCAAAGTGGTGCGAACCGGCAATGAGCACTCATGGCCGGCCAAGGTGATTGTCCGCGAACTGATCGCGCCGACGCCGCACATCGACAAGCTGCGGCGCGAGGAAATCGAGCCCAAGAAAGGCCTGCTGTTCGGCGTCATCGCCCAGATCATCGGCGTGGCGCCGGACCATCCGCTCGTTGCTCAGGCGGCGCTTTCGACGATGGCGCCATGCTTCATGCTGCTGGTAGCCGAAAAGCGCGTGTCCGAGATCATTCCGGCGCTTGGACGGGAAGCGACCACGGATGAGGAGCTGGCAGACCGGCTCTTTCGCTTCACGCTTGGCGGCCTTACCCAGCTCTCCCTGCCAGTACAGGGAGCGGGATCACCGGAACAGCCGAGCTGACTCCTGGCAAATCGCGCCTCGGGAAATGCTTCAGCCTTCGAAACCGAAACGTTCGACATCGAAGTCGTCGCCATCGTACGCTCCGGCCTGGGCCTCCGCCATGTCGTCATGCATCGGAATGGGCGCGCTGACGAGGCTCGGGAGCGTCATGTCGACTGCCATGCCCGGCGGTTGCAAGGCCCAGGCGACGATGGCTCCGGTCGACATGGCTCCGACGCCGCCGGATACGTCCTGCACGGCAGAGCTTGGCAGCCGCTCCATTGGCTGCATCTTTGCCATGGCGCTATCGGCTGTATTCTTCGCATTGTCCGAAACTACGAGCTTTCCGGCGTCGCTGCGTCCCACGATCAGGCTGGCGAACACAGCGGGAGGGGCGGGTCTCCCCGGTGCGGCCGTCGGGACAACGACGATGCTGCTGGTCGGCCGCCAAGCCGGCAGCGGAACGGCATAGGCCGCAAGATCGGCAAAGGGCTGGCTCTTGTTTTCTTCGGTCACTCGCTTGCTGAGCTGAAGCTCCAGTCCAGTCAGGGCCCGGCTCCTGGGCGTCGGCAGCATGCTGGTGAGAAGGCTGCGGTCGGGCGTGTCATTGCGCGACGCTATCGATGACCCGGCGTCGTCATCGTCATCCACGACGGCTGCGATCCTGCTGCTCATTTGAGATGGCCGCTTTTTGGATTGGGCGACCGCCACATCATAGCCCGGCAGCGGTCTGCCATCTGCCGGCACATGCAGCGTCTGCCCATTCGGGAAAAGCCGCGCGAGTTCCTGGCGCGACATTCTCGGCCAGGCTCGCACCCTGCCGACATCGAGATGCACGAAGGGCGAGCCCGAATTGGGATAGAAGCCCACGCCGCCGATCTGCATCTGCATGGCAATCGCGCGCAGGCTCGCAAGCTTCACGCCGGGAATGTAAAAATCCATCGCCTTGCCGAGCGTATGCTGGCTGTGTTTGGCAACGCCGGAGCTGCGCGAGCGGTTGCGCAGCATGCTGTTGGTCGAGGGAGAGCGGTAGGCCGAGACGACGTGAATGGCCTCGTTGGCGCCGCTGCGGCGATAGACCTCCCAGACGAGATCGAGCAATTCCGGATCGATCCTGGTCGGCTCGTTCTTTCGCCAGTCGCGTAAGAAACGATTGATTTGAGCAAGGCCCCGCGGGTCATATTTGCCGCCGCGTTTGAAGACGATGGTCGCTCTTTCCCCCGTGTGGGTGAAGAAGAGCTTGAGTGCCCGATCCTCGGCCGCCGCGGTGCCGGCAAAAGCACCGAGCGCCAGCATTGCGATCAGCGCCACCCGGCAAGCGACGAATGAGAAAGTCGTGGCGAAAACCGTCGCCGGAATGGAAAAGATCACGTGATGCACGGATACGACTTTCGCCCTTGCTAAGAGAAACAGAAATCAGAGGCGCCGCGTCCGCGGCATCGCTATACCCTCCAATTATGGTCAACAAATCCCTAACGGACCGTTTATAGGTGGAAACGGCAAAATTTTGTCCGTTCGAGCGCATTCATAGGGCGGCGGAAGTCACCTCCAGCCCTGGCGACCCTTATTCCGGAAAGCTTCAGCTGTACCGTTGCAATTTTGTGAGGGCATCAACCAGTGCCTGTAAGGCGCCGTCTTTCGAAAGATGGGGAAAACCCGGCTTTGCAAACGTTTTCGCGTGGGTTGCAAACTGCCGGCCAAGACAGCATCATCCCGCCCCATGAGTGGACAGAATCGATTTGCTCCCCCATCAAGCGGGCAGCAAACAATCAGACGTAGCGACCTGTTGCGGCAGCTCCGGCGGGCCGGACTGCGCCGTTTGACGACCATTGTCGCACCTGCCGGGTATGGCAAGACCTCTCTTGCCGTTCAATGGTACGAGCTGTTGAAGGAGGATGGTGTCAAGCTCTGCTGGGTGTCGCTCGATGCCGAACATACCAATCAGGAAGCCTTTCTGCTCGCGTTGATCGATGCCCTGCAGACGCTGCTTCATGAGGATGGCGCGGATGCCGGCAACCTGCCTGCGGCGGCATTGCTTTCCGTGCTGGCGACGCGCCTGCGCAAGATCGAGGGGCCGCTCGTCGCCTTTCTCGACGACTATCATTTCGCCCAGACGGATGCGACCGAAGCGCTGATGGCGAAGATCCTCGCCGACCTCTCGCTCGAACATGTCAAGCTGGTGCTGGTCAGCCGCAGCCCGCCGCGCTTTCCGCTCTCCGCATTGCGGTTGCGTGGTGAGTTCAAACAGTTCGGTGTTGCCGAGCTTGGCTTTACCGATGCCGAAGCGGGAGAGCTTTTCGCCGGTAAGGGCACTCATCTGACAGAGGAACAGGTGGGTTCCTTCAATCGCCGGACCGAAGGCTGGGCGGTCGCGCTGCAGATGGTGAGCTTGCTCGTATCGGAATCGGAGGAGAGCGACAGCATTCTGGCTTCGTTCGATGGCGGCGGTGCTGATATGGGCTCTTACCTGTCGGAGCAGGTGTTCGAACATCTGCCTGAAGACATACGTGAGTTTCTCATCGGCACGGCCGCCCTTCCGGCCTTCAATCATTCGTTGCTCGAAGCCGTGCTGGAAAGCAGAGAGCAGGCGGATCTCAGCGAGAGGCTGGCTGACTACGCACTCCCGGTCACACTGCTGGCAGGCCCCGGCAACTGGATGCGGTTTCATCCGGTCTTCAACGAGTTCCTGAAGAAGACCGCCAGCCGCAGGGGTATCGATGCCAATCTTGCGCTCAATCGTGCCGCCCACTGGTTTGAGGCGCAGGGCGACATAGATCGGGCCGTGCATCATGCGCTTGCGGCGGGCGACGCCAATCTTGCCGCGCGCATCGTCGAAACAGCCGGCGGCTGGCGGCGTGTCTATGCCACCACCCGCGGCGGCGCGACGCTCTTTCAGGCCTTGAGCGGACGCGCCTCGGAAATCGATCTCGTCCGCTTTCCGCTTGCAACACTCGGGCTCTCGATCTTCAACGCCAAGGCGGCGCAGCTTGCTGCGGCCAATCATTATCTTGTCATCGCCGAACGGGCCGCTGCTGCAGACCCGACCTTGGCAAAGGACCTGCGCGTCGTGCGCATCCTTCTGGCGCTTTATACGGATCACTGGGCGACGGCGGCCGATCTTTCCGCACTTGAAGATGATTTGCGGCAGCCGGATGGAATGGAGCTCATTCATCGGGCGCTGGCCCTCAACATGCTTTCCTACAATTTCCTGATCCGCAGCGAGCTTGACCGGGCATTGCACTACGGGCATCTGGCCATTCGCGCCTTTCGCGACGGTGGCGCCGATTTCGGCGCCATGCACCTTTATACCCATATCGGCCAGGCCTTCTTTCTCTCCGGTGATTGTGCGAGCGCTCTGTCGGCCTACGAAGAGCTGATCTGCGAAGCGCAGACCAATATCGGTCCGGGCAGCGATCTCGATGCCGTCGGCCAGGTATTGAAGGCCGAGGTTCTGTCGATGCGCGGCGAGGCGGAGCCAGCGGCAGAGATGCTCGGATGGGCGCTGCCTCACCTTGAGCTTCATGATACCTGGTTTGACCTTCTGGCTGCGGGCTTCATGGCCGAGCAACGGATCCTGCGCATGCGCGAGGATTTGCTTTCCGCCCATGCAGCGATGGATCGCATTCGCGCCGTGGCACGGCGGCGCGGCTTCGATCGGCTGACGCGACTGATTGACGGCGAACGTGCCATGCTGCTCATGGCATCGGGCGATCTCGATCAGGCAATCCGGCATGCCGAGGCCAACGGCTTCGGCATGCAGGCAATCGTTTCAGACCGCGCCAATGCGCTGGCCATCCATCTGCGCGGAGCCACGCCGGCGATCTTCTGGACACGCGCCTACCTGGCTCTTGGCGAGAAGGCCAAGGCGCGCGAGGTCTTTGATCAGTTCAGGATGGGTCAGTCGCAACGTCCGCATGTCCCGCGCGCGATCGAGCTTGCTCTCATCGAAATAGGGATCCTTCTTGCGGAAGGCCGCGCGGATCTCGCCGCCGCCAGCCTTTCCGATCTCGTGTTGACGACCCCCCTCGACGACTACCGGGCGCTGCTTCATCTCGATCACTCCGCGGGACTGGGCGAGCTTCGCGCACTCGCCAATCATCCAACTATCGCAAACGTTCCTCGAAAGCGTCTCCAGTCTCTGCTCATGAGTGGTGAGACGGTGCACGAACCTGCCGCCGATGATGGCGGCTATGCCTTCACCGGCCGGGAACGCATGGTGTTGGAGCTGTTGAGTTCTGGGCTTTCCAATAAGGAAATCGGCCGGAATCTGGCCTTGTCCGACAATACGATCAAGTTTCACCTGCGCAATATCTTTGCCAAGCTCAATGTCTCGACGCGGACTGCGGCCGTGACGGCAGCGCGTCAAAAGGGCATGCTCGATCGCTGACCTACCCGTTCGGGTAGGTTTTGAGGCGCCCGCCCACCCATCGGGAAGGCTATCGACGGACGAAAAAACACCTAATCTGCACGCGTGCGAATATAATAATGAGGGGAAGATTCGTGATCGTCGTCGATCCGGTGACGCAGGAGATTATCGAGGGCAAGCTGGCAGCCACCGTCGACGAGATGGGCGTGGTCATGGCCAGGACCTCGATGAGCCCGGTGATCTATGAAGTGCTTGATTTCGCCTGCGGTCTCCTCACCCGTGACGGTGAACTCGTGGCGCAGATGAACGGCATCACCCTGTTCACCGGCACCTTCGGCACGCAGGTCAAATCGCTGATCGCGCTCTACGGCGATGATCTGGAAGATGGCGACATCCTGCTTACGAACGATCCCTATTCCGGCGGCACGCATGCCTGCGATTTCGCCATCGTCAAGCCGATCTTCTTCGGTGGCCGGATATTGGCCTATGCCATCAATGTCGCCCATTATCTCGATGTCGGTGGCTCGGTTCCAGGTTCTCTTGCGCCGAACGCCACCTCCGTCTTCCAAGAGGGACTGAGGCTGCCGGGCGTCAAAGTGGTGCGCAGCGATCGCTTCTCGGACGAAGTCCTGCGCATCATCCGCGAGAATGTCCGTCTGCCCGAAGTCGCGATCGGCGACCTCACGGCTCAGGTGGCGACCGTCCGTGTTGCTGCGCGCCGGATGGGCGAGCTTGCGCACAAATATGGCACCGATGTCGTCAAAGCCGCGTTTAATCACCTCCTGTCGGTCAGCGAGAAGCAGGCGCGCGCCGCCATAACCGCATTGCCGGACGGGATCTATGAGGCGGAAGATATCATTGACGGCGATGGCGTCACTACCGATCCTATTTCGGTCAAGGTTGCCGTCACGATTTCCGGAGATCGCCTGACGGCGGATTTCACCGGTTGCCCGCCAGCCGTCGCAGGCCCGATCAATTGTGCGGCGGGCGCGCTGCAGTCGGCGGTGCGCACCATCTTCAAGGCGCTGGTCGCACCACAGGCACCCTCCAATGAGGGCTGGTTCCGGCCGCTCTCCGTCATTGCGCCGAAAGGTTCGGTTTTTACCGCCGAGAAGCCTTCTCCGACGGGCTGGTATTATGAGGGTTCGGTGCATGCTTCCGAACTCGTCTGGAAGGCCCTTGCAAAGCTTATGCCGGAGCGCTTTTCCGCCGGTTCCTATACAAGCCTCTGCGTCCTCTATGTTTCCGGCAAGGACGAGGCGGGGCAGCCATTCATCCATATCGAGCCGCAACACGGCGGCTGGGGCGCGAGCAGGGACGGCGATGGCGCCAATGCGCTGATCGCGCTAACCGATGGCGATACCTACAATTACTCCGTCGAGGTCATCGAAGCCCGCTTTCCCTTGCTCGTGCGCCGTTATGGGCTGAACGTGGAAGGGGGATCGGGTGCGGGCCGCCGTCGCGGAGGTTTCGGTGTCATTCGCGATTATGAAATCCTCGGGGACGGTGCTTCCGCCTATTGCAGCTTTGGGCGAACGGATACGCCTCCCTGGGGAATAGAAGGTGGTAAATCCGGCAGCATCAATCTTCTGCAGCTGAAAGAGAGCGGCGGAAAGGTCCGTAATTTCGGCCGCGAACCGCATATCGAGCTGAAGCGCGGCGATCTCGTGCGGATCATTACAGGCGGCGGCGGTGGCTGGGGTGACCCGGGTGCTCGCGAACGGGAACAGGTCCGTCGCGATGTCGAAGATGGCTATATCACCAGCGAGATGGCGCGCAGCCTCTATGGATATGAAGAGGGTATGGCGTCATGATCAGACTGGCGACGGATGTAGGCGGTACCTTTACGGACCTCGTCGGTTATGATGAGCGCACGGGCGAGATCTTTACCGCCAAGAGCCTGACGACCGTTCACGACCAATCCGAAGGTGTGCTTGCGGCAATCGAGCTTGCCGAGAAGAAGGACGGGCTTTCGGCGCGCGACGTGATTTTCTTCGCGCATGGCGGGACAACCGTCATCAACGCGATTACGGAGCGAAAGGGCGTCCGCACGGCGCTCGTGACGACCGCCGGCTTTCGCGACGTCTTGGAAATCGGTCGCGGCAATCGCCCCGATCTCTACAATCTCCAGTTCAAGAGCCCGGAAGCCTTTGTGCCGCGCAGCCTGCGCTTCGAGGTGCGCGAACGCATGGATGCCAAAGGCCGGGTGCTAACGCCCATCGAGCTTGGCGATATCGAGCTGATCGTCCGTGAATGCCGCGCTCGCAAGGTCGAGGCGGTCGCCGTCGTCTTCCTCCACAGCTATGCCAATCCCGAGCATGAGATCGCCTGTGCCAAGGCGATTGCCGAAGCGCTGCCGGATGTCACGGTTTGCGCCAGCCACGAGGTTTCCCGTCAATGGCGGGAATATGAGCGTTCTAATACGGCCGTGCTTAACGCCTATGTGCAGCCGATCATCAAGCGCTATTTTGCGCGGCTTGAAAGCGCGCTGACCGAGCGCGATCTCACCTGCCCCTATTATGCCATGCAGTCGAACGGCGGCATCTCCACATTCGATCAGGCGCAGACGAGCCCGCTGACATTGGTCGAATCCGGGCCGGCCGGCGGTGTGGCGGGTGCCGCGCGTATCGGCACCGTGCTTGGCGAATCCGAAGTGCTGTCGCTCGACGTCGGTGGCACGACGGCGAAATGCTCGCTGATCCACGATAGCCGCCCGACGCTTGACAGCGAATACAAGCTCGAGCACACCCGCATCGCACCCGGCTATCCGGTGCAGGTGCCGGTGGTCGATATCGTCGAAATCGGTGCCGGCGGCGGCTCGATTGCCCGCATCGATGAGCGCGGAGCGCTCTGCGTCGGCCCGGAAAGTGCTGGCTCGACACCCGGGCCTGCCTGCTATGGCCGTGGCGGCGACAAGCCGACGCTATCCGATGCTTTGCTGACGCTTGGCATCTTCGATCCGGCAAGCTTCGCGGGCGGCCAGATGCAGCTCGATAAGTCCAAGGCTGCGGCGGCAATCGCGACGGTTGCCAAGCCGATGGAGCTATCGGTCGAGGATGCGGCGCTCGCGATCGTCGAGATTGCGCATGCGTCGATGATCAACGCGTTGAAGCTGGTAACCGTCCAGCGCGGACACGATCCGCGCGATGCCGCTTTCGTCATTTCCGGGGGTGCAGGGCCGGCGCTTGCCGCCCGCCTCGGGCGCGATCTCGGCGTTAAGATGACTGTGGTGCCGCCGCATCCCGGCATCTTTTCGGCCTGGGGAATGCTGGCGGCGGAGCCACGGGCCGATTTCCGCAGCACGTGGTTCTCGCCCCTTGGTCCTGAAGCCGTCAGCAATCTGAAGCGTCGTTTCGACGAGCTGAAGCGTGAGGCAGTCAGATATTTCTCCAAAGGCGATGCGGCGGAGATACGCTACGCCTGCCGCGTCGAAGCCCGGTATCGCGGACAGGAGCACGGCGTCTTCGCCCCCTTCGAAATGGAAGACGATGCTGAAAGCTTTGCGGAACGCTTCCATGCCGCGCATGAGCGCGCCTATACCTTCTGCCTGCCAGGTTCGCCGGTCGAGATTACCATGATCCATCTGGAGGCAGTGCTCCACGGCCCGGTCATTGCCATTCCGAAACTCGATGGCGCCGGCCGGTCGCTGGATGCAGCCTTCAAGGGGTGCCGCGAAGTCTATTTCGGCGGAACGACCGGTTGGGTGTCCTGCCCCGTCTACGAGCGCACGCGGCTCCCGTCTTCCGAGAGGATTGCCGGCCCGCTCATCATCGAGGAGGCAACCGCGACATCGCTGGTTGTTGCCGGACAGGAACTGGAAGTGAGCGAGGAAGGCTTGCTGCTCATCCGCGAATGTGATGGGGGACGCGTCTAGTATGGCGATAGCGATCGGTCTCGACCATATCGTCAGAAATTACGGGCCGACGCGCGCCGTCGACGACGTGACGCTCGACATCAGGGCAGGGGAGTTCTTTACGCTGCTCGGCTCGTCCGGTTGCGGCAAGAGCTCTCTGCTGAAGCTGATCGGCGGCTTCGACAAGCCCACTTCGGGACGTGTGTTTTTTGACGGAAAGGACATGGCTGACGTTCCGGCCAACCGCCGGCCGGTGAATACCGTCTTCCAGTCGCTCGGGCTCTTTCCGCATATGAATGTTGCCCAGAATATCGGCTATGGGCTGAAGCTGCGCGGGTTGTCCGGTGCCGCCCTGAAAGGCAAGGTTGATGGCGCACTGGACCTCGTCGAACTTTCGGGTTTTGCGGATCGCAACGTCGATCTTCTCTCAGGTGGCCAGCGCCAGCGCGTCGCGCTAGCGCGCGCGCTCGTCATGGAACCGGGTATCCTGCTGCTCGACGAACCTCTGACCGGGCTTGACGAACGGCTGCGTCAGCAGATGCGCGACGAATTCGGCCGTCTTCACAAGCGTACCGGTGCGACATTTATCCTGGTCACCCACAATCAGGACGAGGCGCTCAGCCTTTCCGATCGGATGGCTGTCATGCACAAGGGGCGGATCGAGCAGACCGACGTACCGTCGCGCTTCTTCGAGGCGCCGGCCAATGCCTTCGTTGCCCGTTTCGTCGGCATCGATACGCTCCTCAGGCCCGAAAGCATTTCGGTTTCAGGCGGCAGGGCTCTCGTTACGATTGCGGGACAGCACATTGGTGCAAGCTTTTCCGGAGCGGCGCCTCCGTCCGATGCGCTTGTTGCAATCCGCCCAGACCGAATTGAGCTGATCCCGGCTGCCGACGAGGCTGCCGAAATAATTGAACTTAAGGTTGTCGAAAGCATCTATCGCGGACTCAGCCATGACGTTACGCTCGCTTTCGCCGACAGCCAGCGCGTGGTGTTAACGACTAGCGCGGACGCAACTCCGCCCTTGCCGGGCGAAAGCGTGCGCGTGTGTCTGAAGCCAGGCGCTGCGCTCCTGATCGATCGTTCCGGAATACCGGCTCTGGCTGGAGGCGATGAGTAGAACCCGAATAGCTGACACAAGCGAAAAATGAGGGAAGGGAATGACACGATGAACAAGAGCAATAATCTCGTCTCCTCCGCCTTGAGGAGTAATATGCAGCGCCGTGACATGCTCAAGCTGATGGGTGCGGGTGCGGCCGCACTCACCGTCGGCGGGCTTTCTGCAACGACTGCCATGGCCGATGATGCTACGGTTGCATTCTGGGGTACCGCCACGCTCGATATCGGCGACAAATGGCAGGAGTTTACTCGCCAAAGTGGCGTTTCGCCTGAGTTTACCGATAACGGCAACGATGTCGGGCCGGTGGTCGCGCGCCTTGCCGCCGGCAATGCCAACGATCTCTTCGATGTCGGCGGCTTTCAGGGCGGCGCCGAGCGCGAGCTTGCCAAGCAGGGCCTGATTGCCCCCTGGGACGTCTCCAAGATCTCGAATTTCGCCGGCATCTGGCAATGGGCCAAAGATATCCCGACCTTGACCTATGAGGGCAAGCAGTACGGTATTCCCACCGTCGTCAACGCCGACTCCATCATTTATCGCCCCGACAAGCTCGGCAAGGTCGACAGCTATGGCGTCATCTTCGACCCCAAGCTCAAGGGCCGGGTCGCGATGGAAGATGCGTGGATCAACAGTGCCATCTTCACCGCCATCTATCTGAAGGAAGCCGAGAACAAGCCGATCAAGGAGCCCGGCAACCTGACGGAATCCGAGCTCGGCCTCGTCATGGAGTTCCTGATCAAGCACAAGAAGGATGGCCAGTTCCGCACTTTCTGGAACGGATGGGAACAGGGCGTGCAGCTGGTGGCGAACGAGGAAGTCGACGCTATGACCGGCTGGGAGCCGATCGTCTATGAAGGCCGCAAGCGCGGGCTGCAAGTGGAGTATGCAGCTCCCGTCGAAGGCTACGAAGGCTGGGGCAACAATACGGTACTGCTGAAGGGCGCCACGGAGCGCGGCAAGGCCGACGTCGCCCACAAGTTCGTCGATGGCCTGCTTGCGGGCCTCTATGGCTGCGAGCTCGGCAAGGCGCGCGGCTATCTCGTGCCGACCGACAACAACCTCGCCTACGCCAAGGCCCATCCGGATGAATACAAGGCCGAGGACGTTGCCAAGCTTGCCGAACATGTGAAGGCCAAGTTCTCCGGAAAGGTCTACTGGCAGAATTGCCGCCCGGACAATTTCCAACTCTACGAGGAGTGGTGGCAGAAGCTGCGCAACGCCTGATTTAACATGATGGATCGGGGCTGGCGTATCTGCCGAGGGAGAGGCCGGTCCCGAGCCAATGCGATCAACGCCGAGAGAAGGAGGGTTAGACGATGAAAACACCAGTTCTATTGCTTGCTGCTCCGCTCGCGGCGATCATACTGCTCGGCCTTGCGCCGCTCGTTCTTGTCGTGGTCTGGAGCTTCTGCGCCTGGGATTCCGCCACCTACTGGATCAAGCCGGAATTCAGCCTCGCCGCCTATGGCGCCATTCTGGAGGCCGGGCGCTGGAGCGTGTTCCTGTCCACCCTTGGCAAGGCGTTTCTGACATCGGCTATCTGCCTCGTCATCGCTTATCCCACCGCCTATGCGATGTATTTCCTGGCGGGCCGCACCCTGTCTGTGGTGCTTGCGGCCCTGCTGACGATCCCGTTTTTCACGTCCTATCTCATTCGTTCCTTCTCCTGGCGCTTGCTGCTCGGCCGCACCGGTGTCATCAACACGCTCCTTCAGCAGGCCGGCATCACGGACGCGCCGCTCGACTGGCTGCTGTTCAGCGATTTTGCTGTCATCGTCGGACTGATCGCCTCCTACCTGCCGTTCGCAACCTTCCCCATCCTGCTCTCAATGCGCCGTGTCGATCCGATCGCGCTGGCGGCGTCGCGCGATCTCGGTGCCGGATTCTGGACGATGGTCCGCACGGTATTGCTGCCGCTGACCTATTCCGGCGTCTTCGCCGGCTTCCTGTTCGTCTTCGTCATGGTTGCCGGCTCCTCGACGGAGGTGCAGATGCTCGGCGGCGCTGGCGCTTCAATCGTCTCGGTGATGATCAACGACGTCATGCGCGTCGCCAATTTTCCGCTCGCCTTTGCGATTTCGACGCTGATGCTCGTCATCGTCTTTGGGCTGGTGCTGATCGGGGATGCCCTGTTCGGCCTCTCCTCACTATTCGAGGAGCGAGGCCAATGATCGTCAGAGAAGGAGCGACCCCGCGCATCGTCATCTGGGCGCTGACCATCTTCGGCCTCATGGTGATCTATGCGCCGCCGCTTTACCTGCTCGGTGTCTCGTTCAATCCTGCACTGCAGCCGGGGCTGCCGCATTTCTCCGACATCACCCTGAAATGGTACCTTGCACTCGGCTCCGAAAGCGCGCTCGTCGCCGCGCTCGGCCAGTCGATTGTCATTGCGCTTGCGACGGCTGTCATTGCGACGCTGCTGTCGCTCGGCGCGGCGCTGGCGCATCGCGAGCTTCATCGTGGACGCAGCCTATGGTTTTTGACTGTGCTGCTGCCGATGTTCGTACCCGGCGTCATCCAGGGGCTGGCACTATCGACGGTGATCAGCCGCGCCGGTGTGAAGGCATCGGCTTTGACTGTCATTGCCGGCCATCTTCTATGGGCAATGCCCTTCGCCTTCATCGTTATCCTGACGAGCTTTGCCGCGGTCAAACGGACCTACCTGATGGCGGCGGACGATCTCGGTGCCGGCCGCTTCCGGCAGTTTTGGGATATTACCCTGCCATTGATCCGGCCGGGTCTCGTCAGCGCCTTCATCTTTTCGTTCCTGCTGTCCCTTAACGAATTCACGCGCGCCTTCTATCTGGCAGGCCGCCAGAACACCTTGCCGGTCGTGCTGTTCGGCAAGATGAATGCCGGTGCGTCGCCGACAATCTATGCGATGTCCGGCGCAATCTTCCTTGTTTCCAGCGTCTGCGTGGTGACCGTGGCACTGCGTTCGCTGCTCATGCAACGCCGAGTAGGGTGATCGATATGCAAATAGGACTGACAAGTCGCAAGTTCCGCCCGCCCTTAGACCTCCATCAACGGGAGTATAGAGGATGAAACAAGAATCGAAACTGATGGCGCTGATCCGCGCGGGAAAGAGGCAGGAGGCACTTGACATGGTCGAGCGGCTGAAGGCGGCGACGCAATTGCTACCGACGTCTATCAAGGTGGATCGGACAGGCGCCGTCACCTATTACAAAGGAAACTGCCGTTTCGTGAGAAACATTCAGGGCGGCTGGGATCTGGTGCCGAAGAAGAAGTAAATGTCTGCTGTTGATCGGGGCAGCCAACAGGCCAGCGCTGTCGAAGGTACGGCGCGGGCGAGACGCAGCGGTTGGAAAGGACAGATTTCCATCGACTGCAAATGGAAGGTCATGGTGCCAATATTCTGGCAAGCTTTTCATGCTCGGAGTTTTGCCAAGACTGCTATTCCCCAGTGAAATAATGATTTGGTTAAGTATTCGATATCTTTAAGATATAAATAATATTAGAAAATATCTTATTTAGAAATATAAAATTAACGTCCGAAGCCTAAGGTCTCCTCGACTGTCATCGCGCAGATGAAGGTCGATTGAAGGAGACAGGACCATGTATCGTGTTTCTCATTTCAACAGGGAGAAAGAGGGCGCCGCAGCAGTTGAATTCGCTCTCATCGCGCCGCTTTTTTTCCTTCTGCTTCTCACGCTGGTTGCCTTTGCCATCTATCTTACCGCCGCTCATTCGCTGCAGCAATTGACGGCCGACGCTGCCCGCACGGCAATCGCCGGGTTGTCGGCGGACGAGCGAAGCCAGCTGGTTCAAAGCTTCGTCACCAATTCGACGATCAACGACGCTTTCATCGACAAGAGTAAGTTGACGATAACCGTCGCCACCGACCCAACCAATGTCAATCAATTCACAGTCAGCGCCAGCTATGACGCGTCGGATCTTCCGATCTGGAACCTCTATACCTTTGCGATGCCGGATCAAACCATCCGCCGCTATTCGACCATCCGGCTCGGAGGTCTCTGATGCAGCGGCTTCTCGGTCGGCTCGCTTCTCTGCGGGACAGGCGAGGAAACGTCGCCATCACGACTGCGCTCGTCTCGCCCCTCATCCTCTATTGCCTTGGCCTCGGCATCGATTACGGCATGATGACGCTGCAGCAACGGCGCCTGCAGCAATTGAGCGACATCGGCGCGATATCGGCTGCTTCCGATATCGCAAATGCGCGGACTGCGCTTCTGAACAATCTCCAGAGCAATGGCACGACCGCGGCAGTTGCCTCGGGCAGCAACTATATGACGAGCAACGGGCTCGTCACCGCAGCTGCGGCCAACTCCGGTCAATATGAGACCGTGGCCAATCTGGTCCTCGGCACCTACACGGCAGATACATCGATCCCGCTTGCAAACCGCTTCTCCTCTACGGGAACCTCGCCGTATGATTCCGTCAAGGTGACATTGACCCAAAAGGCGGTGATGCCTTTCGCTTCCGCCTTTGCCACGCCGCCGACCTTGAGCGCGACGGGCACCGCGTCCAGCGAGCGCCTGGCTGCCTTTTCGGTGGGATCGCGGCTTGCGAGCCTCAATGGCGGTATTCTGAACCAGCTCCTTGGCACGTTGCTAGGAACGCAAATCTCTCTGAAAGTCGCCGATTATCAGTCGCTTGTCAGCGCGAATGTCAATCTTCTGAGCTTTCTCAATCTGCTGGCTACGGATCTCAAGCTTACTGGCGTGAGCTATAACGAGCTTCTGGCAACTGACGTCACCTATGACAAGATTCTCGGCGCTCTTGGCAAGTCGACCAATCTTTCGACCGGAGTCGTCACCCTCATCAACAATCTCGGCAAGACGCTCGGCACAACGAAGCTGACCGTCAAGCTGCAGGATATCGTGAATCTCGGTCCGTTGGGGAGCAATGTCGTCGGCACCTCCCCCAATCTGACGGCCACCATGAACGTGCTGGATCTGATCTCGGCGACCGCAATGGCTGCCAACCAGCAAAAACAGATCGCGATCGATCTCGGGGCTGCTCTGCCAGGCGTCGCGACCGCGAAGCTGACGCTGGCGATCGGGGAAATGTCGCAGCAGACGCCGGCCCTTGCCGTGGGCGCTCCGGGCACGATCGTTCGTACGCCGCAAGTCCGTGCGGCGCTCGAAGTCGCCGTCACCGGCCTGTCGCTGATCGCCGGATTGAAGCTCAGAGTTCCGCTCTATATCGAGCTTGCTCCCGCGGAAGCCAAGCTTGCCTCGATCACCTGTGTCGGCGGCTCCATGCCAAACGCGGTCGTCGGGATAGACGCCGTGCCCGGTGTTGCCGAGGTAGATCTTGGTGACGTCAATACGTCTGCTTTCGTAAACTTCGGCTCCGAGCCGCGGGTAACGCCGGCTGCGATCATCGATTCCCTTCTTCTCAAAGTGATTGCGGGTGCGCAGGTCGATATCGCCAATATGAGCCCGACACGATTGAATTTTCAGCCGTCGGAGATCTCGGCAGGTACGATCAAGACGGTTTCCACCAGTACTGTCCTGACGTCCACGGTCTCGTCGCTGCTGAAAAACGCGACCATCACCATCCAATTGCTCATCTTGACCATTGGAACGCCGTCGGGGGTGCTTTCAGCCGTTGCCGATACGCTATCGGTCGTGACGGCGCCCCTCGATCAGGTTCTGTACGGCCTACTCGGCCTACTCGGTCTTGGTATCGGGCAAGCCGATGTGAGCGTTACCGACGCAAGATGCACGCAGCCTGTGCTGGTACAGTAACGGCTTCGCGGCGCCTATGGTCGAGCCGCGCGCACCAAATCCGGTTTTACCTCGAACGAGGAGCTCGATTGCCAACCGATCGGATCAGGAATTCGTGCCCGGCAGGCTGTAGGCCTGCTGGAAATAACGCCTGAAGGCAAGCATTGGCTGGCTGAACTCGACATTGGCTCGCCACGCGAGCCCCACATCCATGGGCGGAACCGGGTCTTGTATGTTCACGGTCTCGATGCGCCTTCCCTCCAGCGACCAGGGGCGGTGCACCATGTCCGATAAAATAGCGACGCCGAGGCCGTTCGCCACCATCGATCTGACGGCTTCGATCGAACTGGTCCGCAGGAGCACCTTTGGTTGATAGGGGCTTCGGCTCCAGTAGCGCAGCGAAGAATGTGCCGCCTCATCGACCGTCAGCATGATGTAGGGTTCCTCGGCGATTTCACGCAGACTGATGCCGTCGCGACGCTGCAGCTCGTGGCCGGCCGGCAGCCAGAGACGCCTGACCGAACTCAGAAGCGTCTCGGTCATCAGCATCGGATTGAGGATGTTCGAGGTCAGCAAGACCGAAATGTCGTAGCGGTTGGTCAGCAAGCCTTCCTCGATTGACTCGCGATTGACCTCGTAGAGCTGGATTTTCAGCTTCGGATAGAGACGGCGGATACGCTCGATATGCATCGGCAGGAAATAGCCGATAACGGTATAGGTCGCGGCAACGACGAGCTCGCCTTCGATGTCGCTGCTGACGAGGTTGAGATGGGTCGCCTCGTCGACTTTGGCCAGAATTTCATAGGCATGGGACAGGAATTGCCGGCCTGCCGTGGTTAGATCCATACCCTGTGGCGTGCGGTTGAACAGAGAGACGCCGACGGTAAGTTCGAGATCCTTGATCGCCGCAGTGACGGCAGATTGGGAGATCGACAGGCTGACGGCCGCGTGCGAGATCTGTCCATATTCCGCCGTCGCGACGAAGTAGCGAAGCTGCCGCAGGCTCAAGCTCATGATGTTCTTCCTATCTATTTATCTGAAAACACCAGCTGCGATTCAGATTTAATGAATCTAAAACGAGCTGATTTTCGACAAAAGCGTGCGCAATTCTAATATGTAATTGATATTGCAATATATTTCATGACGCAATTTTAAGCATAGATATCAGTTTATCAGATATCATGCCTTTGAAAATTGTATTTTTCAAAGGCAGCCTTTGCCTCTAGCGTTCACATATTGGTCCCATTGGGGCGCAGGTGCGAGGGAAGGCATTTGAAGGAAGTTGTCGATATCAATTGCGACATGGGGGAGGCCTTCGGCCGATGGCGGATCGGCGATGCGCATGACGAGGAGCTTATCTCACTCATCAGTTCGGCCAATATTGCCACCGGGTTTCACGCCGGCGATCCCAATCTCATGGACGAGACCGTGCGGCTGGCAGCCGCCCACGGCGTCGGCGTCGGTGCTCATCCCGGCTACAATGACCTCCAGGGCTTCGGGCGGCGCAAGATCAACGGTACCAGCCGCGAGATCGTCAACGATCTGATCTATCAGGTCGGTGCGCTGCGCGAGTTCGCCAGACGCTATGGCGTGCCCGTGCAGCATGTGAAGCCGCATGGCGCTCTCTATATGGAATTGGCGGCGAACGCCGATCTCTCGCAGATATTCATACAATATATGCGCACCGTGGCGCCGAATATGTTCGTCTTCTGCATGGACGGGTCGGCCACTTGCCTTGCTGCTGAAGAGGCGGGCCAGCCTGTCGTGCGCGAGTTCTACGCCGATCGCGATTATGGCGATACGGGCTGGATCGTCTTTACCAGGGATGTCGGTCGCCCCGACCCCAAGGCAATTGCCCGCAAGGTCGTGAGAGCCTGCGCCGAAGGCGTCGTGCGGACCGTCAACGGTGCGGATATTCCGATCACTTTCGATTCCATCTGTTTTCATTCCGATACTTTGGGTGCGCTCGATATCGTGCGCCACATGCGAGAAGCGCTCATTGTCGAGGGTATCAGGATTGCACCCGTTTCACAGATTTTGAACAGCGACGCAGCGCGGAGGTCCCATGAGCAAGCTTGAGATCAGATCACCCCTTCCGGGAACCTTCTATCGGGCTTCCTCCCCGGACACGCCTCCCTTCAAGGCTGATGGCGACGCCGTTGTGGCCAGCGATACAATCGGTCTTATCGAGGTCATGAAAACCTTCCAGCAGATCCCTGCTGGGCTCGATGGCAAGAACATCACCTTTCTCGTCGATAATGAAGAGCCCGTCATGGCCGGCCAGATCATAGCGGAGGTGGACCCATGACGATCCGCTCCGTTCTGATCGCCAATCGCGGCGAAATCGCCGTCAGGATTATCAGGGCTGCCAAGGCGCTCGGCATCCGAACGGTGCAAGTCCATAGCGCCGCAGATGCCGACATGCTGGCGGTCAAGCTTGCGGACGCAGCAATCGATATCGGCTCGCCGGCCCCGAAGAAATCCTACCTGAACATCGAAGCCATCCTTTCGGCAGCGCGGTCCGCGGGCGTGGATGCCGTTCATCCGGGCTATGGGTTTCTGTCCGAAAACGGAGATTTCGCCGATGCCGTCGAGGCTGCGGGCATGATCTTCATCGGGCCGAGCGGCGAAGCCATTCGATTGCTTGGCGACAAGGTGGCAGCCCGCGAGATTGCGAAACGGGCCGGCGTTCCGACAGTACCGGGAAGTGATGGTCGCGTGGCAGATATTGCGGCTGCAGAGGCGATTGCCGAACGCATCGGCTTTCCCGTCATGATCAAGGCGGCCGCCGGCGGCGGTGGACGTGGCATACGTATCGTGCAGTCGCTCGCTGAGCTCAGGGAGCAGTTTCCGCTTGCCTCTGCAGAGGCGGCGGCCGCTTTCGGCGATGGCGGCCTCTACATGGAGAAGGTCATCACCCGCGCCCGCCACATCGAGGTGCAGATTTTCGGCGATGGACGGAATTTCGTCCATTGTTTCGAACGTGAGTGCTCGCTGCAACGTCGCCGTCAGAAGGTGTGGGAGGAAGCGCAGGCCTCCACGCTGCCCGATGACATCAGGCAGCGCCTTTGCGCCAGCGCCGTCGCCCTTGCGGCGGAAGTTGGTTATCGCGGCGCAGGCACCGTCGAATATCTCTACGACGAGGATAGCAGGCAGTTCTATTTCATCGAAGTCAATACCCGCATCCAGGTCGAGCATCCGGTAACCGAAATGATTACCGGCATCGATCTGGTGCAGGAGATGTTCAAGGTGGCCGGCGGCGCTCCCTTGTCACTGACGCAATCCGATATCCGGACGCGCGGTCACGCCATCGAATGCCGGATCAATGCCGAAGACCCTGCGAGGGGCTTTCTGCCGGCGCCCGGCACTGTGACGCGGCTCTCGATTCCGGAAGGCGAAGGCATCCGCTTCGATACAATGCTCTACGCCGGCTATACCGTGCCGCCCTTCTACGATTCCCTGCTTGGCAAGCTCATCGTCTGGGCCGAGGATCGCGATGCCTGCCTCGACAGGTTGGCCGGCGCTCTTTCCGATCTGACGATCGAAGGCTTGCCGACGACGATCCCTCTGCATCTCGCGCTCGCTCGCGATCCATCCGTGCGCAAGGGAGCATTCCACACGCGTTTTCTCGAAACCTGGCTGGAGACCGATTTTGCCGCGGTTGACGGCGTATCGGCGGAGGTTGCCTGATGCCAGCTCGCTTTACGCTCGGAGGTGACGAGCATCTTTTCGTCGAATGCAGCGACGAGATGTCCCTCGAAGCCTTCTTCAAGAGCCTGTCGATGGCCAAGGGGGTGCGCGAGAGCGCCATCAAAGGTGTCACCGAAATCTGCCCTGCCAACGCCTCCTTTCAGATCAAGTTCGATCCCGACATAATCAAGCCGGACGATCTCCTGCGCGAGGTCAAGGCAATCGAGGGCGAGGCTGAAAAGGCGGAGCCGGTCATTACCACCCGCATCGTCGAAATCCCTGTTTTCTACAATGATCCCTGGACGCATGAGACGCTGATGCGCTTCCGCGAGCGGCATCAGGAGCCGACGGGGACCGATCTCGACTACGCTACCAGGATCAATGGCTATGATACGGTCGAGGACTTTATTTCGGCTCATGCCGGCTCGCCCTGGTTCGTCTCGATGGTCGGCTTCGTCGCTGGCCTGCCGTTCATGTACCAGATGGTGGAGCGGCAGCGGCAGATCGAGGTGCCGAAATATCTGCGCCCGCGAACCGACACACCACGGTTGACGGTGGGACACGGCGGCTGCTTCGGCTGCATCTATTCGGTGCGCGGGGCAGGCGGCTATCAGATGTTCGGCATCACGCCGATGCCGATCTTCGACCCCACGCAAACGACGAGCTATCTCCGCGATTTCATGGTGTTCTTCCGTCCCGGCGATATTGTGAAATTCCGGCCTATCGATCGTGACGGCTATGACCAGGCGGTCGAGGATGTCGACAAGGGCCGCTTCGCGCCGCCGATCCGCGACGTCAGTTTCGATCTCAGGCAATACCAGGCCGATATAGACGGCTACAACGCCAGGCTGGAGGGCGCGCTGCATGGCCATTAAGGTTCTTCATCACGGCCTTTCCACCACGATTCAGGATCTCGGACGGCCCGGCTATTTTCATCTCGGCATTCCCGTTGGCGGCGCCATGGACCGTTACGCCATGCGGGCGGCAAATCTTCTCGTCGGCAATGATGAGGGTGCGGCCGGTCTCGAAGCCGTCTTCATGGGGCCAAAGCTCCAATTTCTCGACGATGCCCTGATTGCGGTTACCGGCGCCGACATGCCCGTCAGGATCGATGACGAGCTCCAACCGGGATGGACGGCACTCAAGGTCAGGGCAGGGCAGACCGTAAGCTTCGACTTTCTGAGGTCCGGGGCGCGGATCTGCATTGCGGTGTCGGGCGGCATCGATGTTCCCGAAGCGCTGGGCAGCCGGTCGACCTATGTGATCGGCGCCCTCGGCGGCCTGAATGGTAAGGCTATCGCTGCCGGAGATGAGCTTCCCGTTGGCTCCGGTTCCATGAAGAACGAGGGGCTATCCATTGCCGAGGAGCTGCGCCGCAAGCCCGGTACCCCGGCGGAGCTCCGGGTTCTGCCCGGGCTCTATTGGGATCGGTTGACAGAGCAAACGAAGAGCAACTTCTTTGCCGACCAATGGAAGGTTGCGCCGGAGGCCGATCGCATGGGGTATCGCTTCCGCGGCGGTCGCAAGCTCGAATTCGTCGAGCGCAAACAGCCTTTCGGTGCAGGCTCGGATCCGTCGAATATCGTTGACAGCTGCTATCCATATGGCTCGATCCAGGTGCCGGGCGGAACGGAGCCGATCATTCTGCATCGCGATGCTGTCTCCGGCGGCGGCTATTTCATGCTGGGAACGGTGATCTCGGCCGACATGGATCTGATCGCGCAACTGCAGCCGCATACGCCGACGCAATTCGTGGAGGTCACCATGGATCAGGCACTAGCGGCGCGGGCGGGCCGGCAAGCATTGCTTGCGCGCCTTCGTGCTGCTCTGGCGTAAGGGATCAAGCGGATGGCTGCCCCTTCGATCCCGCGTTTCCAGCACAGATGGCATAGGTCAGGGATCGCCTGCATCTTACTCGAGAACGCGGGTGAGATAAGCAGCCGTCACGCCGGGACCGGGGATGATCGCGACGATTTTCATCTGCGCGATCGTGCGGTCGACGGAGGCTTCGAGATGGTTTTCCATCATCGCCGCCGCCGCCTTGACGGCACCGCGCAGAAGCAGTTCCGCGATCAGGCGGAGCTCCGTGATGATGGCGGGATCTCCGGGCAAGCCGAGGCGCCGCAGCAATCGCTCCGTCGCCGTGACGGGCAGCAGGTTATTGCGGATGGATTCCTTCAGCCGCTCGTTCGGCGTCGCAAGGATGCAGATGTCGATGAAGTCGGCATGGATAGCTTCCAGCGCCGCAAGATGATCCGCCGGTTCGTGTCGTTCGAGATCGGAAAGGCGCAGAAACAAATCGTTCAACCGCTCCCGGTCGACGCGGCTGGCTCCCGCGACCAGCGCCTGCGGCTCCAGCATGCCGCGCAGGCCGTAATGATCCTTGATCATCTGCGCCGTCAGCGGGCCGGCGATCCAATGGGACGACTGGTTCTTGCGCACGAGGCCACGCTCGCGCAGGCGCGTCAGCACATCGCGGACGACGGTGCGGCTGACGTTGAAATGGTCGGCGAGCTCGATCTCGATGATGCGGTACTGGCCGAAGACGACGCAGCCGGCGACATCGGCCTCGACAGTATTGTAGATGCGTTCCCAGGAGGCGCGGCTCTGCAAGGCTTCGTCTGCGTGGCGCGGGATGGTCAGGCCGAGGGTCTTGATATCGGTGCGCTTCGGTTCGATGCCTTGTCCGGCGGGGCCGACGAGATAGCCGCGTCCGTTGAAGCGATGCACCAGACCTTCGCTCTCCAGCGTCTGCAGCGCCCTCTGCACGGGCGCGCGCGAAATCTGCAGGATGTCGGCGATCGGTCCTTCGAGCAGCACCACGCCCTGCGGCAGCGTGTTGTCCTCGATATTGCCACGCAGAACATCCTCGGCGATCTCGTAGCGCTTTTGCGCATTGGGGCGCGCACGGTTTTCGATCATCTGATGCAATGGACTCACGTCGTTCTGATGCCTCACTCTTACGCGTTTTGTAATTCTAACATAGCGCAAAAATAAATGACTATTGAATACAAAATATGTTTTATACGCGAGCGCGGTGAATCTCTTTTCGCTGGTTGTTGACCCATGGCGCCGCGATTGGCGCTATTTTCTGAATGTTGTCCGGGTGCGGCGCGTCACGCTTTGGCGTCCGTAATGGCTCCTTTATTGCCAATTTTGCGCGGAGGCGAGGGTGCTCGCCAGCATCGCCGCCTTCCGCCGGTCGCCCTCGTTTAGCTCGTGTTTCTGGGTTCGGCATTTTCACGAAAAAGTCTATTGAATACAAAAATCATTTATGTAATGCTCATCATCAAGGTGCTCGTCAGAAGCGCCGCAGGTGGAACTCTTTGAAACGCCAAGGAACATCTCTTTGACGCGCATGTGATCATGCGCGAACGCAGGCAGACGTCTGAAGGTCCGGATACTTGTGATCCGGGCGAAGGCGGAACTTTGCCCGAAGGATGGTCCTTGCCTTGAAACTGGTGGGAATTCGGTGTCGACCGTTCTTCAGCTTAGTCAAGTCACCAAGGCCTATGGCGCGGCGCCCGCGCTGGACAGGATAGATTTCTCTTTGCCCGACAATGCCTATATCTCGCTGCTAGGCCCGAGCGGCTCCGGCAAGACGACACTGCTGCGCGTCATTGCCGGCTTCGAGGAGCCGGATGCCGGCTCGATCCTCTTCCATGGCAAACGGCTCGATGGCGTCGAGCCGCATGATCGCGGCATCGGCTTCGTCTTTCAGAACTTCGCTCTGTTTCCGCATCTTTCCGTTGCTGAAAACGTTGCCTTCGGCCTGCGCAATCGCAAGATCGATCCGGTGACGGATGCGCGCGTGCTGGCAAAGCAGGTCCAGGACATGCTGTCGCTGGTCGGCCTCAAGGGGTTTGATGACCGCGCCGTCACGCAGATCTCGGGTGGGCAGCGCCAGCGCGTCGCCCTGGCACGTACACTGGTGACGGAGCCGAAGATGGTGCTGCTGGACGAACCGCTCGGTGCGCTTGACGCTAATCTGCGCGGCCGTATGCGCAGCGAACTCAAGATCATCCGCGAGCGCTGCGGCGTGACCTTCCTGCATGTTACGGGCAGCGAGAGCGAAGCTTTGGCGATGGGAGATCTCGTACTCGTGCTCGATCGCGGTTGCATCGCGCAGGCCGCCGCCTCGGATGTGGTCTACAACAGCCCGGCAACGGCCTCGGTCGCCCGCTTTCTCAATTGCTACAATCTCTTTGCCGGCAATGTCGTCGAGGATGCTTTTATCGGACCGGCCGGCCGCTTCCCTCTGAATGGATCGCGCCGAAAAGCGCTGCAGCCGGCTTATGCGATCCGCTACGACCGCGTTTCGATCCGCTCCCGCGATGCGGTGCTCTCGGATGACGAAGTGCGCATCGAGGCGGATTTCATCGCCAGCGAATATTCCGGTGCGGCGGTCAACTCCTTCTTTGCGCTCGATGACGGCCACGTCTTCGAGGTCGAATCTCATCTGAGCCATGCCCGCCCGCCGGCCTTTGTCGAAAAGGATCGCTATGCGCTCGTCTGGAAGAAGGAGGATGCCCTTGTCTTCGGCTGATGTGACTTTTTCCAACCCTTCCGCCGGACCCTCCAAGGAGAGCGAGAGATGACCATGGTCGCGACATCAGAGGAAGCCGTGCAGGAAGGCGCGACTGTGCGCCGAAGATCGAGCAAGACATTCTGGCTTCTGGCGCCGGGCATAATCTGGATGGTGGCCTTCCTCGTCCTGCCGATGCTGATGATGGTCTATGTTTCTTTCTGGACGCAGACGACCTTCAAGATCGAGCCGACACTGACGTTGCAGAGCTGGGTCACCTTCCTGACGAGCCCCACCTATCTCGGCGCGCTCTGGACGACGATCCGCATCTGGTTGCTGGTGCTGGTATCGACGCTTATTGTCGGCTATCCGGCGGCGCTCTTCGTCGGGCTTCTCATCAAGAACAAGACGCTGCAGACCGTGTTGCTCGTGCTCTGCGTCATCCCGTTCTGGACCTCCTTCCTGATCCGTGTGCTTGCCTGGCGGCCGATGCTCGGCACCGAGGGCGCCATCAACATGATCCTGATGAAGCTCGGCATCGTGCAGCAGCCGATAGAGGTGCTGCTGTTTTCGGAGCTGTCCGTGATCATCGGCATGACACAGATCTACTGCGTCTTCATGGTCGGGCCGATCGCCTTCATGATGGGTCGCATCGACGCCTCCGTTATCGAGGCGGCGCAGGATCTCGGTGCCGGCTTCTGGCGCATCTTCCGCACCATCATCCTGCCGTTGTCCATGCCGGGCGTGGTGGTCGGCGCGATCTTCGTCTCCGTCATGGTTCTCGGTGAATTCGCGACGTCCGCTGCCCTGTCCGGCCGCAAGGTCAATCTGCTCGGCAATATCATCGTCACGCAGGTCGGCTCGCTGAAATGGGCCTTTGCCGCGGTCGCCGGCGTTGTCCTGACGATCATCATGGGAGCTGTTGTCGCAGCCCTGCTCAAGGTCGTCGACCTCAGAAAGGAGCTCTGATCATGAATGCCGGCGGCATCAAGCTTGGCCTGGGCGTCTATACGACCCTCTTTTTGATCTTCCTCTACGGACCGCTCGTCGTCCTGGCGATCCTGTCGTTCCAGACCGGTCCAGAGGGCGGTCCGCAATTTCCGATCATCGAATGGTCGACCTACTGGTATCGGCATCTCTTCGGTCTCACGCCGCCGTCGCGCATCGCACCGTTGCCGATCGATCAGGCGCTGATCCGCTCGCTTTTTCTGGCGCTGATGACCATGATCGTCTCGACGGTGCTCGGCGTCATGTCCGCCCAGGCCTTTCGCCGCAAGTTCCGCGGCTCGGGCGTCGCCTTCTATCTGATCGTTCTCGGCATGATGGTGCCGGGCGTGCTTGTCGGCCTCGGCATGGCGCTTGTCGCCAACGCCTTCGGCATCGATCGTCACTGGTGGAGCACGGCCTTCGTCCTGCACGTCGTCTACACCTTCCCCTTTGCTTTCCTCGTCATGCTCGCCATCTTCAACAGGTTCGATCCGAGCATGGAGGAGGCCTCATGGTCGCTCGGCGTCACGCCGGCACGCACCTTCCGCAAGGTCACTTTTCCGCTGATCTTCCCGGGCGTGCTTTCGGCCATGCTCTTTGCCTTCACGCTTTCCTATGACGAGTTCTCACGCACCCTGTTTGCTTCCGGCCGCGAGCTGACGCTGCCGCTTGCCATCTACGGCACCTTCTCCGTCGAGGTGCATCCGAACGTTTTCGCTTTCGGGGTGCTGACCACGCTGTTTTCCTTCGCGCTTCTCGGCACCTACGCGATCCTGATGGGTCTGTCGGTCAGGCGCGCCAAGCGCGTCCCCATCCAGGAGGACGCGTGATGGCTGAGAAGGCATCCGCCACGATCTCCGCTCCCCTCTCTGCCATCGTCACCGGCGCCGGCTCGGGTATCGGCCGCGCCATTGCGCTGCGCCTTGCCACCGACGGCTATGCTGTTCTGGTCAACGATCTCTCGGGCGACCGGGCCGAGACTGTTGCCTCGGAAATCACCAAGGCGGGCGGTGTGGCAACCGCGATCGCCGGCGACGTCGCACGGCCCGAGGATGTGGCGACTATCCATGCGGCTGCCAAGGCCTCGCACGGCGACGTCGCCCTTCTCGTCAACAATGCCGGTATTGCGCATCAGGCAGCATTCGAAGACCTCGAGCTTGAGGATTTCGACCGGATGTTTGCGGTGCATGTGCGCGGCACCTTCCTGATGACCAAGGCCGTCATGCCGTCGATGCTGGCGCGAGGCGAGGGCGTCATCGTCAACGTCGCCTCCCAGCTCGGGCAGATCGGCGGTGTCGAGCTGGTCCACTATTCCGGCGCCAAGGCGGCGATCATCGGCATGACCAAGGCACTCGCCCGCGAGGTTTCCAGCCGCGGAGTGCGCGTCAACACCGTAGCGCCGGGGCCGATCAACACGCCGCTGGTGCGGGGTCTTTCCGAAGAATGGCGCGAACGTAAGAAGCGCGAACTGCCGCTCGGCCGCTTCGGCGAACCGGAAGAGGTGGCGGCGACCGTGGCGTTTCTGGCGTCGCCGGCAGCGAGCCTTTTCGTCGGCCAGACGCTTGGGCCGAATTCCGGCGATGTGATGCTCTGAGGGAGACAAGCAGATGGATAGTTGGGAAAAGCGGGTGGTCATCGTCACGGGTGCGGGCATCGGTATCGGCCAAGCGACAGCAAAGGCGTTTGCAGCGCTCGGCGACCATGTCGTCGTCACCGATATTCTCGAAAAGGAAGGTGAGGAGACCGTCCGCGACATCCTCACCAGCGGCGGCTCTGCCGAATTCCATCTCTACGACGTCCGCTCGACAGAGGCCGCCAACCGGCTTGTCGCCAATGTCGAGGCACGCTTCGGCAAGATCGATGTCATCGTCGCCAATGCCGGCATCGCCCATCGCACACCTCTTGAGAAGCTCACCGACGACAAATGGGACCTGACCATGGATGTCGACCTGAAGGGTATCTTCAAGCTGGTGCGTGCCGCGGTACCCGGCATGCGTGCCCGCGGATCGGGCAGTATCGTCGCGCTCTCCTCGATCATGGGCGTCGCCTATGGCTGGGACGAGCATGTCCATTATTCGGCGGCGAAATCCGGGGTCGTGGGATTGGTGCGCGGGCTCGCCGTCGAGCTGGCGAAGGACGGCATCAGGGTCAACGGCATTGCGCCGGGCTATATCCGCACAGCCCAGCTTCTTTCGGAAGAAAATTCGCTCGGCCCAGCAGGCGCGGAGAAGGCCGCCGAGTTCATTCCGATGGGCCGGCTGGGTGAGCCGGAAGACATCGCCGACGTGATCGCATTCCTCGCCTCGAAGGGCGCGAGATACATGACCGGCCAGGTTCTGGTCGTGGATGGCGGCCTCCTTGTGGGGCGGTACTGATCGCCATCGTCCCGGCACCGACCGGATGAAGGGCGATACGGCAATGAAGCAGGCCCGCAAAGGGCACAAGGGAACAGCAATCAGCACTGGAGAACAGATATGTCCAAGATGGAAATGAACAGACGCTCTCTGTTGAAGCACTCCGCCGGCGTGATGGCGCTCGCGATCGGGGGCGGAACGCCTTTTCTGTCGTCGCGAGCGGCCTACGCCCAGGCTGCGAACCTTGCCAAGGAACAGTTGCGCACCATCGGTCTCTCGGTCACGGTCCAGGAGCGTATCCTTGATGAATTCCGCAAGGTGAGCGGCGTCGGCCAGACCTCGGGTACAGCGGCGACCTTTCCGGACGCACAGACCAAGATCCTGTCCGGCTCCAAGGATTACGATTGCTGGGAGATCATCGGTGAGCGCTTGCCCTCGATCGTCATGACCAACAATGTCGAGCCGGTTCCGGCCGCTTCCTTGAAGAACTGGGCCAATATCCGCGATACCTTCACCACGCCCTCCGACAAGTGGGAGCCGAAGCAACAGATCGTCGGCCAGATCTGGGCCGATGACGCCAAGACCACGCTGAACATGGTGCCTGCGGTCTACAATTACGATTCCATCGGCTACAATCCGGACGTTCTCTCCGCGGAGGAAGCCAATACCTGGTCGGCGATCTTCGATCCGAAGTGGAAGGGCAAGTCCGGCCTCAATACCGATCCGCTGATCGCCTTCGGTCAGGCGATCATGGCCATGAACACGCTTGGCCTTCTGAACGTCAAGAATCCCGGCAATCCGAGCACGGCCGAGATCGACGAAGCGGCGAAGTTCCTCGTTTCGAAGAAGAAGGACGGGCAGTTCCGCGCTCTGTGGGGTGACTTCGGCGAGCTGGTCAATCTGATGGCATCGGGCGAGATGGTCGTCTGCGACGCCTGGCAGCCGGCTGTCATGGCGGTCAAAGCCCAGGGCAAGGCATGCAAATATGCCGTGCCGAAGGAAGGCTATCGTGGCTGGGCGATCGGCCCGTCGATGATCGCAGGCACGCCGAACAAGGAAGCCGTGATCGCCTATGCCGATTACTGGCTCTCGGGCGAGCCCGGCATCACCGTTTCGGAACAGGGCTATTATTCGCCGTCGACCAATATCCAGAAGGTCATGGCGCCGGATAAGTATGCCTTCTGGTACGAGGGCAAGCCTTGGGTCGGTGCTGCCGAGCGCGGCATCAAGGAAGGCGACCTGCGCGACGGCGGCTCGCTGGCGGAACGCGCCAAGAACGTTGCCTACTGGCACCAGTGGCCGGATGAATACGACCATCTCGTCCAGAAGTGGGATGAATTCCTCAATGCCTGATCCGATGGCTGCTGCCAGCTATCCTATGCCGCGCGGGGAGGCGATGTCCGCCTCCTCGTCCACGCCCGGAGATCTCCCATGATATATGACTTGGAACTCATCGATGTCGGCAAAGTCTATGACAATGGCACGCCCGCGGTCATCGACTTCAATCTGTCGATCAGGAAAGGCGAATTCATCGCCTTCCTCGGTCCGTCGGGCTGCGGCAAGACGACGACGCTCCGCATGATCGCCGGCTTTGAAAGCATTTCCTCCGGCGACATGATGATCAAGGGCGAGCGCATGAACGATGTCCGGCCGCAGAAGCGGCCGACATCGATGATCTTTCAGAACTATGCTTTGTTCCCGCACATGACCGTCCGGCGGAATGTCGGATATGGTCTTGAGGTCAAGGGCATGGCGAGGGCCGAACGGGATGCCCGGGTCGATCGTATTCTCGCGACTCTCGGGCTGGAGGATATTGCCGATCGCAAGCCGGACAAGCTTTCCGGCGGCCAGCGCCAGCGCATCGCGCTTGCCCGCGGCCTTGTCGTCGAGCCGGATGTGCTGCTTCTCGACGAGCCGCTGGGTGCTTTGGATGCCAATCTGCGCAAGGCCATCCAGAATGAGCTGAAACTGCTGCAGAAGAAGCTCGGCGTCACCTTCGTCTTCGTCACGCACGCTCAGTCCGAGGCGCTGGCGCTGTCCGACCGCATCGTCGTCATGAACCAGGGCAGGGTGGAGCAGATCAGTCCGCCGGCTCAGCTCTATACGCGTCCCGATACGCCATTCGTGGCGCAATTCATCGGCCGCAATACCATCTTCGAAGGCGAGGTTGCCGGCACGCAGGCAGACAGCACCCTTGTCTCGACCGCGTTCGGCACGCTGTCGGGCTGCGCCAATGGCGGCCTCTCCAGCAAGGTCAATATCGTCATCCCCTCGGAGGCGATCGAGGTTCATGCGGCGGGCGGCTCGGCGCGCGAAAATCTCGCCCGAGCTTTCGGCGGCAATGTGGTCGGCGCACGCGTCGAGCGCTTCGACGTGGTCGGCCATATCTCCAAGATCGGCATCAGCCTGCCTGATGGCCGAGGTCTGGCGCTGGAAGCGCATGTCGACAAATACCGGCCCGGCGCCTTTCTCCCAGGCACCGAGGTCATGCTTACCTGGGATCCGGCCGACGCGACCGTCATCCCAGCTCATTGATTACAGAAATTTAAATCGAAGGAGGTCATCCCATGGCAAAGGAAATCTTGTGCAGTTTTGGCGTCGACGTCGATGCCGTCGCCGGCTGGCTCGGCTCTTATGGCGGCGAGGATTCGCCTGACGATATCTCGAGAGGCCTTTTTGCCGGTGAAGTCGGCAGTCTGCGTCTGGTGAAGCTCTTCGAACGCTTCGGCATCAAGACGACTTGGTTCATTCCCGGCCACTCGATCGAGACCTTCCCGGAGCAGATGCAGGCCGTGGCCGATGCCGGCCATGAAATCGGCATCCATGGCTATAGCCATGAAAACCCGATTGCCATGACGCGCGAGCAGGAGACGGAAATCCTCGACAAGTGCATCGAACTGGTCACCAAGCTTTCCGGCAAGCGCCCGACCGGTTATGTCGCACCGTGGTGGGAATTCTCCAATGTGACCAATGAGCTGCTTCTGGAGCGCGGCATCAAGTATGATCACTCGCTGATGCATAATGACTTCACGCCCTATTATGTGCGCGTCGGTGATAGCTGGACGAAGATCGACTATTCCCGCAAGCCATCGGACTGGATGGTGCCGCTGAAACGCGGCCAGGCGACCGATTTGATCGAAATCCCGGCATCCTGGTATCTTGATGACCTCCCGCCGATGATGTTCATCAAGAAATCGCCGAACAGCCATGGCTTCGTCAATCCGCATCACATCGAGCAGATGTGGCGCGATCAGTTCGATTGGGTCTATCGCGAGATGGATTATGCGGTCTTCCCGATCACCATCCATCCCGACGTCGCCGGCAGGCCGCAGGTGCTGATGATGCTGGAGCGGCTCTATGCGCATATGGTCAAGCATCCCGGCGTCAAGTTCGTGACGATGAATGAGATTGCCGACGATTTCGCAGCCCGCTTTCCGCGCAAGAAATAGCCGGCTAGGCTGAATAACCCAGTGCATCTCAAGGAGGCGATTGCCATGTGTTCACTGTGCGGCGTGCTCGGCGGCAATGAGCACTGGACGGATGCCGCGGCACGGCCAGGCGTCTTCACCCGCAATCACGCAAGCTTCGACCGGCGGCGTGAGCGAGTCGAGCGCGTGCGTGCCGCCAACGAAATGCTTTCGGGTTTCGGCCTTATCCTCTCCGATTGGCAGGGCGCCTCCTTCGTCCTGTCGACACGAACAGGCAGGAGTGAGATCATCGAGGATCTCGGTCATCTCTGGCCGGCGGCCGAAAGGCTCGTCGGCCGGCCCTGTGACCCTCTCGACCTTGCTTTCGTCGCAAGGATGGAGGCGCGGCATGTCGATTGAGGCGGGCGGCTTCCTGCCGATCAATCTGCTGACAGGCTTTCTCGGTTCCGGCAAGACGACACTGCTCAAGCGCATCCTGGCGGATCCGGCCTTCGCCGATACCGCCGTGCTCATCAACGAATTCGGCGAGATTGGGCTGGACCATGATCTCGTCGAAAGCGTCGAGGGCGAGATGGTGCTGCTGCGCTCTGGCTGTGTCTGCTGCACGGTGCGGGGTGAGCTTGCCACAGCACTCAAGGAACTTTACTCCCGCCGCGAGCGCGGGCTGGTGCCACCATTCCGGCGCGTCATCATCGAAAGCACCGGCCTTGCCGATCCTTTCCCCGTGCTTTCGACCATCAAGGCCGATCCGGTACTTCGGCACCATTTCTGCGCCGGCAACGTCCTTACGACGGTCGATGCGGTGAACGGGCTGCGTCAGCTCGACACCTATATCGAATCCAACAGGCAGGCAGCGGTCGCGGATCGGTTGATCGTGACCAAGACCGATCTTCAGGCCGATCGTGGTGAAGGCGACCTCCATGCTCGCCTTCGAACGCTCAATCCCGATGCCCCGATCCTGATCGCGGCCGATCCGCATCTCGATCTTTCCTCACTTGTCGCGGTCCAGAGCAACATCTCAACAAGCGGCCTGTCCCTAAGCGGCTTTTACTGCGAGGAGCCAGTGCAGCTCGTCTCATCGGATGGCGCGCCGCATCAGGCCGCCATTTCTTCGATTTCGCTCGTCATAGACAGGCCTGTCGATTGGACCGCTTTCGGGCTCTGGCTGACCATGCTGCTCAATCGGCATGGCGAACGGGTGCTGCGTGTGAAGGGTATTCTCAATCTCAGCGGTGAGGAGCGCCCGGTTGCGGTTCATGGTGTCCAGCATCTGGTTCACACCCCGGTGCACATGGACGGATGGCCCTCGGAAGACCGCGCTTCGCGACTGGTCTTCATCCTGGATGGGCTCGACGGCACTCTCTTGAAACGCTCCTTCGAAGCCTTCACATTGGCGCGCGTGCCTGCCGCGTCTTACCCGATCGCTGCGGCGCGATGAGACAATTGGGATCTCCATGAACAAGCATGAATCCGTCGCCAAAAGCATGTCTGCTCCCGCTTTGCATCTGAAGGGCCGGCCGCGCCTGCGCGTACTCGGCACAGCGATTTCACTGCTGGAGGAACTGCGCCTGCGCGCGCAGGAGGATCTCGGCATCGACGTGACATTCGACAACAACGACTTCCTGACAACGCAGTACAAGGCGGCCCGCGAGCCGGAAACCTACGATATCTACGACCAGTGCTTCCACAATCTCGATATCGTCTGGCACTGGCGCGCGATCCAGCCTGTGGACACGCAGCGCATCGTGCTCTGGGATGAGGTCAACGATCTGACGAAGACCGGCCATATCGGCCCCAACCCGCGAATGGGGCTTGGCGATGTGCCGGCGAAAAAACTCTTTGTGCAGCCGAACCTCGCTCTCGGCGATACGCCGTCGCGCTTCATCTCGATGCTGCCGACGACGCATAATTTCGACAGTTTCGCCTATCGGACGGATCTGGCGCCGAATGGTGTTGGCATGGATTCCTGGGGCGCGCTCTTCGACGAGCGCTGGGCAGGCAGAGTGGCGCTGGTGGATGAGCCCGCCATCGGAATATTTGACGCTGCGCTCGCAGCACAGGCCGCCGGCCTCATGTCCTTCGACGATATCGGCAATATGTCCATTCAGGAGATCGACCAGCTGATCGATCTCCTTGAGGAGCGCAAGAAGGCCGGCTTTTTCCGGGATTTCTGGAAGACCGCCGAGGATGCGGCGCGGCTGATGATCGCCGGCGAGACCAGCGTCCAGAGCATGTGGTCGCCCGGTATCGGCATCCTGAATTCGAAGGGTGTCCCGGTCGAACAGGCCGTGCCCGCCGAAGGCTATCGCGCCTGGCATGGTGGCCTCTGCCTTTCGAAACACTTGAACGGCCGCCTGCTCGATGTCGCCTATGACTATCTGAACTGGTGGATCTCGGGATGGCCGGGTGCTGTGGTCGCGCGGCAGGGCTATTACATTTCGACGCCGCAGCGCTCACGGCAGTTCATGACCCAGGCGGAATGGGATTACTGGTATGAAGGTGCGGCGGCTACCGAAGACTTGCCTGGCCCGGATGGGCAGATGCGGATCAGGAAAGGATCGGTGCGCAGCGGCGGATCTTATTGGCAGCGCGCCAATTGCATTGCCGTCTGGAATACGACAATGGATGAGCACAATTATCTCGTGCGCCGCTGGATGCAGCTGGTCGGCTGAAGAGGAGAGCAAGGGCTATGACACAGACACATCTCGGCAAATCGATCGCCCAACTCTCGGTCCTGATCCAGTCCGGCAGTCTCGATCCGGTCGCGCTGGCCGAGGAGACCCTCGATGCGATCCGGACCTACAAGGATCAGGCGATCTTCACACGGCTGTTGGAAACGCGCGCGAAGGAAGAGGCGGCGGCTTCGTCCCGACGGCTGCGCGAGGGGCGTTCGCGCGGGCTGCTGGATGGTATTCCGGTCGCCTGGAAGGATTTGTTTGCAATCGCCGGCCTGCCGACCACAGCCGGATCGATCGTGCTTGCGGATGCAAAGCCCGCGCAGGACGATGCCGAGGTCGTCAAGGCATTGAAGGCTGCGGGCATGGTGGCTGTCGGTCGGGTCAATATGAGCGAGTTCGCCTTTTCCGGCCTCGGCCTCAATCCGCATTACGGTACCCCGCTAAACCCGCTGGCGATCGATGTCGCGCGCATTCCGGGCGGTTCGTCTTCCGGTTCTGCTGTCGCGGTTGCAGCAGGTCTCGTGCCGGTCGCGATCGGCACGGATACGGGCGGCTCAGTGCGCATACCGTCTTCCTTCAATGGCCTTGTCGGCTATAAGGCAAGCCATGGCCGCTACAGCATGGACGGCGTCTTTCCGCTGTCGACCAGCCTCGACTCGCTTGGGCCTTTGTGCCGCAGCGTCCAGGATGCGATCTGGGTCGATGCCGCAATGCGTGGGCGCTTTGTCCCCGAGGTGGAGCGAGCCGAAGCCGCCGGACTTTCCATCGTGGTGCCGACAAATATCGTCATGGATGATGCGCAGGATGGTGTCCTCGCAGCTTTCGAGGCGACGCTGGCGAGATTGAGCGCCGCTGGCGTTAAGATCCGACGAGCTGCCTTTCCAGCTTTCGAAAGGCTCTTTGAGCTGATGGCTGAGTACGGGCCGCTGGTTACTGCCGAGGCCTTCGTGCTGCATCACCGCCGTCTGGCAGGACCGGAAGCCGCTTTCATGGATCGGCGTGTTGTCGCGCGGACACGCCTTGGAGAGAAGACGACACTGGTCGGCTATCTGGAAACACTCAAAGTGCGCAAGCAACTGGTCAAGGAAGTGACTGACACGCTTGGGCCAAACGAGTTCATCGCCTATCCGACGGTTGCCCATGTTGCGCCGGCGCTTGGCCCCTTGGAGGCGGATGACGAGCTGTTCGTAAAGATCAATGGCAGAACACTGCGCAATACGGCAATCGGCAATTTCCTCGATTGGTGCGGCGTCTCCCTGCCTTGCGGCACGGGTGAAGCAGGCATGCCGGTTGGCTTCCTGCTGTCGGCGCCGAGAAACCATGACGAGCGGCTGTTGGGCGCGGCGCTGGCGTTGGAAGAGATCGTCGCGGGCTAACGTTGCGCGGCGGATTTGCCGCATCCTATCGATCCTCGCTCACTATCGCGGGGCGAGGATCGAAAGCTCTCTTCCTTCAATGCGAACGGCTGGCACTGGCAGTCGGCTCGGCGTCGACGATCCAGCGGCGGTGCGGGCCGAGCGCGATCAGTAGCACGACAGACAAGAAGCAGCAGCCGGCGAGGATGTAGAAGCCGATATCGCCATTGCCTGTGGCTGCGTCAACATAGGCCTTGATCTGCGGCGAGGCGAAACTGCCGAGATTGCCGAGCGAGACAATGAAGGCTATGCCGCTAGCAGCACCGACGCCCCCGAGATAGCGGGTCGGCAGGCTCCAGAAGACCGGCTGCGAAGAGGCAAGGCCCGGAACCGCGATGCAGGCCGCAATCACCATCACCCACGGATTCATCGTTAGGCCGATCGTTCCTAGCGCGATGGTGCCTGCCGTCAGCATAGCGATGCAGACGATGCGATGGTTGTCATGCTTGTCGGCATAGACGGTGAAGAAGCGGGTTGCGAAAAGCGCGCAAAGCCAGGGTAGGCCGAGCAGCACGCCGACCCAGGTATTGACGCCGCCGCCGAGCGCCTGCGCCAGCCGCGCCGGCAGGTAAAAGGTGATCGGGCCGACACCGATCTGGATGAACAGGTAGATGCCGATGAAGGCGAGGACGCGCCAGTCTTTCAGCACGCTGAAGACCGAGTGCTTCACTTCGGAAAGCTTACTGCGCTCTTCTGCCTCGATAACGGCATTCAGCGCGTTTTTCTCCTCCGCCGTCAGCCATTTCGCTTCGTTTGGGCGGCTCGTCAGGAAGAAGAGGGCTGCGATGCCGACGACGGTTGCCGCCAGGCCTTCGACCGCAAACATCCATTGCCAGTTGGTGAGGCCAAGGACGTCGTGATGGGTGAGCAGCCAACCGGAGAGTGGTGCACCGATCACCAGCGATAGGGGAATGCCGAGATAGAACAGGCCAGTGGCGCGCGCTCGCTGCTTGGCGGGGAACCAGTAGGTCAAATAGAGGAGAACGCCCGGATAGAAACCGGCTTCGCAAACGCCGAGCAGAAAGCGCACGATGTAGTAGCTCGTTGGTGTGTGGGCAAAGACCATGCAGGCGGAGACGATACCCCAGGTAATCATGATCCGGCTGAGCCAGAGGCGGGCGCCGACGCGCTGCATGATCAGGTTGCTCGGCACTTCGAAGGTGGCGTAGCCGAGATAGAGAATGCCGGCGCCGAAGGCATAGGCTGCATCCGAAATACCGGTATCGGCCTGATAAGCCACCTTGGCGAAGCCGACATTGGATCGGTCGAGAAAATTCAGGATCAGCATCAAGCCCAGAAAGGGCAGGAGACGAATCGTCGCCTTGCGCACGGCGCTTTGCAGCGCCGGATTGTCGTTTGTCATAAGTTACTCCTCCCAAAGGCAGAATGCCTCGTAGCGAGACCCTCGCGGACAAGGCATGCCTTCATGCTTAAACCGGATCTCGATCTGGCTATTGACGTGACAGCCAAGCCTGACCGCCATCTTGCATATACGCAGATTATATTTATGTATGAAAAGGTCAATAGGCGCGAGCCCACACGCGCTCGGTCCGCTTAAGGGCAGAGCATAGCGTTCGGGCAGCAGTGGAATCCGGATGCTTGTGCCGAGTTGGATGCGCGGCAAAAGCTACGGGCCGGCGAGCCGATTGGCGCGTCGCAATCACGTCTCTACGCGAAACGCCGGGCTATTTGGGCGTATGTTCAGGCAAGATAGGGACCGACGCGCTCCGCGACGGATGCGACATCCGTAACACGCATCCCTGCCACGTTGATCCTGCCGGAATCCGGCATGTAGATGCCGTGTTCGGCCCGAAGCTGCCGGACATTTTCCGGAGCGATCGGCAGAAGGGAGAACATGCCTTCCTGCGAAGTGATATTGGCGAGATCGGGACGGAATTGTGCAAAGGCTTCGGCGGCGGCACGGCGGATTTCGGCTATGCGGTTGCGCATTTCGCTGAGTTCATCGACCCAGGCCTGGCGCCGCGACGGGTCCTGCAGGATCGCGGCAACAATAGCAGCCCCATGCGCTGGCGGCATGGAATAGCTGGCGCGGGCATAGCTCGCCAGATTGCCGATGCCCTTGTTCAACGGCGCCTGCTGATCGCCGAAGAGATAGACCGCGCCGGTGCGCTCCCGATAGAGTGAGAAGGATTTGGAGCAGGAGACGGCAACCATCGCCTCGCCGACCGCTTCGATGACATCGATCATGCCTGCTGCATCTTCGACCCGGCCGTGACCGAGGCCTTGATAGGCATTGTCGAAGAGCGGCAGCAATCCTTTGTCGGCGACGATCTCGGCGATGTCGCGCCAGTTCTGCAATGATAATCCTGCGCCTGTCGGATTGTGGCAGCTCGTTTGCAGCAGCACGGCATCGCCGGATGCTGCGTTGCGCAGGGTCGTCAGCATCTCGTCAATGAGAATAGCCTGCTTGCCGATGTCAAAGAAGCGATAGGTTTCGACCTGAAGGCCGACCGCGGCAAAGATCGCCTGATGGTTGACCCATGTCGGTGTGCCCATCCAGATCTTGCGCCGCTTGTCGAGGGCAAGCAGTTCCGCAGCCAGACGCAGAGCGCCGGTGCCGCCAGGGGTCTGAATTCCCGCGACTGGCTTGCCGCCGTGGCGTTCACCGAAGATTTCGCCGGCCAGCGCGCGCAGAAAAGCATGATCGCCCTCAGGGCTGATATAGGATTTGGACTCTTGGGTTTCCCAAAGATGGTGCTCGGCCGCCTTGACGGCTCTCATGACCGGTGTGTGGCCCGTTTCATCGCGATAGACGCCAACCCCGAGGTCGGTCTTTCCGGATCGCGGATCCGCCGCGAACTTGGCAATCAGTTCAAGCAGCGGGTCGGGCTTCTGTTCCGTAAGGCTATCGAAAAACGCTGTCTTGTTCATTTGCTCCTCCCTCGTGCTCATTGCGGCCAATCCTGCAGAACCCGCACGAATTCCGTCAGCCACGCATTCGTTTGATGCCCATCCAGGGAGCGATGGTCAATCGTCAGGGACACGTAAGCCATCGGGCGGATCTGTATCGTATCGACCCCGTCGACCTCCCGTACCACGACGCGCTTTTCCAGCTTGCCGATGCCGAGGATGGCGGATTGTGGCTGGTTGATGATGATCGGGGATGCGACCAGCGAGCCGGAAACGCCATGATTGGAAATGGTGAAGGTTCCGCCTTTCAACTCCTCGCCCTTCAGGGCGTTGGAGCGTGCCCGGTTCGTCAAATCCTGGAGCCTTGCGGCAATCGCCTCCAGCTGGAGATTCTGCGCCTGCCGGATGATCGGCGCGACCAGGCCCTTGTCGCCCAATGCGATGCCGACGCCGATATTGACATCGGCGAAGATCTCCAGGCCGTCATCATGCCACTGGCTGTTGACTTCGGGTACGAGTTTCATGGCCGCAACGGATGCTGCCACGAAATAGGCGGTGTAGGAGAGGTTTACGCCCTCGGCCTTCAGGCGATCTTTGTTGTTTTCGCGATGACGCATGATCGCCGTGAAATCGGCCTCGAAAATGGCGGTGACCTGCGGTGCCGTCGCCAGGGATTGGGCCATATGCCTTGCGATCGAAAGCCGCATAGCGGAATGGGGAACGATGCGAGATTTGCCGTCAGCCGCGGCTGACGGCGAGGTCTGTCCAGCCTCAGTCTGCTGCGACACTGACGCAGATGGATGCGGCCTGGCGGTTTCCAGCGCATGATCCATATCGGCTCGTGTGACCCGTCCGTCCCTACCACTGCCCTTCAGACTAGCCGGGTCGATCCCGTATTCTTCGGCGGCCTTGCGAACGGCAGGTGAATAATAAGCGGCGGCGAAGGCCGTGGCAGGTGAGGCCGACTGTATCTGCAACGGAACCTCGGCCAATAGCGCTGCACCACCGTTTGCATTTTCGATGCTCATCCGTCCGAGGATCGCGCCGGGCGTGGCATCATCGCCATCCTCCATCGCGATTTCGCTGAGGATGCCGTCGCATGGCGCCGGTATCTCTTGGGTGACCTTGTCGGTTTCCAGCTCGACGAGCGCATCGCCTTCCTTGACATGGTCGCCGATCCGCTTCAGCCAGTTTCGGACAACCGCTTTCGTGCCCTCCTGTTCGATCGGAGCCGTGATTTCGATGATACCAGTCATCCCTAAAACTCCAGTATGTCGGCAATGCGCTTGGCGATCCGGTCCGTCGAGGGCACGGCCCAATCGAGAAGAGCAGGATTATGCGGGCTTGGAATATCGGGCATGGTGAGCCGGGAGACCGGCGCATCGAGATCCGTGAAGGCTTTGTCCGCAATGACGGCGGCAATCTCGGCACCGAAGCCCGCGACTTCGAGGTCCTCGTGGACGATGAGGCAGCGATGTGTCTTGGCAACCGAAGCGAGGACGGCTTCCCGATCCCAGGGCATCAATGTGCGGAGATCGAGGATATCGGCAGAGATACCCTCGGCTGCTTCCTCGCAGCGCTGCACCATGGCGCCCCAGGTGACGATGGTGATATCGCTGCCGGTTCGTGTCCGCTTTGCCTTGCCGAAGGGCAGCGCGAAATTATCGCCGGGATAGGGACGCCGGGCCCAGGCGTCATCGAGCATGGCCCGATGCTCGAAGAAGATGACGGG
Organism: Martinezella sp. CNPSo 3890; assembly: GCF_057784455.1. Lineage (NCBI taxonomy): Bacteria > Pseudomonadati > Pseudomonadota > Alphaproteobacteria > Hyphomicrobiales > Rhizobiaceae > Martinezella > Martinezella sp. CNPSo 3890. The sequence goes on along the minus strand of NZ_JBXSOR010000008.1, from coordinate 166,720 downwards.
GTCATTGCCGCGGATCGAGGTGCGCAACAGGCCGACCGCATCTTCGGCGTTCGAGGGAACGGCGACCTTCCAGCCAGGTTGATGGACGAAGGCCACTTCGTTGGTTTGGCTGTGCCAGGGGTCGCCGCATTTGAAAAAGCCGCCGGGCATGCGCACCACGACGGGGGCGGCAAAACGGTTGTTGGTGCGCCAGCGAATAGTGCCGCAATCGTTCAGCTGTTCGGTCGCCGGTTCGGCATATTTCCGGAACTGGATTTCGGGAACGGGGACGAGCCCGGCGAGCGCCATGCCAACCGCACGGCCGATGATGCCCTCTTCGGATAGCGACGTATCGAAGACGCGCTCGTTGCCGAATTTTTCCTGCATGCCCAGGGTGACGGCGTGGACGCCGCCTTTTGGGCCGACGTCCTCGCCGAAGATTACGACGCGCTCGTTGATCGACATCTCGTGTTCGAGCGTTCTGCGGATTGCTGTGACCATGTTGATGCGCGGCCCGGACGTCTCCGGTTCGCTTGTCGTCGCCGGTGCGGAATAACCCATGGGATGCTGGCCGCCCATCGTCTGCATGTCGCCGTCGAAGAACACATGGCGGGTCACGGAGGAGGGGTCGGCGACCGGCCTCTTTTCGGCTTGCGCACGGGCGTTTTCGGCTGTCTCGCGCGCGTCGCTTTCGCAGACATCCCATTCCTGTGCTGTCATCACGGCGGGAACGAGGAAATCTTTCAGGCGCGGCAGGGGATCGCGCTCCCATTCGCGCCTCACGGTTTCCTCGCTCTTGTAGGCCTGCGTGTCCTGAAAACTGTGGCCCTCAAGGCGCGGAACCGTGAGCCTGAGAAGCGCCGGCTTGCGTTCGTCACGAACGAAGGAGACGGCATCCTGCACCAGATGCGCAGCTTCGGCGGGGTTGCAGCCGTCGCCATCGAAGATTGCGAGGTTTTTCCAGCTCGCGAGATTGGCGGCGATATTCCCTCCCGGCGTCTGCACCGTCGAAGGCACCGAGATGCCAAAGCCATTGTCCTCGATATAGAACAGCATCGGCAGTGCTTGCGTGGTTGCAGCGGTCAGCGCCGACCAAAAGCCGTTCGAGGCAACCGAGCCGTCGCCGCCAAGCACGACGCCGATGTCGCGTGCGTATTCCGTGCGCCCGAGCGTGGTGGCATAGTATTTCATCGCCTGTGCCCAGCCGGCCGTCGGCGTGTATTGCGCACCGACGCCGCCGCACATGGGCAAGGCCGAGGCGCCGGAACGGTTTGGATAGTTGAAGACGACACCGATGTCGCGGCCGTCGGAATAGCCGCCGGCGCGGCCCATGGCTGAACCCAGCGCATCGGCCGGATCGACGCCAAGAGAAAGCAGAAGTGGCCGCGAGCGATAATAGCCGCAGGTCGCGTCGTGCAGGCCGGTCAGCTGCATTCCAAGAAGGATTTGCGCCATGTCATGGCCGCGTGCGGAAAACTGGTAGAGAACCTTCTTTTCCGGAACGAGGCGCTTCTCCTCCATCTCGTCGAGAGCCCGGGAGAGATGAACGAGATAGGCAACCTTGCGCCAGTCGATGTGATCGTCGGGCGAGTTCCGCTCGTGGCTTTTGAAGGCAAGCTGGGCCATGTGATCCTCCTACAGATGGCTCAACTATTTTAATTCAAGCGTCAGCTCTATTCCTTTCATTTTGACAGGCTTTGTCGTAGCTTTTGAAAGACATGTTTCATAAGTGGCGGATTTCTGAATGGAAGATTTCGATCTTGATCACGTCGACAGAGCGATTCTGCGCGTCCTGCAGGAGGAAGGCGATATCAGTCAGGCGGCGCTGTCAGAAAAGGTCGGCGCATCGCCTGCCTCTTGCTGGCGAAGGATCAAGGCATTGGAAAGCGCGGGCGTGCTCGGCCGGACGGTTCGCCTTGTCGATCCCGACAAAATCGGCAAGGGGCTGAATGTCTTCTGCCAGGTCAAAATGAAGACCCATGATCCACCGACCCGCCGCGATTTCGAACAGTTCATCGCCAGCTATCGCGAGGTGCTGGAATGCTACTCCATGTCGGGAGAGTGGGATTACCTGATCCGCGCGGTTGTTGCCGATGTCAGGGAATATGAGGGGCTTTTGATGCGGGGTATCCTGACCCATGAAGCCGTGCTGAGCTCGTCGTCGCACTTCTCGCTGAAATGCGTCAAATACACCACGGCGTTGCCGACGAATGTGTCACGATAAAGCCTCTGTCCGTACTCGCCTTGAATAGTGCGAGCGTCTCACGCTAATAAGCCCTAATAATTCAGATGCGGAGCAGGGTTGGAGTGTCGGCTGATAACGTCAAACTCGGCCATGATTTGAGCGAAGCGGTTGCGGCGCTCCTTATCAACTTGCCGATAAAAGCGGCGAGCTTCATCGTGACAATCTACGGCGATGTTATCGAGCCGCGCGGGGGCGTCGTCTGGATCGGCAACCTCATCGAGACGTGCAAGAGCGTCGGGATTACCGAGACACTGGTGCGGACCGCAGTGTCGCGATTGGTTGCGGCGAGTCAGCTTGTGGGCGAGCGCGAAGGGCGCCGCAGCTTCTATCGGCTGACCGACGCCGCTCAAGCTGAATTCGTCGAGGCTGCCAGCCTGTTCTATGGGCCGCAGCCCGCGGTTCGATGGCAGTTCGTCCTCATCAACGGACCTGCGCCGGAAGAGATTATGCAGGGCCTTGAGCGGGAGGGGTTTGCGAGGTTGAACCCGCGCCTGGCAGTGGGAACGCATCCCGCACCGCCCCTGCCGAGCAACGTCGTCGTCTTCGACGCGCAGTTGGCGACCGAGAACGGCGCATTGCGGGAATTTGCCGAAGAGGCCTGGAACCTGCCGCGTTTCGCAGAGGCCTATCGCGAATTCATTGCCCGGTTCGGTTCATTTTTCAAACGCGGCGGAAATTGTGCCGCGCTATCGCCGTTCGATTGCCTGATTGCGCGGCTGCTGCTCGTGCATCAATATCGCCTGATCATGCTGCGTGAGCCGCATCTTCCCAAGTCTGCGCTGCCGGATAATTGGCCGGGCGAGGAGGCGCGGCGGCTGTTCGCCGATCTCTATCTGCTTTTGTCGAAAAAAGCCGATGCTTATGTTGGCCGCCATTTCATCAATGAGGCAGGCAAGCTTCAAGAGACCACGCCGGCGAGCCAGAATCGGCACGAACGTCTCAAGTCCCTCTGAAGGGTCAATCCTCTCAGTAACATAGCGAAGCAGTTGCCTCGCTGCACTCTTTGATAGTCTAAAATGTCACAAAAAATTTGGAAAATTCATTTGTACTGTGACATATCTCATGTTAATACAGTGACCGATCGGTCGGTTAATGCATTTGCCGCGGGATCGCTGTTTCGTGGAGGAGAACGAGAAACAGGCTTATACTGGCGGTGCCGTAACGCGGCGGCCTTGCTGATGCGCTTCGAGACAACCCCGGGCCTGCGATCATTCTCGAGCGCGTCGGACGCGCGAAGACGGAGGAAAGATCAATGTATGCACAGATGGTGAAAACCGACGACGCCCGCATCCGCTCCCTCGACGAGATGGATCCCCAGGAGCGCGCCTTTCAGGAGCGCGTCGATGCCGGCCAGAAGATCGAGCCGAAGGAGTGGATGCCGGAAGGGTACCGCAAGACGCTGATCCGCCAGATCAGCCAGCATGCTCATTCCGAAATCGTCGGTCAGCTGCCGGAGGGTAACTGGATTACCCGTGCTCCGACGCTGGAACGCAAGGCGATCCTGCTTGCCAAGGTGCAGGACGAAGCTGGCCACGGCCTGTATCTCTATTGCGCCGCCGAGACGCTCGGCATCAGCCGCGACGAGATGTATGAGCAGCTGCATTCCGGCAAGGCCAAATATTCCTCGATCTTCAACTATCCGACGCTGACTTGGGCTGATATCGGGGCGATCGGCTGGCTGGTCGATGGCGCCGCCATCATGAACCAAGTTCCGCTGCAACGCTGTTCCTACGGCCCCTATTCGCGGGCCATGATCCGCATCTGCAAGGAGGAAAGCTTTCATCAGCGCCAGGGCTTCGACATCCTGATGAAAATGGTGAGGGGCACACCGGCGCAAAAGGCCATGGTGCAGGATGCGCTGAACCGCTGGTGGTGGCCGTCGCTGATGATGTTCGGCCCTTCGGACGATGCCTCCGTACATTCGGCCCAGTCGATGGCCTGGAAGATCAAGCAGAATTCCAATGACGAGCTGCGGCAGAAATTCGTCGACCAGACGGTACCGCAGGCGGAGTACCTCGGCCTGACCGTCCCCGATCCCGATCTGAAGTGGAACGTGGAAAAGGGTGGTTACGATTTTGGCGAGCCGGACTGGGAGGAATTCTTTAACGTGATCGCCGGCAACGGCCCCTGCAACGCGGAACGGCTGAATGCCCGCAAACAGGCATGGGACGATGGCGCCTGGTTCCGCGACGGTCTGACGGCGCATGCCGAAAAGGTGGCCGAGCGCCGCGTTGCCGCAAAGATTGCCGCCGAATAAGGCGGCTCGAAAGTTCAGGGAGTGAGAAACATGTCCAGCGAATGGCCGCTTTGGGAAGTCTTCATCCGTGGTCAGCATGGCCTCAACCATCGCCATGTCGGCAGCCTGCATGCGCCCGATGCCGAGATGGCCATCAACAATGCCCGCGATGTCTATACCCGCCGCAACGAAGGGGTCAGCATCTGGGTGGTGCGATCCTCCGACATCACCGCCAGCGCGCCCTCGGAAAAGGGCCCGCTCTTTGATCCCTCTAATTCCAAGGTCTATCGCCACCCGACCTTCTTCGACATTCCCGATGAAGTGGGGCATATGTGATGGCGACTGCTACCCTTGAGCCGGTGGCCGCTCAGGCCGATCTCGTCGAATTCCTCCTGCGCATCGGCGACAACACGCTGATCTTAGGCCACCGCGTTTCCGAATGGTGCGGCCGCGGACCGGCGCTGGAAGAGGATATCGCGCTCGCCAACACGGCGCTCGATCTCATCGGCCAGACGCAGCTCTGGCTCACTCTGGCGGGCGAGGTGGAAGGCAAGGGCCGTTCGGCCGACGAACTCGCCTATCTGCGCGACGGCTACGAGTTTCGCAATATCCTGCTGGTCGAACGCCCCAATGGCGATTTCGGCAAGACGCTGATGCGGCAATTTCTGTTCGACGCCTGGCACTATCTGCTGCTGAAAGCGTTGAAAGGCTCGGCCGACCGACGCGTTGCTGAGATCGCCGAGAAGGCTTTCAAGGAAGTCTCCTATCACCTCGATCGCAGCCGCGACCTGATTATCCGCCTTGGCGACGGTACGGCCGAAAGCCATCGTCGCATGCAGGAAGCCTTGGACGAACTCTGGCCCTTCACCGGTGAAATGTTCGTTGGCGATGCCGCCGATGCGGCACTGGCACAGGCCGGCGTGATCCCGGAACCGCAAAGCCTCAAGGCGGGCTGGGACGAGATCGTCTCCGATACACTTACCGAAGCGACGCTGAAACGCCCGGCAGATGGCTACATTCACAAGGGCGGCCGGCGCGGCGTTCACACCGAGCATCTCGGCTATCTCCTGGCCGAGATGCAGTTCCTGCAGCGCGCCTATCCGGGCGCGACTTGGTAGGAGGCTGACATAGTGACCGCGCTGCATCCTTCGGTCGACGAGGTCTGGCACTGGCTGTCGGAAGTGCCGGACCCTGAGATACCGGTGATTTCGCTGACCGATCTCGGCATCATCCGTGATGTCGAGTGGCGGAAAGATACGCTTGTCGTTACGGTGACGCCGACCTATTCGGGCTGTCCCGCAACGGCGGTGATCAACCTCGATATCGAGCGTGCGCTTGCCGAAAAGGGTCTCGATCGGGTGCGTCTCGAGCGCCGGCTGTCGCCGGCCTGGACGACGGACTGGATCAGCGCCGAGGGCCGAGAAAAGCTGAAAGCCTATGGCATTGCCCCGCCGATCGACGGTACGGCGGCCGACGGCATCCTGATGAAACGCATCGACCGACTTGCCGGCGGCTCCAACCTCACGATCGCCTGTCCGCGCTGCGGATCCGTGAATACCGAGAAGATCAGCCAGTTCGGCTCGACGCCCTGCAAGGCGAGCTATCACTGCACCGACTGTCTGGAACCGTTCGATTACTTCAAGTGCATCTGACCCATAGGGAGAGGGCCCGCTCATGGCACGTTTCCATCCCCTGACCGTCACCGATGTGCGCCGCGAGACGCGCGATGCGGTCGTCGTCACGCTTGCGCCATCCGAGGAGCATCGGGCCGTCTTCGATTTCACGCAGGGCCAGTACCTGACCTTCCGCCGCAAGTTCGATGATGAGGAGCTGCGCCGCTCCTATTCGATCTGCGCCGGCAAGGATGAAGGCGTATTGAAAGTCGGCATCAAGCGCGTGGACGGCGGCTGTTTCTCGACCTGGATCAACGAAAAACTGAAAGCGGGCGACACGCTGGAAGCCATGCCGCCGATGGGAGCCTTCTTCACGGCGATCGAGCCGGACGCGGCAAAACACTATCTCGGCTTTGCCGGCGGCAGCGGCATCACACCGGTTCTCTCGATCATCAAGACCGTGCTGGCGCGCGAGCCACGCTCGGTCTTCACGCTGGTCTATGCCAACAGGCAGATCAGCTCGATCATGTTCCGCGAAGAGCTCGATGATCTGAAGAACCTCTATCTCGGCCGCCTATCGGTGCTGCACATTCTTGAAAGCGAAGCGCAGGAAATCGATCTTTTTACGGGGAGGATCGATGCGGAAAAATGCAGGGCGCTCTTCAAGAGCTGGATCGATATCAAGTCGGTCGCGACAGCCTTTATCTGCGGTCCCGAGCCGATGATGCTGGCAATTGCCGCGGCGCTGCGCGAGCACGGCATGCGCGACGACCAGATTAAATTCGAACTTTTCGCCTCCGCGCAGCCCGGCCGCGCGCGGCGCAAAGTGGAACAGGCCGCCGGCGCGGACCAGGACGCGGCGTGCGAGGCGACGGTCACGCTCGACGGCGCGACGCGAACGTTCAAATTTCCCAAGCATGGCCAATGCCTGCTCGATGCCGCGCTCGAAAATGCGATGGACGTGCCTTACGCATGTAAAGCCGGCGTTTGCTCCACCTGCCGCGCCAAGATTCTCGAAGGCGAGGTGGAGATGGAGGTCAACCATGCGCTCGAAGATTACGAGGTGCGCCAGGGCTATGTGCTGACCTGCCAGTGCTACCCGCTCACCGACCGCATCGCCGTCAGCTACGACCAATAGGATCGCATCGAAGGGAGGAATGAGATGTCCGAGACGATGCCGATCGAGCAATATCTGCAAGAGGGTGGGATGCTCTCCTCGCCGGACAATGTGTCTCCTCGCTATCGCGGCGAGCTCTTGCGTCTGATGGCGAGCTTTGTCGATAGCGAACTGGCCGGTTCCGCCGGCTTTGCCGATATCATCAACGATGCCCCAGGCATTCAGGAGCGCATTTCCGCAGCACGCATCGTGCTGGAAAAGACCGATCATGCCGGTCAGGTCCTGAAGATCATGGAGACTTTCGGCGTCGATGGCGAGCGCTATGCCATCCACCATCCATGGGCGGTGCGGCTCGCCCGCGACGCCGATATAGGTGCTGTGAGGCACGGCGGCGATATGCGGCTTGCCGTGTTCCACTACCCGCTTGAAGGTTGGATGGATGCAGTCGTCATGAATGTGCTCATGGGTGCTGCCAGTGTCGTGCAGTTGAAGGAGCTGGCGCGCGTCTCCTACCAGCCGCTGGCCGAAACCTTCCGTGCCATCCTGCCGCGCGAAAGGCGGCACGCCGAACTCGGTACTGCCGGTCTTGGCCGCATCGTCGCCGCTGATGAGGGGCGGGCCAAGGCGCGCGCTTCCGTCGCCTATTGGTATCCCCGTGTTGCCGCAAGCTTTGGCCATGCCGGCTCGGCACGCTTCGAAATATTGTCGCGCTTCGGCCTGCGACATCAGCCCAACGAAACTTTGCTTGCGGAATGGCGTGACGATGTCGATGCGCAGCTCTCTGCGCTCGGCTTGATCTAGGTGATTCCAGGAAAGCCGCATGGCGGTTTCGGTTCGGGATTGCCGGAAAAGATGAAGGAAGGAAACACGGATGAACATCATGGCAAACCAGCCGCGCCGGCTTGAAAGCTATGTCGGGGGCACCTGGGTCGCCGGCGCCAAGGAAGGCGTGCCGCTGCTTGATGCGTCGACCGGCGCGCCCGTCGCGTTCATCGATTCCTCCGGTATCGATTTCAAGCAGACATTAGTCCATGGCCGCGACAAGGGCGGACCGGCACTGCGGCGCCTATCCTTCCATGAGCGCGCCGCAATGCTGAAGGTGCTTGGGCAGGCGCTGCTCGAGAGGAAGGAAGAGTTCTACGCGCTCTCTACGGCGACGGGTGCCACGCGTGCGGACAGCTGGGTCGATATCGAAGGCGGCATCGGAACCCTGCTGTCCTACGCTTCCAAAGGTCGGCGCGAGCTGCCGAATGCACGCGTGCTGCTCGATGGCGATGCGGAGCAGCTCTCCAAGGATCAAAGCTTTTCCGCCCAGCATATCCTAAGCCCGCTGCAGGGTGTTGCCGTTCACATCAATGCCTTCAACTTCCCCTGCTGGGGCATGCTGGAAAAAATCGCGCCGACTTTGCTTGCCGGCGTTCCCGCCATCGTGAAACCGGCGAGCCAGACAGCCTATCTCTCCGAGCTGATGGTTCGCCGTATCATTGAAACAGGCCTGCTGCCGGAAGGTGCGCTGCAGCTTGTTTGCGGCTCGGTTGGCGATCTCCTCGATCATGTCGAAGGCCAGGATGCGGTGACCTTTACCGGCTCTGCCGCAACCGGCCAGCGTCTGAAGATGCACAGGGCGATTATCGAAAACTCCGTGCGTTTCACCATGGAGGCCGATAGCCTCAATGCGGCCGTTCTCGGTCTCGATGCTGCTCCTGGCACGGAGGAGTTCGATCTCTTCGTCAAGGAGGTCGCCCGTGAGATGACGGTCAAGGCCGGACAGAAGTGCACCGCCATCCGACGCGTCATTGCGCCCCGTTCCTATAGTGAAGCGCTGATTGCCGCGTTGAACGACCGCCTCGGCAAGATGGCGATTGGCAATCCGGCCGATGAGACTGTTCGTATGGGGCCGCTTGCAAGCCTCGGCCAGCGTGAGGAAGTCCGCGCTCGCATTCGGGATCTCGCCACCGAGGCCGAGATCGTCGGCGGCGATCCCGACAATCCGCGCGTCACGTCCGGCGATGCCAGCGCCGGCGCCTTCCTCAATCCGGTTCTGCTTTATTGTGACAGGCCGGGCTCGGCGCGTGCCGTTCACGATGTCGAGGCCTTTGGCCCCGTCAGCACCGTCATGCCCTATGATACGGCGGAAGAGGCGGTCGATCTGGCACGGCGCGGCAAGGGCAGCCTCGTTGCCTCCGTCTTCACCAACGATCCGCATTTTGCCGAGGAAGCGGTTCTCGGTCTGGCACCGTTCCACGGCCGCGTCATGATCGGCAACCGCTTGAGCGCCAAGAGCTCCACCGGTCATGGTTCACCGCTGCCGGGCCTCGTTCACGGCGGTCCCGGGCGTGCCGGCGGTGGCGAGGAGCTCGGCGGTATCCGTGGCGTGAAGCATTACATGCAGCGCACTGCAGTTCAGGGCACGCCGCGTCTGCTCTCGGCCGTGACAGGACGCTGGATGGATGGGGCGGATGCGCGCACCGGCAGCGAGCATCCGTTCCGCAAATCGCTTGCCGAGCTAAAGGTCGGCGATCAGCTCGTCACCGCCACGCGCACCGTCACGCTCGACGATATAGAGCACTTCGCCCATTTCACCGGCGACACGTTCTATGCTCATATGGACGAGGAGGCGGCCAAGGCCAATCCGTTCTTCGAGGGCCGGGTGGCGCATGGCTATCTCATCGTCTCTTTCGCGGCAGGCCTTTTCGTCGATCCGGCTCCAGGCCCGGTTCTCGCAAATTATGGGGTCGACAATCTCCGCTTCCTGACACCGGTCAATCCGGGTGATACGCTCCAGGTGCAGTTGACCTGCAAGGAGATCAATCCCCGCATCAATGCCGAGCACGGCGAGGTGCGCTGGGATTGCAAGGTGACCAACCAGCTGGATGCCGTCGTCGCGCAATATGACGTTCTGACGATGGTAGCGAAAACAAGAGAGTGAATGCATGACGACGATTGAGCAAGACCCGCATCGCCTGGAAATGACCGTGCTGATGACGCCCGATATGGCGAATTTCAGCGGCAAGGTGCATGGCGGCGCCCTTCTGAACCTGCTCGATCGCGTTGCCTTCTCCTGTGCGTCGCGCTATTCCAAGCAATATGCCGTGACGCTGTCGGTCGATCAGGTGCTGTTCAAGGAGCCGATCAATGTTGGCGAACTCGTCACCTTCCGCGCCTCGATCAACGATACCGGCCGTACCTCCATGGAAGTCGGCATAAGGGTGGAAGCGGAGAATATCCGTTCCGGCCAGCGCCGCCACACCAACTCCTGCTATTTCACCATGGTTGCCGTCGACGAGGCCGGTCGCCCGGTTCGAGTACCCGAGCTGGTGCCGGTAACATCAATTGATATCCGCCGTCATAAGGCAGCCCAGCTTCGCCGCACCTTGCGCCGCGAATTCGCGCAGCGGCTGGAAGCGGTAGCCGAAACCGGTCGCGACGTGGAAGGTTTGGGAGCCGACTGAATGGCGCAAATCTATTCCTATGACGGCTTGATCCCGGTCATCGATCCCTTAGCCTTCGTGCATCCGGCCGCAACCGTCATCGGCGACGTTATCATTGGCCCGGCCTGTTATGTCGGGCCGGGCGCCGTGTTGCGCGGCGATTTCGGGCGCATCGTGCTCGAGCGCGGCTCGAACGTGCAGGAGACCTGTGTCGTCCATAGCTTCCCGAATCTGGAAGTTGTGATCGGCGAGGCGGGGCACATCGGCCATGGCGCTGTGCTGCATGGCTGCCGCATCGGCGCCAATGTCATGGTCGGCATGAATGCCGTCATCATGGATGAAGCCGTTATCGGCGAGAATGCGATCGTCGCTGCCATGGCCTTCGTCAAGGCCGGCGCCGAAATTCCGGCTAACAGTCTAGCTCTGGGATCGCCGGCGCGCGTCGTGCGTGAGCTTACGGCAGATGAGATTGCGTGGAAGCGCCAGGGTACCGCCATCTATCAGCGCCTCGCACTGGAGGCAAAGGAGAAGCTGACGGCCGTCGAGCCGCTCACCGCGGCCGAGCCTGATCGCCGCCGCGTCCGCGCGCCGGAATATGATCCTCTTATTCTCGAACGGATGAAGCTCGGCGATTGAGGCGCGATATCAACGGACGGCCTTGACCCCTTCAAGGATGAGGGTGGTGGCGATATCGGCATATTCGTCGCGGGTGATCGGGCCGTTGGGACGGAACCACATATACACCCAGTTCATCATGCCGAAGAGCGACATGGTGACCGGCATCAGCAATGGCTTGTTCTTGTTGAGATCAGGGTTGAGGTCCTGGATCACACTGGAGAAGCGCTTGACGATGCGTCGCTCGATCGTCCTGATCTCCGACAGCTGTTCCGGCGAGAGCGCATGCGTGCCGTTAAGCTGAACCTGATGTTCGTTGTCCGCGCCTTCGTAATTTTTCAATACGGCTTTCACGAGCAGGCGCAGCCGTTCCTGCGGCGTTACATCGGTGCGATCGGCTGCTTCGATTGCGCTTTCCAGCTCTGTCAGATGCGTCTGCACGATATCGAAGATCAGCGCATCTCTGCCGGGATAGTAATGATAGAGCAGGGCCTTCGAGACGTTGCTGTGCGAGGCGATCATCGACATGGAGGCCTTCTCCATGCCAACCTCGGCAAAGACCGCCGCAGCGCTTGCCAGGATGCCGCGCTGCTTTTCCTCGAAATCAACTGCGCGCGTGCGTGCCATGTGATCCTGCTCTGCTCATTGCCGATTGACCTTATCCATGCCTAATGGTCGATGCTTCCTATACACGATCAAATCCTTGTCGGGCTATCCGCTACGACACCAATCATTATTTCGGGCGGTTGTCGACCACACGCTTTGCCTTGCCCTCCGAGCGGACAACGCCGCCCGGCGGATGCACGGCGATCTTCGTCGAGACACCGACCACGCTCTTGATGTGATGGGTGAGTTCCTTTGCCGAAACGCCGCGCGCGATTTCGTCCGCCGCCTCCAGCGTGCATTCGACATGAACGGTCATGTTGTCCATGCGGCCGGAGCGCGTCAGCTCGATCTGGAAGTGCGGCGAAAGCCCGCGGCATTTGAGGATCTGCTCCTCGATCTGTGTCGGGAAGACATTGACCCCACGCAGGATCATCATGTCGTCGGAGCGCCCCGTCACCTTTTCCATGCGGCGCATCGAGCGTGCCGTGCCGGGCAGCAGCCGCGTCAGGTCGCGCGTGCGGTAGCGGATGATTGGCAACCCTTCTTTGGTCAGCGTCGTAAACACCAGCTCGCCGAGTTCGCCATCTGGCAAGATCGCGCCGGTGACGGGATCGATGATCTCCGGATAGAAATGGTCTTCCCAGATGTGCAGCCCGTCCTTGCTCTCGACGCATTCGCTGGCAACGCCCGGACCTATGACCTCAGACAGGCCATAGATGTCGACGGCATGCATGTCGAAGGCGTGTTCGATTTCCTCGCGCATGGCGTTGGTCCATGGCTCTGCGCCGAAGATGCCGACGACAAGCGAACTTTCTCGGGGGTCGATGCCCTGGCGGCGGAATTCATCGAGGATGGACAGCATGTAGGAGGGGGTAACCATGATGATGCGCGGCTTGAAATCCTGGATCAGCGTCACCTGCCGTTCCGTCATGCCGCCGGAGACAGGGACGACCGTGCAGCCGAGCTTTTCCGCGCCGTAATGTGCACCAAGGCCACCGGTGAACAGGCCGTAGCCGTAGGCGACATGCACCAGATCGCCGGCCCGGCCGCCAGCGGCCCGGATCGAACGCGCAACGACGCTCGCCCAGGTATCGACGTCCTTGGCGGTATAGCCGACGACGGTCGGTTTACCTGTTGTGCCGGAGGAAGCATGGAGCCGGGCAAGCTTTTCGCGCGGCACCGCGAACATGCCGAAAGGATAGGTGTCGCGAAGATCCTTCTTGGTGGTGAAGGGGAATTTGGCGAGATCGGACAAGGCCCTCAGATCGGAGGGATGCACGCCCGCATCATCGAAGCGTTTGTTATAGAAGGGCGAATTCTCATAGGCATGGGTGAGCGACCACTTCATGCGTTCGAGCTGCAGCGCGGAAATCTCGTCGCGCGAGGCTATCTCGATCGCTTCCAGCTCGCTGGCTCGCGGAGAAAGGTTTTCCATGAATGTCTCCTCCAGAAATGCTTGTCCTCTTGTCTCTTCCCCATTCCGGCCGGAGCACCGCTGCGCATTTTTCCGGGTAATGCTGTGCGCTGCCGGCATGAACCCTATTCCGGCAGAAGCGTGCCCTTGACCGTTCGCGAGTGGCCGCGGAATTCCGCAATCTGCTCGCCCTGCTGATTGGTGATCGCAATGTCGTAAATTCCGCCGCGGCCGCGGCGCGACACCTCCCGCGCCGTCGCCCTCAGCAGGTCGCCCCTGAAGGCTGGCGCGATATAGGTCACCGAACAGTGCTGGGCGACGGTGCGCTGGTTGTAGCTGTTGCAAGCGAAGGCGAATGCCGAATCGGCAAGCGTGAATATGTAACCGCCATGACAGGTGCCGTGACCATTCGTCATCGCTTCGGTGATCGCCATCGAGAGCGTAGCCTCACCCGGTGCTACTGCAAGCAGCTCCATTCCGAGATGGCGGCTGGCATTGTCTTCGTCCCACATGGCTTTTGCGCAGGCTTCGGCAAGCGCCTCTGGGGAAAGCGTGTCGGCCATGCTCATTTGCCCTTGAACTCCGGCTTGCGCTTTTCGAGGAAAGCCGTGACGCCCTCGGCATAGTCGGCGCTGCGGCCTGCTTCGCGCTGAAGGTCGCGTTCAAGATCGAGCTGTTCGTCGATCGAATTTGTCGCTGCCGCCTGAATGGCGCGCTTCGTCAGGCCGAGGCCTTTTGTTGGGCCGGCGGCGAGCCTGATGGCAAGCGCCTTTGCCTCATCCATCAGCGTTTCATCGTCTACCACGCGCCAGATCAGGCCCCAACTGGCCGCCGTTTCCGCATCCAGAGGCTCAGCCGTCAGCGCCAGCGCCTTAGCGCGGGCTTCGCCGATCAGCCGCGGCAGGTTCCAGGTGCCGCCGGAATCCGGCACGAGGCCGATTTTCGCGAAGGCCTGGATGAAGCGGGCGGAACGGGCGGCGATCGTGATATCGCAGGCGAATGCGATATTGGCGCCGGCGCCGGCGGCAACGCCATTGACCGCGCAGATTACTGGCTTTTCCAGACTGCGAATGAGGCGAAGCAGGGGATTGTAGAAAGTCTCGATCGTATGGCCGAGATCCGGAGTGCCTTTGCGCGGATCGCGATCGCCGAGATCCTGGCCGGCCGAAAAGCCACGACCGGCTCCCGTCAGGAGAACCGCGCGAACATCCGCATCCTGATGTGCACGCTCGAAGCCGGCGCGCAGCGCGAGATGCATTTCCTCGTTGAAGGAGTTGAGTTTGTCGGGTCGATTGAGCGTGAGGCTCAAGACGCCATCGGCAAGCGCCGACAGAATGGTGTCGGATTCGGACATGTTTCCTCCCTGCCGCCCTTTCGATGGCGACGCAAAACTCTTGCATAAACCGACCGGTCAGTCAATTATAAATGCAATGATTGACATGAGGACCATGACCGTCAACGTTCACGCATGAAGGTGCGATGGCCCTCATCGTCCTATCTTGATCCGGATGAAATTAGCGAAGGACTTGTGCAGCCGGAGCGCTTCTTGAGGCTGCATTTCTTCGGTCCCGCCTATGTCACGAAGCTTCTGAAGATTGTGCCGGCCGGGAAAACGGTCACGGAAGTCCTGGCGATCGGCTTAACACTGGCGCGGCTGCCCGATGTATTATGGGCAAACCCGCGGCCTTGCCGAAATCGTTGCGCTTGAAAGTCGTTAGCGCGCCGAATGTCCGCAAGCCCTGCATGCCGACGGGAGAGGTCGCGGGAGCGGTGGAGCCTCTGCCTTGCTCCGCACCCCTCGATTCTAAAGGCTACTCGCGGTCACGCAATCTGGCGGAATCGATATATTGAAGCCTGGCTCCAAGGTGCTTTGTTAAGGCAAAATTTGGAGACGCTGATGCTACAGATACTGACCCGACGAGACCGCAATGCGGCGTCCTCGTATTTCACTCAGATGTTCCGCGCCCGCGCGCTCGTCTTCCGTGATCGAATGGGGTGGGATGTCAACGTTGAAGGTGGTTTGGAGATTGACCGCTTCGACGACGAGCACGACCCCATCTACCTGGCCGTGAAGGAAGAGGACGACGAGCTTACGGGTTCGCTGCGGCTGTTGCCGACAACGAGCGAGACGATGCTTTCGAGCGAGTTCCAGCATTTTTTCAACGAGGATCTCGATATCTGCAGCCCTTCGATCTGGGAGTGCACCCGGTTTTGCGTGCATCCTCCGCTCCAGGCCGGACATCCGTCGTCGCAGACAGCCGCCGTCGAACTGCTGTCCGGTCTTTGCCGCCTGAGCTTGAAATCGGGCATCGAGCACATCATGGGCGTCTATGATGCATCGATGATCGGGGTTTACCGAAAGATCGGATGGTCGCCGACGCCGCTTGCGCGTTCGCGGCCGGAGATCGGCAACCTCTATGTCGGCCTCTGGGAGGTGAACGAGGAGTCCGATCAGCGGCTTGAGCAGCGGCTGAGGACGATGCGCGGCAAGGATGACAGGACCCCCATCTTGCAATTCGCATCTTCGTCGCCGGGGAATATTCAGTTCAGCTTTTGATGAGCTCAAGCGAAATTGCTTTCGCAATGGCCTGATTTGTGGTGCTGACGTGAAGTTTGCGGCGGCCGGAGCTGAGATACAGGCGCACGGCGCTTTCGGAAATTCCAAGAATGGATGTGATCTGCTTCGGAAGCAGGCCGTGCGCCAGCAGTTCCAGGCACTCGGTTTCCCGCTTCGAAAGCTTGCGTCCGATGCTTTGTTCTCGCAGACCGGACACGATCAATGACTGCTCATGCAGATAATAGGCGATCACCTGCAGATCGCCTATTATGCTGTTTCGCAATTGCTCCCAGTCGCCGCTTTTCAGATTTGAGGTAACTGTAAAAAGCGATCGCTCGCCGTGAGGCCCTCGAACGACCAGCGTCAAGCCGTAGCGCCCGACATCAAAGGCTTCGGCTTCGCGGAAAAAGGAGATGCTTTGCGGCGACTTCAGATCGAGGGTCGACCAGTCGAAGGGCAGAAATCCGTTGCGTCCGGCTTGAACAACGGGATCGATCGAGAAGTAATCGTGCGCTATATATGTGTCTACCCATTCCGGCGGGTAGGTCAGCAGGAGAAGCGGGTTTTGCTGCGACAGGGCGGCGATTTGCGTCACATGAAAGGCTGCGTTTGCCAGGCCGTATAAAGAACAGAACTTGAATAAGAACTGTCGCAATTCATCGATGTCATTTGCCTGAGCTATCTCAGACAAGCAATGAGATTGACGTGATCCTGTCAACATAGTCTCACCATAGAAGCCGAAGTGAAAGCGGTGCTCGGGCCATGCGCAGCGCGTCTGGGATGTCTTTCAAAGTTTGAAGGTCATCCTGGCGCTCCGGCCGCACTCTCAGCTATTCAGAAGCCAACTTTTCGCGGGCATGATTGGGCTCTTAAAATTGTCGAAAACATAGTCGCTGCCAATCATATGAGGGTTGTGTTGTCGCACCTTTGGATACACGCGGAAGATACAGGTCCAGTCCCCTCGCCATATGTCCATACGCGCCATATAACGTTTCGCCAAGCGCGCGCTGCTTCCCACGCGACCATGCCGGTTTAAGGCCGGACAGGGTGCAAGCTCCATAATATCAGGCTCGAAGAATGTCCTTCCTTTACAAATGACCGACGGTCAGTCATATATGTGGGCTATCACTGTCAGGTTTTAAGGGGCATGCGAATGGTCGTTCGTATTGAGAATGTGGGAGGCTCAACACAGAGCGACGCCTGCTTCCGATTTGCCGCATCGAGGGGTATCCGGTCATGATCCGTCACGATCTCAGCCATTGGCCGCTCGTGCTTTCCGCCGCTCGCGGCGCGATGTCGCTCGATGAGCAGCTCGCCTTCTTTTCGGATTGGGACGCCTGGCTCGATCGCGGCGAATCCTTTTCGACATTGCGCGTCTTTACCGATGCCGAGGCGCTCAAGCGGCCTGAGGGCGGCGCAAAGGATGCAAAGGTCTGGCTTCAGGCCAATGGCGAGCGGATCAGGCAGTTCGTCATCGGCATGGCGACCGTCGTACCGTCGGAGGCTCTCGAAGAGATGAGCCGCATGGATGCCGAAAAGCTATTCGGAATTCCCGCGCAGATGTTCGATGACGTCAATGAGGCGGCGATGTGGCTTGCTTCCCTTTCGGCAGCGCAAGGAAGACCACTGGACGTCGGTGGGGCGCTGCGAGGTCTGGCAGCTTTGCGCGGGCTGTCATGAGCGGGCAAATATCGATGTTGCCCGAGGGTGATGAGACTCATTGGCCGCTCGCGATACTGGTCGCCGAAACGCCGCTTGATGTCGACGGCATGCGCGCGGGCCTCGATATGATCGAGAGCTGGCTGAGACGCGAACAACCTTTTGCTCTCCTCCTGGTCGCGGCTTGCGGATGCGCGTTTCAAAGAGATGTGGCTGTGCTGCCCATGCTGGCGCAGCGGCTGGATCTTGTTCGCGAGGCGCTTTGCCGCTCCCTTCTCGGGGTCGCAGTTGTCGCCCCCGCATCCGCGCTCGATGACGCTCGGCGCAGTCTTGCTCGTCTTCCGCTCGATATGCCGTTAGAAGTCTTTGAAAAGGGCTCGCTTGCGGTAAGGTGGTTGTGCGCATCCGCTCTCTCGCCAGCGGGTATCATCATCGACAGCCTATGAACAGCGAGGAGAACCCGTGACCGTTACAGATCGTCCGCGTCCGCGCACCAAGCCGCCGGAAATTCGCCGTGAGGAATTGATGGATGCCGCGCAGAGACTGTTTCTGGAGAAGGGGTTTGCCGCGACCAGTGTTGCGGAGATCGTCGATGCCGCAGACGTCGCCAAGGGTACTTTCTACCTTTATTTTCAGACCAAGGACGATGTCCTTAAAGCCCTGCAAGCGCGGTTCGTCGAGCTCTTTTGCGAGAGGATCGATGCCGTCGCCAGAGCGTCCGCCTCTGACAGTTGGGTGCGGCGGCTCGACGTTTTGATGGAGGCCTGCGTTCTCGGCTATCTCGACGAGGTCGCGCTTCACGATCTGGTATTTCAACAGTTTCAGCCGACGAAGCGGGACATGAAACGTGCCAATCCTCTTGTCAGTCGCCTCACGTCCTTCCTTGTCGAAGGTCATGCTGCCGGCGCGTTCGCCTTCGTCGATGCCCGGCTCACGGCCGTCATGCTGTTCAATTCCATGCACAGTGCGGTGGATGACTGTCTGGCCGATGGATCGGATGTCGACCGGCGGAGGCTGGTGGCAGCCGTTACCGACTTCTGCCGACGCGCCGTCAGCCCCTAAGACGAAAGAAATGGCGGCGAGAGACGTTGGACGAATGGAAGCACCCCCTTCGCGGAGGAAAAAGCAGTGCGTATGATGTCTGTCTCGGCAGGGCCAATTGCGCAAATGGTCGGTACGGTGGGTCTTCTCGCTGCCGCCCACATGGTGGCGTTTTGGAATGACCGCTACCGCACTTTTGCAGAGAGAAGTGTGGGCTGATGACGAAGGCGAACTGAAGCCGGGATCGCTTGATAGCCTGTGTTGCACAGCCAAGCACGACGCGCGGATGCGCCTGAATAAATGGGGAGGGCAATGATTTGGAATCTCGAAGTCATTGTGGCCATCATCGGCAGCCTCGGTGCTGCCGGTATTGTCCTGTGGCAATTGGCGGACCCCGGCCGCCGCAGAAAGGAGACACGGGAGCGTAAGGATAACACCGACGCGATTGTGGAAGAGGTGCGGCAAACCCGAAACAAGGACGACTAGGATATAGCTCAGGCTTCCATCACAGTCTTTCAACCAAGTGAATGCGCGAAATTGCCTCACTGCATGCGGATATGATCCCCGCTAGAAATTGATGCGCTCCGGGCTTTTGGCGACAATGATCCTAGGGGCGGCGACATTGATCGCGCTATGGGGACTGTCGCGGCTTTCCAACAGGTCGGTGCTGCGCTGAAGCTATTTCGCATGGACATCCAGCCCAAAGCCGGTTGCCTCCTCGGGATACGCGACTTATTGAAACGGACAGCCGTGCGATTTCTCCAGGTGAGGCTTTGTAGAATGCCGTCTGTCACGCTTGCGCAAATGAAGGCCGTCGAAGCTTTGGCGCGCACGGGAAAGTTTTCCCGTGCAGCCGAGGATTTGGGCATCAGCCAGCCCTCGGTTTCGACGCAGATCCAGTCATTCGAAGAGCTGTGCCGCACGCGCGTCTTCATTCGGGATGGGCATAATGTCAGCGTCGCGCCATCGGCAGTCGATCTGATCGCCAAGATCCGGATCACGCTGAAATGCCTGAACGAGGTCGATCGCGCGATCACCGACACCACGTCTTTGAACTCGGGCACGATCTCGATCGGCTTCAGTGCGCATCGCCTCATCATGCCGGTCCTGATGGCGTTCGTCCGCGAATATCCTTCGCTGCGCCTGACGACACGGGGCGGGCCTTCGCTCGATCTCGCAGACGCCGTGCTGCGCGGCGAGCTCGATGTCGCCGCTATCTCGCAGGTGGCGCCCGACAGCCGTTTTTCCTCCCTGCGCCTGCATGAATCGCGCGTGGCGATTTATGGCCGCAGAGGCGATCCGATGCTGGCCAAGGGCCGGCTGACGCTCGGCGATCTCGATGGCCGCGATATGGTGCTCTGGAACAAGGCGTCCGGCACTCGCACGCTGCTGGAGGATGCGGCGAACAAGCGGGGCATACGCCTGAAGCCGGTGCTTGAAGTCGCGACGCTTGACGTTGCCTATGCTGCGGCGGCTGCCGGAATTGGGTTGGCGATCTCTATCGAAGGCGAGGTTCCGCCCGATGACCATATCGAGGTCGTGCCGCTGGTCGAGCCGGAGCTGGCCATCGGCCATTACCTCGTCACCCTGCCGGAATGCCGCGATCACGCCGCTATCCAGGCGTTTTTCGATGTCGCCAAGGAGCACGCGCGCGAAGTCGATGGCGGGATGCCTTCGAGTTGATTTTAAACTATAGGTAAATCATATAATTTTTTATGATTTATAATTCTGTTATATCATTTTGCTAGTGTTTGCCCTATAGGCTGACGGTTAGGCTCGATGCCGGCCGAGGAAAGGGTAACGATATGGCGAATGGATACGATCTCGCGGTTGTCGGTGCGGGTATTGTCGGCATCGGCGTGGCATTGGCGGCTGTGCGCCAGGGCAAGAAGGTCGTCGTCATCGAGCGCAATGCCAAGGCGGTCGGTGCCTCCATTCGCAATTTCGGCTTCGTGACCATTAGCGGGCAGAAGGCGGGCGCCCATTGGGAGCGCGTCATGCGGGCGCGTGACATCTGGGCCGAGATTGTCGACAAGGCGGGCATCGCGGTCATCCATCGCGGCCTGGTCATGCCGGCGCGTCGCTCGGAAGCCGCCGTGGTTGTCGACGCCTTTTTGAAGACACCGATGGGCGAGAAGTGCCGCCTGATGACGAAGGCCGAGGCTGGCGATCTCGTGCCGAGCCTGCGTTTGGATGGCGTCGAGACCATTCTTTATAGCCCGCATGAGCTGCGTGTCGAATCTTCGGAAGCGCTGCCGAAGCTCGCAGCCTGGCTCGAGGCTCGGCACAAGGTCGATTTTCGCTGGAACACAGCCGTCCGTGCCATCGAGGGAATGCGGATCGAGACCAGCCACGGCGGGATCGAAGCGGAAGCCGTCGTCGTCTGTCCCGGTGACGATTTCTCGACGCTTTTCCCGGATGTCATCGCCAAGCATAATCTCATGATCTGCACATTGCAGATGCTGCGGGTGGCGCCCGCTCAGCCGAGCCGGTTCGGCGCCGCCGTGATGTCGGATATGAGCCTTGCCCGTTACGAAGGCTTTGCCCAGCTGCCGGAAGCGGAAGCACTTGGAAAGCGGCTCGATCGCGAAGAGGCCGAAAGCCGCGCCGCCGGCATCCACCTGATCGCGGTCCAGTCGGCCGACGGTTCTCTCGTCGTCGGGGACAGCCATGTCTACGGCAATGCGCAGCAGCCATTCGCCAGCGAGCGCTTCGACCGGCTGATCCTCGATGAGTTCGATCGCGTATTCGATCTGCCGGGCCGCACCGTCGTCAACCGCTGGATCGGCACTTATGCCTCGTCGAAGGAGCGGACGGTGCTGGTCGAGCGCCCCGCCGATCATATCCGCCTCGTGATGGTGACGGGCGGAACCGGCGCCTCGACCGGCTTCGCCCTCGGTGAGCAGGTCATCGACGACCTCTACGCTTCGACATCTCGGTCTTGGGAGTGAAATCAGTGAGCCAATTGAAAGCCGTTGTATTCGACTGGGCTGGAACGGTCATCGACTTCGGATCCTTCGCCCCCATGGGCGTCTTCGTGGAAGTCTTCAGCCGCTTCGGCATCGAGGTCACCATCGCGGAAGCGCGTGAGCCGATGGGGCGGCCGAAATGGGATCATATCGACGCCATGCTGAAGCAGCCTCGCATCCGCGAGCTGTGGGCCACGCGTCATGGCAAGACACCGACGGCAGCCGATGTCGACGCGGTCTACGAGGTCTTCGTGCCGATGAACGAGGAGGTGGTGCATAAGTTCGCCGATCTCGTGCCGGGCACGACCGAAGTTGTCGGGACGCTGCGCCAGCGCGGGATGAAGATCGGTTCCACGACGGGTTACACACGCTCGATCATGGAGCGTGTCCTGCCGCTCGCGAAAGAGCAGGGCTATGAGGTCGACAATCTCGTCTGCGCCGGCGACCTGCCGCATGGCCGGCCGACGCCGATGAACATGTACAAGTGCTTCCTCGATCTCGATGTCTGGCCGGCGCATGCGGTGGTCAAGGTCGACGATACCGGTGTCGGCATCGATGAAGGCGTTGCGGCCGGCTGCTGGACGGTCGGCGTCGCACTGAGCGGCAATGAGGCGGGTCTCACTCCGCAAGAGATCGCCGCTATGGCGCCGGATGCGCTCGCCAAGGTTCGTGAGCGTGCAACCGGCGTTCTGAAGGCACGGGGCGCGCATTATGTCATCGATACGGTTGCCGATCTGCTGCCTGTCATCGATGATATCGAACGTCGGCTGGCCGCCGGCGAACGACCGTAATTTGGTTGGTGTTCAGAGCTGGCAGGGCTCTGTTGCGGCAATCTCGTCCTTGGGCACGCTGTCGGTAACTTGTTCGTGCTTACTTTGGAGACCCTGGCTTCGCGGTGTGGTTGATGATGGATATTCGCGTCTTCCCGCTTGCTCTGCTTTTGATCTCCCACGCAATTTGATAGGTATCGCTCCCGTCGATGCCCAGAATGGTAGGAAGGGAAGAGATGACTGATAGGCCTGAAAGCAATACTGTCGATTTATCGGTTGACGAAGCCTTTTTTGAACTTCTGACCGGCAGTTTTCAACGCATTGTGGGCTCTTCCTTGATTGGCGAGGGCGCGGGGCCGGATTGGCTCTATTGCGACGCGCCGTTTGTGGTCCTCGCCCATAATACGGACGCCGATCCGCGTTTCGTCTACGCCAACAAAGCCGCGCAGAATTGCTTCGAATACTCATGGGACGAGTTTATAACGCTGCCCTCGCGGCTTTCGGCCGAGCTTCCCAATCGGGCGGAGCGTCAGCAGTTGCTGGACGCGGTGACCCGTAACGGCTTCATCTCCGACTATCGCGGTCTGAGGATTGCGAAATCCGGACGACGTTTCTGGATCGATGCCGGTATCGTCTGGCAGCTCGTGGACCGAGATGGCAATTTGCGCGGGCAGGCTGCAACCTTTTCCAAATGGCAGGATGCATAGGCCGTAGGATAGAGATTGACGGTTCAAAAGCTAAGTTCGCTTCATCGGGGCCGCAACAGTCGCGGAAGGTGGCGATCTGTCAGTGAAATCCAAAGCCGATCGCATTCTCGAATATGGTGGTAAGAACCAGCACGTGTTCATCCCGCCAATCTTATGGTCATGAGCCTTGCAAAACCGGCATGGCTATCGTGCAGGCATGTGCATTTTATTTAGGCGGATAAATGCCTATCTCCTGCGCATCAGCAAAGGAGACCGTAAAAATGAGAGTATTTGAGAAGATCAAGCGCTTTAGCGAACAGCGCAGAGCCATACGCGAGCTTTCCGCCCTCGACGATCATGTCCTTCGTGATCTCGGTATTGCCCGCTCGCATATCCCCTACGCCGTCAGCGGCGCCCGCGGCAACTAAACCATCTTTTCGAGCGCATGCCCCGAGGTATGCGCCGCCGCAAGAGACCTTTGGGCGCGCGCCGTCATCGCCCCTCTTTGACAAGCAATAGCCAGTAGAAGCCGCAGCTCGTGCCGTGATCCCTGGTGGCATCGAAGGCGATCGCCCGGCACTTTCTCTTGACGCGGCATTGGCAATTCATGCCAGTCGCCAAGTCGGCAGACGATCCGGAACGCAGCTGATTGCGAAGGTTTTTTCGCTATTATCGTCGCGGCTGCTATGGCGAAGTTTTCAGGCGGCTTTTTCGCAGCTGCCTTTCATGTTCTGTTTTGCGCAATATTCGAGTTCGATCTCGAGCAGCCTTATTGCCTTGGCAAGTGCATCCTCGGCCTCTGCGAATAGCTGTGGCTTATGCCCCATTCTCGCTTCGCCGTAGTTTCTGGCTCGCAGCAAAACGAGGTCAGCCAAAGCGATGCATTCCGGCGTTGGTCGGACAAGGTTCAGGCAATATCGCAAATTGATTGCGACCTCGAGAGCGAACTCGGTTGCCGAGAAATCCAATATCGCGCCTGGCGGCGCGGAGCGAGCTAGAAATATCCTCCAGTGTTGGGTCATCGCAGTACCCCTCTTTTCGGATCGATCGCGCGGGCATCGATATATTGAGTGCCAATTTTTGCAAGGGCACTATTGGTTCCCAACCATGGCATTTTGCATTGGCAGGGCGTCGGCGTATCCGCAGTCATATCGACCAGAGGAAGTCGTTTTCAATAATGCAATCATGCAATTGGGCTTCGGTCCAGCTCCTTCCTGGACGTTAGTCTGACGATATCCCGGCGAAAGGTCTTGGCTTCGATTGCTGAAGTCCAAGCAGAGGTCTCTCCGTTTGATAAGACTTGACCCCTCGCGGTGTTGCGGCGATTTGATATGGGATCAGAGATATTTGCCAGTCGGCGATAAATGGCGGCGCTTTCGGGCCAGGGAGCGACGAACATTCGTCGCCGAAGCCAACCGGAGCCTCAGGAGGCCGTAGGTGTCATTGCGTCGAAAGCTCATTGCTGCTTTGCCATGCCTGTTGTTGACTATGGTCAGCACAGCACTCCCCTACACCATTAAAATTCACGGCGCTTCCGCGATATTTGCACAACAAATAGTGGAGGCAAAAGGGGGTAACGGCAATGGCGGTGGCAATGGTAACGGCGGCGGAAACGGCAATGGGGGAGGCAACGGGAACGGCGGTGGCAACAGCGGCAATGGGGGTGGGAACGGCAACAACGGCAACGGGAATGGAAATGGAAACGGAAACGGAAACGGTAATGCCAATGGCCGTTCATCCGCAACCAAGAGCGCTACCCAAAGCCAGGTCGATTCCGACCAATCCTCCGATGATGGCGACGGATCGATTACCGTTCAACACAAGGATGGCATGAGCGAAAATATAAAGAGCGGGCGGTATGTGATGAAGGATTCAAAGGGCCGCACCATCGTCAACCGCAATGCGACGATCGCCGACGAGCAGCGGCTTAAAGCGTTCCTTCACTGACGGCGCCTTTCGAGTTCATCCCTGAATGCCATCGCAGCTTCCGTTCTGTTGCTCACTTCCAGCTTGGCGAAGATCTGGGTCATGTGATGCTTGATGGTCTTTTCATGCAGATCGAGCTTTAGCCCGATATGTTTGTTGCTCAATCCGGCAGAAGCCAGTTCAAGGACCTCCCGCTCGCGCTCCGTCAATGCGCTGAAGGGATTGATCTGGGCACCAGATCCGTTATCCGAGATCAGACGCGCCGATAGCGTCGGTGCGACATAGCTGTCACCCGCAGCAATGCTGCGAAGGATATCGGCGAGGGTCCGTGATCCGACGCCTTTGAGAACATAGCCTTTCGCGCCGCTCTTGAGCGCCGCCATGACATCGTCGCTTGCCTCGGAGACTGTCAGCATCACGATCTTCTGATCGGGTATCTGCTCGAGGATGAGAGAGATGGCATCCAGCCCTCCTCCCGGCATGGAAATGTCGAGCAGCAGGATATCCGGGCGGTGTTCCGCTGCTATGCGCAGCGCATCCTCCCTGCTGCTGCCCTCACCCACAATACTGAACCCATCCATTTCGGTCAGGCTCCGGATAACGCCCTCCCTGAAGAGAGGGTGGTCGTCTACGACCGCCAAACTGATTGTAGCTGTCATGCCTGCTCCATTTCCTCGATGTTCAGGGACATGCGAACGATGGTTCCCCGGTTCGACGACAAAAGTTGAAAAATACCGCCGAGACTTTCGACCCGGTCCCTGAGGCCGGCAAGGCCAAGCTTTTGCGGGCCGACCTCCTTCGGGTCAAATCCCGGCCCTTCATCGGCAACCTCGATCACGATCTGGCCGTCTTTGAAGGTCTGCACGACCTTTTGCCCGATTCCGCCGGCGTGGCGATAACCGTTGTTTAAGGCTTCCTGCACAAAGCGATAGACGCATATTTTTGCGGAGGTCGAAAGGTGTGTCGGCGTTGTCCCGACCATCAGCGGAACGGCGACGCCTGTGCGTTGTTCGTGGGCACGGATTGCCCGTTTCAAAAGATCGGTCAGATTGTCCGTCTCGATGTGCGGTAGCATCAGGCCGCTGCAGACGCTCCTGATTTCGGTCATGGCGTCGTCAAGGCTGGATTTGATGGTCTGCAGCGACGCCTCGCGCTCCTCTGGCGAGGTGGTGGAGCTGATGAGGGTCTGGCTGTCCAGCCGCAAGGAGGCATAGGCGACCAATTGGGCGGGGCCGTCATGCAGGTCGGCGCCGATACGGCGCAAATAGCTCTCGTTTAGCGCGGCCGCACGCTGGGTCGCGCGTTGAACGCGGGCACGCAACGCCTCATTCTGTTGAAGAAGCGTCGACAGTTCGCCGATGCGGCCGTTGAGCGCCTTGCGCTGATTGTCGATGGTGCGGCTGCCACGCAGGACGATGATCGACAGAAGAGCGAAGAATGTCAGAGTGAACAAGGCAACGACAAGCCAGCTCAGCAGGCGGGCCTGAGTGAGACTCCCTTCGAAATCGTTGGCAATCTCGTAAAATTCGGAAACGGCAACGACTTTGCCCGACCAGGGCTGCAGTACGGGATTGTAGATTTCCAGGAGCGGTTTGCCGCTATTGCGTTCGGCGACGCTTTCCACGTCGTCGATCCGGTTGAATTTGGCAACCATTCGGCCGGAAAAGGCCATCTTCAGGCTATCTGACAGCGGAAATCGCTTTCCGGAAAGATCCTTGTTGTTGGAGTAAAGAATCGTCCCGTCATTCCGCCATAATCGGAACGAAAACAGCCGTGTGCCAAGCGCGCCCTGGCCGAGCGTTTCGTCGAGAGCGCGGGTGACGGTATCGTCGAGAGCCTGGGTGGTTTGCATATCCGGCAGAAGCGGGGCGATAACGCTGTCGACATAGAGCGCCGTCGTCGCCGCAGAATTGCGCGTCACCGCATTCTCGATGAGGGCGGCAACGAAAGAGCCGACCACGAGCATCGCACAGAGCGCGACGAGGCCGCCGGCGAGCAGGAACTGTCTGGCCAAAGATTGGGAGTTCCAGCGTTCGATAAGACTTGCCAGAGATAGTTTGTATTTATGGTTTGCTCGCAGAACTGGCATAATCAGCACTGATCTCCCAACCCTGTATAGCTATCCCAGTGGGATGGAGTGTCAACTGTTACAACGTTGGCACCGGCCGCCTCGTCCCGTGAAGAGGGTATTGCTATCCGGCGCGCACAATCTAAGGGACCATCGGGCAGGATCAATCAGACAATGGTCCTAATGCTCAAAGCATAGGTCGGACCCATGTAGAAACCTGGGATTTCGGCAATATTCTAGTGCGCAGTGATTTGCTGGATACGGCCGCTGCTGCGAGTGGTGGACGCTTTATGAAGGAAATGCGCATGAAAATCCGTTCCATAATCGGTGCAACAAGTCTCGGCCTGGTGCTTGCAGTCGCTCCCATGGGAGGAGCTACGGTCGGTTTCATGCAGACGGCATTCGCCAAGGGCGGAAACGGCGGCGGCAATGGTGGCGGCCATGGCGAAGGAAATTCCGGTCATGAAAAGTCCGAGAGCGACGATTCAAGCAGCACGTCGACGAGCGCGGCGACTGCGCAGGCTGCCTCATCGTCATTGCAGGCACATCACCTGGACAAACATTCCGGAGCTCATAGTGCAAGCTCGAAGACGCATGTTTCGAAGCCCGACAAGGGCAGGCTTAGCTCGCTCAGGAGAGACTATCACGCCTACTTGAACTCGAAAGACCCCAAGATGGCGGCGCTCTCGGCCTATGTGAAGGCATATGCGGAATTCGAAATGCAATATGGAACGACGGCAGTGCCGACGGATCCAGCCCTCAGCGACAACGCCCTGCGTTCGGCGCTCGCGCAGCTATCGAACAAGCCGGTGACGGACCAGACACTCGCTGAAGCAAAGAGCATTCTCGGCATCGGAACAAACAGCGGCAAAATCGCCGAAGTCCGTGATGCCCTGGAAAGGAAATCCGAAGCCGCGGCACCCTCCGAGAGCAGTGCGGCGACTGTCAATTGAAGGCGCTGCACCAGCAGCGTCTTGAGGTGAGCACGCCGGTCGCCGGGCACTTTGCGACACGAGGTTTCTGCGATCATCTCTCACAAGTTTGGGTTCACGAGTTTGGCGTCGATGCACGCCTTTCCCTAGCCGGTCCGCCCACCGGCTCTATCGCCGGGTCGGGCCTTCCGCCCCAGACGCTGCTCGATCCGGCGATAGGCAATTTGCTGCGTGATGCAGGCGGCCAAGTTTAGAATATGGTGCGCAAGGGGTGCTGCCTGTGGAAGCCACTGTGAAAAACTCGGAGCTTCGGGTAGCGCTGCAGACCGGCCGCTTTCTCGTTTCGGTCGCCCATGGGGAACAGGGGGAAGGGTGGAGAGCGGCTTCCCGCTCCCCACAATGGTTAGTTCAGAATCTGGATAACCTTGCGTGAGGAAGGCTCGACGATCACGCGCTCGTGGTTGACGACTGCATAGGCATATCGCGGATTCTGCGGAACTGTGCGAACAACGACAGTGTCCGGTAGGGGCTTGCCGACGACCACTCTCTCGTGGACGATCGTGCCCTCTTCAGGCAAGGGCTGTTCGCGGACATAGGTGACCACCTTCTGAGGCGGCGGATCGATGGCGGTGCCGACAATGGCGCCAGCCACGCCGCCCACGGCGGCCCCGACCGGACCACCGACAACGGCTCCGGTGACCGCGCCACCTGCAGCGCCGGTGACGGTCGACGATTGGGCAAAGGCACATCCGGCGGTCAGGCCAAGCGCGAGTGCCGCAACACTAAGTACTTTCGTTTTCATCAGAATCTCCTTTCACCTTCTCTTCGTCCGTCATTGACGGAGCTGTCGGTAAAACAGAGCTTCGGCGCAGTCGGTTCCTTTCCTTGGGCTTCAGTCGAGTGGCATTGGGGCGGGGGTCGCACGATGCGTTGGACCAAAGCCTCACGCGGACGGTCCTCATCGGGAATATGCGGAAATTCATCACGCTCACAGTTGATTCCGGTGATGGAATACAGAGATTGACTGCCTGCAGCCCTCTGTTCGCAATGCCGGAACCGGCTACTGGATGTCGACGGATACAGGAAGCCAATCCGACAAAGGCTTGCGATCGCCGCGCATTCCCGGCGGAGCGATCTCAATCCGTCAATGTGCGGCGCGGCTCGAAGAAGCCATTGATACGTTTCGCTCCGTAGTCCAGGTGCTCGGCAGGTTTGCACATATGATCCCGACCAGCAGGATTACGGAGACCAAACCAACCAATGTCTCCCATGACTGCCGGCGAAACGGCAGCGGCCAGCGCGATCGGGATATGTTCGGATCATACAGCATTCATCAGCTCCATATCCAAGGGAGAGCCGCCAGCATCGACGTGGCCGTTCCGGTTGAGACCAAGGCTATGATCGCTCTCTTTTTCTGGCACGCGTTCATCTATCAAGTTTATGTCCGTCGAATTCCGAATGTCTAGTACCTTGATCGACAATATCTGGTAACGAAGCCCCTTGCGATTGCTGGATCTGCCAATTTAAGTGAAGTATGGAGAAAATATTTCCGAGATTGGTCGTTATTGCCGCGACATGAGGGCGTGCATGGCTTTAGTCGTGCGCTATGTTGAAAATCTGTTCCGGAATTCGGCCGCGGCAGGTCATAGTGTACAGGAAGTGCGGCAGGTGGCTCCTGCGAAGAGATGACTTTCTTCATGGCTTGCGGAAGCGCGTTCCCAGCCGCCTTCTTTGGCATCGGGAAAGCGACGCTATACGGCTACACGCTCGCGGCCGAAAATGTCGAGTTCCGAAAGGCGGATGGCTTCGCTCGCCGCCGACGTGCTGCCGATGAATTCGTCGATCAGAAATGCGACGTAGCCGCCAGTCGTCTTGATGATGGCGATTTCACAGCTCCTTGAGGGCTTGTTGCCCATCTTCGTCGCCAGATCGTAGACCGGCACCAATTCGCCACGATATGAGGTATGACCGAGCGCGCGGCGCGTATCGTCGCTATCGCGAACTGGGCGCCAATTATCCGCCCGGGCGACAATCGTGCCGTCGATGAACGTACATAAGGTGTCATGCACGCGGGCTGCCATCGCTGCACGGCGACGAAGAAATGCTGATATAGGCATTGAGCACTTTGTCCCCTTCGGGACTCCCCATTCAAAAGTGCAATCGTCTGAGGCGAAACCCATTCCAGGATGCCTTGGCACTGTCATGGTGCCGCCGAACCTTGTCCGGCCAGACACGTTGATGGTAGAGCCATGGTCTTGATGAGCGCTTTTAGGTTTATCTAAAATTCTAACGAAGGCGCGTTTTTAGACCGAGCATTGGGCTGAAAGTGTGAGGAAAATCCTGGAATTGAAACAGCCGGCGTTCTAGCTATGTCTGCCGCGTCGAAACGGTCGGACGAGAAATTCGGCCAAGTTTTGCGGCTCCCGGATATTGGGCAAGCCGACATCGGGCCATTCCGCGGCCTTCGGATAATAGGCGGTCCCGAACAGAATGTCCCAGATCGCCGAGCCGCTGCCGAAATTCTTGTTGAAGTGCTGTCGCTCGACCGAATGGTGAATACGGTGAAAGCGATTGTCGGGAAAGACGTAACGAACCCAGCCTAGATTCAGTCGCGTCGAGCTATGCTCGAAATAGCCTTGCCAGCGCACGAAGAACACCCAAATCCAGGGAACATAGTCCTGTTTGAAATTAAAGAGCAGCGAGACGGGAATGATCAGAAACGGAATCCTGAAGATCTCCTCGCTGAAATGGTGGTTGCTGTTGAAGGCGCTCATTTCCTCGAGCGAATGATGCTCGGCATGGAAGCGCCAGAAGAAGCTATTGCTATGCTGTAGCCTGTGGAACCAATAGTAGAAGAACTCGCTGACCTGCAGAACGAGAAAAGAAGCAGCTATGGCGCCCAGCAGATGGAGTGGCCATGCATTCGAAAACTTCGAGAGGAATGTTAGGTCGATCGCAAACAGCGGCTTTATGCCGATGCCCGCCCAAAACCAGTAGAAGAGTGTCAGGCTTGCCTTGGTTATGAGGATGTTCGTCACGCAGAAGATGGCGCCGCGAAGCCTCGATACATAGGTATAGCGAGACTTCGGAAAGATGATCTCTGCGGCGAGCAACAGGAACGCGACCGGAAGAATGCGATCGGTGTACTCCTCCATGAAATCAAGCAATTGAAGCAAATTTTCCATTGTCAATTTGCTATCCACGGAACGACGGAGGAGGCGATATCCTCCCTTTATCCGGGAATGGCGGTTGCTTCAACTTGATGATTAAAAATTGGTTAAAGCCATGCCGGCCGGATTGGAGAGAGGTTAAACACGTTCTGGATCGTGCCCGATCGCGATTCAGTCAGCTGTTGGCGCGGCTGTGGACTGGGAGGATTTGCGCGACTTGTCGCGCCATTCGAGCGGTGTGGTATCAGTGACGCGCCGGAACTCGCGATTGAAGTTCGACTTGGTCTGAAAGCCGACATCGAACATGATTTCCGTCACCGGCTTCCCGGTTTCGGCCAGCAGCGTGCAAGCTTCCGCGATCCGGTACTCGTTGACATATTGCGAGACGTTTTTGCCGGTCGCGCGGTTGATGGCTGTGGAAATCTGCCGGGCGGGAATCGCAAGCTTGCGCGCCAGCCGGTCGAGATTGAGATCGACATCGCGATAGGCGTGTCTTTCCTTCATCAGCGTCTGTACGGCATCAAGCGTCTGGGTGTCCTGCAGGATTTCAGGCGGCAGGACAGCCCCTCCCTTGTCGATGGGCGCGTGGCTGCGGCTGGCTGCAGCGGCGGCTGTGGCCAGGATGGCCAGTCCCACGAGATTTCCGAGGCTGATGACCTTCAACGCATATTCACCACCGGCCCAGGCGAAGTCCAGCCAGATGAAGATATCGACCATCGCCGACAAAAGAAGAGCGTCGGCAGCAAAGAGGACGGCCCGATAGGTCGGACCGGCATTTTCGAATGGCGCGAGGCGAAGCGCGTCCGTGCCCGAGCGCATGAGAAGCAGGATCGCCGCGGCATAGCCGATGTCGATCAGTACGATGGCGATATCGATCGCGTCGCGCCACACCGCGATCAGCACGATAATGAGCCCTGCCGGCAGCGCATGCAGGCTGATCTGCTCAAGTGGGGAGAGCGAGCTTTTGCGCACCAGTCTCGAGACGCCGAGATAGGCAAGTGGCGCCACCATCGCGGCCGCCACCGGCATGATATACATGGCGGGCTGAACGGCATAGCCCCATCGCAGACCGGAAAGCGTGGATTGAAACGCACTGAGAAGGATCAGTGCCTGGAAAGGCAAATTGGGTGGTGCTTCATCGTCTCGAGCCTTTACGGCTGCAAAGAGAACGACGAGCAAAATGGCGACGACAAATGGAAATGGAATGAAGAGCATTGATCGGTTCGTGAAGGATTGGCAGCGATTTTCCAGCCGATCATGCCGAAAGATACACTGCGCGGCGACCTCAAACATGATTGAGGTCATCAAAATCCTGGGGAGGGGCGCCGCCCGGAACGAGGGCGGTCAATTTCGCTGGATCCCGCTACCTTATCCGCTTCTCCTATTCGCGCCAAAACTCCGTTACCTCCTTTCCCGGATGCCGTGAACAGAGGAGCGAAACAATATAGGTGCGTTCAAAAATGGACGCAGACAGGCGGGCCGATTCTCCATAGCGTCGGCCTCGATCGTGCATTCGGTGCTCTGCCGGTACTGGTTGGTCCCCGTTGTACGATCCGGCAGAATCCGCCTGTGCTTGCCCGGTCGCGGTGTGGATGGATTGCCTTCAGGCCGCGCGCAAGAAATCCTGAGCGGACCCTGGCGTCATAGCCAGCAGGACGATCTGAAACGCTGCGGCCGATGGCATCCAATATGGCTATGTCGGCTTTGAAGCCATAGCGGCTGTGGCTCGATGCTCTCGGACCGCGCACCCATTATGCTGTTCGATGCCATGACGTCCGCGTCCTTGCCGCAGTCTCCTGACCGATACGGCTTCCACTTCGAGCGTCGCTTCGCCGCCTGGCGGTCTCAGCCAAAGCGGCAGCGGTAAGGCACGGAACGACGGGATGCCACATATCATTCAACGAGAAAAAGCGATCACTATGAGATTTTAATTTTTTCGCGCATTGCGCCGAATGGAACGGCTATGCGTGTCGAGCCATTTTTGCGTGAAAGCCAGTTGTCGAGATTGGAGCGCGAAGATGTATTTCGAATTGAAGGATACCACAGCCGATCTTCTGGCGAAGTGTCGCCGTCACGAAGAACTTTGCGATCTTCCGCTCGATCTGATCGTCTCTGAAGATGAGGCTTACGACATCCAAGCCGCGGCGCAGGATGCACTCGGCTTTGAGCGCAAGGGCTATGCGATTGTGGGAACGAGCGCTCTGTCCTGCCGGACGCTCGGCCTCAAGGGGCCGATCTACTCAGAAATTCCGTCTTCCGCCTTGCAAAAGAGGGCGCAAAGCTTTCGTCTGCCGCCGGGAACCATTGGAATACAAAGCGAGTTCGTTTTCACGATGCTGAGGTCATTTCCGGACGAAGGCGAGCAAATCTCCCTCGATAGCGTGACCGAGGCGGTCATGAGCTGCCGCCCTGCAATCGGGGTCGTCGGCCGCCGGACGCGGCGAGCGTTTGCCGGCGCAAACGCTGCGATTGCGGATTTTGGCCTGCATGTCGCGACGCTCTGCGGCGACCATGCCGCAAATATGGACATCGGCGCTCTTTCGAGAATCGAGGTCACGGCGTTTCTGTTTCGGCAGACCATGGTGTCCGGCAGCTCGTCGGCGGTCATGGGCAATCCGCTGAACGCGGTTGCGTGGCTTGCCGCGGCGCTTGCGGCAAATGGCAGGCGGTTCGAGCCGAGCGATATCGTGGCGACCGGCTCCTGCACTGCGGTCCTCCAGGTCTGCGCCGGCCAGCATTTGGCCGTCGACTTCGGGCCGCTCGGCCAGGTCGAATGTGTCTTCAATTAAAATGAATCAAAAATCGAAAGGACGGATAATGCGGCCGCAGCGAAAGCCATTCGTGGTCGAGATCAAGAAGAACAGGCGTCCGCGCTCGAAATCCTCTCTTGAGCAAGCGACGCGTGAGCGCACGCGCGCGCAGAAAGGTGCTGGGGCGAGTGTGGGCCTGACCCTTCAGCGTGGGGATCGGAGCTGATGGTCAGTCGGAACATTCCTCACGAATATTTCCTGCTTTCCGCAACAAGGGAGGAAGGCCCTGTTGTCGGCTATGTCAACGGCAAACCTATTTCGGCTGCCGTCGTGGATAGAAACGGCAGCCGCTACCGGTTCGTCGGCATTGCCGTTCGGGATCGCGAAGGCAGGCTCGACGTCCTGACGCTCAGGCAGGGAGAATGGATCGTCGCGCCAGATCTGATCTATGAGGCGGCAGCCTGATGCCAAGCCTTCCAGGCGTTCCATAGCATCAGCTCCCGGTCGAATATCTCAGCCTCTTCGGCGACTTCCATCCGGTGTTTGATCTCTATCAGGATGCCGTGGATATGATCTCAGGCGATCATATAGCCGCCATCGATCGGCATGGAGATGCCGTTCACCATGGCCGCTGCGTCGGAAAGCAAGAAAAGGATTACCTCCGCAACCTCTGCCGGTTCGACAAAGCGGCCGGCCGGAATGCGATCGCGCATGGGTGCTGCCTTTTCGGGATCGCTCCATGCCTTGACCGCCATCGGTGTCAGCGTCACCGTCGGGTGCACGCCGTTGACGCGAATACCCTTGGGCGCCAGTTCCCTGGCCATCACGCGCGTCAGGCCGTCCAGACCGCCCTTCGATGCGCAATAGGACGCATGATCCGGTATGCCGATAAAGGCGGCAATGGAGGAGACATTGACGATTGCGCCGGGAAGGCCTCTGCCGATCAATGAGCGAGCGAATTCCTGGGCCACGATCATCGGCGCGCGGGTGTTGACCGCATGCAGATGGTCGAAGGCTTCGACCGTGGTCTCAAGGAACGGCTGCAGCTCGGTCGTGCCTGCGCAGTTGACAAGATAATCTGCCGGAAGCGCAGCGATTGCTGCCTCACGTGTTCTGTCGGCGCCGGCAAGATCGACCTGAATGGCTTCGCAACCCAGTTCATTGCGCAAGGAAGCGACGTCCGCTGCGCTTCTGGTCAGCGCCACGACATGAGCGCCGCGCTTTATCAGCATTTCCGCCGTCACTCGACCGATGCCCTTGCCTGCGCCGGTGACGATCACTCTCTTGCCTTCGAAACTCATCGGAACTTCCTCTTTCGATCTCCTGCCTGTTTGCCGATCGAAGATGCGAATGCAGCGGGGGTCAACATGAAAATGCAGCGTTCTATCCGAAGCGAACCGAATTTCTCGCCGGGCGGAAGCATCCGCAAACAGCGCAAGCCGCCGAATTTTACGGCGTCTGTTCCGGCGATCCATAATTGCCGCGTCGAAGGGTCGCGCTCGCAAGCCGCTGGAATCATGCTTGAATTCATTGCGAATGCTGAAATCGCCACGAAAGAGAAGAATGCTTCTGGTCCGACGCTCAACGCGGCATATATGTTTCGCCAGTGTTTCTCTTACTGGAAAACAATCAGTCTTGCGATGAGGATGGAGCGCAACGACACGCCGCCGCGGATTGAGAACAATAGGTATCGAAAGCAGGATTGCAATGAGTTCAGTACTGGCACCCGACCAGCTTGGCCCAACGGTCTGCGTCGGGGAAATCCTCGTGGAAATCGTCGCCACGACGGTCGGCAATGGTTTCATGGAGGCACAACCGCTCGTCGGACCGTTTGCGAGCGGCGCGCCGGCGATCTTCATTTCCCAGTGCGGTCGGCTTGGAGGCAGCGCGGCAATGATCGGCGCTGTCGGCACCGACGATTTCGGCCGCGTGAATCTCGAAAGGCTCAAGGGCGATGGCGTCGATATCTCGGCAATATCCATCGACCCGGATTATCCGACAGGCAGCGCCTTCGTTCGCTACCGCGAGGACCGTTCCCGCGACTTCATCTATAATATCGCGACGTCAGCGGCTGCTCGCTTTGGCTGGAGCGAAGACGTCAGCAATCTCATCGACCGTGCCGGACACCTGCATGTGATGGGTTCGGCGCTATCCGTTCCGAGCGCGTGTGAGGTGATCGACAAGGCTGTCGATATCGTCAAGACCCGCGGCGGCACGCTTTCCGTCGATCCGAACATTCGCAAGGAACTCAAGCTCGACGAGGCGACCGAACGGCGGTTTGCCCGGCTCGTGGCTATGGCCGATCTGCTGCTGCCCTCCGGGGAGGAGCTCGAGCGCGCGGCCGGCGTCGAGGGCGAAACCAATGCGATCCGCCGCCTGTTTGAAATCGGCGTCAAGGAAATCGTGCTGAAGCGCGGGGCTGATGGCGCGACTTATTACAGCAGGGAAGGCGAGCGCATCGATGCGCCGGCCTTCATCGTCGCGGAAATCGATCCGACGGGTGCTGGCGATTGCTTCGGTGGCGCCTATCTCACTTGCCGACGGCTCGGCATGCCGGCGGCAGACGCCCTGACCTATGCGGCTGCGGCGGGTGCCCGCAATGTCACAGTCGTCGGTCCGATGGAGGGGGCCGGCACCCGAGAGCAACTCGACGCGTTCATCGCAACCACGGAAAGACGTTCCTGATGCGGATCCGTTCCGTCGAAGGGGCGGGGTTTGGAGGTACAGGCTGTTCGACGACGGCCGCTCCATAGGCGCGATTGACCTGATCGCACTGTGGATGTCGCAGACTGTCTCGATCTTTGCCAATGAATACCCGGTCTGCAGTGCCGGTAAATGATAGCTGTTTTAATCCAAGGAGGAGGAGACCATGGACGAATTGAAGGGGAAAATCGCCGCGGTGACCGGTGCGGCATCGGGGATCGGGCTGGCCTCGAGCGAGGTCATGATTGCGGCGGGAGCGAAGGTCGTCTTGATCGATCGCGATGAGAGAGCATTGGCATCGGTGTGCGAGCGCCTGGGCGAACTTGCCATTCCGCTGGTCGTCGATCTGCTCGACGCGGAGCAGTGCGCCGGGCTGCTGGAGGGCATCCTTGCCAAAGTCGATCATCTCGACATCTTTCATGCGAATGCCGGCACCTATATTGGCGGTGACCTGGTGGAAGCCAATCTCGACGCCATAGACAGGATGCTTAACCTCAACGTCAATGTCGTCATCAAGAATGTCCGTACCGTCGCGCCGCATATGATCGGGCGCGGTACGGGCGATATCATCGTCACGAGTTCGGTCGCAGGCCATTCGGCCATTCCTTGGGAGCCCGTCTATTCGCCCTCGAAATGGGCAATGACCAGCTTCGTCCAGGCCATGCGGCGCCAGCTTCTGAAGAGCGGTGTTCGAGTCGGTTCTGTCTCTCCAGGCCCGGTCATCAGTGCCTTGCTCGCCGACTGGCCCGAAGAAAACCTGCGCAAGGCCAAGGAGGCCGGCGCCTTGATCGAGCCCAAGGAAGTCGCAGATGCCATCATGTTCATGCTGACACGTCCGCGCAACGTGACGATCCGCGACGTCGTGGTTCTGCCGAGCGCCTTCGATATTTGAGGAGCAAAGCCATGGGTTATCAGGAGAAATTCCGGCTCGATGGCGAGCGGGCTGTGGTTACGGGCGGTGGCCGCGCCATCGGCCTTTGCTGCGTAGAGGCACTGGCTGAAGCTGGCGCTGCAGTCGTCGTCATCGAGCGTGACGAGGCCGACGCACGGGGAGCTCTCGCTTTACGGGAGAAGGGTTACGACATCGATGTACGGATCGGCGATGTCACGGACTCCGCGCGAATGGAGGCGATCGCCACGGAACTCGTCGATGGCGGCAGTGCCGCGACGATCCTGGTGAACAATGCTGGGATCGGTCAGAGCGGCATACCCTCGCAGGATGTCAGCGACGCCGATTGGCTGCGAATGATGGATGTCAATGTCAATGGCGTTTTCTGGTGCTCGCGCGCCTTCGGCCGCCACATGATTGCTCAGAAACGCGGCGCCATCGTCAATCTCGGTTCGATGTCCGGAATCATCTGCAATAGGCCGCAACCACAGACGCCATACAACGTCTCCAAAGCGGCGGTCCATCATCTCACACGGTCGATGGCGGCGGAATGGGCGGAGCATGGCGTCCGGGTGAATGCCGTGGCTCCTACCTATATTGAAACGCCCATGGTGATGGCGGTCGAGGCCAATCATGAACGCATTCCGGTCTGGCTTGCCGATACGCCGATGGGGCGGATGGGAACGCCAGAGGAAGTCGCCAGCGCGGTTCTCTTCCTTGCATCGGGCGCTGCCAGCCTGATGACGGGCGCGATCGTCAACGTGGACGCCGGCTTCACCTGCTGGTAGGTGTGTCCCGCGTCGGAGTGCATTCCCTCCGCGTAACGCAGCTCGGCAGAGGCGATGCTATACGGCTTGCATTCGGCTGTCGCGCACCCTTTGCCGCCGGGAGAGGTCTCACATTCCGGCAGCCGGCTGGCTATATATAGCCGGAGCAGTGATCCTGCGGAGGGCGCGAGCATCCTTGTAGGCGCGTTTGAGCTTACTCAACCTTGATGTCGCAAATGATCTGGATATTTTACCAGATTAAGTAGTACGCTTTCGATACCGGTACGGGATTCTTCGCCACCCCTCAGGCCAGGAGATCACCGTCGAGGAAACGATAAACAGGTAGTTGTCATGTTCCTAGAAGCAGCTCTTTCCCGCTTGATCAAAATCGGAACGCTCACGGTCACTTTTCCGGACGGTTCCACGCGCAGTTTCGGTACGGGATCGGAACCGCATGCAGCGATGAAAATCAACACCGCCCGTGCAAAACGCCGTCTGCTCCTCAATCCGGCTCTGGCGCTGGGCGAGGCCTATATGGACGGCGAAGTCGAACCGGCTTCCGGCGATCTTTACGAGATGGTGGACTTGCTCGCCCTCAACATGATGGAAGGCGGGAGCCATCCCTTCGAGAAGCTGATGGAAAAGGTCCGATGGCTGCGCCGAAATCTCGATCAATTGAATTTCGCCGGTCGCTCGAAGCGCAATGTCGCGCATCATTACGATCTCGATGCGCGGCTCTATTCCTTGATGCTGGATGAAGACCGGCAATATTCCTGCGCCTATTTCCCGGTCGGCGACGAGACTCTGGAGGAGGCTCAGCTCAAGAAGAAGCGGCATATCGCATCGAAACTCATGCTCGACCGCCCGGGCCTCGAGGTTCTGGACATTGGCTGCGGATGGGGCGGCATGGCGCTCTATCTCGCCAGGGAGTTCGGTGCTCGGGTGACGGGTCTTACGCTTTCGGAAGAGCAATTGCTGGCCGCACGAGCCCGCGCGAAGGATGCCGGGCTGGAGCATATGGTCACGTTCGAACTGCTGGATTATCGCTCCTGGACGCGTCCGGTCGACCGCGTCGTCTCGGTCGGCATGTTCGAGCATGTGGGCATCAACCATTACAAGACTTTCTTCGACAAGATCCGCTCCGTGCTCAAGGAGGACGGTGTCGCGCTGATCCATGCAATCGGTCGGGCTGATGGTCCCGGCAGCACGAATCCGTGGATCGCGAAATATATCTTCCCTGGCGGCTATTCGCCGGCGGTCTCCGAGGTCCTGTCCGTGGTCGAAAAATCCGGTCTCTGGACGACCGACATCGAAATCCTGCGCCTCCATTATGCCAAAACACTCGAGCAGTGGCGCGACCGCTTCATGAAGAACAGAAGCACCCTGGCAAAACTCTATGACGAGCGGTTCTGTCGGATGTTCGAATTCTATCTTGTCGGGTCCGAACTTGCCTTCCGGCGTATGGGTCACATGAACTGGCAACTGCAACTGACGAAGAACGTTTCCGCTCTGCCGTTGGCCCGTGACTATATGGTCGATATCGAGCGGGCGCGGGCTGTCATTGCCGAGCAAGGGAGGGCAGGGCCGATCGAAGCTGCGAGCGCGCGGGCAAGGCGAGATCTGACCTTGCATGACGAGCGCAAATCCCGCCAGCAAAATCAATCTGGAGCCGAGTCCTCGCGGAACCTTTAGAAACCACTTGCAGTCCGGCATGAGGATTGGCAGGACATGGGATACAATGTCCTGTCCGGCCATTCCTTCAGTAGCTAGCCGACACATATCGCAATGTCGCGGCGAGCAAGTGCCTCCGTGCAATCAGCACGTTTGCGCATCGGTAAGGCGGCAAGCGCCCAATACACTCGCGGAAACACAAGATCGCTGTGGCTTCTGGCCCACACTCGTCGATTGAGTTTGCAGGGTCATGGTATTGGCGAACTTGTCATCACAGGTCCCGAGTGGCTATGAGGTCATCACCACTTAATGATGAGACATGTCGCCTCTTTCGGCCTCATCCGTCGAAGAGGCGATATCAATATGCGGGGTTTGTTAGGACAGGAATGCGCTCAACCAAGAATGAAAAGACTCTTTCCCGGCGGGCTTTCATGCTGGGGTCTATCTCTGCGACGGCAGCGCTTGCGGGCTGTGCCACCACCGCCCCGGTTCCAACTCCCATTGCAGCTCCGGTTCGTATGCCACCCGTCGTTCCCGTGGCGTCAGAACCTCAGAGCGTCGTCACACCCGATCCCGAACTCGAAGCACGCTATGCCTCCGTGGTCGATGGCGGTCATGTCATTCCGGCGGTTCCCTACCGAAAGCTGGACCCGAAGTTTTATCGTCAGCGCGTTCCTGATCCGACCGGCGAGGCGCCCGGTACAGTCGTTGTGGATACGGCATCGAGGTTTCTCTATGTCGTGGAGCGCGGCGGTACGGCCATGCGCTATGGTGTCGGCATTGGCCGCGACGGCTTCGCATGGCAGGGTGAGGGGATCATCCACTGGCGGCAGCATTGGCCGCGCTGGAAGCCGCCGGGCGACATGATTGCCCGCAAGCCGGAACTCGCGAAATATTCGGTTGCCAATGGCGGAATGGATCCGGGCATCAAAAATCCTTTGGGTGCCCGCGCCCTCTATATCTTCCAGAACGGCAAGGACACGCTCTACCGCCTGCATGGCTCGCCGGAATGGCGCTCGATCGGCAAGGCAGCATCGTCCGGTTGCGTTCGCCTGATCAATCACGACGTCATCGACCTCTACGAACGCATTCCATACCACGCGCGCATCGTCGTTCATCAGACGCCGCTTCAAAGCAAGGCGATTTCTGCCTGAGCGAAATCGGCTCCCTCGATAGGCGGGAGCCGATGCTTCGGCACGATGGAGTGCCGTATCACGGAAGACGGCTGCGCTGCTGGCTTTGACGCTGGGCCTCCTGCGCGGCCTTGAGCTGCGCCTTCGTATACATCAGCGCATGTTCGGCAAGGTCGCGGCCATCATCCCAGAGGTTGCGCCAGATGCCGAGAATGCCTTCGAGCGGCTGGCCTACAACGCGGGAGGAGAAGGATTCGAAGGTGATCGGTCCCTGGTAGCCGGAACGGACGAGAGCCCTGAAAACGCCGGTAAGATCGATCGTGCCCGAGCCCATATAGCCGCGATGGGAATCGCCGGTATGGAAATAGCCGAGATAATCGCCGGTTTCGAGAATGGCGGCCTGAATATCCGATTCTTCGATATTCATGTGATAGACATCGAGATGCACCTTCACGTTCGGCATGCCGATGCGCTTGCACATCTCCACCGCCTGGGCGGCCGTGTTCAGCACGTTGGATTCGTAGCGGTTTACCACCTCCAGAACCAGCGTGATGTTGCTTTTCGCCGCCGTCTCGGCCACCTGGCGCAGGATGTCGACCGATTGCGTGACGCCGGCAGCTGTCGTCGGCTCGCTATATTTGCCGAAAGCGGAATGCAGAATGCCGCCGATATATTCGCCGCCGCAATCGCGGCAGACGGCGATCGCCTGTTCCAGCCTTTCCTTGCCGCGCCGACCCTTCTCCTTGTCGCCGCTTGAGATATCGGTTTCAAAATCGAGACCAAGCGAGAAGTTAATACCGATGCCGTTCTTCTCCAGCTGCCGGCGGGTGAATTCCGGATCGATCAGGCTTGGGTCGAGCGCTGGTGCCTCGATGAAATCATAACCCACCTCGGCGCTGTTTGCGATTGCGCGGGCGCATTCGTCGCGGCTCCAGCCTGCCTCCCATACCAGCGCGTGAACTCCCAGTTTGTTCATGCTCGTCCTCCCGATTTCGTGGATGCAAAAAACATTTGCTGCAATGCGAAAGACATGAATCGTTTTATACTTAGAAACGCTCACGTTGACACCAAAGCTATGCTGGTATAGCTTACAATAAAACGTTTCACCAGAATTTTCGTAGTATCAATCTGAGATTATTGAAGGGAGGGCAGAATGTCGAAATCGCGAACCCCTTCCATCAAGATGGTGGCCGACAGGGCAGGTGTCTCGGTAGCGACCGTTTCGAACGTCCTCAATGGCAAACCCACGGTCTCTCCGGATTTCGCCAGGCGCGTGAACGACGCGGTGCGTGAGCTTGGCTATGTCGTCGATCTCGGCGCATCGCGGCTGCGCTCGCGCAAGGCACAGCTTGCCGGTGTCGTGGTGCCGGATCTC
This sequence comes from Martinezella sp. CNPSo 3890, assembly GCF_057784455.1. Taxonomy (NCBI): domain Bacteria; kingdom Pseudomonadati; phylum Pseudomonadota; class Alphaproteobacteria; order Hyphomicrobiales; family Rhizobiaceae; genus Martinezella; species Martinezella sp. CNPSo 3890. The sequence goes on along the minus strand of NZ_JBXSOR010000008.1, from coordinate 124,398 downwards.
ACCAATCCGATGTTTGCCTCCTTCGTTTCCACGCTGGAGCATCTGGCGCGTCTCGACGATTACGATCTGGTGGTCGTCTCTGCGCGCAACAATGCCGAGGAAGAAGCCGACCGGCTGCGCAAGATCCGCTCATGGCGTCCGGCTGGCCTGATTGTCATCCCCTGTGATGGCGCCTTTGCGGAACGCTTGCCGAACGGCTTCTTTGCGCCGGTCGTATTGGCCGACCGTATACCCGATGCGGCCGGCTTCGATTTGATCGCGGTCGACAATGGCCCGGCTGCCGGCGCGATCGCGGCCCATCTCGACAGGCAGGGTTATGGTGATTGCCTGGTTCTGGGCAGTAGCCTTTCGATCACCAATGTTCGCGAACGCTGGGAGGGCGTGCGCGCTGCGGCCGGCCGTATGCATGTCGAAATGCTGGAAATCGGCATAGATGATGCCAATGGCGCGCAGCGCCTTGAGGAGCGTCTGCGTCAGCGTCCCTTGCCTGGCGCGCTGTTTTCGCTCGACCACGGCACGACGCTTCTGACGTACCGCACCATGGCGGAGATCGGGCTTTCCGTGCCCGGCGATCTCGCCTTTGCAAGCTTCGACGATATGGAATGGATGAGGCTGGTCGCACCCGGCATTACGGCGGTGCGTCAGCCCATCGAGGAAATGGCCGAGCAGGCCTGGGCGCTTCTGTTGCGACGTATGACCGGCTTCGGAGGAAAGCCGGTTACGCGGCGCCTGCGCTGCGCCGTCGAGATCCGCGGTTCGACGCCGCGGAGCCCGCTTGAGGAGGCGGGTAACACGAAACTGGGAGGAGAAAAATGGAAGTTACAAGACGAACCCTACTCGCCGGAATAGGTGGAGCTGTCGTCGCCGGCACTCTGGGCGGCACGATCGGCGTCGCACAGGCGGCCGAGCCGCAAGTCGGCGTCGTGGTCAAGATCGGCGGCATTCCATGGTTCAATGCCATGGAAGTCGGCATCAAGAAGGCGGCACCGGAATACAAGGCCAATGCCTGGATGGTCGGGCCGACGCAGGCCGATGCCGCCCAGCAGGTGCGTGCGATCGAAGATCTGATCGCCCGCAAGGTCGCTGTCATCGGCATCGTGCCGAATGACTCCGCTGCCCTCGATCCCGTTCTCGGCCGTGCGCGGGCCGCAGGCATCAAGGTGCTGGCCCATGAAGGGCCGAACCAGAAGGAAGCCGATTGGGACTTCGAGCTGACGACCATCGAAGGCTATGGCCAGGCCCATATGGACCTGCTTGCCAAGCAGATGGGCGAAGAAGGCAAATATATCGTCTATGTCGGATCGCTGACGGTTCCCCTGCATAATGCCTGGGCCGATGCCGCGATCGCCTATCAGAAGCAGAAGTACCCGAAGATGGAAATGCTCGGCGATCGCTTCGGCGTGGCCGAGAGCCTGGATGACAGCATAAAGACCACGCAGGACCAGCTTCGCGCTCATCCGGATCTCAAGGGCATCCTGACATTCGGTTCGCAAGGTCCGATCGGTGCGGCGCGCGTTCTCGACGATCGCGAAAAGGCGAAGTCGATCGCGCTCGTCGGCGGCTTCTCTCCGGGGCAGGGCGTCAAATACGTCAAGTCCGGCACCATCCGCGGTGGCTTCATCTGGAATCCGATGACGGCGGGCGAAATCTTCGTTCAGCTCGCCTCCCTGCTGGCTGCTGGCAAGGAGCCTACCGACAATATGGAGCTGACCGGCGTCGGCAAGGTGCGTGTCTATCCAGACAAGAAACTCATCCAGGCCCAGAAGCTCGAGTCGCTCGATAAGGAAAATATCGACCGGCTCGTAGCGCTTGGTCTCTAAAGCATTTCCAGGAAAAGTGCGCAGCGGTTTTCCGTCCGGAATGCGTAAGGAACCAAGAGGATAGAGCTTTTCCGCGATGAGAAGAGAAGCGGAAAAGTTCTGACAGTTCCTCCCGAGGGCCGGCGGCAGGCTCCAAGCCGCCGCCGGCCGATTCATGGCAATCGGAGTGGCTCGATGAGCGACGAAATTCCGTTTCTGCGTTTGACCGGACTGTCCAAACGGTTCGGCGGCGTGCGGGCATTGGAAGAGATCGACTGGGACGTGCGGTCTGGCGAGATTCATTGCCTGGTCGGCGAAAACGGCTGCGGCAAGTCGACCCTCATCAAGACCGTGGCCGGCGTGCATCCGCCTTCGGCGGGTATGATCGAAATCGAGGGCGAGGCTGTTCTTCCGCTTGATCCAGCACGCGCCAAGGCTCTGGGAATTCAGGTGATTTTCCAGGACCTGTCTCTGTTTCCCAACCTGTCCGTTGTTGAAAATATCGCCATCGAAAGTCATCTCGACCGGCTGGTAAAACCGGTCAACTGGAAGCGAATGCGGGAGAAGGCAAGCGCTGTCCTTGCCAGGCTCGGCTTTGCGCTCAACCTCGATCTCGTGGTTTCCGATCTTTCGGTGGCCGAGCGCCAGATCGTCGCGATCGCACGCGGCCTGGCAGCCGAGGCACGACTGATTTTCATGGACGAACCGACAGCGTCGCTGACGCGGGCCGAGGTCGACCGCCTCTTGGGGATCGTCGGACGGCTCAAGGCGGACGGTATCGCCGTCGTCTTCGTTTCCCACCGGCTCGACGAAGTCGTCGAGATCGCCGAGCGGGTCACTGTCATGCGCGACGGCCGCAAGGTCGGCACTTGGCCCGCCGATCAAATGAATGAAAAGAAGATCGCTCATCTGATGACGGGGCTCGATATCGATCACGCGATCGTTGCCCGCAACATGGGTGAGGCGGCGCCTATTCTGGAAGTCCATGGTCTGTCGCGCCGCGGTGAGTTTGCCGATATCGATTTCACTCTGCGCCGCGGTGAGGTGCTCGGCATCTCCGGATTGCTGGGATCGGGCCGCACCGAGGTTGCACTGACGCTATTCGGCATGCATCGGGCCGAAAGCGGCAGCATTCGTCTTGAGGGCAGGGAGCTTGTGCTTCGCTCCAATCGTGATGCCGTACGCGCGGGTATCGCCTATGTCTCCGAGGATCGTCTGAGCCTCGGCGTCATCCTGCAGCAGTCGATCGGCGACAACATCATGCTCGCGATCATGCGGGGCATGGCAAACCGGCTGGGGCTCATTCCCGATAAATCCCGCAGGCAACTCGCCGAGGATTGGATCAAGCGGCTCGCCATCAAGGTTCCCTCGGCCGATCGTGCCGTGCAGACCCTTTCGGGCGGCAATCAGCAGCGTGTCGTGCTGGCGAAGTGGCTTGCGACGCGGCCGAAGGTGCTGATCCTCGATTCCCCGACAGTCGGCGTCGACATCAAGAACAAGCAGGGCATCTATGATGTGGTGGCCGAACTGGCCCGCCAGGGCGTCGCCATCATCCTCATTTCCGACGAGGTCTCCGAGCTCTTTGCGACCTGCGATCGCATCCTGCACATGCGCGCCGGCCGCATCGTCGGCGAAGCGGTGCCGGGTGACGTCAGCGAGGCTAACATGAAGGAGCGCATCTATGCGTGAGCACAGTCAAACGGCCGGACCATCCTTTGTCGCGCAATTGAAGCGGCGTCCCGAAGCGTGGCTTCTGGCCGTCATTGCCGCGGTCGTGATCGTCTTTTCCCTGACGGCGCGCGATTTCCTGACGCTCGCCAATATTATCGATCTGCTCGAAACCTATTCCGTGCAGGCGATCATGGCGATGGGCCTCTTCGTCGTGCTGGTTTCGGGCGGCATCGACATATCCTTCGCGGCGACCGCCTCCGTAGCGCAATATTGTGCGGCGCTGCTGGCAACACAGTTCGGCTTCTCCGCGCCCGTCGTCATTGGTTTTGGGCTGGCGATCGGCGTCGGCCTGGGTTGCCTGAATGCACTTCTGGTTCATTATGTGCGCATCACCTCGATCATCGCCACGATCGCCATGATGAGCGTCAGTTTCTCGCTGCTGATGTATTTTTCCGGTGGCAAGTCGATCTATACATTGCCGGATTGGTGGACGAACCGCATCGTCTTCTGGCGCATGGAAACGGCATCGGGCGACATCGTTCGCGTGACGTTGCCGATCGTCGCGATGGTGGTGGTGACCCTGTTCACCTGGGCATGGATGACGCGCTCGTCCGTCGGGCGGCAGCTCTATGCGATGGGCGGCAATGCGGAGGCGGCGCGACGGATCGGCATGAATATCGGCCGGCTGCAATTCGTCGCCTATGGCTATCTCGGGCTGATGGCGGCGGTTGCCGGCCTGCTGCAGGCCCATCGGGTCGGCGAAAGCGTGCCCAACGCCATGTACAATACGGAACTTGCGGTACTGTCCGCCGCTGTCCTTGGCGGTGCCAGCCTAACCGGCGGCATCGGCACCGTGCCCGGCGTGCTGCTCGGCATCGTGCTTCTGGCCGTGCTGCAGAATGGGCTCAATCTGCTCGGCGTCTCCTCCTATTTCTTCCAGATCGTCATCGGCATCACTATTCTGGTCTCGACCTCGATCACCGTCATCAGCTCGCGGCCGGGCCGCCGCCATCGCCTCATCGCGGGAGCGTCGTCCAATGGCTGAACCTCCGCTTCTCTATAACATCAACAACAGCCTGGCAGACCTGATGACGCGTATGCGGACAGGCATTCCTGGTGCCCACACCGGGCTTGTCGTCCTTCTGGTCTTTCTGGTTGCCGGCTTCTCCCTGTTCATTCCGAATTTTGCCTCACTCGGCACGCTGCAATCCTTCATGTACCAGCTGCCGCTGCTGGGCCTTCTGTCCCTGGCGATGATGGCGCCGTTGATCACGGGCGGCCTCAATCTGGCGATCATCGCGACGACCAACCAATGCGCGCTGCTGATGGCCTTCATCATGCAGAGCCTGATCACGCCCGATAGCGGCACGGGAGCGGCGCTCGCCGTGATCATACTGGCGCTTCTGGCCGGCCTTGTGCTTTGCCTGCTCATCGGCCTTATCACTGGCACGCTCATTGCCTATACCGGCGTTCACCCCATCCTCATCACCCTCGGCACGAAATCGCTGATCGACGGCATCAGCATCTATCTGACCCGCGGCATGGCACTGTCAGGCATACCGGACGGCTTCAGCCGCATCGGGACGACGACGATAGTAGGAGTGCCGCTGATCTTCCTGCTGCTGATCGTGGTTGCTGTCATCGTCAGCCTCATATTGCGACGTACCGCCTTCGGCATCGCCTGCGCCATGATAGGTTCCAATATTGAGGCGGCGCGCTATTCGGCGATCGATACGCGCCGGGTTCTGGTTGGCGTCTATGCCATGTCGAGCCTGATCTGCTTCTTCGCCGCCCTGGTCATGCTGGCAACCTTCAATTCGGCAAGCGCGGATTATGCGCAATCCTATCTGCTGGTAACGATCCTTGCGGCTGTGCTTGGCGGCATCGATCCCTTCGGCGGCTTCGGCACGGCCGGCGGGTTGATGCTGGCGCTGGCGATCCTGCAGGTCATCTCCTCGGGCTTCAACCAGTTCGGCCTCAGCAATTACCTGACTGTTGCGATATGGGGCGGCATTCTCATCTTCGTCGCTGCGGTTCAGACGGCTCGGCCCTACCTGATGTGGCTGCTGCCGACACGTTTCTTCGGTCCAAAATGAGCATCGTTGCGGTTTTCGACATCGGCAAGACGAATGTGAAGCTGTCGGCGGCAACGGATGACGGCCGCGTATTAGAAACGCTGTCGACGCCGAATATCGTGAAGGATGGTCCGCCCTACCGCCATCACGATCTCGACAGTCTGGAAGACTGGCTCATCGATAGCCTGACGGAGCTGGGACGCAGGCACGATATAGGCGCGATCATTACCTGCGCGCATGGGTCCGGCGGCGTGCTGGTCGACCGACAAGGTGCTGCAATGCCGATGATCGACTATGAGCAGCCGATCCCCGCGGATGTCGAGGCGCGGTACAGGGCAATTGCCGGCTCCTATCGCGAGAGGGCAAGCGCCATCATGCTGGGCGCGGCGCATCTCGCGCGGCAGATGTTGTGGCAGGAAATGTATTGGCCGGAGACCTTTGCCGCGGCCAGCGCCTATCTCGCCACGCCGCAATATTGGGCGTTTCGCCTGTCCGGCGTGCTGGCAAGCGAGGTGACGAGCCTGGCGGCGCAATCTCATCTGTGGGCATCGGCCGATGGCCGGCCGGCATCGCTCGTTGCAAGCCGCGGATGGCAGCGTCTCATGCCGCCGATGCGGCGGGCATGGGAAACGCTCGGCCCGTTGAAGCCTGAGCTTGCTGAGCGATGCGGCCTGAAAGCGACGACGCGTATCCTATGCGGCGTGCATGATTCCTCGGCCAATCTATACCGTTATCAGGCGGCCGATCTGTCTGATTTTACCGTTGTCTCCACAGGTACCTGGATCGTTGCATTGAGCGATCGCGGCGATGTCGATTTCAGCGTCGAGCGACCCGGCCATTCCTGCAATGCCGATGTCTTCGGAAACCCGACACCGGGTATGCTGACCATGGGCGGTCGGGAATTTTCGACCGTCGCCGCAAAGGCTTCGGGTCCCGCCTCGTTGCAGGCCCTTCGGAGGATCGTGGCGTCAGGTACCTTTGCACTTCCGACATTCGGCTTGGACGACGGGCTTTTTCCCGGCACAGCCCACCGCGGCCGTCTCGAAGGCCCGCTTGCGGAGGAGGAAGGCGTCCGGTTCACGCTCGCAGTGCTCTATTCGGCGCTGCTGACAGCCGCCTGCATTCAGGACCTTCCGCCCACGGAGACGGTCGTGCTGGACGGCAATTTCGTCGTCGATCCCCTTTATGGCGCCATCGTCGCGGCCTTCCTGCATAATCGACGCGTGCTCGTCAGCCGCAGCACGACCGGAACGGCGACTGGCGCCGCCATGCTGGCATCCCATGAAAAGCGTGCCTCACCTGCAGCGCTGGCGGCCGAAGCACCCGATATCTCCAGCCTTCCCGAACTTTCATCCTACCGGCACCGCTGGCAAACCCTGATCAAGACAATGGAGTGAGATCGTGACGACTTATGACGACAATGCCCTGCGCGAAGACATGGTGGCGATCTGCCGCCGGATGAACGCATCCGGCATCAACCAGGGAACGGCCGGCAACGTGTCGGTGCGGAATCCCAAGGGATTTCTGGTCACGCCAACCTCTCTGCCCTATGACATGATGCAGCCAAAAGACCTGGTGCAGATGTATTTCGATGGCAGCTACGAGGGCGAGCGCCGGCCATCGTCCGAGTGGCGGTTCCATCGCGATATTCTCGCGTCCCGCGAGGATATTGATTGCGTGCTCCATTGCCACTCGGTCTATGCCACCACGCTCGCCGTACACCATAAGACCATTCCGAGCTTTCACTATATGACCGGTGTAGCGGGCGGCACGACGATCCGCTGCGCCCGCTACGCCACCTTCGGCACCCAGGCGCTTTCGGATGCTGCGATCGAAGCGCTGCAGGATAGGCTAGCCTGCCTGCTCGGTCAGCACGGACAGATCTCGCTCGGGAAGACGCCGGCCGCCGCGCTTGCGCTTGCCATCGAGGTCGAAACCCTCTCCCGCCTTTATGTGCAGGCGCTGACACTTGGCGAGCCGCCCATTCTTGACGACGAGGAAATGGCGCGCGTCATCCAGCAGATGAAGAACATGAGCTATGGACAGGCGCCGGATTTGGATGGGGTCAACGATGTGGCAAAGCGGCGGCAATAATCCCTCATCGCCTTCAATCGTCTCGCCGCGAAGTCTTGACATGTGTGCGACTGAGTAGCACCTTAGGCGCCTGAAGGAGATTATCCCGTGAGCGTCAAATCGTCGATATCGTTGACCGATCAGCAGGATGCATTTGCTCGCTCGCTTGTCGAGACGGGCCGCTATTCCAGCCTGAGTTCGGTTCTCCAGCAGGGCCTGGAACTGCTGCGACAGAAAACGGAAGCGGAAGCGGCCGAGACGGAAGGGCTGCGCAGGCTCATTCAGCGCCGCGTCGACGGACCGAAGATTCCGGCTCAGGACATGGAAGAGCGGATCGAGAGCATGATCGAACGCAAACGGCGAGCTCTTCGTGTGGAGCCTTGAATATTCCAGGGATGCCGAACTCGATTTCGAACTGACCTTCGATCATCTGTTTGCGGCCTATCTCGATCTTGGAGACTCGTCTGGGGAAGCACTAGAGCGCGCGGCCAGCCGTATTCGCGAACTCCGTCGGGAAAGCGATCGGTTGGTCGAGACCCCATATATCGGAACATTGCGGCCGGATATCTATCCTGGCATCCGTTTCCTGCGGCGCGACAAGGCAGCCGTCTGGTTTCTGCCGATCGAGGAACGCAAAACGATCGTCGTTGCGGCGATTTTTTTTGGCGGTCAGGATCATATCAGGCGGATGCTGGCGCGCATGCTGCAGCGATAAGGCTTCAATTGTCTGCTCGAATGGGGTTTCCGGCTTCGAGCAGGGTCATTTCTTATTGGTTGCGACCCATTGGCTCCATCCTGATGCCACTTCCGCAATCTGCGTGTAATGTAGCCGCAATCTTTGGCTGTCAGTGGGGGCGAAGGACGGCAATCGCCGTCCTTTGGGGAAAAGTCATTGCGAATTCTGCTGCTTGAGGATGAGCCCGAAATGGCCCGCGCGCTGCTTGAAGCGTTGCGGCGTCGCGATGTACTCGCCGACCATGTCCGAACGATTGCGGATGCCGATGCCATGGCCCGCGTTGGAACCTATGACGTCCTCGTGCTGGATCGTCGCCTGCCTGACGGCGAAGGACTGGATCTCGTGGCGGCGCTGCGTCAGCGCAAGCATCCCGTCCCGATCCTCGTGCTGACGGCGCTTGGCAGCGTCGATCACCGCGTCGACGGTCTCGACAGCGGTGCCGACGACTATCTTGCAAAGCCTTTCGCGATCGAGGAATTGCTGGCGCGCTTGAGAGCTCTCCAGAGACGAGGGCCGACGGTTTCCGACAGATATCTGACTTTCGGCAATCTGAGCGTCGATCCGCGCACCAATGAGATCGTCGTCGGCAGCGCGCTCGTCGAGTTCCCGCGACGCGAATATCTGGTGCTGGAGACGCTGATGCGCCGTCCGAATCGCATCGTGACGAGACCGAACCTGATCGAAGCGGTTTACGCCCTTGAGGACGAAATCGGATCGAACGCTCTGGATGCGCATATCTCGCGCATTCGAAAGAAGCTGCTTCTGGCCGAAGCCACGGTCGAGATAAGAGCGGTGCGGAACATCGGCTATCTGATCCGGGCGAAGGCATGAACCCGGAACGCAGCCGATCGCTACGCTGGGGACTGATAAAACGCCTGATCGTCCTGCAGGCCTTTCTTCTTGTTCTTTTCTTCGTCCTTCTCGTTGCCTGGCTCTGGATCATCAATCCGGAGCTGGAAGATGCCAATGAAGAGGCCGTTCGCGTTGTCGCTCAGCAGATTACAAGGGATGATGACGGGCAGTTGCAGGTGGCCGAGACGCAGGAGGTGATAGAGCTGAAGCAGCGCTATCCGGACCTCTGGTTCATGATCCGCGACCATAAGGGAGTACTCTTCCAATATGGAGAGATGCCGGCCGCCGCTCTCAACGAGAGCTTTCCGTGGACGATCGAGCGAATCAGGGTCGAAGCTGCCAACGGCGTGCATGCCACGGTCGAAAACCGGGAGACGTCCATCGGCCAGCTGCAGATCATGGCGGCTACCGAACGCGGCTTTGACAATGATGGCTTGAATGTGTGGATCAACATGCGCGTCGAGATGGCCAGGGGACCCCATGGCGAAATCGAATGGCTCAAAATATTGCCGGCGCTTGCATTCGTCACCTTGATCGGCGTCGTTCCCATACTGGCGTTGACGGGCGTCGCGACGCTGCTCGTCACGCCACGTGCCGTCGGCCGGTCGTTGAGCGGGCTGGTGGAGACGGCAACGCAGGCGCAGGCGATCGACTTCGACAGCCGTTCGGCCCGCCTCGAGCGCTCGAAGGTGCCGACCGAGATCATCCCTCTGGTCGACGCGTTCAACCATGCCCTCTCGAAGCTGGATGAAGGGTATAACAGGCACAATCGCTTTCTTGCCGATGCCGCCCATGAGCTGCGGACGCCGATCGCGATTGCACGGACACGGGCGGACCTTCTGCCCGATGCCGAAATCAGTCACCAGCTTCGGGACGATATCGACCGGCTGTCCCGCGTCGCCCATCAACTCCTGGAGATGCAGGCGATCGGCGTGGTCGAATTGCGTGCAGAGAAGAAGGATCTGAATGTGCTGGTCGAAACCATCGCCGCCGATCTTGCGCCGATTGCGATGGACGCCGGCTATGATTTCGACTTCGAGCCGAGCCCCGAGGAAGCGGTCTTCGTGATCCAGACCTCGACGATAGAAATGGCTGTGGTCAATCTGATCCGGAATGCGATCGACCATGCCGGAGGGAAGGGCTCGATCGTCGTTCGCGTCGGCGCCGGCGGCACCATAGATGTCTGCGACGAAGGTCCCGGCATACCGCTGGCGGAGCGCGGTCGCGTCTTCGAGCCGTTTCGCCGCATCAACGCCAGTTCATCCGGCGCGGGGCTGGGGTTGAATCTGGTCAAGAAGGCCGCCGAACTGCATGGTGGACGGGTTTCGTTTCTAGACACCGGCCATGGTTTTTGCGTGCGGCTGCAGATCGGCTCCATACCGCCGTCGGTCGTGGTGGCGGACATGGGCTGGCGACAACAGCGCTAAATGTCGATCCTAAATCGCGGATGCTGGCTATTGCAGCGCAAAATCCTGAAACTGTTTTTATTTTCTCAGCGGTCAGGGCTCGGATATTTGATTTTCCGACGCCGGGTTCCCTGCTAGGTTTCGGGGAGAGGCACCACCGGGATAAGGCATGTTGAAACTTTTATTGTCGGCTTTGTTCTTCCTGACGGCTGTCTGCACTTCTTTTCTTGCCTTCGGCGACACGATGGATCTTCGACTGCATAAGGCTGCCGCAACCGGTGACGTCGCGGCCATCCAACAATTGCTCGATAGCGGTGCCGCCATCGAGGCTCGGAATGCAAAGGGCGCAACGCCGCTGTTGGTCGCGACGCACGCCAACAGGGTGGACGCTGCGCGAGCGCTGATCGAGGCGGGTGCCGACGTCAATGCCAAGGACGATATTCAAGACAGTCCCTATCTCTATGCCGGCGCTCGCGGCCATCTGGATATTCTCAAGCTGACGCTTGCGCATGGGGCGGATCTCGAGAGCATTAACCGCTATGGCGGCACGGCGCTTATTCCCGCCTCCGAACGCGGCCACGTCGAGACCGTCGACACGTTGATCAAGGCGGGTGTCAACGTCGATCACGTCAACCGGCTGGGGTGGACTGCCCTGATCGAGGCCATCATTCTCGGCGATGGCGGTTCGCGTCATGTTGAGATCGTCAGGCTGTTGATAGATGCAGGCGCAAACGTCAATCTGGCCGACAATGATGGCGTGACGCCGCTGCGTCATGCCCGCAGTCGCGGTTATGATGGGATCGTGAAATTATTGGAGGTGGCGGGGGCGACATAACGAGACGCTCCGACTTCAGGTACTATGCAATACCACGGGGAGGCACATGCCTCGGTCTCCCGAAACGATGAGAATGAAGGGCTTGGACAATGGAAAGAAAATACTATTCCTCTCTTGGCGGCCATCCGCCGCAGAGCGATCTGCTGACGGGGCGAGCCGTATTCACGGAGGCCTATGCGGTCATCCCCAAGGGAGTGATGCAGGATATCGTCACCAGCTATTTGCCCTTCTGGAACGATACGCGCTGCTGGGTGATCGCAAGGCCGCTTTCGGGTTTTGCCGAGACCTTTTCGCAGTATGTCATGGAAGTGGCGCCGGGCGGCGGCAGCGACCGGCCGGAGCAGGATGCCGAGGCCGAAGGCGTGTTATTCGTTGTCGACGGCGAGATCGAACTCACCTTGCCCTCCGGCAAGCATGTTCTCCAGCCGGGCGGCTATGCCTTCCTGCCACCGGGCCTGAAATGGTCGCTGCACAACCGCTCCGGCGCTCATGCCCGCTTCCACTGGGTGCGCAAGGCATATGAGGCCGTCGAGGGGCTGGCTCATCCTGAACCGCTCATCTTGAACGAGAAGGATATTACGCCGTCCGCCATGCCGGGCACGGAGGGGCGCTGGGCAACGACCCGCTTCGTCGATCCGTCCGACCTGCGGCATGACATGCACGTGACGATCGTCACTCTCCAACCCGGTGCTGTCATTCCCTTCGCGGAGACCCATGTCATGGAGCACGGCCTCTATGTACTGGAAGGCAAGGCCGTCTATCGCTTGAACCAGGATTGGGTCGAAGTCGAGGCCGGCGACTTCATGTGGTTGCGCGCCTTTTGCCCGCAGGCGTGCTATGCCGGCGGTCCAGGTCCGTTCCGCTATTTGCTCTACAAGGACGTCAATCGCCACATGACGCTTCGTCCCTTCGGCGCGCGCCGTTAAGCCATGCGGTTTTACGACAAGCTCGGCGCCCATGGCGCCGGCTTAGGGTCATCGATACGGCCGGTCGTCAGCTTGCCGTCGCATCAGTTCGTGAGGCGCACGGCATCGCCGTCGGCCGAGGAACATTGCGACGAGATCGTATAGAAAAAGTCCTGTCGATCCCAACCGCCGCCATCTTCCCAGGCGTGTTTTTGTGCGGCCTGGCAGCCGAAATAATTCTCGATCGGCAAGGTGACGCCTTTGGGAAGTTGGCTACCGTCGACGAAGAGATAATTCGACGTATTCGGATCATCTGTCCGCAGGGTCAGATCGTATTTTGTGCCGGCCGAGTTCTTGCTGTTGCAGTTCACGGCGTTGTTGTTCGAGATGGTCGCGGCCTGGCCAGGTGGACAGCCATCATCCTTGACGTCCATCTGCAGTACGAGCTTGGTATATTGGCCCAGCGTAATCGGGCCGGACGGGACGGCAGTCATGGTGCCCTGGCCACCGTTGTTATGGGTTGTCGGCTGATAGGTTACGGTGCCGACCACGGTTTCGGCCGTTGCATTGGGTCTGACGACACGGATCGTGATGACTTTGTAGTACCATCCTTGCGCCTGTGTCGGGGTGATGGTCACGATGTCAGGCTTTGCCGGCGCCGTGGCTTGGGAGTTCACGCCGATGTCGACGCTGTTGATATTGACGATGCGCATCAGATTTGTCGGCACCGCTCCGGTCAAACTGACCGAAATGATGCGTCCGTTTGCCGTGATAGTATAGCTAAGGTTGGCAGGTGTCGTGTCCGCGTAGGCGGTGATGAAGCGTGTGGCTTCTGCCTGCGCCGCGGCAAGGTTGGTACCATCGAAGATCTTGCCGCCGGCCAGAGCGGCACCATCGGCGATTTCCTGCAAATTCGTTCGCTGATGTACCGCAGATGCGTAATCCACTGCCAAGCCTGCAGCTGCAGCCAGCGGGACTGCGATCAACGCCGTCAATGTCGCGAAATTGCCAGCACGATCCTTTGTCAGGCGGTCAAATTGCTGCAAAAAGCGAGTGCTCATTATTCCTACCAGAAAAAGCCTGAACTTTGGTCGGAGAATGGGCAAAATATATAAAGACGTGGTTTAGAAGGAGACTCAAGTTGTAGCCATAGGCAGCATTTTTATGCTGATATTCAGGTGGAAAAGACTTTCTGATACTTTGATGATGCTTTGTGTCTACGGGGATTTATCTGTGGTAGATATTGAGAATCTCAGCAATCTGCGGTAAGTATTCGCCATGCATTCTTGTCAATTCGGGTCGTCTGGTTTTTGCGCTTCGTCGTCAGCCGGCAGGCCGAGATCGATCAGCGTTTGGCTGATGTCCCGGCGCGCTGCGAGGTAGATCGGGCTGGTATTGCGAGCGGGCAGGGCGATATTCGCGGCTGTCGAGCCTGGCCTCAGTTCCAACCCCTTCGCCAGAGCTAGTCTGGCTTCGTCAATTCGGCCCAATCGTTGATAGGCGGTCGCCAAAAGCATATGCGCCCGGCCCGCGCCCAGCAGCCACCATGGGTGCTGCGGTCGTCCGAATTTACTTACGGAAATTCTTCTTGACCGGTAGACGTGCAATTCTCCAATACAACCTTAGAATAACGGGAAAGTAAGCTTTCCCGAATAAATGTAGTTCCCAGGCCTCAGAAGCTTCGCCGATGCTGCGGCGGATGGGAGCGTCATGCCGTCGATCGATATCATCGTGCCGAAATCCGCGCCTCGTCGCTGGCAGGAGATCGTGATCCGGCGCCTGCAGGCAGACGGCCACGACATTGCCGTCTCGCACGCAGCCGGGTCGGAAGCGTGGCCGGCAGCGGTCAATGCCGCTTTGGCTCTCGAGCGAACGATCTTCCGCCGGCGCGATCCGGCGCTTGCCGCTCCTCTATTGGAAATTCCCACGAGTATTCGCATCCGCCCTGCTGCATTTCGGCTGGATCTTGCCGGCAATGCTGCGCCATCGGATATTCCGACCATCACGTTGCGGTTCGACGGATCGCGGTCGGACCTGTCGGTCCCGATATCCGTCGCCGCCGGCGCCTTGCCCGTCATCGAAACCGTCCTGGATGGAAAGAGGGTGATAGGCCGAGCGCGGCCGATGATCGACAAGCGGGAATCCGTCTCGCTCGGTGTCGAAGATGTCTTGGCACGTGCTATCACGCTTGCCGTTTCCACCGTTCGTGCCCTTGCCGAAAACCGCCTCGCTATGAACGAACCCGTGTCCACAGCGCCTGAAAATCCTGCTGCTGGAATGCTGGAGTTTGCATCTTCATATGCGGCCAGCGCCCTGCCACGCCTAGGTCGGGAGGTGATACGGCGCGCACGTTTTCGTCATGCGCATTGGCGCGTCGGCTATCGCTTTACCGATGGGCCGGGTGTGGCAAGCACCTGTGGACTCGGCGACGGCTGGTCGGAGCTGCCGGATGCGGGAGACCGTTTCTATGCCGATCCCTTTCCATTTCAATGGCAGGATCGTTCCTTCCTGTTCGTGGAGGATTATCCGCATGCGACCGGCAAGGCGGTCATCTCCGTCGTACCGTTCGATGCCGCCGGGAAGCCTGGAGAGCCGCGATGCGTGCTGGAAGAGCCTTACCATCTCTCTTATCCGCAGGTCTTCGAGCGCGATGGTGCAATCTGGATGCTTCCTGAAGCAAGTTCGGGCGGAAAACTCGTCCTCTATCGCTCCATCCAATTTCCGGATCGCTGGGCTCCCGAAGCCGTGCTCATCGAAGGAGAGATTTCCGATGCGACACTCCTCGAACATGGTGGACGACTCTGGCTGTTTGCGACTGACCGCGATGGTTATGGCAGCACCTCCGATACGCTCGCGGTCTTCCATGCACACCGGCTTGCCGGCCCCTGGACGCCGCATGTGCTGAACCCGGTTTTCATCGATCGTCGCATGGCGCGCCCGGGCGGCGCTTTCGTCCGCGAGAGGGATGGTATCTATCTGCCGGTCCAGGACGGAACGCTCGGCTACGGCGGCGGGCTCGGTATCTCGCAATTGCTGGAGCTGGATGAAAAGACGGTTCGACTGTCGTCACCCCGACCGATCGCGGCGCATGGTGATTGGCCCTATCCGAAAATCCATACGCTCAATCGCTCAGGCCGACTGGAGGTTATCGACGGGATTGCAGCCGTGCGGAAGTGAGCGGGACAGAAGCAGCGCTTCGTAGCCGGCGCACATGCGCGCCGGCGAATATTGTTCCTTCAGCTGCCGTCCGGCAGCGGCAAGCCGAGCTGCAAGGTCGGGCCTGGCGATAAGTTTAGCAAGTCCATCAGCCATGCCCTTGGCATCGGCTTCGACGAAGAGCGCGGCGGCTTCGCCATCATCCGTGGTCAGCACTTCCCGCAGCACATCGAGCTTGCTGGTGACCACCGGCAGTCCGGAAATGGCTGCCTCGACGGCGGCAAGGCCAAAGGTTTCTGTCAAGGACGAAAAAGCATAGGCGTCTCCCGTTGCGAGGAATTCGAAGATACGCGAGGGAGGTACCTCGCCGACGAGATGCAGCCTGTCGGCGACGCCATTGTCCTTAGCAAAAGTGACGATCGCATCCTGCTCGGGGCCGGTGCCGGCGATAGCGATATGAATGTCGGGCAGATGGGCGAGGGCACCGACGAGCGCGATCTGGTTTTTCGATGGCGCCATGCGGCCGGAAGAGACGGCAAGCCATGCCTCTCGGGGCAGGCCAAAGGCGGCGCGCGCCGCCGCCTTGTCGAAGGCGACCGAGGGTGCAGGAACGCCGTGGTCAATGCGTGACGTCCGGCGCCGATAGGCTTTCGGGAAGGTGTCGAACTGTGCCTCCGTCCAGCGCGAATTGACGACGTTGGCATGATAGGCGCCGAGCGTGCCCATCAACTTGTCAACCTGCGTCAGGATCCCCCTGACGCCTCGGGTCTGCGGGGCGCCGCTCTGGTTTGCAATGATGAGGTGTGCACCGGCGAACCGCGCGCCGATGGTGCCGAAAATATTGCCGTAGTGCTGGAAGGTGATGACCGCCTCCGGCCGAGCTTTGCGCAAATAGACGGCAAGTCCAATCGCCGCCCGCATCTGGCCTGGAAGACCATGTGGCGGCTTGGTGAGGATGAAATCGGCGTATGGATCGCCGTCGTAGACTTCGGTTTTCCTATACATGAAGACTGTCCGCACATCATGGCCACGCGCGCGCAGTCCCTCGCCGACCATATCGGAAATCCGCTGTGCGCCACCGGCTTCCGCTTGTGTCTGGACCTGGATGATTTTCATGAGCGGCCTTTCAGGAAGGAGCGAGCGGCAAGCGCGTCCTCGCCGGCAAGAAAGCCGAGGATTGACGGGTTGATGCCGATGGTGCGGCGCGCGATGAACACGGCGGTCACGCACCAAACGATGATCGTACCGGCGATGGCGAGCGCCGCGCCGATCGGGCCGAGCCAATAGGTCAGCACCGCCGTTGCACAGAGCCCGAAGGTGTTGACGATAACAAGCAGCTTGAAAAGCGCGTGCTGGAGGCCCGTCAATTGCATAAGGATTTCGGTCGGCCCGCAGGCGGTGCCGATGGTCGCGCCGATGCCGAAGATGATCAGCGTCACCTGCATCGTCGGCGTGGCATAGGCGTGATTGAAGATCGACAAGATCAGGTTGCCGAAGACCAGGAAGGATACCAGTACGCATAAGGCGATGATGAAGCCACCCAAAGCTGCGAGGCTGGTGATACGCTGCACATGTGCCCTGTCCCCAGTGTAGAAGGCGGCGGAGATCTGCGGCGCCAGCGCCTGGTTGATGCCGTTGAGTGCGAGGACGACCAGCCGCATCGTTCGATCCGCGACGAAAATCGCGCCAGCGGCCTCTGGGCCTAGAATGGCCGCGACAAGCAAGGTGCTCGCCTGGCTGAGCGCAGGCGGCAGCGCCGTGACGCCCCAGAGCCCGAACGTCACCGTCTTGAATTCATCCTTCTGTTCTGTCGTAAGCGGGCCGCGCTGCGCGCGCATCGTATCGCGAAAAAGCACGAATGTTTGCGGCGCGATCATGAGGAGCAGCAACCCGGCTGTCAGGTAGGTTGCGGTAACCGCGCTCATCCTCATCTGCATGAAATGGGCAAGCACGAAGACGGGGATTGCTACTGCCCGCCAAATGACATCGCGTGGCAGCAGGGCGAAGATGAGCGCATTCTTGGCGCGAAGGGCGCAGGCGACGAATTCCGACCAGCCGAGCGCGAAGGCCAATACCATGGTCGCCACGCAGATCGCCAGCCATTCGGGCGTTTGTGTGCCGACGAATGGCAAGAAACCGATGACGAGAATGAACAGGCTGAAGCTCGCAAGCCCCATCAGTGCGACAAGGATGGAACGGGCCATCATGCCGTTTGCCGAATTCAGATCGTTATTGCCTGCATATTGCGGCCAGAACCTGAGCACTGCGCTTTGCTGACCGACGATGGCGAAGAAGGAGACCAGGCTCGCTCCGGCATAGGCGGCGCTATAAAGACCGAACTGCCGCTCATCGGTCGTCATGGCGACGGCGACGAACATCAGGAACGAAAGGCCGGCACTGGCGAGCTTGATGGCACCGGCAACGGCGCCGCTCCTGGCAAGCGCGCCGATCGACAAGCGCAGGTTGCTCGCAGGCGGCGGCGTTTCGGCCGATATCGTATCGCTGCTGCCAGCTTTCTCACCCAACGCACTGACCCTGTGTTGATTGCTGTCGACCGAATGGTCTGCAATGCCTGAAATAGAATGTATCTCTAATATCGTAAGTACTGATGCTTGCGCCAGAATGAAGTCGCAACATGGTTACTTGCGATGTCTCAAGTCGATCACACGCTCTGGTGTAAATTCAACGGATGATTAACATTATTCACTAATACTGAATTTAGTGATGTGCGATGAGCCGGAGACCCGCGGCCCGCGGAGAGGAACAGGATGAAGCCGTTTAACATTGACGAGCGCTCGCTTCCGCCGCTGTTCGATGTCGGTGCCGTGTGGACCATCCTTTGGCAGCGCTGGCTGACCGTGTTGACGTGCACCGTTGCCGTGCTTCTATTGACGCTGGCTTACCTTGCCGTGGCAAAGCCGAGCTATACCGCGACAGCTTCCGTTATGATCGATCCGCGCGATCCGCGCGCGACGAATCTCAACAATGTCCTGCCCGGCATCGGCAGCGATAGCGCGGCCATCGCAAGCCAGGTGTTCGTCATTGAATCGCGTGACCTTCTGATGAAGGTCTTTGAGAGCGAGAACATCGAGAACGACCCTGAATTTTCGGCAGGCGGCGTCCTGTCGCGTATTGGTCTCGCTTCACATCCCACGAAGGATTCGATCTTCAAGAATTTCCAACGTGCCGTCACAGTAGAGCGTGCCGGGCTTACCTATGTCATCGATGTCAGTTTTGCATCCCGCTATTCCGACAAGGCGGCGCGGATCGCCAATGCCATCGTCAATCGCTATAGGGCCGGTCTGTCGGGTGAGCGGGAGACTGCAAACAGCGACGTGAATTCCCTGCTTGCAAGCCGGATCGGCAATCTTCAGAAGAACGTCAGCGATGCCGAGCAGGAGGTCGGAGATTTCAAGGTCTCGCATCAGATCCTCGATGCTTCCGCGGGCGGCACGCTTCAGTCTCAGATAGACAAGCTTACGGATCAGCTGATCGGCGCGCGAAGTGAGGCCGATCAGGCCAAGGATAAATATGCTCAGGCAGTCGCCGCAGGCACCTCGCCGGCAGGACTTGCCAAGCTTTCGGAAATCCTTTCCTCCGAAGCCACGGTCAAACTTCGCGAGAACTACAATCAACGGGCCGCCGATCTCGCCAATTACGAGGCCATGTATCAGCCGCGTCATCCGATCGTTAAAAGATTGCGATCCGAGTTGGAGAGGATGCAGAGTCTTATGGCCGTCGAGGCGCAGCGGATTACTCGGGAATTGAAGGCAAAGTCCGACCTCGCTGGACAGAACGTCGCAGCACTCCAGGCAAAGCTCGATGATCTCCGCCAGAAGCTGGACAGTTCGAATGCTGCGCAGGTGCAGTTGCGGCAGCTGGAGGCGAAGACGAAAGCGGCACGCACGGTCCTCGACGATTTCCTGAAACGCGCCGAGGAAACATCGCAGATGCAGGGCCTGCAGCTGCAGGAGGCCCGGGTGATCAGCGCCGCCGCTCCGCCGGTACAGCCGACCTGGCCGAAGCCGCTGCTCCTGTTGCCGGTCAGCGCCGCGCTCGGTCTCATCATCGGCTGCGGTCTTGCCCTCGTGCGCGGACCCAAACATCAGCCGGAACAGGATCCGACAGGCCCCATAAGACGTAGCCTCCTTGACGTCGAGCCCCACAAAGACCCTTCGCCGGAAATCGCAAAGACGGAGCCGGCGCCGGTCCATCTTGGTGAATATCGGCTTCCGGGCGTTGCCGGCGTCGGTGCCTATCTCAGCATCCGCGCGATGCGAAGACGCTTTTTTCAGGCCGGAAACGAAGCTTTTTCGCGGGATGTGCTGCAGCTCATGCGGCGCATCATTCTGCATCTGAGAGAGCATCCGAAGCCCTATGTGCTGCTGGTCTCCTCGCTGCACACGCCGCTGGCGGCGAGACTTGCGGGCGCTATGGTCGGCCTTGGCCTCCAACAGGCCGAACAGAATGTGCTCGTGGTCGAGTTCGGAGACCTGCCTGGCTTGGGAGCGCCGGCGCGCAGCGGTAACGGCGTCTTCATCAGCGGGGCGAGCGGCCTGCGGACCGTCGTGTACAACAGGCCCGTGGCCGAGAATTCGGAACCGTCGGTGCGCCTTGGCCTCGACGATATATTGACCACTGCCGGCTCGTTCGATTTCGTGCTTCTGATGGGGCCTTCCATCGTCGATGACAATTGGGATCCAGCGCTTTTCGCTGAAGCGGATCTCATGCTTTTTGCGCTCAACCCTGCCGAGGAAGCGGCGGAAATCGCCAATATGCTTCGTCAACGGCTCGACGCCGATCAGATTGGGCGCAGCGCCACGCTGACAATTGCGCCGGAGAACATCGATACGCGCCGTAGCCAGATGGTGCGACCCATCCGCTCGACTGACGATGGAGGGCAGGGTGATCGAGTCTCTGCAAGGGGATGAACGAGGGACGCGGCTCGCGATCGACGATGATATCACGCCGAAGCGCTCTCAAGCTGGCAGGCGGCTCTATTCTGGCTGCTCTCCCGGCTGCCGGCGCGGCGCGTGCGGCGGCCAGGCCCATCGTACCCTCGCGTGGCATCAATCTGCCCGGCTGGTTCGATAACAGCGATGGATTGGCGCCAAGCGAGCCGGTCCTCGAAAAGCTTCGCCAAGCGGGATTCGAGACGATCCGCTTGCCGATCAATGGCGATCTCTTGCCGGCAACTGATACGGCCGCGCTCCGTCGCATCGAGGCCGGCGTGACCGACCTTAATCGGCTGGGTTTTTCGGTCCTTGTGGACATGCATCCCTCTGAAAGTCTGCACACGGCTCTCCGTCAGGATTTCGAGGCCGGCTCGCAAAGGGCGGCCGCCGCCTGGATGGCGTTAAGCAGCGTTGTCGCGAACCTCCCGGATGATAAGGTCTATCCGGAGCTCTTGAATGAGCCGCCCATGCGGAGTGACGCGTGGCTGCAACTGCGGGATAGGCTTGCCGAGGTCGTACGATCCAAATGCCCGAGCCATACGCTGATCTGGGGGCCATCGCCCTCTCAGGGCATCTGGGAAATAGGCGAGACGCCGCCGCTCGCCGACGATAACCAGATCGCCGCCATTCATTTCTATGCGCCCACGGCCTTCACCCATCAATGCGAGACATGGGATGCATCTCCGCTTGCGCGGATTTCGAATTTGCCTTTTCCGGCTACCATCGAAACGCCTCTCGTGCAGGAGAGCATCGGCAAGCTGCGCGCTAACGGGGATGAGCAGGCCGCAAACCTCATTGAGGAGCAATTGGCGACGCCCTGGACAGAAGCGGCGATCGCTTCCGAATTCGTGAGGCTGAGGCGCTGGTCCGAGACGCATGACTGCCCCGTCATGATGAATGAGTTCGGCGTGCTCAACTTCTGTGTCGATGCCGAAAGCCGCAGGTTCTGGGTTCGGGCCGTGCGGCAAGCGGCAGAGGCCAATCAGGTCGGCTGGGCCTATTGGGAGCTCGATCAGGGTTTTGGCATCATCGAGAGCCGGCGCAGCGCCGAAGGTTTTGACGTCGGCATGATCGCGGCACTTCTGGATGGCCGTGGCGGAGGCTGAAATGCTGAGGAATATGGCAGTGAGGAACGACAACTGATGCGGACGAATGGAGTTTGGCGATGAGCATTACGGGACATCGCGCCGGCTTCGCGGCGGGAGGCGTTAGTTCGCTGCGCTCGGATGCGGTCTTCCACCTCTGCATCGCTATTCTCGCGGTCATTGCTACCGTTTCAGCCTTCGCCGTCTGGACGCCTTTTGGGGTTGCCGCGACATTTGCCTTGACGCTCGTCCTGTCCGTCGCTCAGCCCGGCTGCATCCCGATCGTCATCGCCTGTTCCTTTCTCTACCAGAACCTCGTGGTCGCCTGGTTCACCCCCTTTGTGCCGGATCACAACACGTTCGATGCGCTGCGCGGCGCCAATTTCGTCATTCTCATGACTGCGTTTGGCGCCTTCGTTATGGCCTCTTTCCAATACCGCGTGCGGGCTCTGACGGAATTGCGGCCCTGGCTGATGTTCAGCTTTATGCTGTGCGGCATTGTCTGTTTCTATCTAGCGCTTGGGGCCGTTCATGGCGGACCGAAGGATGCCGTTATCTACTTCCGCAATACGATCACGCCGCTTGCATGCTTCCACATCGCAATTCTGGCAGCCAGTCTCTATCCCATTGATCTGCGCAAGGGCATCTTTTGGCTCTGCGCCATTGCCATCATATACGGCTATCTGGAACAGATCTTTCGGATGGATTTCCTGAGCCTGTTTCACGGCGATCTCTATATTCATCGTGGCCTGAAGGCTCAGATCGAGGCCGGTGTATGGGAAAAGAAGCTGCGAGAGACTGGCTTCGTGCTTCGCGGCATCGAAGACACGATGATGACGACCTTCTTCAACATCAAGCTGTTCAGTGACCTGTTTCCGCCGATCTTCCGCAATGGCGGCCCGAACTTTCACCCCATCAGCTACGCCTACGGCTTGAGCATCATGTCTGCCTGGCTCCTCTTCAGAGGCCGTTGGCTGCTGCCGATTGCTGCCCTGCCACTATTGCTTGTCATAGGCTCGAAAGGAGCGACGTTCATGTTGCTGGTGGCGATCGGTGCCCGGCTGATCTATCATCCATCGCGCGCGGAACTGACGCTTCTTGCCGTCATCGCGCTTGCCGTCGTCTGGACGGCCGCCGCTATCCTCTTCGGCGCCACCCATGGCGATTACCATGTTCTCGGCCTGATCGCGGGCGTTCGCGAATTCCTGCACAATCCGTTCGGACAGGGCCTCGGCATCGGCGGTAATCTTTCGAGTACGAGCCTCAATCTGGATTGGGACCGGGCACAGGATGAAGGCGTTGCATCCGTGCCCGTCGAAAGCGCGGTCGGCGTCATGCTTTATCAGATGGGTGTGGGCAGCTTTGTCTTCTTCGGCTTTCTTGCCGCGCTGGCCCTATCGGCGCGCAGGCAGCTGATTGCTACCGGCGATCCGGATTTTCTCTTCGCTTTCGTCGCGGTCGTCACGATCGCGTCCAATGCCGTATTGCAGGAGGAGGCATTCTTCTCTCCGCTTGCGCTCGGCTTCTGCCTCCTGCTTGTCGGTGTTTCTTTTGGAACGCGCTGGCGCTCGCTCGGCATTTCGCGAAGAATGGTCAGCCAGTCGGGCGAACACATGCCATCGCCCTCGCTGTAACGCGGTTAATCTTCAATCCGCCTGAGCGCGCGCAAATTCCAAAACCCCGCCGCCGGCTCTTTGTCAGGGATCAGGAGCCGAAGATGACGAGTTCCGTGAATGTCAGGTCACCAAGCGAGGGCGGTTTCGGACCTTTGAAATATTTCGTCCCGCTTCCGGCGAAATAACGCCCGATGAGACCGGGCACCGGCCCGTTCGCATCGACGACGCAGAGAAATATGCCTTTTCGCAGAAGATGGCGCCCGAGCGCGCCGGCGCACCGGCTAAGCTCCTCAGGGGTGCGGCTGTAAATCACCTGGGCACTTGGAACGATGCCGTGGAAGATACGGCGTGTCTTGAATACGAAGGGAAAGGCTTCGTCACCGTCGACACAAATCAACGACAGGCATCCGAGCGCCGCATGCTGGAGAAGGATCTCCCTATCGCCTTCCGAGAGCATCGACATTTCCGGAAGATCGGAGCGGGCTTCAAGCACACGATAAGTCCGCCTCGCAGCACTCAGCATCGGCAGAAAGGCGAGCTGCCCGTCCGCATAGCGGCGAAAGCCGAGCGCTTCGTTGACCTTTATCGTCCCTGGCGCCGGAGAAACGTTGATGAAGGTGACGTTCTTTCGTCTGAGCGCCGCAATCACCATCTTGCCGGCGAAAGCGCGATATTCGGGATCGACGGACCAGCTCGACAAATTGCAGCGGAGCTCTTCTCCTTCCAATCCCTCGTGCCGAAAATAAAGCGCCAGCAGGACACCGACGATGCGTCCGGACATATCCAGAACGAAGCCGTATTTCGGCAGGTCGGGCACGAAAGGCCGCTTTTCCATGCGCGCGACGGCGCGCTCCCAATAGCTTCGATCGCGTGTTGGAAAATTTCTGCGAAGACAATCGATGATGCCATCCCAATCGCTCTCTTCGATTGGTCGGCAAGTAAGTCCAGGAGGAAATGCGCCTAAAACTGCCATGATCAACTCCGTAATATTATCGGTATAGGATTGCATTTTTCACATGTTGGAAACATGCACTATTTCCATGAGTGAATATTTCCTGAGACCGCATTTCGTGCTTGCGAGCTCGGCTATGCCATCGGTTCCGAGTTCAGCGCAGCGGATCGCAGTGCAGACTTGGCGCGTATCGCCTTCGCCTTCAGCTGATGAAGCTTTGTCGCAAGAGCGGGGCTTATGTTTTCGATGCCGTATAGGATGTGCCGCCGTGTGAAATGGAACTGGCGGCGCAGATGCCACCCGACATCGGTCTTCGCCGTTAGATTGAAGTGGTGATCGGCCATTTGCACCGAACTGATGTCCATATCAAGCTTTTCTGGGTCGTCATAATAAGCGGCGATCTTGGTGTGATCGATGGCAGTTTCTGTCATCCATTGCGGGATATATGTGCAGCACAGGCGCTCTACATCGGTCAGAAGCCGGCTGACGCCGAGTCCGCTTGCCGGACAGGAGGTCAGATAGGCATCTCCGATCAGCACGACGCCATCCTGTCGGCAATTGTCGGCAGCTGTTATATCGGTCAGCCAGCTATCGACTCGGCTGCTGATTTCAAAATCGCCAAAGGTGTCGACAAGTGACGGCAAGGCGGCCGTGAGCATTCCTTTCGGATCGTCATGCAGCGACTTGACCCATGGATCTCGCGGGTCTCGGAACAGAAAGAGATTGGCTCGTGTCGTTCCAGGGACCGGAAATAAATTGAGATGGGCGATTCCGTCGCCGTCGCCATGATAGGTCAGGGCCGTATGGCGAAATCTATTGGATCGCAGCGGACGAATGTTGAAGCCGAATGCCAGCGGGCGTCTATCGTTAATCTGTCGGTGCAGAATCCCGAGATCCCGGCGCAGGGTATCGCCCATGCCCGTCGCGACCACCAGCAATCGCGTGGTGATTTCGTCCTGACCAAGGATCGATATCCGTTGGTGCGCTGCTCCGATCCGCAAAGCGCGGACTTGGCCGACGACGAAATTCACCGTTTCAGGCAGCGCGCTCCGCATCGCCATGACGAGCCTGTTGTAGAAAAATCCATAGTGCTGGCCGTATGTCCGGTCCACCACGCGCCCCTTGTGCATGTTGACGATTTCATCGAAGGGTACGGCGGCAGTCGACAGAGGTGCAAATAGCTGAAGTCGCTGAAGTTTTTCGATCGCCTCGCCGGCTATTCTTTCAACGCGGAATTCCTGGGGAAAGACGCGATTACGATCGATGAGTGTCACCCGATATCCCGCTCGGCCGAGCAGGCAGGCTGCTAGCGTGCCGGAAAGCCCGCCGCCGACAATGGCTATGTCTGTGTCCGTTTCGCTCGTCGGCAGTTCGGAATATCGCCTATTCATCATTTCGAATACCTCAGGATCGCATAGATGGCGTAGGGGTTGGTCGTCAGGTAGCGCCAGAACAGGCGGCGAG
Source organism: Martinezella sp. CNPSo 3890 (assembly GCF_057784455.1). Taxonomy (NCBI): domain Bacteria; kingdom Pseudomonadati; phylum Pseudomonadota; class Alphaproteobacteria; order Hyphomicrobiales; family Rhizobiaceae; genus Martinezella; species Martinezella sp. CNPSo 3890. The sequence continues at coordinate 98,818 of NZ_JBXSOR010000008.1, read as the reverse complement.
GTTCCATCAGCATCCGCCAGAACCATTCGAAACCGGCTCTCTGGATCCAGATGGGCGCCCTCTTCGTTCTCTCCGCCAGATGGTCGAAGAGGCCGCCTGATGTCTTGATGATGCCGACATTGGCAAGTCGCGCAGCAAAATCATGCACGAAAATCTGCTCGCGCGGCACGCCAAGGCCGATCCACAATATGTCGGGGGCGAGTGTGTTGATCTCGTCAAGCTTCCGTTCCAGGGCTTCTCCGGCAAGGTAGCCGTGGCAATGGCCCACGATGCGCAAGCCGGGATAGCGAGTTTGCACGGCGGCGACGGCTTCACGGTTTGCCGTCTCGGTCGCTCCCAGGAGATAGAAGCTTATGCCTTCCCTTTCGGCCAGTTTGGCGACATCGTGAAAGAGATCCGTTGTTGCCACGCGCTCGGGAAGCTGCACCCTGCAGAGTAAGCGTGAAGCCATCACGAGGGGTTGACCGTCGGCCAGGATCTGATCCGCCTGCTGGAAGAGTTTGGCGATATTGGCATCGGCATGAACGCGTGCGACGACCTCGCCATTGGCTGACGTAAAATAATAGGGCCGGCTGTCGCGGCGGCGTCTGCGCGCGACATCGATCATGAAGGAAGCAGCATTGCGTCGATTGACGACAGTGATGGGCAACCCGCCGATCAACACGCTTGGAAGCGCGGGCGGATAGTCTTGCGCAGGAATGGCGGCTCCATGTTCGGGCGCGTCTGCCGGCTGCATTTGGCTCTCCTGATTTAAGATCTGCTCTTCGGAAACAAGATGCGCACCAGTAGCGTCCGACCCGTTGTAGCCGGGTTTTTGAACGCCATTCGTGGTTGAGTAAGCTCTTCCTGAATATCTTTGAGAGTCTGTACCAATATCTTGCACAACCATTACCTCCGCTTGCGTAATGGTTAGCTAATATGAGTCGGAAAGTTAAGGCGTTTATTATTATTCAGTTAATATGTAAATTTCTAAATAAATAATATGCGCATAAACTGAACTTAACGTGAAGTTAAATCTCTCGTCACACAGCGAGTATTTCAGAATTATTTCAACATGTTAATTGGTTGCTGAATAATTCCGTTCGCGTGGGAACATCGAAAGCATCGCAGCGGCTAGCTCATGGACGGAGGAGCGCGTCAGCTATTCCTCTCCCTTGAAGGGTTATGTCGCGCGTTCCAGATTCAAACAGTATACGACCTTAGCGTTAGTCCACCTTCGAATGGCAGCGATGTGTAAAGGCCGGGACTGCTCGATGAGTACAATCATTGAGATCGTATATCCGTATCCTCTAAGTGACCGCCAGCGGGCTTGATTGCAATTGAATAACGCGTTATATAACAATTTATGTAAATGGAGGAATGGGGGTCGATTTGACTGAAGATATTGTGAGGGCGATGGGGTTCCTCTGTCTTGGCAGCCGGTTTCGCCGGATCGGCGAGCGTCTGCAGGCCGATACGCAGCAGATCATGGAGGAGCTGGGCGTCTCTTTACAGTCCGCCCAGTATCCATTTCTCGCCGCCATCGATCGCGCCGGGCCGCTGACGATCGGCGAACTTGCCCAGGCCGTCGGCATCACTCAGCCGGGCGCGACACGCACCGTCTCGCAGCTTCTGGAATTGGGCTATGTCGACATGCAGGCCTCGATCGAAGACCAGCGCCGCCGTCTGATCTCGCTGACTTCCAGGGGGCAGGAGCTCGTCGACTATTCGAAAAAATTCGTCTGGCCGCGCATAGAACAGGCGGTCCGAGAGCTCTGCGGTGACCTTTCAGGGCCGCTATTGCAACAACTCGCCGCGATCGAGGACGGACTTGCGGAAGCTCCGCTCAGGCGACGCGGCACCCTCGGCAAGGAGCAGCAATGATGAGCCATATTCTCGATCGTCCGATTTGGAGTGCTCTTGAAACTGCCCATGCATCACTAGCGGAGGGCAATGCGCTTGCCCGCCGCTATCCACCGTCCATCGTGCCCTTTGCGGCGTCCGCGGACAATTCGCCCGAAAGTCTCGAGGCCCTGGCGAGGCTGCCTTCGGGAGAGGAGGTCATGGCGATCGTCGAGGCGGAGCCAATCATCGTTCCTGAAGGGTTGGTGACCCTTTCCAGTGCCAGGCTCGTGCAGATGATGGCGGAGCGCCCTTCCGAGCGAGTCTCGGACAGTCGGGTCGTGCCGCTGACGGAGGCCGATGCTACGGATATGCTAGCGCTTGCTACGCTGACGAAGCCTGGCCCCTTCACCTTGCAGGCCCAAAGCCTCGGCTCCTTCTGGGGCGTGAAGATCGATGGGCGCCTTGTCGCCATGGCAGGTCAGCGCATGCGCCAGACAGGATTTGCGGAGCTGAGCGGCCTCTGCACTCATCCCGATTTTCAGGGGCGCGGCCTCGGCACCTTGCTCTTCCGTTTCGTGGCTGGTGAAATCGCGGCCCGCGGCGAGACTGCCTATCTGCATGCTTATACCACAAACACGCCGGCCATCGGTCTCTACGAAGCGATGGGCTTCCGCATCCGCTCGGAGATGAACTTGTCAGTCGTCAAGCGGCAGCAGCTTTGATCTTCCGGTTGTCGCCGTAAGGGCGGTCACTGCTGTTGCAGCGCGAGCCTCAGGCCCAATGCCATATAGATTGTGCCGATGACCTTTCCCTGCCATCGGCCGATGGTGCGGTTGCGCCGCAGCCAGCCACCAATCGAGCCGGCACCGACCGCCAGAAGCGAGGTCACGCCGATGCTGAGCGTCACGAAAATGGCTCCCAGAAGCGCGAATTGCGCAATGACGGATCCGCTTTCCGGATGGATGAACTGCGGCAGGAAGGCCAGGAAGAAAAGCGCAGTCTTCGGGTTGAGTATCTCCGTGAAGAAACCCTGCCGGAATGCGCGCATGGGGGTAATAGCCTGCGCAGTCGGCAGATCGATGCTGCCGCTTTTCTCGATAAAAGCCTTGAAACCCAGATAGATCAGATAGATGACGCCGGCATATTTGACGATCTCGAAGGCCAGCGCGGATGTGGCCAGCAATGCCGACAATCCGAAGGTCGCCATCATCGTATGGAAGAGATCGCCGGCGGCTATTCCAACGCCCGTTGCCAATCCCACGCGCTTGCCGCCACTGACTGCCCTGGCGAGCGTGAGTAACGTGGCAGGTCCTGGAATGACCATCAGACCAAGCACCACCAATATATAAGTCGTCAAAACACCGAGGCTGATCATCGATCTCTCTAAAGTTGAGTGCCGTTTCAAAGTCCCCGCGACATGGAACTTTGTATCCGCCGTTGTTAGCTGGCTTGAAGACTAGTCGTTTTAGAGATCGTTGCAACGAACATGTTGGCGATGTCCGCTGGCGGGAATCCGGCCTCTTCGGTGATCTGGGCTTTCTATCGGCTGTTCTATTCCTCCAGCATTGCCATCTGGTCTATAGTACGGGGTCGATTTGCTTCCTGTGGTTAAAGACAGGTCATCGAAATTGTTCATGGAAAAAGATCCCGACGGGATTTCAAGGTTTAGCGCTTCGCAATGGAGTTTGAAATTGAGCACTGCGTTCATGAAGGAAGAAAGCGCTGAAACGGCCGCCGAAACCGTGTTGCCCGACCGGCCGATTTCTCCGCATCCGAACCACGTCACCGAGGCGGGACTGAAGGCTCTGGAATTGCAGCTTCAGGACGCGCGCAAAGCCTATGAAGCAGCAAGCGCGATCGAGGATATAAACGAACGCCGGCGGCAGGCAGCTATTCCATTGCGCGATGCGCGCTATTTCGCGGAAAGGGTCCGAACCGCCGAAGTCATGCCGGCGCCGGCCTCGTCCGAGGTCGTCGTTTTCGGAAGCACGGTCACCTACAGCCGTGAGGATGGCCGCGTGCAAAAATATCGCATCGTCGGGGAGGACGAGGCCGATCCCAAGGCGGGATCGATTTCCTACGTCTCGCCGGTCGCAAGATTGCTGATGGGAAAGACGGTTGGCGATATCCTGACCCTTGGCAAGGAGGAGCTGGAGATCACGGCGATCGAATAGCGGTCTTTCCGCGCGCCCTCTTTCTGCGCACGCCTGCGGTTTTCGATCAATGCGGCGGTTCGAACGGCGTTGCGATCGCGACCCTCGACGGTGCTACCTGAAAATCTGCCGGCAGCATCCGGTGATAGGCGAGCATGAGCTGACAGGCGCTACGAGCGTCATGGCGCAGATCGTGGTGAATGACGAAAGTGATCTCGCCGGCGGCGAGCAGCCCGATATTATCTTGATCGAGATCGTGGGCTGCAAAGACCGTGCATTCGCGCCGGGCCTCGGTAAAGGCTTTCAGGATGGCACGATTGCCACCGCCAGCGGAGTAGACCGCGCGGATGTCCGGCTCGCGTTCCAACGCATCGCGGACGAGCAGTTCCGTCGTGCGGTCGACGCCGAACCCTCCGGAAATTCGGACGACCGAAAGATGGGGGAATCGCTCCGCAAGAGTATCGCGAAATCCGCGCTCACGCTCGTCCTCGCCGGCAAAAAGGCTGCTCGAGAGCGTTACCAACACTTTGCCCGCTCGTTCGCCGGCCATGCGGCCGAGCAGATAGGCGGCGGTCGCTCCTGCCATACGATTGTCCATGCCGACGTAGCCGATACGGGAATTTTCAGGCAGGTCGGTCACCAGCGTAACAACCGGGATCCTTGCTGCCATGAGTTGGGCAGCGAAATCGGCAATGGCCTGCGTCGACGCGGCCTTGAGCACCACGCCGTGGCTGCCGCGCCGGCGTATGGCACGCAGGATGGATAAAAGCTCGGCCTCGCTCATCGTCTCGGCCACATGAAAGCGCGCGAAAAATGATGCGGGCCGCATGCCGGGCAATTCCGCCTCAAAGGCCTCGCGGACGGCCGACGAGAAGCGCTGCGGCGTATCCATGACGACATCGATGACGAGCCGCCGCCCTGCCAAGCCCGATTGCACATATTGCCGCTCCAGCTCGGCAATCGCGGCTGCAACCCGCGTGCGGGTCACAGCACGGACGCCCTCGCGTTCATGCATGACACGATCGACGGTCGCGAGGCTGAGCCCAGCCTGTAGCGCAATATCTTTCAAGGGAAAGCGCGATTTCACGGTCACTCTTTCTGAGGTGTTTTTGAGGTGTTTCCCGTCTTTCTCATAGGCCGGTGCGGGACTACGATCAACCTCATAGTCCAACGTCATTTTGGGAGGAGAACACCATGGACGCTCAGACGCTCGCCAGCCGGCGCAGCCGGAAGGTCTGGCTTTCGGCCGATTGCGGCAATTTCGATACTTTCAAAGGCCTGGTGGAAAAGACCGCCGATCCGGCCGACTGGCCATTGGCGGCGGGGATCGAGAAAAACATCCTCATCTATGATGGCGACAAGGTTCGCAGCGCCGCCGAGGATGAAGACGAACGTCGCGCCCTGATGGCCGAGTGGGTGGAAGCCTTTACCTCAGGCCCAGGCGTCGTCGTCATCAAGAACGCCATGCGGGATACGGCGGTTGTCGATCGCGCAACCACCGTATTCGAAGCCATCGTCCGCGAGGAGAAAGAGAAGGGCAAGGGCGCCGGCGATCATTTTGCCAAACCCGGCGCCAACGACCGCATCTGGAACGCACTGGAAAAGCATTGCCTGGCGGACCCGGAGAATTTTGCTCGCTATTACGCCTCGACGGCGGTCGCCATGGTGTCGGAGGCCTGGCTCGGCGTCGGCTATCAGATGACCGCACAGATGAACCGGGTCAATCCGGGCGGCACTGCGCAGAAGCCGCACCGCGACTATCACCTCGGCTTCATGTCGCCGCAGCAGATGCAGGCCTATCCGGGCCACATCCATGCCGTTTCGCCGCTGTTGACGCTGCAGGGCGCGGTCGCGCATTGCGATATGCCGCTCGAAAGCGGGCCGACGCTGTTCCTACCCTATTCGCAGACCTTCTTCGAAGGCTATATCGCCTTCGGCCGGCCGGAATTTCAGGCCTATTTCGCCGACCGTCACGTGCAATTACCGCTGAAGAAGGGCGATGCCGTCTTCTTCAATCCGGCAGTCATGCATGGGGCCGGCGACAATGTCTCAAAAGACATCTACCGCATGGCCAACCTCCTGCAGGTGTCCTCGGCCTTCGGGCGGGCGATGGAGAGCGTCAACCGCAGCCGCATGTCTGTCGCAGTCTATCCGGCGCTGGTCGCCGCTCTCGATGCCGGTGCGCTGAGCCGCGCAGAAGCTGCGAACGTGATCGCATCGACGGCTGAGGGCTATGCCTTCCCGACCAATCTCGACAGCGATCCGCCGGTCGGGGGCCTCGCGCCGAAAACCCCGGCGCAGATCATGGCGGAGGCGATCAATGCCGGGACGGATGCGAAGCGATTTGCCGAACTCATCGCCGCCCATGCCGCACGCAGGGAGGCTTGAGATCGTATGAGCCGACTGGATGGAAAATTCGCCGTCGTGACCGGCGGCACGCAAGGCTTAGGCGCGGAAGTTGCCCGGCTGTTTGCCGAACGCGGCGCCGCCGGCCTGACGATCTGTGGGCGCAGCACCGCCAAGGGCGAGGCCAAGGCGCGTGAGATAAATGACCGCTATAAAATACCGGTCGCTTTCGTTTCAGCCGATCTCGGTAAGGTGGACGATTGCCGCAAGGTCATCGCGACCGCCGTGGAAAAATTCGGCCGCATCGATGCGCTCGTCAATGTCGCCGCCATCACCGATCGCGGCACCATTCTCGACACTGATCCGGATCTGTTCGATCGGATGTTCGCCGTCAACGTGCGTGCCCCGTTCTTCCTGATGCAGGACGCGATCAAGAACATGATCGCCAACGGCATCGAAGGCACGATCGTCAATATCTCCTCGATGTCGGCGATGGCCGGGCAGCCTTTCATCAGCGCCTATTGCTCTTCCAAAGGCGCGCTCGATACGCTGACCCGAAATACGGCCTTCGGGTTGCTCAGGAACCGCATCAGGGTCAACGCGCTCAATATCGGCTGGATGTCGAGCGATGGCGAGGATCGCATCCAGCGCGAATATCACGGTGCCGCCGAAGACTGGCTGGCAAAGGCGGCCGCCGAACAGCCGTTCGGCCGTCTGGTCGATCCGGCCGAGGTCGCACGCGCCGTCGCCTTCCTGTCATCGGAGGAATCCGGCCTGATGACCGGCGCCACGATCAATTTCGATCAATCGATCTGGGGCGCCTATGAAGGCTCGCCGCATCCGGAGAAAGCGATGTAAGCCACGCAGATTGGCGGGAGGGAATACCCTTCCGCCAATGGGTAGGCACCACTCGTTCCTTCTCTCCATCGGGGAGAAGGGGTTATGTGGCAGCGACTTCACGTCACTGCAATGCCCTTAGGCGATGACCGGATGCTATATACCAGGGCGGATTGCCCACTGGTCTTGCCTTATGGCTTAAAAGCTCTTGATGGTTCCGTCCGACCAGATCATCTTGCCGCCGCGGATCGTGCCGTGCACCCGCGGTATCCGGCCGCGTTCTGCGATGACCAGATCGGCGCGCAATCCTTCGGCGATGCGGCCGCGATCATTCAGGCCCAGCGCCCTTGCCGGATTGGCGCTTGCCAGCGCAGCGGAGGCAGGAAGGCCGCCCTTGCCGACTTCCGCGAGCGCGATCACGGCCGGCAGAATGGCCGATGGGTGATAGTCGCTCGCAAGGATATCGAGCACGCCGGCTTCATAGGCTTCCCGCGCGGAAAGATTGCCGGAATAGGAAAGGCCGCGCAGCGCATTCGGCGCGCCCATGGCCGTCGCCAATCCCAGCCGCCTTGCTTCGGTGGCCGTCGCAATATTGATCGGAAACTCGCTGATTGCCGCGCCGAGGCTGTGTAGCAGCACTGCCTTCTCGATGGTGTCGTCATCATGAGATGCAAGGACGACGCCATGTTCGCGCGCCAGTTCCGCCAAGCCGTTGATGATGTCCATGCTGTCGCCATGCTCGGAGCGGGCCGCCATGCGCTGTTTCACGAGTTCTGCTGCCTGTGCCTCGCTGATCTTCTTGGCCTTTGCCGTGTTGGCGATATGCAGCTCGATATCGCGATATTGTCCCTGGCCCGGCGTGTGATCCATCAGCGAAATCAGGTGCAATGCGCCGGCGTCGATCAGGGTCTTTGCCTCTCTCAGCGCAGGCAGGAAGGTCACCTCGAAGCGGCCATGGACGCGGTGGTCGATCAAAAGCTCTTCGCGCATCGATGCAAGCTTTTCGATCATGGCGTGGGTATGCTCGATGGAGCGGATATGGCCGTAAGTTGCCGGTGTGAAGGCGACCGCAGCATAGGCTGTCGTCACGCCGTTGGCAGCGAGCATCTTGTCGAGGTCGTAAACGCCGAGTTCGAGCGGCATGCGGACATTGACGCGCGGCTCCACACATTTTTCGATCATATCGCCATGCATGTCAACAAAACCGGGCAATAGAAACCGGCCGTGGCCGTCTATTTCAGCCCCGTCGACAGGCCGCTCGCTGATTTCAGCGATCAGCCCATCTTCGATCCTGATGGCACCGCGCTCGATCACGCGATCCTGCAATATAATTTCGAAATTACTCAGCCACATCGTCTTGCTCGTCCTCGATCTTGATGGCTTCCAGATGAAGTTCCCGGTCGATCAATGCCCTTACATCCTCGGGATGATGAAAGACACCGATCATTGCAACGCCGGACGTTTTGAGCTGCGCCAATCTTTCGACCAGCGCCTTGCGGGCGGCATGATCGAGCGATGCGGTTGGCTCGTCGAGCAGCAGCAGACGCTGCGGCAGGATGAGCGCGCGAGCCAGATTGACCTTCTGCTGCTCGCCACCGGAGAAGGTCGAAGGATAAGCCGACCAGAGCTGCTTCTTGACGCCGAAAGCATCGAGCCAACGCCGCGCCTCGGCCAAGGCTTCGGAATGCGACGTGCCGGCAAGCCTCAGCGGCTCGGCCACGATCTCTTCGGCGGCAACGCGCGGGCGAGCATTGAGGAACTGCGTGACGAAGCCGATTTCCCGGCGGCGCAGCACGGCAATGTCGACATCGGCGGCTGTCGCGAGATCTATGATCCCTTCCTGCGTGTGATAATAGACGTGGCCGGCCCGCGGCAGGTAGGAGCGATAGAGCGTGCGCAGCAACGTCGATTTGCCAGCGCCGTTCTCGCCCTTCAGCAGAATGAATTCGCCTGTGTGAAGGTCGAAATCGATATTCTCGAAGGCAAACAGCGTGCGCTTGAGATGGTGCATTTCGAATTGCTTCGAAAGGCCCTGGACGCGCAGCACCGGGGGGGTGGTTTGCCGGGCGGAAACCTGAATGTTCATCTCGCGCGTTTCCTCAAAGCTTGGCGTGAACGAGCTGCTGCGTATAGGCGTGCTGCGGATCCTGAAAGATCTGGTCGGCCAGACCCTGTTCCACAACCTTGCCGCGTCGCATGACCATAACCCGGTCTGCCATCGTGCGTATGACGCCGAGATCGTGCGAGACCAGAACCATGGTGATCGAACGCTCGCGCTGCAACCGCTTCAGCGTATCGAGGACCAGCGCCTGAACGCTGACGTCGAGGCCGGTCGTCGGCTCGTCGAGCAGCAGGACGGCCGGCTCGAGCGCGATTGCCTTGGCGAGCTGTACGCGCTGCTGCATGCCGCCGGAAAGCTCGTTCGGTCGGGCATCCATGCGCTCGATCGGAAATTCCGACGCGTCGAGCGATTGGCGCGCCCGTTCGCGCAGCTCGGCAAAATTGCGATTGCCTGAAATCAGCAGGCGTTCGGCGACGTTGCCGCTGCTCGTGTGGTTCATCAGCAAGCCGAGATGCGGGTTCTGATAGACGATGCCGATGTGATGCGCCCGCAGCATTCGCCGCTCGAAGCGGTCGAGCGTAAAGAGGTCGCGGCTCTCGTGCCCGGGAAGAGCAAGATTATAGGTGCCTGTGTCGGGCGTATCCTCAAGGTTCATCATCCTCAGAAGCGTCGACTTGCCGGAGCCGGATTCGCCGACAATGCCGAGCACTTCGCCCGGATAAACAGTCACATCGACGCCGCCGAGCGCGGTGACGTCGCCATAGCTGCGCGCAATGCCGCGCATGGTCAGGATAGGCTCGGCCAGCATCAGCCGCGGCGGCTGGCGGGTCAGCTCTGCCGTTTGAGTGGGGTCAAGCGCGGCCATCAGTCCATCCTTCCATTCTTGTACCAGGTCTCGCCGATCTCGACCGCTTCCGCTTCGGATTTGCGGATATGCTTCACGCCGAAATGGCTGTCGGACAGTTCGTATTGCGAGGAACCGTCTTCCTGCGGAAGCTCGTTCATGAAGAAGCCGGTGACATTGCTGCGGTAGCAAGTCTTGTCCTGGTGATCTTCGACGCGGTACGGCACGTCATCGAAAACGAGCGGCTCGACGCGCGTATAGGGCGGCACGGCGAAAATGCGCTTCTCCCGGCCGGCGGACAGGATTGTCAGGTGGTCGGCCTGATTGAGCTTGGGCACGTCCCAGCGCGGGATCGGCGATGGCGTCATCACATGCCGGCCGTTGACCATGCTTGGATAGCTGGACCCTTGCATGATCCGTCCCGATTTGACGAGCTGTTCGTAGAGCACCAGCCACAGCTGCCCATAATCGGCATCGCCATGCATTTCGCGGGCGACGGACATATCCGGCTGAACGGGGCGCAGTGGTTCCGGGTTCGGAACCTGCAGCACCAGGACCTGATCCTCGCGCAGCTTTTCCTCCGGAATGCGGTGGCGGGACTGGATGATGGTTGCGGCCATCGTGTCTTCCGTCTCGACGGCACCACCGACCCGCGCCACGAACTTGCGGATGCTGCTCGCATTCACTGAATCGTCTGATCCCTGGTCGATAACTTTGACGACGGATGTGGGCTTGAGCAGCGTCAGCGTCACCTGCAGTCCGCCGGTTCCCCAGCCGCGGGCGATCGGCACTTCGCGGCTCGCATAGGGCACCTGGTAGCCGGGAACGGCAATCGCCTTCAGGATGCGGCGGCGCATTTCGCGCTTGGCGGATTCATCGAGGAAACCGTAATTGAAGGCCATCCAGGGCTTGGTCAATTCCTGAAGTTTCATAGCGCAGCCTCCTCCTGTTGCGGGGCGAGCTTTTCTGTCACGGCTGGTTTTGCGGCGGCAGCGTCCTTGTCCGTCTTGACGCGGCGCAGCGCGTCGAGGGTCGATTGGAACGTGACGTAATGCGGAAGCTTGAAGTGAATGCAGAAGCCGGAGCTTTCGACCGGCTCGGTGTGATAGAGTACGAATTCCTCATTGGCAGCCGGGTGCGGGTCGGGCTGGTTGGAGGCAAGGTCGAGCGTTGCCGCCGCGATCACCTTTACCTCGTTCCAGCCAAAGGTCGCCGAAAAGCCCAGCTGCAATTCCTTCGCCTTGGAAATGACTTCGGTCTGGCTCACACGAACGCGGCCGGCGCTGAAGATTGTACCCGAGGGATGGCGCAGGCGAACTGGCGCATAGGTCAGACGCAGCTCGTTGACGGTCGGATGCACAGCGCTGTAGCCGCGCATGGTGGCATAGCCGAGCGCCAGCGTGCCGCCGGTGTCGGCGCGGGCCAAGCTCTGGAGTTTGTGGGCGCGCGCTGCCGGGAACAGCAGCGGCTCGCGCGTCAGATCGGGGATTTCCTCAGGCGCGACGGTTTCGACCGGATGGTCCGGAATAAGCCCTTGCGCTTTCTGCCAGCTGGTGAGCGACGGTTGCGTCGCCGGCGCCGGCTTGGCAGCCGGGATCACCGGTTCCGGGACATAATCATTGCCCTGCAACACGTCGACCTGAAGCAGGCGGTGGGAGTAGTCCAGCGTCGGCCCCAATATCTGGCCGCCTGGAATATCCTTGAAGGCGGCTGAGATGCGGCGTACCGTCAGAAGATCCGGCTGATTGACGGGTTCGGCGACGGCGATGCGCGGCTGCGTCGTGCGGTAGGCGCGTAGCAGCAGGATCGCTTCGCAGAGATCGCCGCCGGCCTGGGCGAGCGCCAGCGCCGCAAGGTCTGGCTCATAAAGCGAGGCTTCGCCCATCAGCCGGTCGATGAGATAGGGAAGGCCGTTTCGAACCGCCTCGACGCGCTCGCGCGTGATCGGGCCGAGATCGGCGCGGAAAAGCCGTTCCGCCTGTTCGATGGCGTATTCGCCGCCGCGGGTTGCTACATAGGCCATCAGAGCACCTCGATTGTCGTGGAACGCGGAACACCAAGCATGCGTTTGCCGTCGACGAGATAGAGATCCCAGCCGAGCGGGTAACGGATTGCTTTGGCACGCATGTGCCAGAAGGCGGGATCGATACCGTCGATCTCGATCGTCACGCTGTCCTTGATGCCGGGGCCGGTGAGACGCAGTCGCTGTCCGGAGCCAAATTGCGCGGGGGCAAACAGCGTTGCGGCGTCATCGGGATACAGTAGGCTGCCGATGCGCAATGTCGACAAGGCTTCGACAGCTTCGGAGGAGCCGATAGCAGTAAAGACATAATCCGCATCGGCAAGCGGCATTCGTCTCGCACCGGTTGCGGTCATCTTTAAGTCCAGCAACGGATCGCTTGTCACATGGAAGCTGCATTCGCGATCGAGCAGGCTTTCGGCAAGCGGCCAGAAGCCTTCAGTGGGTAGTTCACGCGGCTGACCGGGTCGGCTCAGCGCCCACATGAGTTCTTCGAAGGTGGCGTTGGTGCGGGTATCGTCGAGGGTGGGCAGGAGATTGTTGGCCATGGTCAGAATGTCTCCATCTGCACGCGGGTCGCCTCGACTTTTTGCAGGAGCTGCCGGTCTTCCTCTTCCTGATGGCGTCGTTCGGCATTCAGGAGCTCAAGGATGAGAGCGGCCTGATGATTGGCAGCGATCGCGGCATCGATCACAGCCATTCCCATGGCGTGTTCGAGATCCCGGCCGACCACGGCGCCATAGCCTTCCACGGCGCGATCCGGCACGCGGATATACGCTTCGGACACCAGAACTTCGCCGAGATGGAAGGCGGTGCTGCGAACGGTATCGATCAGCGGCAGCATGGCAAGACCGGTACGATTCACGACGACATCGACCTCGCCGAGGGTGTCGAGCACCTTTTCGGCCGCAGCCTTGATGTGCGCCGGGCGGCTTGCGGCGAGAATGTCCAGTGCCTGCGCATGCGTATAGGATGCGTTGACCGGGTTACCAGTCTTCTCCTCAGTCATCATCTTTTCCTCGGGCATCAGGATTTGTTCGGGGAATGGGGCTCCAAAATATTCGAATGATTACTATAGTCATTCGAATGAATTGTCTATGGCATTTTGCCTTGCTCGAAGAGATTTTCGGGGTGCCGCGAATTCCCTAGGCGCTGCGCCGGCGCAGCCATTCCGCCGTGATGCGGCTTGCTTCCCGTGCAGCGGCCGCCGGTGCCTGCCCCTGCAGCAAGGCGAATAGAAAAGAACCGGCGAAACGGTCGCCGGCACCAATGGTATCGGTCGTGTCGACCTTTGTAGCCGGTTCGACTTCTAGCGCCTGCAAGCCGTCAAACAGCGTAATCGGGCGCGTGCCGTCGGTGAGCACGAGCATCTTCAGGCGCGAACCGGCGATTTGGCCGGCCCTCTGCCAGGCGATATTGAGATCATCCGGAATATCGTCGCGCGAGGAGATGACATAGTCTGCCGGTCGCGGCGTTGCCGGCCGCAGCGGAAATTGCGAGAGGACGAGCGGCTGCGCGCTGATCTGTTCGACGAGGCTTTCGTCGAGCGCGAGCGCGTTGATATAGACGCCTGCACCCGACAATTTACCGGCTGCCGTCAGCGGCTGAGATCGCCCGGTCGGTGCGAGGATCGTCCGCTCTCCACTCGGCTCAAGGAAAATTTCCAGCGGTGCCGTCTTTCCGGGTGCCATCATGATGTATTCGGTATGGAAGCCGCTCGAGGAAAGGGATCGCAATGCGGTTTGCCCTTGTTCGTCCTGCATCAGCCTCGAAACGATCGCGACGTCCGCTCCCAATTCCAGCAATTGCAGGCCGGTATAAAAGGCGCCGCCGCCGAGGCGGGTCGTCCGGGACGAAAATTGTATGCGTCCGCCCGGAACCAGCGGTGCATCCAGCTGCCATATGCGATCGTGGTTTACCGATCCGATTACGATTACGCGGGGCATGCATCCGCCTATCTGTCATCAATGCCTGGTGCCAGCGCATCGACGATGAAACGCTGCGCCAGCAGGAAGATCAAGAGAACGGGGACGATCGACAACAGGCTTGTTGCCATCAGTGGTCCCCAGGCCCGCTCGGCGCCCTCCAAATCGGCGAAGGCGGCAATACCCGTCGTCAGCGTCTTCTTGGAGGCATCATCGAGTACGAGCTGACCCCAGAGATAGATGTTCCAGGCCCCCATGAAGGAAATCACCGAAAGGGCGGATATTGCTGGAATGACATTGGGGATGCCGATCTCGATGAATTGCCGCCACAATCCGCTTCCATCCATGCGTGCCGCCTCGAATATCGAAGCGGGAAGCGACCGGAAAGCCTGCCGCATGTAGAAGACATAGAAGCCGATATAGGGGATCGATGGGATGATCATCGCGCCATAGGTGTTGAAGGCCTGGAGCTTCACCACGGCGATATAGGTCGGAATGATCGCCAGCACGTTTGGAAAGGACATGGTGGCGATAACGAACCAGAACAGCGGCTGCCTCCCCTTGAATTCGAGTCGCCCGAAGGCAAAGCCGGCAGGCACGGAGAGAGCGAGCTTTCCGGCGGTGATCAGGGTGGCGGTCAGCATGGAATTCCAAAGCCACATCCAGATCGGATGACGGCTTGCGGCGATGGCGAAATTCGAAAGCGTCGGATTTTCCGGCCAGAAACGCACGGCTCTCGCCATGATCATGTCGTTTGGCGTGAAGGCCGCCGTCACCATCCAGACGAGCGGAAACACGGTGACGATGCAGATTGCCATGAGCACGACATGGAGCAGCAATCTGTGAAGCTTGTGACCGATATCGCTCATCTGTAGTGCACCCGCTTCTCGCTGACACGGAACTGGAGCCAGGTGATGGCGAGCACGAGAACGATGATGATGACGGCAACGGCGCTTGCCGGCCCGAACTGGAAGAACAACAGACCCTGCTGCCACAGGAAATAGAGAAGGCTCGAGCTTCTGCCCGCCGGTCCGCCATGGGTCAGCACATCGATGACGCCGACAATGTCGTCAAGCACATGGAAGAAGGTCGTGACACTGATGAAAAAGGCCGTCGGCGTCATCAGCGGCAGGCTTATGTCGAAGAAATGCCGCGTCGAACCTGCACCGTCGAGCTCAGACGCCTCACGCAGCTGATGCGGCAGGTTCGCGAGCGCTGCCAGCCACAAAAGCATGTTGAGGCCGAAGGTCTTCCAGAAGGTGACGAGGCTGACACAGAGGAGCGCAAGGTTCGGATCCGTATGCCAGCGCGATGGCGAAACGCCGAAATGGCCGAGCACCTCGTTGAAGAGACCGTTGACCGGATTGAAAAGCCAGGACCAGGCAACGCCTGCCACCGAATAGGCGACAATCGTCGGCAGGAACAGGCTGCCACGATAAAGCCCTTGCAGCGGATTCTTGCGCACCGAATGCAGCATGAGCGCGAAGATCAGTGGGATGACGATCTCGGCCGGGATGAGGACGACACAGTAAAGCAGCGTATTCCAGGCCGCCATGCGGAAATCTGGATTGTCGAAGATGGACGCGTAGTTATCGACGCCGACAAAGCGGATGTCTGCCGACAGCAGATTCCAGTCGACCACCGATAACAACATCGACGCTATCAGCGGGCCATAGAGGAATATCGCCACGGAAAAAACGGCTGGCCCCACGAAGAGGTAGGGGGCCAGCGATCGAAGACGAAATGGCATGATGCGAACCTATGCCGAAATCAGCCCAGCAAGCTCGTCATGAGCGCCCTTGATACCGTCGGCAACCGTCGTTTCCTTGAGCAGCATACGCGAGACCCACTTGCGCCACACGGCCTGTCCTTCGAGGCCGCGCTTGCCGGGCCAGATCGTCTCTGCGGTCAGGCCATCGCCGAGCTGAGCCGCCGCCGGCTTCATGAACTCGTTGATGAGCGGAATGTCGTGCGTCGACGTGTTGAGGTAGCCGGTCTGAGACCAAAGCGTCTGGCCTTCCTTCGATGCGCAGAATTCGAGGAAGGCTAGAGCGGCCTCCGCCTGTTCCTTGTTGCGCGTGTAAATGGCAAGGAAATTGCCGCCGCTGTTCATCTTGCGCTGATGTCCCGGAAGCCCCGGGAATTTGGCCGTGACAGCCTTTGCCGCACCGAAGGGGAAGGTGACGGCGGCGGTCGAGCTGGTCGTGCAAATCGCAAGTGCGCCGGACTGGAACGCGGCCGTCTGCTCCTTGTCGCTGACGGGCAGCCAAAGCCC
The DNA here is from genome assembly GCF_057784455.1 of Martinezella sp. CNPSo 3890. Lineage (NCBI taxonomy): Bacteria > Pseudomonadati > Pseudomonadota > Alphaproteobacteria > Hyphomicrobiales > Rhizobiaceae > Martinezella > Martinezella sp. CNPSo 3890. The sequence continues at coordinate 82,532 of NZ_JBXSOR010000008.1, read as the reverse complement.
TTCATGGGCCGGGGCGCAATATTCGGTCATGCCGGCGATGGCTTCCGCGCTGTTTAGGGCTAACTTGCCGTCGGGATCGATGATGAAGCCGCCGGCATTCTGGATGAAGGACTGGCTCGTCCATTCGTTGTTGGAGAGGGAGATCGGCGAGCGATAGGTCGGATGCTTGCCTTTCAGGGCCGCATCAAGCTTGCGGGCGCTTTCGTAGAGCCACTTGGTATCCGGTGTTTCCGGTAGATTGGGATCGAGGCCGGCAGCCTTCCACATGTCGCTGTTGATATAGGTTATCGGCGTTGACATCGCCCAGGGAAGACCGATGACGGCGCCGTCGATGGTGACCAGTGGTAGGACCGACGGGCGGAAATTGGCGAGGATTGCCTCTGCCTTTGCGGAATTGATCTCGCGAAGGTCGCGGGCGCCGAGCGTGCGCTTGGCGAAATAGCCGAACTTCCAGCCGGTGATCATCATGGCCGGCGGACGGCCAGCGGCGACGCTCGCGACCGCCTTGGCGGTCACGGCCTCGTAGTCGCCGTCGAAACGGTTGGTAACGGTTATGCCGAGCTGCTTGGCATTGAAAGCGTCGACAACCTTCTGGAACGGCTTGTCGGAACCCCAGGTGCTCGAAATCTCGATAGCCGCGTCGGCGGACCGGGCCTTGCCGGTCAAAGCGATCGATGTGCCGATGACTGCGGTCGTGCCCGCGATAAATTGACGACGATCAAGTCTTACCATCTTATCCTCAATATCCGAATGATTAATAAAACATTCGGATATTTACCTAACGATGGCGAGTGACACCCATATGAAGGAAAGCGTGGCTAAGAGCTAAAGCTCGAGGGCAAAATTGACTTTGGCTGCTGTTTGTTGGATTTCCGATATCGGGCACAGATTGAAAATCGATGCTGTAGCCGATATATGACATTCGAATGACATGGTTGAATTCGGAAGGCAGGCATGGAGAAGAAATTGCTGCACGGGCAATGGCAACAGGTCGAGAGCGATATTGCGGAGGATATCCTGACCGGTCGCCTGTCACCAAAGGCGCAGCTTCCGACGGAATCCGACCTGATGGAACGTTTCGGCGTCGGACGGCACACCATACGGCGCGCCATTTCCCGTCTCGAAAGCCGGGGGCTCGTGCTGGTCGAGCAGGGGCGCGGAACCTTCGTCAGGGATAGTCGACTCGATTATCGCCTGTCCGAACGCACGCGCTTTTCCCAGAACCTGCTCGATCAAGGCAGAGAACCGCTCGGTCAGGCCATTCATGAGGAGGTTGTCCCGGCTTCGGAATTGATCGCAGAGGCTTTGCGGCTTCCACTTGGTGAGCCGGTTTATCATATTGTCCGCCGCGGCTTTGCCGACGAGGAGCCGATCAACTATTCGCATGCTTACTATCCGGTGCGCCGTTTTCCAGGTTTCGACGAGGCGCGGCGCAGCGGGCGAAGCGTCACCGTCATTCTGGCCGAATACGGTATCCCCGACTATATCCGCCTGCGCACGGATATCGTCGTCCGTCTGCCGACAAGCGAAGAGGCGAAACAGCTCTGCCAGTCCATGTCTCAGCCGGTGGCTGTGTCGAGAAAGGTGGACGTCGATCTCAAGGGCACGCCGATTTCCTATTCGGAATCCGTCTGGCCGGGCGAGCGCGTGCAATTCTCCATCGACAACACCAGCCAGCTTCTGGACGTGCTTGCGCGCGGTGACGCGGGCTGAATAGACCGGTTCCGCGCGATTGGGTCTCTTCAGAACCTGAATGACGCGTCTGCTGCGATATGCTAGTATCGGGCTTTCTCAGGCGCGCAGCGGGTGATGCGATGTTGGAGGCAGACAAGCTATTCGCTGGCTCGATTCCGGAAAATTACGACCGCCATATGGTGCCGTTGATTTTCGAGCCTTACGCGGCAGATATAGCCGAGCGAGCAGCGTCCTTGCGGCCCGACGCAGTGTTGGAAATCGCTGCAGGCACCGGCGTTGTCACCCGCGCATTGGCGCCGAAATTATCCCCCGGTGCAAACTACGTCGTCACCGACCTCAACCAGCCGATGCTCGATTACGCCGCCTCGCGGCAGGCTCCCGACAGCCGCATCACATGGCAGCAGGCGGATGCCCAGTCGTTGCCCTTCGAAAATGCATCCTTCGATCTCGTCTTTTGCCAGTTCGGCGCCATGTTTTTTCCGGACCGTATCTCGGCCTATCGCGAGGCAAAGCGCGTTCTGAAGCCCGGTGGACATTTCCTCTTCAACGTCTGGGACCGCATCGAAGAGAACATATTCGCGGATGATGTCACGAACGCGCTTGCCCGGATTTTTCCCAACGATCCGCCACGCTTTCTGGCGCGCACTCCGCATGGCTATCACGATGTGGATCGGATTCGCGGCGATCTCGAGAACGCTGGTTTCTCCGAAATTGTGATTGAAACGAGGGCCGAGCAAAGCCGGGCATCTTCGCCGCGTCTTCCGGCCGTCGCTTATTGTCAGGGAACTCTGCTTCGTAACGAAATCGAAGCCAGAGAAGCGGAGAAGCTGGAGGCTGCGACCGACTATGTCGCCGCCGCAATCGAAGCCAGACACGGTAGCGGCGAAGTTGCTGCTAAAATTCAGGCACATATCATCCTGGCGACGGCTTATCCTGCCTAATGTCTGAAATATTAACTGAAGAATAACTATAATCTAAAGCAGGGTTGCCGATTTATGCATGCGGCGACGAGTTGTTATATTGTCGCGGATACCAAATGGAGATCCAGGGCAATATTCGCTGAGCTTTCCGGTGAGGTTTCATAAGGAAATACCTGAGGGACGAGATGCGGGCGGCAACGCCGGCAAATCCGATCATATGCTCTTGAACCTTCAGGTGCTGCGCGCGCTCGCAGCCTCTTCCGTGGTCATCGCCCATGCTCTGCACGAAACAGAGATCCTTGCAGCAGCGACAGGACGTGCAGCGGTCGATGGCTCTGCCTGGAATCTCGGTTTCGGCGTCGACATCTTCTTCGTTCTTTCCGGCTTCATCATGACCCACACTGCGGCATCGGAGTTCGGCAAGGGCGGCGCTCCGCTGCATTTTTTTTTACGGCGTTGCGCTCGTGTCGTCCCCCTTTATTGGCTTTTGACGAGTATCATGCTGCTTGGCGCGCTCGCGGCACCCTCGCTGCTCGTCGTTCCCGTCGGCTCCATATCCCATGTTCTCGCCTCCTATTTCTTCATTCCGTCTGGGCGTGGCGTGGGGGAGATCAGGCCGGTGCTCGCGCTTGGCTGGACTCTGAATTACGAGATGCTGTTCTATGTGTTCTTCGCACTGGCGCTCCTTTTGCCGATAAGGGTGGGGGTCATCTGGCTGTCGGTGCTCATGGTCGGCATGGCGCTCGTCGGAAATCTCGTTGACGCCAGCCATGTCCAGATAGCATTCTGGACGAGCCCGATCATTCTGGAGTTCCTGTTTGGCGTCTATGTCGCTCTGATTTTCCGCAGCGGCGTGAGGATCGGCAAGGGTATTGCGTTCGGGCTCGTGGCCATAGGGCTTCTTGGCTTCGTTCATGTCTCCACGCTTTGGAACGATGCGGCCTTGCCGCAATTCCTGCGAAGCGGTTTGCCTGCGGCTCTGTTCGTTCTTGCGGCCGCAATCGGTCCTGTTTTGCCTCATAAGAGACCTGTACTCTGGAGTGTCGCTTTGGGAGATGCCTCCTATAGCCTCTACCTCGCCCATCCCTTTATCCTGCGACCCATGCGAGCCATTTGGGCGAAAGTGATCGGAGGGGCTCTGCCGCTTGGTTTGTTCGCTGGCTTCTCGACGCTCGCTGCTGCCCTGCTTGCCCTGGCGCTCTTCAGAGGTATCGAGAAGCCGCTTACGCGCCGCGTGCAGAGCGTTGTGCTCGGCTCGGCACGGCGCAAGCGGATATCGGCTGGGGCGCTCCCGGCAGCGGATACCGAGAGTGCCTGACGCTTTCAGGCGGTTCGCTTTTGGCGAAGGTAATCGACGTGGTTCAATGCCGCCGAGGCGATCGTGTCGAGCTGGGTCGCAGCACGGATCAGCGTGTGGCGGGTCGAGATGTCGGGCTTGCTGATCCAGTAGGAAAGATGTTGGGCGGCCGCGCGCGAGACTTTTGCAAGACGAGCCGGATCGCCGCGGCCGAGCTGACGCAGCACGACGTTCAGTGGTTTGGCAAGATGAGGGTGCTCTCTTGCCAGTTCGGCGAGCGTGATCGCAGCCTCGCCGATCGCAAGCGCGGCAAGCATTCCCCTTAGGTCGTCTTCCGCCTGTTTCTCGGGAATGCCGGCATTCGCCGCCGCCTGGCCCGCCAGGCGGTCGGCCGTCCTGCTCAGCCAATGCTCTCTCGTCCAATGGGCCGGAGACCGGCCGATATCCGTCAGATCGCGCAGCGTGGCGCGTTGCAGGCGCTGCCGCTTTGCCGGCAGGTCGGATGGAAAGAGCAGCGTGAAGACGAGTACGCCCGCTCCCACACCAAGGATCAGCGCTAGGGTGCCGTTCATGAAAGAAGCCGCATCGGCGCGGCCGGTATTATCTGGGCCGACCAGATCTAGAAACAGGAAGGCAAAGCTCGTTGCCAGGGCGGCAGTGCGGACGTTGCGCATGGCAAGCCCGGTTGCAAACATGATGATGCCGATGACCATGGCCAGTTCAGTAAAGTCCGACAGCATCGGCAGGATGGCGAAATTGCAGATCGCTGCCGCAATTACCGCGACGAGCCCGCCTTTGAGGAAACCCATTCCGCCGACTACCGGATTGGGCCGTGTGGCAAACAGGGTGCAGATGACACCGAGAATGACAATGAAGCTCGGGCCGGATGGCCAGGCGGTTGCGATCCAGAACCAGGATCCGATGACGATGGCGACGAAGGTGCGAATACCGTTTTGAACTGCGTCGCGATGATCGACGTGGAAGGAGAGCCTTAGCCTTGAGGAGGGGGCTTTCTCGTCCGAAAACAGGGCCTGGCGCGTGAGTGCGCCATGGGCGGCTTCAAGCAGCCTGTCGAGGTGATCCAGGATCAGAAGCCGAGGCGGGATCGCATGATCGGAGTCAACAGTAGTTTCGGAGAGTGCAGTCCGAACATCTGCCCGCAATGCGGCAATGATATTGGGAGCGACCGGTGATGCCGAGCCGATAGCGTCGAGTGCCATAGCTGCTTTCTCGACGAGAGGTTCATCGAGATCCGGTCGCTCCGCGAGATGCTCGCGCAGAGACTGGGCGATCGCCATCTGGGTCAGCATTGCGACTGCGGCGCCGCGTAGATGGCCCAAACGGCTGCGTACGGAACGGGAGCTTGCGGCGGCATATTCCGCAGCGGCATCCAGCTCCAACGCGCCCGTCAGTAGCCCTTGGAAACCCGAAGTGTTGCTCTGGCCGCGCAATGCGCGCGCGCAGAGATCGGAGACCTGGCGGAGATATGTTGTCAGGCGGTTCTGGGTCTCCTGCAGCGGCGTGCCAGGCGCGAAGACGGTGGTGAAAACCGCTTCCGTCATGATCCCCAGGGCGATGTAGATTACCCGTGCCACCGCAATGTCGAAGACCTCCAGCGGCGAACCGATGGAATCGAATGCGACGATAGCCGCGGTGTATCCTGCCAACACGGCACCGTAGGCGCGAAAATTGCGCAAGCCTGTGGCGAGCGCCGTGCACAGTCCCAGCCATAGAGCGAGCGACAGAATGAACAGCTCCGGCGCCTGCATGAAAAGCGCGACCATGGCCACCGCGGCAACGGCCCCGATGATCGTGCCCAAAATTCTGTATTGGCCTTTTGAAAGGCTCATGCCGCGGTTGGATTGAGCAACGATCCAGACCGTCATCGGCGCCCATTTCGGATCGTCGAGATTGAGCAGGAAGGCGATGTAGAGTGCTACGAGCGACGCTGCGGTCGTTCGTAGCGCGAAACCCACTGCCGGTCGCGTCAATCACGGTGGCAACGCAAGCTCATGTGCCAAGGAGCTGAATAGTCGTGCTGAGTTGAGAGGTGCCACGGTCATGCGCCCAGCCATAACGGTATGGACGAATAAGGATAATGGCGTAAATTCAGGATATATTGTTGCTGAAAACGGTAGAATATGTCCAGGGACCTCGAGAGCATTCGGATTTTTCTGCGCGTTGCGGAACGCGGCAGTTTCACCGCCGCCGCGACACAACTGCGGCTGCCTTTGACGAGCCTTAGCCGCCGCGTAAAACAGCTCGAGGACGATCTCGGCGTTCAATTGTTGTATCGCACGACCCGGCGTGTATCGGTCACGGATGCCGGGCGCGACTATTACGAGCGTTGCATCAGGGCGGAGGAGATCCTGGAGGAGGCGGACCAGACAGCACGCGCGGTGCGCATCGAGCCGCAGGGTATGCTGCGCGTCCTCATGCCCTATACGCTCGGCCTGAGTGTCGTGGAGCCAAGACTGGGCGAGTTTCGGCAGAACTATCAAAAGGTGCAGCTGGCCCTGACTTACGACAATTATCCCCTCGACCTCATCGAGCACGGCTTCGACGTGGCACTGCGAACGGGACCGCTCTCCGATTCCGGCTATTCTGTGCGCACGCTCGGTCGGTCTCGCGCCCACCTAGCCGCAAGCCCCGCCTATCTCGACAGGTTCGGCCGACCGGAACGTCCACAGGATCTTAGAGAGCATGCCGTGATGATGATGGGCGCCGGCACATCTTTGGCGACGGTGCGCTTGCTCGACGAAGCCAGCAATGTGGCCGAGGTCATCGTCAAGCCGATCCTGATGTCGAACGAGGTAACCACCATCATCCGCCAGGCCGTTGCCGGTGCAGGCATAGCGCTGGTATCGCCTCAACTGGCCGCGCAGCACTTTGCGCGCGGCGAACTCGAAGCGGTTCTCCCGCAATGGCAGCGAGCCGATGATATCGAGCTCAACGCACTCTTTCCAAGACGCGCTACGTCGGATCGAAAGGTGCGCAGTTTCGTCGATTTTCTCGCCGAAGTGTTCAAGGATTGGCGGGGGTAGCGGCTGCTCAATCCGCCCATTCCGGATCCGTCGTAAAAGCGATCGTCAGCCAGCGGTCCGGCCCTTCGTCGCCGATCGCTTCACCGATTTCGTCGCGGATATGGTCCCATTCCTCCAGCTTCTTCGCCGGTCCATCCGGTGGAACGATGAAGTAGAGTTCGATCTGCTTGCCGCGGCCGACCCGCGCGACATAGGAGCGGTAGGATAAGAAATTGTAGCGTCGAACTATGTCGGTCGCGACGCGATCGACATGCTCCCGAAGATCCGCAGGTGTCACGAGCAGGATGTCGGCGAATGCCTGCTTGATCGTTCCGATCGGCATGGGAATGACGATGAGGCAGACGAGAGCCAGAGCGACCGGATCGACATAAGGCGACATCCACTGCAGCTTCGTTCCCTGGATGAAAAAGCCGAAGATGAAGGCGAGGAGCAATGCGCCGCTGAGGCTGCCGGTCATGATCCAGGCCTTGGCGTCCAGTGCGATGAAATTGGATCTGAGCGTCTTGTTCGCGCGGTTGCCATAGGCCGCCATCAGGAAGGCGATGATCATGGTCAGCACCGCGTAGATGATGGCTTGATCGAAAGAGAGATGACGGCCGCCGGCCATGATGCTGCCGATGGCGTTGATCAGGGCATAGACCGCGGCTCCCGCCAGGAGGACGCCATTGAGGCCAAGCACCATTGGCTCGAGGTGCCAGAAGCCCATGGTGAAATGCTTGGCGAATTTGCCGGTGGGTGTCGTGTTCGTCGCGGAGGATATGATCAGATTGGAAACGATCAGCGCCACGATCGTCATGCTCGCATCGGTAAGCGCGTAGACGCCATCAAAGACGATCGCATAGGAGCCGGAGAGAATGCCGAAGACGATACCGGCGATGGCCAGAACGAATGTCACGATGATGGAAATGCGCAGGACGCTTTGTTCGGTCGTCACTTCTTAATCCCCAGCTAAAGCGCGGCATGCATTTCGAATAATCTGGCATGCACGACAGACTTCTATCGCGTCATATGTCCCAAGCCAATCGAGATGGTTCAGTCATGAAATACCTCTTCAAGCGTAAGCTGAGAGGCACTCAATCGCCTCAGGATCGGCGTGGTCTGTCGTTTTCGCCCTGCCGTCTAAACTCGCTCGGCGTGACGCCCACCAGCTTCTTGAAGTCACGGGCAAAGTGGAATGGATCGGGGTAGCCGCATCTGGCGGCGATCTTGCCGATCTGCTCATCCGTTATCACCAGCAACCGCTTGGCGGCGTTTACGCGCTCGTGCCGCAGCCAGTCGATAGGCGTCGTTCCCGTTCTCTGACGGAAGCGTCGGAACAGTTGGGCTTGGCTCAGATTGGCGGCGGGCGCGAGCTCTGCAACCGTCCAGGCGCGTGACAGATCGGCTCGAACCGTCTCCATGACCCGCTGCAGGCGCTGAACGGCGCCGCCAACGTCACTATTGTAGGCCCGCCCCGATACCAATGAAGAGATCAACTGGGCGAGCAAGGCGAAGCACTGGCTCTCTGCAAAGAAGCCTCTTCCTTCCACTTCACCGAGGATTCCCTCGAACATGCCTTGTAGATTGTGCACAGCCTTCATGTCGAAAACCGGATTGGCGACCACGCCAAGGCTGTCAAACAGGGTATCGAGCCCGTATCCGACGAAGCCCACCCATAGATAGGACCAGTGCGCATGGCGTGGCTCGCAGCGATGCGAATACAACATTGAGGAGTCCAGCCAAGCGATCGTCCCTTCATGCAGCTGGCTGGAGACTCCGTTGACCTGCAACAGGCCTTTTCCGCTGAGAGTAAGGATCAAAGTGTGATGGTTGAAGCGGTGGGCTATCGGCATTTCCGCTGGCGTGCAGATCCGGCGTCCGGCGGCGAGAAGCGTGTAGGGAAAGGCGCGGGACAACTTGCCCGGAGTCTGAAAGAAGACGTCGTCAAGGGGGAGGGTTGCTGGTGAAGTCGCTTTATCGGTCATGGCGACCTAACCCTATTGGGTAATGAGAGTTTTATCCATATGGCTGCGGTTGGCATCCATGTCTTTTCATGCTCTGCCGCTGTATTCTACGGTGATAAACCAGAATGGACAAAGGTCCTGATCATGCCGACGGCAACCCCAGCATTCGATCCGCTCAGCCAAGCGTTCACTGACGATCCCTATGCCGCCTACCGTGAGCTGCGCGCCACTCCCGGTCCCGTCTATTACGAGCATTTCGACATATGGCTGCTGTCGCGCTATCAGGATGTGGCCGTTGCCGCCGCTGACAAGACGCTCGTGCGCTCGCTCGAATTCTTTCTTTCCCCGGAGGAGATACAAGAGCAGAAGGTTCGGCAGAATTGGCACGACATGCCGAACCATTCGCGCTTCGTGCAATTCAGCCTTCTGGATTCCGATGGTGAAATCCATGACCGGCTGCGCCGCAAAGTGTTCCGTGAATTTACCCCGGCACTCGTTGCGCGACAGCGCGGCATGATACAGGATTTCGTCGACCGCCTGCTCGACCGTCTCCTGCAGGCAGGTACGATCGATTTCGTGGAAGATCTCGCCTCGCAGGTTCCCGGGCACATCATCGGCTCCGTGTTGGGCGTGCCCGAGGAATATGCCGGGCAGCTGCGCAAGTGGTCGGAAGAGGTCGTGCAGTATTTCGATGTCGATCGCAGCGCCGAGCGCAAGGCGATCGCCGAACGCGCGACGACGGAATTCTACGAACTCCTCAAGGAACTCATCGCCGAGCGTGTACGCAATCCGCGCGACGATCTTCTCTGTCGGCTGACCGAGGCGCATGTTGCCGGCGAGCTGACCGAAGACGAACTCGTGTCCACCTGCATGCTGATCCTCATGGCCGGACATGGCTCGACCATCGATGTGCTGGGTAGCGGCATGCATGCTTTGATGCAATATCCCGATGCTCTGAGCAAACTGCGGGAAACCCAGGCCGTGATGCCGACTGCCATCCAGGAAATGTTCCGCTTCGAGTCACCGCTGCCATTCTTTCATCGCTACCTGACGGAAGAAAAGACGATTGCCGGCACGCCGCTGCCTAAGGGCACGAAGATCGGCCTGCTCTATGGCGCGGCCAATCGTGATCCGGAGCAATTTGACTCACCCGATGTTTTCAATGTCGAGCGCACCCCTAACCGCCATCTGGCCTTCGGCGGCGGCGCGCATTTCTGTCTCGGCAATCATCTCGCGCGGCTGGACATGGAGATCATTTTCTCGACGCTCCTGCGACGCACCCGCGCGATAGAACTGCTGGATGATAGTCCCGCCTACAAGCGCGGGCTCTCGGTGCGCGGTCCGCAACGTCTGGATGTTCGTCTTATTGCCGCGTGAACGGGCTTACCGAAAATATGGAGAATGCAATGTGTGAAATCGTGTTCATCGATTCCGCTGGCCGTGAGACGCGTGTTAAGGCACAGGAGGGTGAAACTCTGATGGCTGTGGCCGTCAGGAGCGGCATCGATGGCATCGTGGCACAATGCGGCGGCGCCTTGGCCTGCGGTACCTGTCATTGCTACATCGAGCAACCTCATCTCGATCTTCTGCCGCCGCCTTCCGAAGAAGAGGCGACGATGATCGAATTCGTGATGGAGCCGGCGCCGAACAGCCGCTTGAGCTGTCAGATTCTCGCAAGCAGCGTCATCGACGGCATGCGTGTCGTCGTGCCGGATAGTCAGCACTAGGGCAGGCACGTCGATTGCGGGCGAGACGGATTCCCGGGTTCGTATCCGCAGTTCCCGGTAAAGAAAGATCATCATTGCGTTTGGGCCGCTCCTTCTGCCGGAGCGGCTCTTTTTGTAGTCACGTCCTAGGTGATTGCGATCGCTGATATATTATTATTCATGAGTATTGAAGTATAGATTTTTGTCGCTTATAGGTTGTGCCTGCGATTCCTAAGGCTTCTCCCTTCGCCGAATCTGCTGCGCCATATGTCGGCGTAGAGCAAGCCTCATCGCCCAGAGGTCAGGTTGTTTTTGATGGCTGAAAAACCCAGAATTCTTGAGCCGATCAACGAGATCCTGCACGCCTATTGGAAATCTGATCACAGGATGCTGGTGATCTGCGCGGTCGTTGTACTGCTCTCCGGCGTCAGCAGTGTAGCCGCTCCCTATGTCTTTTCCCGATTTATCGACCGCTTACCGCGAGATGGCGCTATTTGGGGCGTGCTGCAGGGCTTGCTGGTCTATGCTCTGTTGCTGGGGGCGTCTTCCGCTCTCCAGCACATGGTTCAATATCTTTCGCTGATGAGTTCCCAGAACCTGGGCTTCATTGCGAGAACGCGCTTCTTCGAGCGCATCTTAAAAAAGACGGCTGCCTTCTTCATCGAGCACAATCCGAGCGAAATCTAGACCGCGAGTGCGGGTGGCAGCAGTGCTTTGACAATGCTTGTTCAGCTCGGGCTCATCGTTTTCATCCCCGGTCTTATGCAAATTCTGCTCACGCTTTTGACGCTCGGCGCACTCATCGATATGCAAGTAACCCTGATCGTCGCAGCTTATGGTGCAACGACGATTGCGCTCACTTTGATCTCCGTTCGCCGTGCGCGCGTCTTTCTGGATAAAGCGATAGAGGCTGGCCAGGAAAACGCGCGCTTCGTCGGAAATGCGATGAACGCGATGGAGACGCTTCGTTACTTCGGCAGCCATGACTGGATGAAGCGGCGTTTTACGGCCAAGGCGGCGGAGGTTAGGGACGCCTGGCGTGGCTACGTCCTGCAGCGCGTCGGCTATATCGCAGTACTCGGACTGGGGCTTTCGGTGCAGTTCGCAGTGACCTTCCTATTGCTACTGCCACGTTATAACGCCGGCGAGGTGACGGTCGGCGATATCGTCCTGTTCAATACCTTGTTGCTTCAACTCAACATGCCATTCGACATGATGGCACATACGATCGACGACCTTGCACGCTCGCGAGCGACGCTGGCGCCAATGGCAGGTATGTGGCAGGCGCCGGAAGAACGCCAGGTGTCGCAGGCCAGGGCCTTTGCAACGCGCGATGGGCGGCTGGTGTTTGACAGGGTTGGCCATGCCTATGGGAACGGCCGCGGCGTGGCAGATGTCAGTTTTGAGGCGGAGCGTGGCGGGATGACATTTCTCGTCGGCGAAACCGGTTCCGGCAAATCCACAATCTTCAAGCTGGCGCTGAAATCGATCGAACCGGATTCCGGCCACATCCTCATCGACGGCATCGACCTTACCTCGATCGATCGCGCCGACTGGTACTCGGCGGTTGCCGTCGTCCCGCAGGACGCCATTCTGCTCAACGAAAGCCTTGCGGAGAACATTCTGCTTGGCCGACCGAGAGATGAAGGGCGGCTGCGCCTAGTGGCGGAGAAGGCGGCGATCCTCGACTTCATCGATGCTTTACCAGAAGGTTTCGAAACCACGGTCGGCGAGCGCGGACTGAAGCTTTCCGGAGGCGAGCGTCAACGCATCGCGATTGCGCGCGCTCTTTACGGCGATCCAGCCATCCTCTTTCTCGATGAGGCAAGTTCGGCGTTGGATGAGGCGACGGAGCGCGACATCATGGAGCATATCCGCGGGCTTGCTCGCGACGTCACGGTGCTAGCGATCACCCACAGGCGTTCCGTGATCGCTCCAACGGATAGGGTGGTGAATATGAGCCAGCCTGTCCAAGCATAGGCCATCGACCAGTCTTACTTCAGCTGTTCCGATGCCAGGAGATCGGCATAGTGGGCGCGAGCGACATCCGGGTGGGAACGCAAGCGGCTCTTCAGCTGGTTCTGACCAACTTCGCGGAAGATCGGGTTCAAGGGGTCGACCGAGATGCCGCGCTCCGATCGTTTCAGCTCTTCCGGCAACTCGATGACGGGGATCGTCGCATCCGGTCGGGAACCGAGGAAGAAGGCGACGGAGAAACGTTCGACGCCGGCAGGCGGTGCGATGACGTCATGCACGTCGGCGCGCACGAAGCCGTTCGTCGCAAGCTCAAGCAACTCGCCGGTATTGATGACGAAGGTGCCCGGCACCGGCGGTGCGTCGATCCAGACGCCGTCTTCCGTGCGCACGCGCAGGCCGGGCGTGGTGTCCTGGAGCAGCACGGTGACGAAGCCGCCATCCTTGTGAGCGCCGACGCCCTGATCCGTTTCAGCGACGTCGCGGCCGGGATAGCGGATGATCTTCAGAAGCTGCGAGGCCTGCGGCTCATAAATATCGGCGAAGACGTTTTCTTGCTGGCCGAGAGCTGCGGCGATCGCCTTCAGCACGTCGATGCCGATGTGCGTCACCTCGGCCTGATAGGCAAGCAGCAGAGGCTTGAGTTCCGGCAACGCCTCCGGCCACTGGTTCGGTCCCTGGAGGCGCCGCCAAGCCGGCGTGTCCGGACCGATCTCGAAGGGTGTACTTTCGGTGTTGATGTCGAGCTGCTCGCGCCAATCCTGTTCGCCGCGGGTACGCTCCTGACCGGCACGATTGTAGCCGCGGAAGTGCGGTGACTTGACCATCTCGATCTTGAGCTTTTCTTCCATGGGCAGCGCGAAGAAACGCTTGGCCGTTGCGACCACATCGGCAATCAGCTTGGGATCGACGCCGTGCCCCGTCAGATAGAAGAAGCCGTGATCGTAGAGCACCGTGCGAAGCTCTGCGATAAAGGCCTGATGTTCTGCCGGCGAAGCATAGAGGCGCTGGAGATCAAGCGTTGGAAGCGATGCATCGGAGCCAGTCGGCGTGGTATGGCGGGGCAATGAGGTTTCCTCTTCGAAGCTCGTCTTTGTTTTCGGACCGCAATGCCATCGCCTGCCGTGTCCGAGCCTGCAAATGGCTCTTATGGTTAACCAAGGCTAAAAGCCCATCGTTATCAAAGCAAAGAAGATAATCTCAAAGATCGCTGATCTTTTGGAATGGTTTTACGGTCGTCGTTCTCGCGACTGCCGCTTATCTGAATAGTCATCAAGGCCGCAGTTCACCCCAATTCCTTCGTAAGCGCATCCAGCTCATCGACACTGCCTATCCGTGTCAGCGCCTTGCCGGCATTTTGCGCTTCCGTGCACAGGCGGCGAATGTCGGGCATCCAGTCTTGCTCGATTTCCCATATGGTCCGGAACAGATCTCGCGTCGGTGGCATGGCCGAAAGTCCGCCGGGCGCGTTTTCGATCGTGCCCGACTGCCAGGCGATCTGCCGCTCGGCCGCGAGCCAGAAATGCATCCAGAGCGGCATATCGATGAGGATGATCTCGGTCGCGCGATCTATCCGTGCCGGGATCGAATTCTTGTGCCCCAGGCCATCGATGACCCAATTCTCACCCGATAGGATCCGTTCATGCTGCTCGGCATAAGTCTCGATCGGTGTGGGAATCCAGCCTTCCTGCCAAAGCAGCCTGTCGATCTCGAAATGGGGAATCGCGTGGCGCTCGCTCAATTTGCGGGCGAGGGTGGATTTCCCACCGCCTGCATTTCCCAAAATGGTGATGCGCGACATTGGATGACGACCTGACGATTCGAGCCTATCGGAAACTCGGCAAACATGCCGGAGCTTTTATGAAGCTATTTCCTTGCTGTTGCAATTGATGCAGACGGCGGGAGACTCAGGCTGCGTCGCGCCGCACGAAATGCTGAATGCCAGCGGGATTGGTGACGATGAGGTTGCGAATGGGAGTTGGCACCAGGTCGAACGGGTCGAGCCCGGCCAGTGTGGAAGGTGCCCAGCGAAATTCGAGGTCGGCACTGCCGTCCTTGACCCGATGGACGATTTCCGTTTCGTGAAACGGAAATGGCTGCAGCAACTCCGCCTCGTAATAGACGCTAACTTCGTGAACACGTCGTCCGGCAAATTCGAAGAAATTTTCGATGATGAAGCGTAAAGGTCCGATGGTCGCCTTGCAGCCGATTTCCTCTTCGATTTCACGGGCAAGTGTCTCGGCGCCTGCCTCATGAAACTCCACCCGGCCGCCGGGCAAAGACCAGAAGTTGTCCGTGAGTGCGCGGTGAATTAGGATATGATCGCCGTGGCGGATCAATGCGCCGGCGCGCAACTGAAAGCGGGATTCTCCCGAATCCATGACGATCATGGTTCGTGCGGTTTCTGCCACGGGCGGCCTCCGATTGCGAGACGAGATGGAAATCATTTGCCAGATACCAGCATCCGGTTCTCAGATATAGTGAAGCAGTTTGAAGGTTGTTTTTCGTTTGCTTCGTTTCCCCTAATCGAGCAGGTCCTGGCGATGCGTTTCGTAAATCCAATTCCCTTCGTCAGCGATATCGAGCGTTCGAAGGCGTTCTACTGTGAGCTGTTGGGCCTCAGGGTTTTGAATGACTTTGGCAGCTTCGTGCTGTTTGAAACCGGCTTTGCGATTCATGATGGAAAATCGCTGGAGCAAACGGTCTGGAGGGAAAGCAGCGAAGCATCCTAACCCTATGGGCGGCGAAACATCCTTCTCTATTTCGAACATGAGGACGTGGATGCTGCCTTCGAGGCGATAGCGCCGCATGTCAATCTCATTCATCCCATCGAAAGGCAGGAATGGGGGCAGCGCGTATTCCGCTTCTATGATCCTGACGGTCATGCGGTGGAGATCGGCGAACCGCAACCGGACCTGATGGCCGGTTGATCCTTGCTGCCGTTAACCTGAAGCGACGGAGAATGGAAATGTCATTCGTCTCCTAGTGCGTCGGGGATATCGGGTCAAGGATGTGCAAGACGTCGGACCACGCTATCTGGTTCGAGCATGGAGAGACGGAGACGACTTGCTGGTGAGCGTTTCGCGTTCCGGCGAGATCGTCGGCGTGGTTCACGACCGCGGCTGAGGACGTCTATGACGGGCGAAAGGCAGTGCAGATGCATTGCCTTTCGCTCCTATCTCATTGGATCATACACATCCTGCGACCCTGCATCCGTCTACCTCGTTCGGGTCAGAAGATCTGCAGCGCCCTTGTCTATTGCAACATAGGAGGCCTTCAGATTTCCGAACGACGCTCCAAGATTGAGCGCGCCCGGATATTGCTTGGAGACATAGGCAAGCAACAGGCGGTTGGATGTCGAATCAAAGATCTCGACCGCATAGGTCGCCGAGCCGGTCATCGATCCCTGTTTTCCGCGCGCCGCCTGGACGGTATTGTAGACGCCGCCGGCGATATCGAGATGCGAGGCTGGGCCAAGCACGGTATTGGTCGCCTCCGCACCGGCAAGCGTCAAGCGCAGACGCAGCGTGCTAGGGCCAGGAATGGCGGTCATCGAATAGCGTTGGGCAAGTACACTGCTGAACTTGTCATGCATATAGCGCGCGAGGTTCTGCTTGTCCTCTTCGGGCATGTTTGCGAACTGGCTGTCCTTGCCTCTATAGATGGAGACAGGCTCGACGATGATCTTGTCATAATGGTTCCAGTTCACGACCACCTTGTAGCTGAACGGTGCCCGGCCGGAACTGTCGCTCGGATCAGGTCTCAATTGCGCCGCTGATGCGAGGCCTTGATAGACCATGGGTTCGGAAGTGGCGCAGCCTGCTGCAGCAAGGGAAATGGCCGCCAATGCAAGGCATGCGGGAAGGGACTTCATGGAGAGCTCCTGGAGTGTTTTTGCGATCTCCTTGTAAAGTTTGCCCTTGTTGGGTTGTGTTCGGATTTTTATGAAAATGTTGCGGCATTGCCGATGCCGGAATTGGCAGGCAGGCGTATCACCACGGCCAAGCCGCTCGGCTTGCTGTCGCGCAATTCAAAACTGCCTCGATGGCCGATGGTGATGATTCCATGTGCAATGGAAAGCCCGAGGCCGAAACCACCGCCATTCCCGCTCGGCGAACGCGCCTTGTCGGCCTTGAAGAAGGGCTCCAGGACCTTCGGCTTCAAGTCGTCGGCAATGCCGGGGCCATCATCGGCAACCGTGATGACGACCGAACCGTCTTCGTCCTCGGCAAGCGTGAGATCGATGCGGCCGGCATGGCGGGAGGCATTGTCGATCAGGTTCGATATGGCTCTCGATAGCGCCCGCGGCCGGCAGATATAGGGCAAGCGCCGCGGTCCGGCGAAAGTGACCTCGATGCCGGTATCGGCAAAGTCATCGGTCACGGTTTGCAGAAGGCTGGACAGCTCGACTTTCTTCAAGGCCTCGACCTCGCCGCCGAGATAAGCGAGGCTTTCGTTGATCATGCCGGAAAGCACATCGATGTCTCTCAACATTTGTTGCCGCAAATCCGCTTGCTCGCAACGCTCGGTGCGCATTCTCAGTCGCGTCAACGGTGTGCGCAGGTCGTGGCTAATGGATGTCAGCATGCGGGTGCGCCCAGCCACCAGCTCGCGGATGCGTTTGCGCATGAGGTTGAGCGACGTTGCGAGGCTCCGCAGCTCGGCCGAGCCACGAACGTCGAAAGGTTCGTCAAGCTCGTCATCGGAGCGCACACCTTCGGCTGCCTTTGCCAGATTGACGATTGGTCTTCCGATCAGCCATGCGGTCAGGATTGCCAGAATGGCTGCGGGGGCAACGATCAGCACAAGATTGCCGACCACGGCGGGGAGGACCCATCGTGTCGTGGAAAATTCTGGCAAGGCAAATACCAGGCTGCCATCTCCGGCTTTGACCGTCAAAGTCTTCGGATTGTTCCAGCCCATGAAGCCGTAAGGATCGAGAAAGAGATTGTAATCGAGCAGCCGGCGCACGGCGCCGGCTATATCCTGCGTCGTGATTGGCGAACCTTCGGTCTGTTCACCGGTCGCCCTCCAGACATTGACGCCTTGCGCCCTGAACCTTGAAAGGATGGCGTCTCCTTGCGCTTCATCTGCCGAAAGCGCGAACTCCTTTGCGATGGTTTCGATGCGGCCTGCAAAAAGTCCGACTTCGACACCTTTGTCGAACCGGCCGCGAACGAATGGTTCGGTGCCGGCCGTTATGGTCGTGACGATGGTAGCAAGCAAAATGGTGAGAATGGCGATTTGGGTGCGGACTGATGATCGGGATAGCCACTTCACGGCAGATACTCGACATTCGCGGCGAAAAGATAGCCCCCAAGCCGCACGGTCTTGATGAAGATCGGCTCCTTCAGATTTGGTTCTATCTTTTGCCGAAGACGGCTGATTTGCGCGTCAACGCTGCGCTCGACCGGACCTGCCGTTCCCGCATGTGTCATTGACAGCAGCTGTTCACGGGTCAGGATCTGGTTCGGATTGTGACAGAAGGCAAGCAGCAGATCGAATTCGGATGTTGTCATCAGCACCTCGGCCCCCTCGGGGTCCACGATCCGCCTGCTTCTTGGGTCGATCATCCAGCCTGAAAAGGTCATCTTCGTAAGCGGCTTCCGCTCCGATGTCTCCGCACCATACGAAGCTCTGCGAAGAAGCGCTTTGATCCTGGCGACGAGTTCCCGCGGGTTGAACGGCTTGGTGACATAGTCGTCTGCTCCAAGCTCAAGGCCGATGATGCGGTCGATATCCTCCGTGAGCGCGGTCAGCATCAGGATCGGGATCGTTCCGGCCGACCTCAGGCGCCGGCAGACGCTGAACCCATCTTCTCCGGGCAGCATGGCGTCGAGAATGATGAGATCGAACGGGTGCCTTTGCAATATCCTGTCCATCTCCGCGCCGCTTCGCACGGGCGAAGCGCGCAAGCCACGATCCTTGATCAGCTCGACTAACATGGTTGCAATCTCGTTATCGTCTTCGACGACGAGAATATGATGTGAAGGCTCAACCGTCCTCATGCGCGCAACCATGTTTGTAGATCCTGATCCTTCGCCCGTTATCCGCGTGCCGGAGTAAACCTTACGCTGCCTGAAAGGGCTGGAAGATGGGCCGAGAGCAACCAGCGATCGATGACTTTCGAAGGAAAATCTCGCAGATCATATCCTCGGCCGTCCATAGCAGAAGGAATTATAGCGGCGTGTTAGAAAATATTACAATATGTTGCAGGCGGTTCCCCGTCGCTGCTGCGCAGAACTGCCTTTTAAGGCGATTGGCGGGTCTTGCGAGCATCAGCAGTCGGAATGCCATCACTGACAAACCGAAGGCTGCGGAAACTGCATAAAAACCGCATATGGTGGGGACGGCGAAGATCTGAGCCATCCACTGCAAAGCCGGCGCGCTGCTTGCGTCACAAAGATCGATTCAGAACAACATTCTCTTCAGGACCTCATCCTTGCGCACGAAATGGTGCCAGAGCGCTGCAAGGATATGCAGACTGACGATAGCATACAGGCAATAGGCACCATATTCGTGGATCTCGGCGGCGGCTCGCTCCAGGCCCTTGTCGTGTGGCAGCAGGTTGGGCCATTGGAAGAGGCCGAACCATGGCAGATCATGACCGCCGGCAGCAGATGTGGCGTAGCCTGCAAGCGGCATCAGGATCATCAAGATGTAAAGCAGGATATGCGCGCCGCGGGCGGCATAGTGATTGAAGACGCCAAGCGGCCGTTGATAGGCAGGTTCACCCAGCGAAAGCCTGAGCGGCAGGCGGATGGCGATGAGAAAAAGCGCCGTCATGCCGAGGGACTTGTGTATGTCGAGAAGGGCGCGACGCAGGGGTATGCCCGGGGTGAGGTAGGAACAATAAAGGCCGATGACGAGCGCTGAAATGATGACGATGGCCATGAGCCAATGCAGGAGCCGTTGCGACGATCGGTAGCGGGCGGTGGATGTTTCTGCTGTGGTCCCTGTCGTATTGGGCATGGGTTTCTCCGGGCGTCTTGGGGGTACGGCGCGGATGCGGTAATCGGTTGGAATATGGCTGAATTGAGGGCCTTTCCGTTCACCTTCCCGCGAGCGGACTTCCATCGGCTACGCGCGAGGTAACGCCGGCGAAAGGCTTCGGCTTGCATAAGCGACTTTATGGTCGGAAGTTGTGCCGGCCGCGTCCAGCGCTATCCGGCACTATTGTTCCGGCTTAGGCGGCGTCCGGTTTCTTTCGCCGGCGCTGGAAAGGATCTCGCAGCTTTCCGTATGCGTCGGCGCTGGCGCTTCGGCGACCAGGGCCTTCGTACAAATGCCGATCTCATGTCCTTCGATCCGGAAGAAGGCGATTCCTCCGGCCTCGAGCGCCAGGCGCAACTGCGCCTCAGTCGCCCGATGCAGGCTATGACGATTGCCTTCATAGTCACGGATCGTACTGCGCGATACGCCGGAGCGGTCGGCAAGATCCGTCTGCGTCCAATCGAGGAAGCCGCGGGCTGCCCGGCAGAGCGCTGGTGTCAAAATCATCGCCATCTTACCTTGACGCAGGGTTCGAAGCTGCCCATATTGGGCGATATCTATCATATAGGACATAATACACCGGATTTCTAGGGGTTTTGCCGTCGTGGCAGTCCGGCGTGATCCGGCCAAGCGAAGGAATGACGTTTTGGGATAACTGGCGAGCCTGTTTTTATTCTAGCACTTTTGGCCCTGCCGTTTATCGGAAGTCTTCTTTCCGTATGCCTCTTGCGCACACAGTCGCGGCGTGGCCCGGCCTGGATCGCCGGGACTGTCACATTTCTGGCGCTCTTGATTTCCGCAAGCTTCTATCCTGCCGTCAAGGACGGCGGCATTGCCCGCTACAGCATAGAATGGCTGCCGCAGCTCGGGCTTGATTTCAGCCTCAGGCTGGATGGTTTTGCCTGGCTGTTTTCGCTTGTCATCACCGCCATCGGCTTTCTCGTCATCGTCTATGCCCGCTACTACATGTCGGAAGAAGACCCGGTTCCTCGCTTCTTCTCTTTCCTGCTCGCCTTCATGGGGGCGATGCTTGGCATCGTGCTTTCGGGCAATGTCATTCTGCTCTCGATCTTCTGGGAGCTGACCAGCATCTTCTCCTTCCTGCTGATCAGCTATTGGCACAATACCGCCGCCGCCCGCGACGGCGCCCGCATGGCGCTGACGATCACGGGGATCGGTGGGTTCTGCCTGCTGATCGGGCTGATCCTGCTCGGCCATATCGTCGGCAGCTACGATCTGGACAAGATCCTGGCATCGGGCGATATCATCCGTAACCATCCGCTCTATCTGCCTGCGCTGATACTGATCCTGCTCGGCGCGCTGACGAAGAGCGCGCAGTTTCCCTTCCATTTCTGGCTTCCGAACGCAATGGCGGCGCCGACGCCCGTCTCCGCCTATCTGCATTCGGCGACGCTGGTGAAGGCCGGCGTCTTCCTGCTTGCACGCTTCTGGCCTGTTCTCGCCGGCACTAACGAGTGGTTCTACATCGTCGGGGCCGCCGGTATCATCACGCTGCTGCTCGGCGCCTATTTCGCAATGTTTCAGCAGGATCTCAAAGGGCTGCTCGCTTATTCGACGATCAGTCATCTCGGCCTCATCACCACCTTGCTCAGCCTCGGCAGTCCGCTAGCGACGGTTGCCGCCATCTTCCACATGCTGAACCATGCGACCTTCAAGGCGTCGCTGTTCATGGCGGCCGGCATCATCGATCACGAGACCGGCACACGTGACATGCGCCGCTTGAGCGGTCTATTCCGCTATATGCCGTTCACGGGGGCACTTGCGATCGTCGCGAGTGCTGCCATGGCTGGCGTTCCGCTACTCAATGGTTTTCTGTCGAAGGAAATGTTCTTCGCCGAAGCGATCGAGACCCATGCCGATTCCATCCTCGATCGCATGCTTCCCTATGTGGCGACGCTGGCGAGCGCCTTCAGCGTTGCCTATTCGCTGCGCTTCATTCAGACGGTGTTCTTTGGCCCCGCGCCGACCGATCTGCCGATCGCCAAGCCGCACGAGCCGCCGCGTTGGATGCGTTTCCCGATCGAACTGCTCGTCGTGGTATGTCTGGTCGTCGGCATCGTTCCGGCGCTTTCGGTGGCACCTTTCCTGCATGCGGCTGTGGTCAGCGTTCTCAACGCCGATACGCCGCAATACAGCCTCTCGCTCTGGCATGGCTTCAATTTGCCGCTCGTGATGAGCATCGTCGCATTGGTCGGCGGCACGGTATTCTATTTCGCCTTCAAGGATTATCTGTCGCGATGTGACGACGGCCCACCCATCTTCCGCCGCCTGAAAGGGCAGCGAATTTTCGAGCGGGTGCTGGTCGAAGTCTCCTGGCATTGGGCGAGAACGGCCGAAAAGCGGATCGGCACGCGCAAGCTCCAGCCGCAGCTTCGCTGGGTCGTCGTGACAGGGTTTGCTGCCGGCCTGCTGCCGCTTTACCTGTCCGGTTTCGAAGCGAAGCATTTTTCTTTTCTGGGTGCCGATCCGGTCTTCGCCGCGGTCTGGGCTATCGGCATTTGCTTGGCGATTGGCACCGCCTTCTTTGCAAAATATCACCGGCTTGCCGCCTTGGTGATGCTGGGCGGGGTTGGGTTGATTGTCTGCATGACATTCATCTGGCTGTCGGCGCCGGATCTCGCCATTACCCAGCTTCTCGTTGAGATCGTCACGACGGTTCTCATCCTATTGGGCTTGCGCTGGCTGCCGAAGCGGACGGAAGGGATCGACGATACGGTCGATTTGCGCGCCCGTTTCCGCCGCTTCCGCGATCTGGCACTCGCCGTCATCTGCGGCGTCGGCATGATGTTCATTTCCTACGCCGTCATGACCATGCCCGTGCCCGATGCCATCGCGAATTATTTCCTCGAAAACGCCTATTCGAAGGGTGGCGGGCGCAACGTCGTCAACGTCATCCTCGTGGATTTCCGAGGCTTTGATACGCTGGGCGAAATCGCCGTTCTCGGCGTCGTCGCCTTGACGGTCTATGCGCTGCTGCGTCGTTTCCGACCGGCGCCCGACAGCATGGAAATGCCGGAGCAGCAGCGAATCCAGAACCGTTTCGACGAGGAACGGCCGGAGCGTTCAGCCGGCGATACCGTGCGCGACTATCTGCTGGTGCCCTCCGTCATCATGCAGTGGATGTTCCCTTTCGTGATCGCCCTGTCGGTCTATATCTTCATGCGGGGGCATGATGCGCCAGGGGGCGGCTTCTCGGCCGGCTTGACGCTCTCGATCGCCTTCCTGCTGCAATATCTGGCCGGCGGTACGCGCTGGGCGGAGGATCGCATTCGCATCCTGCCGCTGCGGTGGATGGGCGCCGGGCTTCTGATCGCAACGGCGACGGGTATCGGCGCCTGGTTCTTCGGCTATCCGTTCCTCACCTCGCATTTCCAGTATCTCGACGTGCCGTTGATCGGCAAGGTTCCGGCGGCAAGCGCACTGCTCTTCGATCTCGGCGTTTTCCTGCTTGTCGTGGGATCCACGGTTCTGATCCTCGTCGCGCTTGCGCACCAGTCGATCCGTATCAACCGCTTGCGTGCGCTTGATGCCGACAAGGCAAAGGGGGATTGATGGAACTCATCTTGTCCATTGCGATCGGTGTGATGACAGCCTGCGGCGTCTGGCTGATCCTGCGTCCACGCACCTATCAGGTCATCATCGGGCTGTCGCTGCTCTCCTATGCCGTCAATCTCTTCATCTTCGGCGTCGGCGGCGTGAAGACGAACGTGCCGCCGCTGCTTGGTGACGGCACGGCAACGCGCGCCTTGGCCGATCCGGTTCCCCAGGCCCTGGTGCTGACGGCAATCGTTATCGGCTTTGCGACGACGGCCCTGTTCCTGGTCGTGCTGCTTGCCTCGCGCGGCCTGACCGGTACGGACCACGTCGACGGACGGAGTGACCGGAAATGACAGGCTGGTCACATCATCTCATCATTGCGCCGATCCTTGTTCCGCTGATTGCGGGCGCATTGCTTGTGTTCATAGACGAGCGTTCGCGCACGCTGAAGGCACTCATCAGTCTGGCGGCAACGCTCCTGCTGGTAGGCATTGCACTTGCACTCTTCCGTGCCGAGGGCGGATCGCCGGGGCTGGAGCGCGCCTATCTCCTCGGAAACTGGAGCGCCCCCTTCGGCATCGTGCTCGTGCTCGACGGCTTGTCGGCACTCATGCTGCTGCTGACATCCATCGTCTCCGCCGCCGCGCTGATATTCTCGCTGGCGCGCTGGCACGCGGTCGGTGCGCATTTCCACACCATGTTCCAGCTGCTGTTGATGGGGGTCAACGGCGCGTTCCTGACCGGCGATCTCTTCAACCTCTTCGTCTTCTTCGAGGTCATGCTGGCGGCGTCCTACGGCCTTCTGCTGCATGGCTCCGGGCCGCTGCGCGTCAAGGCCGGCATGCACTACATAGCCGTCAATCTGGCAGCCGCATTGCTCTTCCTCATCGGTGTCAGCCTGATCTATGGCACGGCGGGAACACTGAACATGGCGGATCTTGCTGTGCGCATTCCGGAAATGTCGGCTGACCGCCGCATGCTGATGCAGGCGGGCGCCGGCGTGCTCGGCATCGCATTCCTCATCAAGGCCGGCATGTGGCCGCTCTGCTTCTGGCTGCCGACAGCCTATAGCGCGGCATCTGCGCCGGTTGCGGGCATATTCGCGATCCTCAGCAAGCTTGGCATCTATGTCATCCTCCGGCTGACCATGCTGCTGTTCAGCGCCGGCCCCTCCGCGGGCTTCGGCGCGACCGTGCTTCTCTATGGCGGGATGGCAACTCTGATCTTCGGAACGGTCGGTGTTCTGGCGTCGCAGGCGCTTGGCCGGCTTGCCGGCTTCTCGGTGCTGGTCTCATCCGGCACGCTGCTGATGGTAATCGGCATCAATGACGGCTCCATCTCGTCCGGCGCTCTGATGTATCTCGTCAGTTCGACGCTGACGATCAGCGCCTTCTTCATGCTGATCGAGCTCGTCGAGCGCGGGCAGGATGCCGGCGCCAGCGTACTCGCCGTCACGATGGAGGCCTATGGCGATGCCGAGGAGAAGGAACCGGCCGAAGGCGATGGCGTGACCATGCCCGGCACCATGGCGATGCTCGGCATCTGCTTTGCCGCCTGCGGCATTCTGCTCGCCGGCCTGCCGCCTCTTTCCGGCTTCGTCTCCAAGTTCGCCATGCTCTCGGCCATGATGGGAACCGGCGCGATCGGCATTCCGCCGAGCGCTGCGGTATGGGTGCTGATCCTGCTGGTCATTCTCTCCGGCATTGCCGCCCTGATCGCCATGACACGGGCCGGCATACGCACATTCTGGAGTTCGCTGGAGGGCACGGTTCCCCGTGTGCTCGTCATCGAGATAGTCCCGGTCATGGGCCTGCTCGCCTTGACGCTCGCATTGACCATTTGGGCAGGCCCCGTCATGCAATATATGGACGCGACCATTCGCACGCTCAGCGACCCCAATATCTATGTCGATGCGGTTCGCAATGCGGTCGTTGCGCCCGCGAAAGCGGGAGGCCTGTGATGCTGCCTTATCCGCTCCTGGCGTTGAGCCTGATCCTGATGTGGCTGCTGCTGAACGGCTTCACGCTTGGTCAGCTTATCCTCGGCATCATCGTCGCGGTTTTCGCCTCCTGGGGCATGGCATCGCTGCGGCCCGAAAAACCGAGGCTGCGGAAATGGTATTTGCTGCCCACGCTGTTCTTCCGGGTCGTTTTCGACGTCTTGAAATCGAATGCCCAGGTGGCCTGGATCATCCTGAGGGGACGCTCGCGCAAGACGACGCCGGGCTTCGTTGTCCTTGAGCTCAGGGTGCGGGATCAGATCCCGCTGGCGCTGCTTGCGGTTATCCTGACCAGCACGCCGGGGTCCGCGTGGCTGGAATATGATTCCAACGACAACACCGTGCTGCTTCATGTCCTCGATCTCGAAAACGAGGCGCAATGGCGCGATACGGTCGCCAATCGCTACGAGAGCCTGCTGATGGAGATATTCGCATGAGCGCCATGATCATCCAGATATCCGTGGCGGCCGCGCAGCTGATGATCGTGGCGGCCATGGCGATCGCTTCCATCCGCATGTTTCGCGGCCCGCGCGCGCAGGATCGCATCATCGCGCTCGACACGCTCTATGTGAATGCGATGCTGTTGTTGTTGACCTTCGGCATAGGCACCGGTCGTGTCGTCTATTTCGAGGCGGCGCTCGTCATCGGCATGCTTGGCTTCGTTGCAACCGTTGCATTGGCGAAATTCCTGATGCGCGGAGAGGTGATCGAATGAGCACGCCGTTTGAAAACATACCTCTATGGGCCGCTATCCCCGTCGGCGGGCTTCTCGTGATCGGCGCTTTCCTGACGCTCATCGGCGCCATCGGCTTTCTGAGGCTTGGAACATTCTACGAGCGCATCCATGCGCCGACATTGGGAACGAGCGGCGGCATCGGGGCAATCATGATCGCGTCGATGATCTTCTTTTCGACCGCGACACGGACGCTCGTCATTCATGAATTGCTGATCGGTATTTTCATCACGGTGACGACGCCGATCACCTTCATGCTCCTCGCCCGCGCCGCGCTGCATCGCGATCGCGCCGAGCAGAACGGCAACGTTCCGCCCAAGCAGCCGCCCGAGGAGACATCGGTCGAAAGGCGCCCGTCGTAACGTTCAACCCATCCGCTCGATGCTCACAGCCAGCCGAGTGCGGTTGCCGCCCGGATTGCTTCGGCGCGGCGATGACAGCCCAGCTTGCGGAACAGATTTCCGAGGTGAAACTTCACCGTCACCTCGGAGACATTAAGGGTATGAGCAATGCGCTTGTTCGACATGCCGCTCGCGATCAGCTGAATCATCTGGACCTCGCGCTGCGAGAGACCGCCCTGGAGGGCTTTCGCCTGTGGCGAGTTCACGGAGCTTGCAAAGAGCGAAAGTGCGGTGCGGACCTCGGATGAGGTTTCGATGAAGCTGCGAATGCGCTGGTTCTTGAGAAGCGGCGAGAGAAAGATCCGCTCCTCGGAGAGCACGCCGTTGCAGCCAAGGCGCGTTGCGCCTTCAAGCGCCGATAGAAGATGCGCGCGCGTCGCAGCATTGTCGCGACGCTGGTAAGCGGTATAGCTTTGCCATAGCTGCAGGGCGACTTTCTCGCGGTTGGTGACTTTCGGGTTTGCGATCAGCGCGTCGATCTGGCGTGACAGATAGGGCCGCGGCGTCGAGAGGCGCACGCTGTCGCGTAGCCATGCCATGGCATAGGAAATTTCGTCCCGGCGGGTCAGGCGCGTCAGCTCCTCGTTGGCGCTTTCCACCCAGTTACGGCCGATACGCATTCGGACGGCGGACAGCGTTGCCGCCGCGTCGCTCCAGCGATTGGCATTCTGGTAGGCGATGGCGGTGCGGATCTCCATCATCGCGTGAAACTGCAGGCCCTCGGACAGATGAATCCAGAGTCCGTCGAGAAAGCCGGGCCTGATCACCATCGGAAAATGGTCGGCCAGCACCTGTGATGCGTAGTGGAGAGCGAATTGCATCAGGCTCGGCCAGATTTCTGCGGCGGCAAAATCATCGAATTCGTTTTGAACGAATTGGAGAAGATCGCGCGGCTGGCCGGCTTCGTAGGAGATACAGGCTTCGGCGAGCCGCAGCATACGGAATTCAGCCTCTGCTGCGTGCGGCACCTGTTCCAGTTTCTGCCGTGCTTCCTGGGCGGCACGACGCGCGAAAAGGGCATCGCCGCTCATCAGTCGAAGCACTGTCTGATGCAGATGGATGAAGAATTCCAGCAGCGGCTGGCCGCCCATATGGCCGAGATAGATCAAGGCGCGGGCTGCGGCGGCTTCCGCTTCGCGGAAATTCCTGCGGCGAATCTCGAATTCCAGCAGCGCGTTGTAGTAGGCGGCCCACTTGCCGTAATCGCCCATCGGATAATCCGCCATGAACTCGCCGAGGCGGGTAATCATTGCGTCCGTCGGCATCAGGTCCTCGGAAATCATGAGGTTGAGCCGGAACGTTCGCGCCGCGAAGGAAAAGCGCGATCCGCGCAGCAGGACCTTCAGCGGATCGAGATAGTCCGAACCCAGATGTTTGCCGACGAGGTGCCGCACGCGCTGCAATTCTCCGAGCTTCAGGAGCGTGCGAGCCATGGCAAAAAGCACGACTTCATTGGTCGCGATCATCTCGTGGGAAAAGCGCATGATGATATCGCGAAAGGTCCCGAGGCTGTTTCGATAGATCAGCTCCAGACCCCGGGCACGCTCCAGAATCTGCGCCGCATGGGCCTCGTGCCCATGATCGAGGAGCAGCGACATGGCGGCAAGCGCACGTCCCGCCTGCTCGTAAGCGGAGGCTACCTCGATCACGGCGACGGTGGTTTCGAAGGTTGCCAGGCGTTCGCTGACGGCGCCCGTCAAGAGTGTCAGCAGTTCCTGATGTTCGTCCGGTGCCTCGATCAGGCGTGGTGGCAAAAGGCCCGTCCACTCCTCGACGGTGACAGGAGATCGCGTTTCGAGCCAGATGGAAAGCAGCGCGGTCTGTCCCGGCGAAAGGTGGCCGAGGAAATTCTCGCGCAGATAGTCGATGGATAGGCGAGGATCCTTTTGGCGTGTCAGCGGCAGGAAAACCGGCCAGCCGGCATAATCCCTGACTAACCGGCTGGCTTCTTCGACTGGCAGTTCCCCCAATTCCTCAACGGAAAATGTTAGATCGCCGGCGTCGAGCGTCACCGCACCTCGATGCAGGATGAGCCGCGCCAGCCCGCTGATGCGCTGATCGGGACGGCAGGCGATGACCAGAACCTCGACGGTCTCCAGGAGCTGAGCGGAAAGACGAGCCGATCGAGCGGAAACCGGTATATCCCATAAGAGCCATCCATCCCTCACGTCGCTCATGCGCGGTTGCTGCAGGTTGCAAACCTCCTTGCCTATCGCCTTTGCAGCCATGGACAGAACTGTGCTCTTTCCGGCGCCCGCGGGGGCACGCAGGAAGATGACGCCGGCGCGTTCCGTCGCGATGCGATGGCAAAGATGAGGTCGGGCAATCAGTCTGTGCATGCGGGGGTTTGTAAGCGAGTATTGAAAAATAACCTATACCATAAGGCTGAAAAACTATACCTCCAGCCGGTTGTCCATCGTCCGCAGATGAGGACTGTTGTTTGTCAGTTAGCTGACGAACAAGGAAACTCCCGTCGATGCAGCAACATCCGTTGGTCGCGATCCTGACGCGGCTTGGCACCTTCGTTCTGGTCATGATCGCGCTTTCCATCATGATTTTCGCTCTGGCGCGCGTCGTGCCAGGAGACCCCGCGCGCATGGCTCTCGGCCCGGCGGCAATGCAGGAGCAGGTCGATGCGCTGCGTGTGCAGATGGGGTTGGACAAGCCGCTTCTGGTTCAATACGTCGACTATGTCGGCAAGGCGCTGCAAGGCGATCTGGGCATGTCGCTGGTCTCGCAACGTCCCGTCACGACCGATCTGGAACAGACGGTGCCCGCCACCGTGGAACTGGTTCTCGTCTCCGTGGTCTTCATGTTCGTGGTGGCCATTCCGCTCGGTGTCGTCACCGCACATTTTAGGGATCGTGCGCTGGATCATATCGGCCGCATCCTGTCCTTGACCGGTGTGACCATTCCGAGTTTCCTGTTTGCGATAAGCCTGCAATTGCTTGCCGCGCGCTGTCTGCCGAATTGGCCGATCATCGGCCGGCTTGATCATTCTCTGAGCTTTCAGCCCGGACCGACCGGATTTCTGTTGATCGACGGCCTGCTGGCGGGACGTCTGGATGTGTTTGTCGATGCGCTTCAGCATCTTGTGCTGCCGGCTTTCGCGCTTGCCATGGCCGGCATCGGCCAGATTACCCGCATCACTCGTTCCTCCATGCTGGAGAACCAGCGCAAGGATCACGTTCTGACCCTGCAGAGTTTCGGTGTGCCGGAGCGGGTCATCATTTTCCGCTACCTTCTCAAGCTGTCGTCGATCGCGCCGTTGACGATCATGGGCCTCGAATTCGCGTCGCTGATCGGCAATGCCTTCGTCATCGAGATGGTGTTCGCATGGGGCGGCTTCGCCTCCTACGGGCTGAACGCCATCCTGCAAAAGGACCTCAATGCCGTGACCGCCGTGGTGCTGGTCGCCGGCCTGTTTTTCATCGTTGCGAACCTGGTGGTGGATGTCCTGATCTCGATGATCGACCCGCGCCAACGCCGCAAGGAGGCACGCTGATGGCCGATATGAAGATGCTGGATGCATCCGATCGCGCGCTGAGCACCGGTTACATGATGTGGTATCGCTTCAGCCGCAATCCGGCCGCGGTAATCGGCACGCTGATCCTGATTTCGGTCTTTGTGCTGGCTGTGTTCGCACCGTGGCTTACTCCCTATCCGAAACATGTCGGCGCCGTGGTCGATTTCCGCGCTCGGCACGTGTCGCCGGATGCCGCTCATTGGTTCGGAACCGACAAAGTCGGTCGGGATATCTTTTCCCGCACGGTCTTCGGCATGCGCGTTTCACTGCTTCTGGTCATCGGCGTGCTTGGCATTTCGGTGCCGATCGGTACCGTGCTCGGCCTTATCGCCGGCTACTTCGGCGGTTGGGTCGAAAAAATCATAACCGGCCTGACAAATGTGATGCTGGCAATGCCGCCGCTGGTCATGGCGCTTGCCGTGTCGAACCTGCTCGAGCCGAACCTGACGAACGCGATGATCGCCATCACGCTGCTTTGGTGGACCTGGCATGCGCGGCTGATCTACTCCGTTTCCAAGTCTATCGCGTCGGAAGACTATATCGAGGCCGCCCGCCTTGCCGGCGCCGGGCCGATGCACATCCTGTTTCGCGAAATCCTGCCGAATTGCGTGGCGGTCATCTCCGTCAAGACAACGCTGGATGCGGCCTTCGTCATCCTGTTCGGCGCCACGCTCAGCTTCCTCGGCTTCGGTGTGAAGCCACCCATTCCGGATCTTGGCTCCATGGTCGCCGACGGTCGCCAGTTCATGCCCGATTACTGGTGGGAGGTCGTATGCCCTGGTGCTGCGGTCTTCTACGTGACGCTCGGCTTCAATCTCCTGGGCGACGGCTTGCGTGACATGTTTGATGTGGAGAGCTAAGCGATGAGCGAGCCGCTTCTCAAGATCGAGGCTCTGAACGTCTCGTTCACGACCTACGGCCGCACCCGGCAGGTGCTCCGTGACATTTCCCTCACCGTCGCTGCTGGGGAGCGCGTCGCACTGATTGGCGAGACGGGGTCGGGCAAGTCCGTGACAGCAAAGGCAATCATCGGCACCTTGCCGAAGAATGCCGCCATCAACTCCGGCGTCATTTCCGTCGCAGGACGTGACGTTCTGAAAATGCAGCGAAGGGAACGCGAGGCGCTGAAAGGCACCGCCTTTTCCCTGATCATGCAGGACCCGCTCTCGTCCTTCAACCCGGTCTTCAAGATCGGCACGCATCTCGATGATATCATGCGTTTTGCGGACAAGCGTGATGGCATTCGCTCGTCGAAGGCCGAGCGGCGGACGCGAATTGCCGCGGTCTTGCGGAGGGTGCAGCTTGCTGACGCTGAGAGAGTGATGAACGCCTATCCGTCCGAGCTTTCGGGCGGTATGCGTCAGCGCGTTCTGATCGGGCTTGCGCTGTTGCACCAGCCGAAGCTTCTGATCGCCGATGAGCCGGGCACTGCGCTCGACGTGACGACCCAGGATGAGATTCTCAATCTGATCAATCAGTTGGTGATCGAGGAGAACATGGCTCTTCTGATGATCACCCACAATCTCGGTGTCGTGCGCAAAGTTGCCGACCGGGTGGTGGTCATGCATCACGGCGATATCGTCGAGGCGGGACCTTGCCGCGAGATACTCACTGCCCCGCATCAACCCTATACGAAGGCGCTCCTCGACGCCGTGCCGCCGCTTTACGGCGAACGCGTGATCGATCTGTCGCAGAGCGACCGCGCGCCTATCGTCAGGGTCGAGGGCCTGAACAAGATCTATGGCCGGAAGCCAGGCTTTCATGCCGTTCGCGACGTGAACCTCACGTTGTGTCAGGGCGAAATCTTCGGATTGGCCGGCGAGTCCGGCTCAGGCAAGACCTCGGTTGCACGCATCATCATGGACCTGTCACGTCCGACCTCAGGCAGCGTCACCATCGACGCGCCGGCACCAGGGCGTGGCAGACGGCTGACGCAGATCGTCTACCAGAACCCCGGCACATCGCTCAATCCGAAGCGCAATGTCCAGCAGACTCTTGCCTTGCCCCTGAGATCCATAGGTATGGATGGGCCAGCCCGCGAGGCACGGATGAAGCAACTGATGGATCTCGTGCGGCTGCCGCAATCCTATCTGGCAAAGTATCCGCACGAGCTTTCCGGCGGTCAGAAGCAGCGTGTGGCGATTGCGCGCGCGCTCGCGGCCGAGCCGAAGATCCTGATCCTCGACGAACCGACTGCGGCGCTCGACGTGTCGGTGCAGAAAACCGTGATCGAGCTGTTGCTGCAGTTGCGCGAGGAACTGGGTCTCACCTATCTGATGATCTCGCATGACCTTTCGCTGATACGCAATTTCTGCTCGCGCATCGCCATCATGCTGCGCGGCGAGATCGTCGAGGAAGGGCCGACGCCAGAGGTCTTCGCCGCCCCCAATCATCCATACACGCGCGCGCTGATCGCGGCGATCCCCGTCGTTACCGACGAGGAGGAACGCCTGAAGCCCGTCGTGACCGAAGAGGAGCGCATGCGCTTCCTCGTCAAAACCACAGACTGATCGAAGAGGAGCCTGACGTGTATCGCGTTGGAATTGACGTCGGCGGCACCAATACGGATGCCGTCGTCCTGGAGGGAAAGACCGTTCTTGCTGGGGTCAAGGCCTCGACGACCGAAGATGTGACTTCGGGCGTGATCGAGGCGCTGGAGAAGGTTATCGATGCCTCGGGCATCGATCGGGCCCGTATTGCCGCTGTCATGATCGGCACGACGCATTTCACCAATGCGGTCATCGAGCGCCGCCACATGGATGAGGTCGCGGCCATCCGCTTGAGCCTGCCCTCTGGCGCCGGTCTGCCGCCGATGGTCGATTGGCCCGACGATCTGCGCGAGATCGTCGGCAATCACGGCTATCAGGTCAAAGGCGGCTACGAGTTCGATGGGCGCGAGCTTTCGCCGCTCGATGAAGACGCCATCGTGCGTATCGCAGGCGAAATCCGTGCAAAGGGTTTAAAGGCCGCCGCCGTGACCTGCGTCTTCAGCGGCATCAACGATGCCATGGAGGTGCGGGCCAAGGAAATCCTGCAGCAGCATTGCCCCGGCCTGCCTGTGGTGATGTCGAAGGACATCGGCCGTCACGGCCTGCTGGCGCGGGAAAGTGCGGCGATCATGAATGCGAGCCTGCTGTCGCTGGCGGATCGCACCGTCGCAGCCTTCGGCAAGGCGCTAACGGCGGCTGGTATACCATGCCCGTTCTACATCACCCAGAACGACGGCACGCTGATGGCCGCCGATGTCGTGCGTGCCTTTCCGGTGCTGACCTTTGCCTCTGGCCCGACCAATTCCATGCGCGGCGCCGCGTTTCTGACCGGGCTCAAGGACGCCGTCGTCGTCGATGTCGGCGGCACGACTTCGGATGTCGGGGCTCTCTCGCACGGCTTTCCACGCCAGGCTTCCACGACCGTCGATATCGGCGGGGTTCGCACCAATTTCCGCATGCCCGATGTCTTTTCGATCGGTCTCGGCGGCGGTTCGCTCGTCGTCAGGGGTGAAGCGGGCATTACAATCGGACCGAAGTCTGTCGGTTATCGGGTGCGCAAGGAGGCGCTCTGCTTCGGCGGATCGACACTGACCGCAACCGATATCGCGGTTGCCTCCGGCAAGGCCGACGTCGGTGACTGCGCCTTGGTTGCCAATCTCGACAAGGGTCTGGTCGATGGGGCCGTGGCAAAGATCAACGCCATGCTCGAAGCCTGCGTCGAACGCAGTCGAATTTCCTCGACGCCGGTGCCGGTCATCGCTGTTGGTGGCGGTTCAATTCTCATGCCCGACCGTATCGGCGATCTCGAAGTGATCATGCCTGAGAACTTTGCCGTCGCAAACGCGGTCGGCGCCGCCATCGCCCAGATCAGCGGCGAAACGGATCGCGTCTTCTCGCTCGTCAATGGCCGCACGCGCGAGAGCGCGCTTGCGGAAGCCGAAGCGGAGGCGCGCGAAAAGGCGATCGCAGCCGGCGCTCTCGCGGAAACCCTGGAAGTTATCGAGCGCGAGGATACGCCTCTTGCCTATCTGCCAGGCAACGCCACGCGCATCCACGTCAAAGTCGTCGGTGAAATGGGAGGCCATCATGCCTGAGACGCGCAAGCAGAAATATGATGATGCCGCTCTGCGCCGGCTGACATCAGAGGATCTCGATGCTTTGGAAATCGGGGCGGGCATCCTTGGCACCGGCGGCGGCGGTAATCCCTACCAGGGCAAGCTTCTGGCTCTGGAGGCGATGAAGGCGGGTTACGAGATGAAGGTTCTGGCGACCGACGCCATCGAAACGGACGCGCTCTGCATGTCGATCGGCGGTATCGGCGCACCGGTCGTCGGCGTCGAACGCATCCGTGAGGGACGCGAAGGGCTGCGCTGCCTGCGTGCCATGGAAGAACTCATCCGCACGCCGATCGATGCGATCGTCTGCGAGGAGATTGGCGGCGCAAATGCGATGAACCCGCTTGTGACGGCGGCGCTCGGCGGTCTTCCCATCCTCGATTGCGACGGCATGGGCCGGGCATTCCCCGAAATGCAGATGACGACCTTTTCGATCTATGGTCACAGCTCGACGCCTTCCGTCATGTGCGACCTGCATGGCAATGCGGTGATTTTCAGCCATGCCGTATCGGAAGTCTGGCATGAGCGCATGGCGCGCGCTTGCGTGGTCGCGCAGGGCGGCGCCGCCATGCTGGCGACGGCGCCGATGCAGGCTCACTATGTCCATCAGTATGGTATTCCAAAAAGCTTCACCAAGGCGATCGCGCTGGGCGAAGCCGTGATCCGGGCCCGCAAGGCGCAGGAAGATCCCATTGCCGCCGTCTGCGCGCTGGAAGGCGGACGGCGGGTGTTCAACGGCAAGATCACTGATCTCAAACGCCATCTGCGCGGCGGCTTCGTCGTCGGCGACATGGAGCTCGCCGGCTTCGATGATTGCAACGGCCAGACAGCGAGCGTGGCGATCCAGAACGAATTTCTGGTCTTCCGCCGCGATGACGTGATCGAGGTTTGCGTGCCGGATCTGATCGTGCTGCTCGATGTCGATACCGGCTATCCGATCACAACCGAAATGCTGCGCTACGGCCAGCGCGTCGCCGTCGTCGCCATTCCCTGCCACGAGCTGCTGCGCAGCGTTCGCGCGCTTGAGGTCGTCGGTCCTGCCGCCTTCGGCTATCCGGACATTACCTATTCGCCGCTGCCGGCTCCGGGCCGGAAGGCAGCCTAACCATAAGCGGGGCAGTTCCCGCATCAAAGAGGAGAACTAGAATGAAGATGGGTTCCAGAAATCTGCGTCTTTCAGCGCTTCTGCTTGCGAGCGCCTTGGCGTTGCCGCTAACTTCGGTTGCCGCATCGGCGGCCGACAAGGTGTCGATTGCCGTCAACACGATGCAGATTTTCAGCTCGCTCGATCCGGCCAAGGTCACAGACTACACAGGCTATATGGCGATCGTGAACATGTATGACGCGCTGACGACCGTCAGCCCTTCGGGCGAGATCCTGCCCCATCTGGCAAAATCCTGGGATATCTCCCAGGATGGGCTGACCTACACCTTCCATATTCGCGATGACGCCAAGTTCCAGGATGGCATGCCGGTCAAGGCCTCCGACTTCGTCTGGTCTATCCGGCGCCTGATCGGCATCAATAAGGGGCCATCGAACCTCGTCGTCGGCCTCGTGCAGCCCGACAATGTCACCGCGTCCGATGACAAGACCGTCGTCGTCAAGCTCGATCGCCAGTTCTCGCCGTTCATGGCCGTGACGCCGCTGATGATGGCGCTGAACGAGAAGCTGATCGAAGCCAATTCCAAGCCGGACGACAAATGGGGCGAAGCTTATGTGGGCGAGCATTCGGCCGGCTCGGGTCCCTACAAGCTTGTTAGCTACAATCGCTCCGCCGATATGGTGATCGCGCGCAATTCCGATTACTTCCTAGGCTGGACCAAGGGAACGCCGATCGACGAGGTGCGCTTCGTCCAGACGAGCGACGACGCCACCGTCAAGGCGCTTGCCGAAAAGGGTGAGCTCGGACTTTCTTCGCATGGTCTCGGTAACGACACCTATGAAACCATCGGCAAGATGCCGGGCTACAAGCTGCTCCAGTCGACGACGGCCGGCGGCTTCGTCATCAAGCTGAACAGCAAGGTTTATCCGACCGACGACGTGCATGTGCGCCGGGCAATCGCCTATGCCACCGACTACAAGACCATTCAGGAAGCGATCTATCCGGGCTTCGACATGACCGGCCCACTCTCGACCGTGTTCAAGGATGCGCACAACGACGATATCCAGCCCGGCGTCTTCGACCTCGAAAAGGCAAAGGAAGAGCTCGCCAAATCGAAATATGCCGGTCAGAAGATCACGCTGGTCAACAGCTATGTCGCCTCGCTCGCTTTCGAATCCGAAGTGGCACTGCTGATGCAGGCCAATCTCGAACAGATCGGTATCACGCTCGACATCAAGCCCGAGCCTTGGAACCGCATCGTCGAGCTCTCCTCCAAACCCGAGACCACGCCGGCCTCGACACAGGTCAACATCTCGCCCAACTACCCGTCGCCGGATGCGATTTTTTATAATCAGTATCACTCCAAGGCTTCCGGCACGTGGATGTCGATGGAATGGCTGCAGAATCCCGAGGTCGATGCGCTGATCGACAAGGCGAGGTCGACCACCGATATCAAGGAGCAGAACGCGACCTACAAGGAGCTGCAGGTCAAGCTCGCCGAGCTGCAACCCGACGTATGGGCGGTGTCGCCAAACCGGCGCTATGCGGCAAACAAGTGCCTTCAGGGCTATGAGTTCATTCCCATGCAGAGCTGGGATCTGAACTTCTCGAACTTCCATTGGGACTGCAAGGCGAACTGATCTTCGCCTGCACATGACATAGACCGGCCCCATTCGGGGTCGGGGGAGCTATTGCCGAAGGTGAAACATGCTTCAGGAATTTTCCGAAGACAATATCGAGCCGCTCGCAACGGGAGCCTGGATTCTGGGAACCGGCGGCGGTGGCAATCCCTATATCTCGACTCTTAACCTTCGAAGACTCTATGCCGAGGGGCGTCGCGTGCAGGTGATGGATCCGATGGCGCTCGATGACAACGATATGGTTGCGGTCGTCTCGAAGATGGGCGCGCCGCTGGTCGGGCAGGAGCGTCTCAGCGATCCCGCGCATCTGGCGCGCGCCGTCGAGGTCATGGAGGATTATCTCGGCAAGCCCTTTCGCGCGATCATGAGCGTCGAGATCGGTGGCTCGAATGCATTGTCCTCCT
Organism: Martinezella sp. CNPSo 3890; assembly: GCF_057784455.1. NCBI lineage: Bacteria > Pseudomonadati > Pseudomonadota > Alphaproteobacteria > Hyphomicrobiales > Rhizobiaceae > Martinezella > Martinezella sp. CNPSo 3890. Next base: position 45,492 of record NZ_JBXSOR010000008.1, on the reverse strand, counting down.
TCCTTGCGGCCGCGATGCTCGGCCGGCCTGTTGTCAATGCCGATGCCATGGGACGCGCCTATCCCGAGGCGCAGATGACCTCCTTCGCCATTGGCAATCTGCCAATGTATCCGCTTTCCCTCGTCGACGTACGCGACAATGAGGTCATCGTCACGAAGGCCGCATCCTGGAAATGGATGGAGCGAATTTCGCGCAAGGTCTGTACGGAGGTTGGCTCGACTGCCGCCACCTGCAAGGCGCCGCGCACCGGCCGCGAGGTGAAGGAATGGGGCATTCATTACACCATAACGAAGGCTACAGAGCTTGGCCGCGCCGTCATCGAGGCGCGTGCCCGTCATGACGATCCGGTAAAGGCAGTTCTCGATCACGAGGGCGGCAAGCAATTGTTTCGCGGCAAGGTGATCGATGTGGCACGCGAAACCACAGGCGGCTTCCTTCGTGGGCGAACCGTGATCGAAGGTATCGATGCCGACAAGGGTTCGCGGATGGAACTGGCCTTCCAGAACGAGTGGGCCGTCGCCTTCCGCGATGGCGAGCCGGTGGCGATGACGCCGGACCTCCTTTGCCTGCTCGATACGATTTCCGGCAGCGCCATCGGCACGGATTCCGTGCGTTACGGCCAGCGCGTGACCGTGGTGGCTCTTCCGGCACCCGAACTCCTGACCTCGCCTGCCGGGATCGCTGCGGTCGGTCCTCGTGCCTTCGGTTACGACATTGAATTCAGATCGGTATTCGCATGAAACGCATCGGTATTGACGTTGGCGGCACTAATACGGATGCCGTTCTGATCGACGGTGAGACGATCATCGCTTCCATCAAGGTTCCCACCACGCAGGACGTCATGTCAGGCGTGAAGTCGGCCTTGAGCCATGTCGCCGGCCATGCCGACGTATCCGGCCGGCCGATCGACGCCGTCATGATCGGCACCACGCATTTTACCAACGCCGTTGTCGAACGGGCGCGACTGGAAAGGGTGGCTGCGATCCGCATTGCACTCCCGACCGGCGCTTCCCTTCCGCCGATGTGCGATTGGCCAGACGACCTGCGCGCGGCAGTCGATCCGCTCATCTTCATGGTTCATGGCGGTCATGAATATGACGGCAGCCCGCTCGTGCCGATGATCCCCGACGAGATCCGCGAAGCCGCGATGCAGATCCGCGATGCCGGCATCACGTCGATCGCGATATCCGCGACCTTCTCGCCGCTGACCACCGAATGCGAGGTCAAGGCGGCTGAGATCGTTCGGTCGGTGATCCCGGATGCGAGGATCACGCTGTCTCATACCCTCGGTCGAATCGGTCTGCTCGAGCGCGAGAATGTCGCACTTCTCAATGCGGCGCTGCAGTCACTCGGCAGGACCACGGTGCAGGCGTTTTCGGACGCACTGCGCGAAGCAGGTGTTGCCGCACCCTTTTATCTGACGCAGAACGACGGTACGGTGGCGTTGGCGGATGTTGCGGCCGCCAATCCGGTTCACAGCTTTGCCTCCGGTCCGACGAATTCGATGCGGGGTGCTGCTTTCCTGACCGGCTTGAACGACGCCATGGTGGTCGATGTCGGCGGCACTACTTCGGATATCGGCTGCCTCGTCGGCGGCTTTCCGCGCGAGGCCAACAATATCGTCCACATCGGCGGCGTGCGCACCCTGTTCCGTATGCCCGATCTCCTGCCGATCGCCCTTGGCGGCGGAACGATCATCGATCCGGAAACCGGCAAGATCGGCCCGCGTTCGGTCGGCTACCGCATCCTGACGGAGGCTCGCGTCTTTGGCGGCAACACGCTGACGACTTCGGACGTCGCCGTCGCCGCCGGTCTGATCGAGATGGGAGACAGGGATCGCGTTCGCGATCTCGATCCGGCCTTCGTTAAGGCAAGCCTTGAACGAATCCGCGATATGGTGACGGACAGCTTCGACCAGATGAAGACGTCGGCAGAGGACGTACCGCTGATCGCCGTCGGCGGCGGCGCCTTTCTGATCCCGGAAAAGATCGCGGGAGCTTCCGAAGTTCTTCGTGTCGAAAATGCAGGCGTTGCCAATGCGCTCGGCGCTGCGATGGCGCAGGTGTCGGGCGAAGTCGACCAGGTGTTTTCGGGGTTGAGCCGCGACGAAGCCATCGCCAAGGCAGAAGCGGAGGCGCAGGATGCAGCCGTTGCTTCCGGTGCGAGCCAGGAAAGCGTAAAGACGCTCGAAGTCGAGGATATTCCGATTGCCTATCTTCCCGGCGGAGCGCGCCGCGTAAGAGTAAGGGTCATCGGCGATATCGCCTTCAACTGAAATGACGTCCCGATCAGGCTGATCGGGCGTTGGTGAGGAGAGCGGTGTTGGGCATAAAGGTTGCACCGGCGCCGGATCGGAGTGGAAAATGACGAAGATTGCGCTGGCTATTCACGGTGGCTGCGGTGTCATGCCCGAAGACAGCATGACGCCAGAGGAATGGGAGGGCGCGCGCCGCGACCTGGCTGCCGCTTTGCGTGCAGGTTATACACGGCTGCAGGCCGGTGACAGTGCGGTCGATGCCGTCGAGGCCGCCGTCGTGGTCATGGAAGACAGCCCGCATTTCAACGCTGGCCATGGCGCAGCGCTCAACGAAAACGGCGTGCACGAGCTCGATGCCTCGATCATGGATGGGACGACGCTGGAGGCGGGCGCCATCAGCGCCTCTCGCACGATCCGCAACCCGATCAAGGCTGCCCGCGCATTGATGGAGGATGGCCGTGCCGTCTATCTGACCGGCCCGGCTGCCGATCGTTTTGCCGAAGCCAAGGGGCTGCAGATCGAGCCGCAATCCTATTTTACCACACCGAAGCGGGTCGAGGCGCTGGAGGCGATGAAGCGCCATGCCGCTGACGGCACCGAAGGAACCGAGAACGAAAAGCATGGTACGGTCGGGGCGGTGGCGCTCGATGCCGCCGGCCATCTTGCCGCCGCCACCTCGACGGGCGGCTACAACAACAAGCCTGACGGGCGCGTGGGCGACAGCCCGGTCATCGGTGCGGGCACCTATGCACGCGACGGCGTCTGCGCGGTGTCTGGAACGGGTAAGGGCGAGTTCTTCATCCGCTATGTGGTTGGACACGAGATTGCCTGCCGCATGGCCTATCTGAAGCAGGATATCGCGACCGCGACCGAGGGGTTGATCAACCACGATCTGGCGCCGCATCAGATCGGCGCCGGGCTGGTGGCTATAGATAATCAGGGTATTGCCGTCGCGCCCTACAATACGCCGGGAATGTTTCGTGGCTGGGTGACGCCGGAAGGCAAGGGTTTCGTCGCGACGCATGAGCGGGTCTACGAAATCGAGCTCTAAGGACGCTGCGGCTTAGCACCGCGCTGTGGGTTCACGGCATTTGTCGCTCGAGCACATAGCAACATTGAACGATGGTTTCGCTGCGCGCCCGCGAGAAAAGCTCCCTGCTGCCGACTTGGCGGAAGCCAAGTTTGGTCAGCACCCGTCCAGAGGCCGGGTTGTCGGATGCGTGACCGGATTCGAGGCTGAAGAGACCGACTTCGTGGAAGATGAAGCCGATCAGTGCCTGCGCCGCCTCGAAGGCATAGCCCTTTCCCCAGGCTTGCCTTTCCAGCCAATATCCAAGACTGCCCGCGCTGCCGACAATGCCATCGACATCGACGACACCGATCATTCTTTCGGCTTGTTCGATGGCGAAGCGATAGGCGGAGCCTTCGGCCCATTCGCGCTCATGGCTGGAAAACCAATCTCTGATATCGTTTTCCTTCGGCGGGTATGAGGCGTTGCTCAGCATGCGCGTCACAGCCCAATCGCTCTGAATTTCGGATGCGCGTTTGGTATCGGCGGCCGATGTCGGACGCAGGCGGAGGCGTGCTGTCTCGATGGAGGAGCGATGGATCGATCTTGCGGTCATCATATGAGGGCTCTTGCCGAGTGAGGGATATCGAGGGGCGGCGCCCGAGGCCACTATCTACGCACGAGGTGATAATGGGAACCGATATCGCGCTATTTTGTCTGGTCTCCATTATTTAGCGTTAGACAATATATTGCCGCAATGGGCGCGCAAAAGCGCCGCCTCTTGCGGGCCTGGCCTGCAGGAAATATGGGACCGGCCGTGAGAGCGTTCCGTTTACGAGGGGCGAACCCCCTTTCGCGGTCCGGTCCTTCCCCCCGTCATTCCATGTCCTCACAGTCCTCGCTTTGGCGAGCAAATCTTGATGGCTATGATGCCGCCCGCTCCCGCGCGTGCCTAAGGAAGCCTGACGTCTGGTCGAGAACAGCCTCCATCGCGTGTCTGGCGGCGATACTGTCGCCTGCGGCGATTGCCTCGGCAACTGCGGCGTGGTTTTCGAGATTGGCCGCAAATGCACCGACCGTATGCGGGAAAACGGCATCGAGAATGGATTCGATCGCCTGGCGCAGGCTTTGCAGCACCGGATTATGCGTTGCTGCAAGGATCGACATGTGAAAGGCCTTGTCGGCGATGACGGCTGCGGTGGGGTTTTTCTGGTCCCGCTCCATGCGGTGGTAGATGTCGAGGATCGCCTGACGTTCCAGGTCGGTTGCCCGCAATGCCGCCAGTGCGGCGGCTCCGGGCTCGATGATCTGGCGGGCTTCGGCAAAAGCCATAAGCTCATCGTGCGAGATCCGTCCGCGCGACAGCCATGCGATCAATTCCCCATCGAGCCATTGCCATCGCTCTCGCGGCTCTACTCGCGTGCCCGTGCGCTGCCTGACGGTCACGAGACCCTTGGCCGACAATATCTTCGCCGCTTCACGCACGACCGTGCGGCTGACGCCGAATTCCTGTTCCAGTTCGCCTTCCGAGGGGAGATAGGCGCCGGGCAGGATCTGCCCCGATGCGATGCGGATGCCGAGAGCTTCCACGAGGGCCGTCGTCCTGTTCGGCTTTGTCTTCGTCATTCGTCGGTCCTTCGCCTCCATCACCAACGAGACCAATCAGAATGCGGTGACAAAAGCAAATAGCTTGTTGCTTAACAAACATCATATGTTAAAGATATGATGTTTGTTAGGCGCCGATGAGTGCCGTGGAGGGGGAATGAACTTCGAAACCAATGAGGAGGCGGTTCGCCGCATCAATCTGCGCATTTTGCCTTTCCTCATGCTGCTCTACCTGGTCGCCTATATCGACCGGTCCAATATCTCCGTCGCAGCGCTCGGAATGAACGAGGAACTGGGTCTGACGAGCCAAATGTACGGGCTGGCGGCTGGCATATTTTTCGCGACCTATATTGTCTTCGAAATACCGAGCAACATGCTGCTGGCCCGGTTCGGCGCACGCCGCTGGATTGCCCGCATCATGATCAGCTGGGGCATTATTGCTGCCGGCATGGCATTCATTTCCAGCGCCTATCAGCTCTATGGAATGCGCCTCCTTCTCGGGGCGGCCGAGGCCGGCTTCACGCCGGGCATTATCTACTATCTCGCGCAATGGTATCCGTCGCGCGACAGGGCGAACGCCATGTCCTTCTTCTATATCGGCGCAGCGCTCGCATCGGTCATCGGCTTGCCGCTCTCCGGCCTGCTGCTCAATGCGCACGGCATTCTCGGCCTGTCGGGATGGCGCTGGGTGTTTCTGATCGAAGGCATTCCCGCCATCCTCTTGGGCTTCGTCGTGTTGAGGTTTTTGCCCGATCGCCCGCGAGACGCGGCCTGGCTCACGACCAAGCAGCAGGATGGCCTCGAGCGAACCATCGCCGCCGAGGAGGAGAAGGCGCCTGTCCCGCATCATGCATCCTGGAGTGCCGCCTTTTCCAACACGCGCGTCTGGATGCTTGCCGTCTTTTGGCTGCTTCAGGCCTTTGGGACGATCGGCATCACGCTTTTCATGCCGCTGATCGTCAAGAACCTGTCCGGCGGCGGCAATCTGGCGGTAAGCTTGCTTTCGGCGGTGCCGTTTCTGGCTGCCTGTATCTTCATGTTCTTCAATGGCAGGCATTCCGATCGAACCGGCGAGCGCGCGTTTCATCTCGGGCTTCCGCTCACCCTGGCCGGTGTCTGCCTTCTTGGTACGCCCCATGCCGGCGATCCACGTCTGGCCTACTTGCTGCTCGTCCTTTCGGCGGCACTCAACTGGGCGGTTATTCCGATCTTCTGGGCTGTCACCACCGAGTTCGTCTCGGGGATTGCGGCGGCCGTATCGATCGCGCTCATCAATGCGCTGGCGAATGTCGCAGGCCTCGCCCTGCCGCCGGTGATTGGCTGGATCAAGGATTCGACCGGAAGCTATGATGTGGCGCTGACGCTGGTGGCTGCCGCGTTGATCGCGGGTGGCCTCCTCGGCATCGCAATCGTCCGCAAAGGTGCGCCGGCCCTTCGGCTTTCTAAACAATAAGGCGAAACGAGATGGCGTTCGAACCTGAGAAACTGCACGGTATTCATGCGATCCTCTACGCGCTCTTCGATAAGGAGGAAAAGCTCGACAGGTCGGCGATGAAGCGGCAGACCGAGATTTGCGTGGCGGCAGGCGTGCATGGGCTTGCCGCGCTCGGCCTTGCTACGGAGGTCTTCAAATTGACGGCCGCCGAGCGCCGGACCGTGATGGAATGGCTTGCCGAGGACAATGCCGGCCACCTGCCGCTCGCCTTCACCATCTTCGGCACTTCGGTTGCCGAGCAGGTCGAGCAGGTGCGGCACGCCGAAGCCGTTGGCGCTGACTGGGTGATCCTCCAGCCGCCACCGGTCGGCACTTTCGGCGCGGGCGAATATATTGGCTTCTTCGGCCGCGTCGCGGATGCGACGAACCTGCCGGTGGCGATCCAGAATGCCCCTGCCTTTCTCGGACGCGGCCTGACGGGACCGGATCTCGCGGCATTGCGCGCTGCCCATCCCAATGTAAAGGTGTTGAAGGCGGAGGGCTCGGCCATCGAGGTCAAGGCGTTGATGAAGGCGATCGGCGAGGGCGTGCCTGTTTTCAACGGTCGAGGTGGCCTGGAATTGCTTGACGGGCTGCGGGCAGGCTGCGCCGGCTATATCCTCGCTCCCGATCTCATCGACTATGCGGTCGACGCATACACCGCCTTTCGCGCCGGGAATGAGGTCCGTGCCGAGGAAATCTATCGTGCCATGCTCCCATCCGCCGTTGCCGTCATGCAGGGGATCGAGCACCTGATGTGCTACGGCAAGCGGCTGTTTGCCGCGCGGGCGGGGCTCACGGTTCACGATCGCGCTCCTGCCATGCGTCCGACACCGTTCGGCGAGGAACTTGTCGCCTTGCATGCTAAGAGGCTCGGATCTTTCTGAAACCGATCTGCTTCTAATTTTCGGATTGCGGCAATTCCAGCTTCTGGACCTCCAGCGCCTCGCGCAGGAGGTTCTTCATCTGCTCGGCAGCGCCCGGACCATCGGCGCCGGCAATGGCTTCATAGACATTCTGGTGACGGCGTATCCAGCGTTCGTCCTCCTTTGCAGTCCGTTGCAGCCCCGCCTTGAACACATGCTTCAGCCCCACTGAGATCAGCGACCCCAATGCCAGATAGAAGGCATTGCCGGTCGCTGCCAAAATGGCGGTGTGAAATGCGAGATCGTGCTCGATCTTTTCGTCCGCGGTCGAGGCGAGGGTCATGCCGAGCAAGGCATGTTTCATTTTCTGTAGCGTCTGCGGCGTCGCACGCGCGGCGGCAAGCTCCGCCGCGGCCGGCTCGAAGGATTGCCTGAGTTCATAGAGATCGATACGTGCCCTCTCGCTGCCGTTTTCCGCGCCGAGCCTCCATGCGAGGACCTGCGGGTCAAGCAGCAGCCATTCCGAGTGATCGGTCACTCTAGTGCCGCTTCTCGGGCGGCTTTCGAGAAGGCCCTTGGCCGACAGGATCTTGATGGCTTCCCGGATGACGGTACGGGATGTCCCGAAATGATCGCAGAGCTCCTGTTCCGTTCCGATGGAGGCTCCGGCCGCAAGCGCGCCACCGACGATCCGCTCACCCAGCGCATGCACGATCGCGTCGTGGTATCTCTTGTTGGTGCCGAGGCTTGCATCATCGGCGTCCGAAGTCATCCCGGCCATCTGCCTTTCCCAAAAATCGAGACATGTCTAGCGTCTTCAGCCTGTGGTCACAAGCGCTACCGCGCTTGACCGCCATGGCTTATTTGTATAACAAAAAAATAAATTATAATACAAAAGAGGCCATCATGACCAAGGATCCAAAGCGGCGGTCGCAGGCGTGGTTCAGCGGAGTGGACAAGGACGGCTTCATCCATCGCTCGTGGATGAAGAATGGTGGCCTGCCCGATGATGTGTTCGACGGCCGCCCCGTCATCGGCATCTGCAATACGTTTTCGGAATTTACGCCGTGCAACGCGCATTTCCGCGAACTGGTCACGCATATCAAGGCCGGCGTCCTGGAAGCCGGCGGATTGCCGCTTGAATTTCCGGTCTTCTCCTGCGGCGAGTCCAATCTGCGGCCGACTGCGATGCTCTTCAGGAATCTCGCTTCCATGGATGTCGAAGAGGCGATCCGCGGCAATCCCATGGACGGCGTCATCCTGATGGCCGGCTGCGACAAGACCACACCATCGCTGCTGATGGGTGCGGCAAGCTGCGATCTGCCGACGATCGTCATTTCAGGCGGGCCGATGTTGAATGGTAATTTTCGCGGCAAGCCGATCGGCTCCGGCACGGACGTCTGGAAATTCTCCGAGGAAGTAAGGGCAGGCACCATGAGCCGGCAGGAGTTCATGGATGCGGAAAGTGCCATGTCACGCTCGCCCGGCCACTGCATGACAATGGGAACGGCCTCGACCATGGCGTCGATGGTCGAAGCCCTCGGCGTTGCCCTGCCGACCAATGCGGCATGGCCTGCCGTCGATGCCCGACGGGCGCGGCTTGCCCGGATGACCGGGCGCCGCGCCGTCGCGATGGTCAAGGAAGATATGCGGCTTTCGAAGGTTCTCACGAGGCAGGCGTTCGAGAACGCCATCAAGATCAATGGTGCGATCGGCGGATCGACCAATGCCGTCGTTCATCTGCTCGCCATCGCCGGGCGTATCGGCGTCGACCTGTCACTGGAGGATTGGGACAGGCTCGGGCGCGACGTGCCGACGATCGTCGACCTCATGCCGTCGGGCAAATACCTCATGGAGGATTTCTGTTATGCCGGCGGCATTCCCGCCGTGATGAAGGAAATTTCCGACCTCCTCCATCTCGATGCACTCACCGTATCGGGGGGGAGCGTCGGAGATAATATTGCCGATGTCGTCAACCACAATCCGGACGTCATCCGCAGCCGGTCGAATCCGCTCGTCGACAGCGGGGGAATTGCCGTCCTCAAGGGCAATCTTGCGCCTGATGGGGCGGTGCTCAAACCATCGGCCGCATCGCCGCATCTGATGCGTCATCGCGGCCGCGCCGTCGTCTTCGAGACTATCGAGGATTTCCATGCCAGGATCGACGATCCGAACCTCGATGTCGATGAGAATTCCGTTCTCGTGCTGAAGGGGGCCGGTCCGCGCGGCTATCCCGGCATGGCCGAGGTCGGCAACATGGCTTTGCCAAGCAAACTGCTGGAGAAAGGCGTACGCGACATGGTGCGCGTTTCCGATGGCCGCATGAGCGGCACGGCCTACGGAACCGTGGTGCTGCATGTATCGCCGGAAGCCGCCGCCGGCGGTCCGCTGGCGCTCGTCGAGCAAGGGGATTTCATCGCACTCGACGTCGAGGCCCGCACATTGGTTCTCGATGTTCCGGACCATGAGCTTGCACGGCGGCGCGCGGCCTGGAAGGAACCGGTGCCGGAAATGACCTCAGGATACCAAGGCCTTTACATTCGAACGGTCATGCAGGCCAATACCGGCGCAGACCTCGATTTCCTGGTCGGCGGACGCGGCGCCAAGGTTCCGCGCGAGAGCCACTAACTCCATTTCATCCAGAGCGAATATGCCTACGTTCCTGGGCATCGCTATTCTTCATCGGTTACTTCGTTTTCGAGGTGCGGAGCAATCTTCTGCTGACAAGGTTTGGTGCGAATAAACGGGTCGCGCATATCCCGGCGTCTGTGCACTCGATCTCCCGATGTTCTCTTGTATGCCGCAAAACAGGGCGGCGAGCTGGTGCGCTTGTGCGGCTCTTTGGTTGCATAAATTTGACGATATAATCTATAATTTTAATAGACAAAAGAATCGGGCAACGATGTTTCAATCATCGACCGCACAATGAAAGATCGTGCCGTGCGAAGCGCACCATCGATCATGCATGCTCTGCCTGCGAAGCGCTGAGCGGAGTTTGCAGAGTGGTCGGCAAGATCGGCGATCCTCACGATCGATCCCGGGCAGCCTTCAGAACATTGTTTGGAGGCATATGCATGAACGATATCATAGTCCGGTCGTCATTGCTGGACCCGGCGGCGGAACCGCTGATCGACGGTCTTGCCAGCGAGTATGATAGCAGATATGGCGCCGTCAGCCGCCCGGGCGGCGCGCGCGCGGAAATCATGCGTTATCCGAGTGCGCTGTTCGCCCCGCCGCTTGGCGATTTTCTCCTGCTGCAGCGCGACGGTCAGACCATTGCCGGCGGCGCCTTCATGAGCCACGACGACGAAACCGCTGAGTTCAAGCGGATATGGGCGCATCCGGATCTCCGGCGTCAGGGACTGGCACGCCGCATCATGATCGCGCTCGAGGAGAGTGCCGGGCAACTCGGCTATAACAGGGCCTACCTTAGCACCGGCTTTCGCCAACCGGAGGCCGTGGCCTTCTATCTGTCGCTCGGCTATCGCCCTCTTTTCGACCCGACCGTCGACCCGAGCCTCTATCGCTCTCTGCCGTTCGAAAAGCATATCGGTAAAAAGGCGGGAGCACCCGGTCTGACACCGATCTATCCGCCTGCCGCCTCCTTTGAGGAGGCTACGGCGCGCGTGACTGCGCTGAAGGCCGGGCAGGAGCAGCTGATCATCGCCCGCCTGGCGGCTCACGAAACCTCTGCTGCGTGACGGGCATGGCCGCTCCGATGGCTATCGGCAGATCCCGGCAAGAAATCGGATCTGCCTTCGAGCTTCACAATATCGCGAAACAGGACTTCACATGACGCATCCAAATGGTCTCAGGGTCGGCATCGGATTAGATGTTGCCGCGCAAGCCCGCAATTCGCGCGACGCTCAGAAAAAATTCTGGCGGGCGCTTGTTGGGCGTTTCGACACGGTGGTCGATTTCGTGACGCTGGAAGATGGCTTCGCCCGTCCTGACGGCGACGGGCTGGATGCCGTGCTGCTTGCAAACTGGCTTGCCGCGAACAGCAGCAATATCGGAATCATCCCCGGCGCAGCGGTCAATTTCCTCGAGCCGTTTCATGTCTCGACCGCCATCGCGACGCTGGATTTCGTAAGCGAGGGCAGGGCGGGTTTTCTGGTTCAGCATTATGATGGATCGAGGGCCATGCATGCCTGGCAAGCTATTGGCGCCCTCAATGGCTTTCCTGCAGCGGGAAGCGCCGCCTTGCGTCAGGACGTGCTTGATGTCGTCGATGTCGTGCGGGGGTTATGGGACAGCTGGGAAGATGGAGCGGTCATTCGAGATAAGGAAAGTCAGCGCTTTCTGGATGGCTCGAAGCTGCATTACATCAATTTCAAGGGCAGTGGCTTTCAAGTTCTCGGTCCTTCGATCACGCCGCGCCCGCCGCAGGGACAGCCCGTGGTCGCGACAGCGTATCGTCATGGCGAGAACCCATCCGTGGCCTCGGCTGCCGATGTTGTCTTCCTCCATCCAGATCGCCTGGACATCGCCAATCTCATCAGGACGATCGGTACTGCGGACAAGAACAGGGTGCGGGCGTTCGTAGCCGACGTCGTGATCGATGCCGATCGTAAGCGCAGGCCTTCCGGCCTACCCATCCACTAGAAGCTCGGCGGCGTGCAGGCGCTGATGACTTCACAGGGATATGGCCCGACACAGCGGAAGCGATGCGGGCGGCGACTTTCGAAGTAGTAGGCATCGCCTGGGCCGAGAATGCGGCGTTCGTCATCCACCGTCACCTCCAGGCGGCCGGTGAGCACGATGCCGCCTTCCTCTCCCTCGTGCACCAGTGGTACCTTGCCGGTATCGGCGCCCGGCTGATAGCACTCCTTCAAGATCTGAAGGCTGCGGCCGAAGAGGTTTTCGCCGATCTGCCGATAGGAAATCGGGCCTTTGCCGATTTCGACCAACTCCTCAGCCGCGTAGAAAGCCTTTTTCGGTGCTTCCGGTTCGAAGGCGAAGAATTCGGCAAGGCCGATCGGGATGCCGTCGAGGATGCGTTTCAGCGCACCGACGGATGGATTAGCCGAATTGGATTCGATCAGCGAGACCGTCGAATTGGTAACGCCCGCGCGCTTGGCGAGTTCGCGTTGAGAAAGATTGTGCGCAAGGCGCAGATGACGCAGGCGATTGCCGATATCGACGGACATGACGGTCTCGGGTTTCAGATGTTCGAAATATCGAAAACATCTCATGTGATATAAGCAAAATCAATGGGTTAAATTCAGCAAGAAAAGGTCTTGTTCGAAACAGGAAAATCGCTGATGTCAGGGATAACGCAATGGAGGCGACCATGGACAAGATCACGCATTCCAACACCCCTGTTCTCGAAAATTTCTGGATGCCGTTCACGGCAAACCGGCAGTTCAAGGCGGCTCCGCGCCTGCTCGCAGCCGCCGACGGCATGTATTACACCGATGTCGACGGCAAGAAGGTGCTTGATGGGACGGCAGGCCTCTGGTGCGTCAATGCCGGCCATGGCCGCAGGAAGATCGCACAGGCGGTCGAGCGCCAGCTCTCCACCATGGACTACGCGCCGACCTTCCAGATGGGCCACCCGATCGCCTTCGACTTCGCGGCAAAGCTCGCCGCGCATGCGCCGGGCGGTCCGGAGGCCGGGCTCGACCGCGTGTTCTTCACAGGCTCCGGCTCCGAGTCGGTCGATACCGCGCTGAAGATCGCCATCGCTTATCAGCGCGCCATCGGCCAGGGCACGCGCACCCGCATCATCGGCCGCGAAAAGGGCTATCACGGCGTCGGCTTCGGTGGAATTTCCGTCGGCGGCCTCGTCAACAACCGCCGCGTCTTCCCGCAGATCCCTGCCGATCACATGCGTCACACTCTCGATATCGAGCGCAATGCCTTCAGCAAGGGCCTGCCGGCCCATGGCATTGAGCTTGCGGAAGACCTCGAACGGCTGGTCGCGTTACACGGGGCTGAAACGATCGCCGCCGTCATTGTCGAGCCGATGTCCGGTTCTGCCGGCGTCGTTCTGCCGCCGAAGGGCTATCTGGAGCGGCTGCGCGCCATCGCCGACAAATATGGCATCCTGCTGATTTTCGATGAAGTGATCACCGGCTTCGGACGCTTGGGCACCCCGTTTGCAACCGAATATTTCGGCGTTGTTCCCGATCTTGTCACGACGGCAAAAGGCATCACCAACGGCACAATACCGATGGGCGCCGTCTTTGCCAGCCGCAAGATCTATGATGGCCTGATGACCGGCCCGGAAAACCAGATCGAGCTCTTCCACGGCTATACCTATTCCGGCCATCCGGTCGCCTGCGCCGCCGGGCTTGCGACCATGGAAATCTACGAGGAGGAAGGCCTGCTGACGCGTGCAGCCGAACTGGCCGGGGACTGGCAGGTTGCGCTGCATTCGCTGAGGGGCCTGCCGCATGTAGTCGATATCCGCAATCTCGGCCTAGTCGGCGCCGTAGAACTCGCGCCGCGTGATGGCGCCCCGGGCACGCGCGCCTACGACGTCTTCGTCGATTGCTTCCAGAAGGGCCTGTTGATCCGCGTAACCGGCGATATTATCGCTCTTTCTCCGCCGCTCATCATCGAGCGCGCAGAGATCGAAACGATCGTCTCCATGCTTGGCGATGCGTTGAAGCGGGCGGCCTGATAATTTCTGGAGCTGACCGGCGCGGACAGCGTCGGTCAGGCTCGACAAGGATCGCCCTGCACATGCAAGGTTGGCTTCGAACCATCGATCTTTCCAGGAGCGATCGTCTGGGCGATATGATCGCTGAAGTCATCGGCACCCATAAGGTGGATAGTGCGATCGATGCAGTCGGCTTCGAGGCGCCTGGTCATTCAGCCGCGAGCGGCCGGTGATCATGCTCAATCAAATGATGGAGACGATACGAGCCGCCGGTTCGATCGGTATTCCCCGGCTGTATGTAACGGAAGGTCCCGGTGCCGTAGACAGTGCCGCGAAACAGGGCGGTCTGTCTCTGCGCTTCGGTCTCGGCAGGGCAAAGGTACTATCCTTTCATACGGGACAGACGCCGGTGTTGAAATACAATCGCCAGCTCAAGCGGGCGATCCTGCAGGACAGGCTGCCGATTGCAGATATTGTCAACTCCAGGATCATTTCGCTCGAGGATGCTGCACAAGGATATGAGAGTTTCGATCGAAGTGCTGCAACGAAGTTCGTGCTGGATCCGTATGGCGAGCTGACGAAGGCGGTGTAGAGTGGAAGAACTCACAGGATCATGGAGTGATCCCGAGATGGATACGGACCGAGCGCAGAGGTTGCTATCTCGGGCCTCGGTCTCGTAGAGTCGAACGTATAGGAGTTTGCCGGACAACAAAGTGGCGGCAAGAGCCAGAGACGGCATCAACTATCCGTCGACACGCCCGCAAGGTTTGTGCATCGCCATAGAGCATTTCCAAGCAAGGATGCACCGCAGCACGCCTTGCAGAAGTTTTCAGATCATGTCCGGAAATGGCCAATCGGGTCGGAAAATTTGCGAAAATTAAGCGCCTTTGCTCTCCAAAGGCGGCTGCAAAAGCCCGATTATCGACGATAATGACGTATTATGTTGCCATTATACATCTATCCTTTACATATATGCGGGCATCCATGCGGAGGAGCTTCGTCATCGCTTCTTAAGCAACGGCGGCTTGACAAAGAACGCTAACCTGAAGAGATCGGATCAATGGCAAACTTTCTTGAGAAATGGACTTCAAAAAAGGCTGATAAGCCGAAGGCTGGCGCACGCAATGTTGTCGATACATTTCGTGCTCGAGTAGCGGAACAGAAGGCATATCTGGAGGAGTACGAGCGAGACGCTGCAGGCTTCAAGAAGTGGCGCTCCACCTGGTTCCAGCGTGTTCCCGGTGGCTTTGGCGTGACGGTCGGCCGCGACTCCATCAATGCCGGTCGTGGATTGAGCTACGTCGTTGTCGACACGGTCAAGGACGTGGCTGAGTTTCTCGATGATCTGGCCTTTCATGCGGAGAATGATGTCGGCTTCCAGCAGGCTCTCGAGCAGAACCGCCAACGTCGCGTCGCACTCCTGAACGCGGCAAAGACTGGAGGCAAGGCAGCGGCTTCGAAGACGAAGGCGAAGGCTGCCAAGCCCGCGGCAGCGGTAAAGTCGGCCGCCGCCAAGCCTGCTGCTACCAAGGCAGCACCAAAAGCTGCGGCGCCCAAAGCTACCCGGACAAAGGCTGCTTCGGTTGCTGCTCCCGCACCGACTGCTGCCGAGGCAGCAAAGCCGAAGCGCACGCGCAAGACGAAAGCTGCAGGCGCAGCAGAATAAGACTAAGAAGCCCGCTTCATGCGGGCTTTTTCTTGCCTGGGACATGCTGATGTCATCGAGGGTGTGTAGTTGCGCCATCGAACAAGCATCATGGCGGATGTATCTTCGACATTGCCGGCCCCAGGAGTTAAACTGAACCGGAAGAGAGAAGCGCGCTCAATAAGGTGACTATGCGGCTATTGGTGCTGACATATTGATTGGAGCTCCTAGCGCATCGGATCAACCTGCCGATGGTCGGTGATGTGGCCGACAGACCATGCAGCAATCGTTGTAGTGAATGCTTCGAGGCAGCGGCATAAGATCGCGACGAGCAAATGTGTTGAGCAGGACTTCTCCTTGAGCTGAGCGATCGTGGCGAGTGGGCAATGACGCTCCGCTCGGAGAAGGTTCATTCCATGCCGTGCAGCAATCCGAAAGGAGCGGGTACAAGCCGCCCCTTTCGGTCGATCTCACCTCTTCTCGCTATGGGCCTTGATGGCGGCCGCGACTTCGTTCTTCGCCGGCTACATCTACCCGAAAGCGCGTACGTTGCGGCGGATCGTCTGCGGCGGCTGGCCCAGCACGCGCAGGAATGCGCGACGCATGCGCTCGCGATCGGTAAAGCCGACTTCGGTGGCGATTTCGTCCATCGAATGGCGGCCGTCTTCGATCATCAATCTCGCAGCCTCCACCCGCATGTTCTCGATCGCCTTGGCGGGGGATTGGCCGGTTTCGCTGCGGAAGACGCGGTTGAACTGGCGTGGGCTGAGGCTTGCCGCCTCCGCCAGCTCCTCGACCGATACGATCTTGCGCAGGTTTCGTCCGGCAAAGTCGAGCGCGCGTTGAACACGGTCGGACTTCGGCTCCAGCTCGAGAAGCGTGGAAAATTGCGACTGCCCACCGGCGCGGCGGTGATAGACGACGAGCTTTCGGGCCACTGCTCGTGCCAGCTCCTCGCCGTGATCCTTCTCGATCATCGCAAGGGCGAGGTCGATGGTGGCGGTCATGCCCGCCGATGTCCAGATGGACCCATCGATGATGAAGATTTTGTCTTCATCGACCTTCAGCGCGGGGAAGCGATCCCGCAGCTCTCGCGCAAAGACCCAATGTGTCGTTGCGCGGCGACCATCGAGCAGGCCGGCTTCAGCCAGAGCAAAGGCGCCGGTGCATGGAGCCGCGACGCGCCGGGCGGATTTTGCTGCCCGACGGATATAGTCGAGGATCGCCGGAGATGTTGATGAAACTTCCGTCGCCGCGCCTATGAAAAGAGAATCAAAGGCAGCGTCGCCAAATGCCTCCATTTCGACACAGAACCCCGCCGATGAGCGTACAGGCCCTCCTGTTTCCGATAGCAGCGTTACACGATAGAGCTCCCTCTCACTCGCCAGATTTGCAACCTCGAAGGCGGTCACTGCGGTAAATCCCATGACCTGAAAGCCGGGGAAGACGAGAAATCCGATGGAATGCATGGCAAAGCTCACGGCTGGAAAAGGTGCTTATAGCATTTATCGGTCGCAAACGGCATCAGTTTTCCACGATTCGAGCCATTATTTACCGTTCTGAATGTCTGAAAACGTGGTGAATATGACATTTGGGTCATCGGCATTCGCGCGTATTGTTATCGCAGCGGGATAGTGACGCCGCAGGACAAGGAATGGAAACAATGACAAATTCATCGGGCAAAGCATTGGTAACGGGCGCTTCTTCGGGCATTGGCGCCGTCTATGCGCACCGGCTCGCCCACCGGGGCTACGACCTTATTCTAGTGGCGCGCAATGAAGACCGGCTTTCGGCAATTGCGGATCGGCTGCGTGCAGAGACGGGACGCAAGGTCGAAGTGATCGCCGCAGATCTCGGCTTGCCGAATGGGCTGCGGCGTGTGGAGCATGTGCTGAAGACGGATGAAGCGATCACGCTTCTCGTCAATAATGCCGGCTTTGGCGGGGCGGCACCCCTGCTGGAGGCCGATGTCGACAAGATGCAGCAGATGATCGATCTGAATGTCACGGCGCTCATGCGGCTGACCTATGCAGCGGTGCCAGGCTTTGTTCAGCGTGGTGGCGGCTCCCTTATCAATATCGCGTCGATCGTCGCAATCGCACCGGAATTGCTGAATGGCGTTTATGGCGGCACGAAAGCCTTCGTCCTTGCCTTCAGCCAGTCCCTCAAGCATGAGCTGGCGGACAAGAATATTCGCGTACAGGCAGTTCTGCCCGGCGCGACTGCAACGGAATTCTGGGCGGTCGCCGGTGTCCCCGTCGAACATCTGCCATCGGAGATCGTCATGTCGACCGAGGATATGGTCGATGCAGCGCTGGTTGGCTTTGATCGGGGCGAGCTTGCGACGATCCCCGCCCTCGAAGACGTCGATCTGCAGAAGGCTTATGAAGATGCACGGCAGGCCTTGAAGCCCAATCTTTCGCGCTCTACCGCAGCTCGACGTTATCAAGTGAAGTAAGAATCTATCGAATGAATAGCGTGGCCGGCATTCACATCATGCCGGCCGGTCATTCAAAAGCCATAAAACTGGTGAGGCTCGGAAAGGCAAGACGGATCAACAGGATCCAAGCATCGGCTGCATAGGATATCACGTAATACCACTTATGCGTCAGGATCTATCCCAGCCAGTATCGACGTCATTCATCAGGACCTGAATGAGAAGGTTCGCCGCGACCAAAGCAAATCTGCGAGGTTCAATGCGATGTATTCCATCCAAGACCGCACTCCCGTCTCCATCGTCATTGCGAACTACAACTACGCGCATTTTCTGAGGCGCAGTATCGACAGCGCGTTGGATCAGGATTACGACGATGCCGAGGTCATCGTAGTCGATGATGCATCGACAGATGCGACGGCTGACGTCATCGCCTCCTATGGCTCTCGAATAAAGACATGTCTGCGTGAGGTGAACGGTGGACATGCTGCAGCATTCAACACCGGCTTCGCATCCAGCCACGGCGAGATCGTGCTGTTTCTCGATGCGGATGATTATCTCTATCCGAATGCTGTATCAGAGGTTGTTGAAGCCTTCGAAGAGAAGACAGCCCAGGTGCAGTTCAGGCTGCATATCGTTGATGAACAGATGCATGTAAAGGATGTATTTCCGCCTGTCGAATTGCCCTTCGATTCCGGCGATGTCACTCCGGAATTGCTGCGGAAAGGCCGCTATCAGACGACGGTCACCAGCGGTCTGGCATTCAAGCGTTCGGTGCTGGACAAGGTCATGCCGGTCCCGGAACCGGAGTTTCGCCAGGGCGCCGATGGATATCTTGCCACGGTTGCGCCGCTCCATGGCGAAGTGACCTCCATCGAAGATTGCCTCGGCGCCTATCGCATACATGGCGCCAATCATTCCGTCTTTGCCGAAAAGCTCGGTCAGCGCGCGCGCTGGCGCATAGCGCATGATTTCCGCCGGTTGGAGGCCCTGTCGGATCAGGCAACGGAAATCGGATTGGACATTCCCGATGATGCCGGTCTGCGCGATCCCGTCCATCTGGAGGAGCGTCTGGCATCACTTTGTATCGACAGGGACCAACATCCTGTTGCGAATGATTCTAGGCTCTTTCTTGCTATGGCCGGCGCGGTTGCCAGTCTCAAGATGAATGCGTCGCGAAAGCGTCGCCTGATGCTGGCCGGATGGTTTCTTTCGATCGGTGTCCTGCCTCGGGATATGGCAAAGACCATCCTCTCGTGGAAGCTCGTGGCCTCGTCCCGGCCTCCATTTCTGCTGCGCCTCTCGAAGACCATCAGGCATGCAATGGGATAGGTGGATTCCTGGAGGCATGGAGCATCTCGCGCCAATGGATCGACCGTGATCTATTCGGCCTTGCCTGATTTGCGCGAAGGTTCCATCAAGGCGTCGACCACGGCTTGATGATGGATATTCCTGTCATAGCGGCTGTCGGTTGCAAGCTGCATCAAGCCGGCAAAGGCGCTTTTGGCGGAAGGTTTCTTGCCCTCGCCGCGGAGATAGGCAATCAGCCGGCGATAATTTGCATTCGTCTTGATCTCCAGCGGATTGCCGGCGCCCATCTTCTTCAATGGCCACCACGACCAGCCAATGCCCTTTCTTTCCTGCAATGCGACGGCGCGGGCATACCAATCATTATTGTTTTCGCCGGATTCACCGTTCCATAGCGGCATATCATATTGCTCGCGCAGTTTCAGGAAGGGTTCGATCGATTCCTGCGTCGTTGGGGTCCAGTATTTGTGGAAGCTGAGCGCCGTATTGCGATCGTCGATCGGCAATATGCCGGCATAATTGTTGCCCCAGCAATTGCCCTCGATAATAAGCATATGGTTGGTGTCGATCGCGCGGATGGCGCGAATGGTACGCTGATAGATGTCACGCAGCGGCCGGTTTTCGGTCTCGCGGCAGCCGCCCTTATCTTTCTTGTCCTGAAAACCCCAGTTCGGCTCGTTTAACAGATCATAGCCCGCGATCGTCGGCTCGTCCCTGTAGCGGCGCGCGATCTCGCTCCACAGCGCAATCATCATTGCCTGGTTCTTATCGCTGTGCCAGAGAGACGGCTTGTTCGGATTGCGATCAGAAATGGCGATGTCGTGACCCTGGCCGCCAGGTGCCGCATGCAGGTCGAGGATCAGGTACATGTCATTGGCTTTCAGCCAGCGGATCAAAAGGTCGATCCGCCGAAAGCCCTCCTCGTTCCAGACAATGTTCTTGGACGTGTTCTTGCCGTGCTTGTCCTCGATGAACAGGTTCCAGTGCATCGGCAGGCGTACGCTGTTGAAGCCCCATTTGCCCATCGCGTCGATATCGGCTTTCGTTACCGCATTCTCGCGCCAGGATCGATAGAATTGCTCGGTCCTTTTCTCGCCGATGACTTCGGAAATGCGGCGGCGAATGATGTGCTGCGCCTTCAGATTGGAAAGCCCCATCATATAGCCCTCTTGCACCATCCAGCCGCCGAGGCCGAGACCGCGCAGTATGAGGGGATTGCCCTTGCCGTCGACGATCCGCTGATGATCGGCGCGAACGAAACCCTCGGCCTGTGCCGGCGGTGCAAAAGACCCCAGGCAGAGAATGGACAGGCTGGCGAACAGCAGCAGAAAATGCCTCATGAATCCCAACTCGCGTGAAACTTTGGCGCCATGTGGGCAAGGTAGCGCGCAGAGGGCCAAAATCTCGTGACAGCATCTAGGCCGGTCGCTCCAATGGCGCGCCGAAGATGATTTCCTGATAGGCAGCAAGCAAGGCAGGTTCCTCAATGGAGCCATGATGGTGGAGCTGATGCCAGACGCCGTCGATCCGGGTGAACCAGCGTGTCGTGCGGATGCGAAGCTCGATATTCCTGTCGGCGGTGACGCAACTTCCCCGCTCCCGGCCAACGAATAGATGCCAGTCATCGCCGCCCTGGCTGGTAAAATCATGGAATGCGACTTGGACTCTCGCCTTTCCACCAAACAGCTTCGCATAGCCTTCACGGATCGACGGCCATCCACGCCGGATGCCTCCGATCGGATTGTCCATGCTTGGCTTGTCGCCATCGGCCCAGTTGGCGGCGAGTGCGTCCAGGTCGCCGGCATTGAAGGCGCGATAGAAGCCGATGAGCGCATCGAGCGCACCACCATTCCCCATCATGTTTTCGCTGCCGGTAATTTCAGTCAAAAGCTTTATCATGTCATGTTCTCCTATTGTTAGGCGTCGGGACCTTGGGCATTCTCCTGAGGAGCGCGGACCAACATCGCAATGGTGAGGTCGATCGCCAAAGCGAGAACCATTGCGCCGGCTCCGATCAAGAAGAGGACCCTGTAGTTTCCGCCGGTTCGGGCGAAGATGAAGGAAAGTCCATAAGCCGCGGCCGCCTGAAACAGGGCAAAGAATACGGTTGCCAGGCTCCATGCGACCTTCTGCTGCGCCGGATGGTGCGGCAGCAATTCCGCGATCCTCCCGAGTATCAGGGGAACCGTACCGGTTACGAAGGCGCCGACGATCAGGCTTGAGGCGATGAGCCAAGCCTGCCCGAGACCAAAGGTGGGAATGGCGACTGCGATGGCCTCGAGAAGGAAGGCGAACCGCAGCGCTGCGGCAAAACCCGTGCGATCGGCCAAATGGCCGGCGAGGATGGGGCCGATGGTCGCGCCGAGGCCAAACAGCACCCAGTATTCCGCGCCGATCTGCAAGCCCTCTCCCAAGCCGCGGGCAACAAAATCCACGAGGAAGATCATATGCGGAACCCAGCCGGCGGCATTCAAAGCATATTCGATGTAGAGCGCGCGCAGCGTCCACTGTTTCGGGATATGCGTGGCATCATGGCTTGTGGCGGTGTGGGCAGCGATTTCGCGCGGCCATCCGACCCACGCGATAATCGTAAGCAGCAGCGATAAGGCGCCGAGGCTGAGCCATGTCTCACGCAAGCCCTGTCGCAGCAGCAGGGGCACCAATGTGCCCGATAGTGCGACGCCAGCGCCGATGCCCATGAAGATTATACCGCTGGCAAGCCCTCGGCGAGACGGTGCGATCAGCGGCAGGACGGTCGGCGCTGCCAGAACCATCAGGGCGCCGCCGGCAAGGCCGGCTGCAAAACGCCACGCAAAGAACCATGGAAAGCTGATAGGAAAGGCGCAGGCGAAGAAGGCTGCCGTTGCGGCAAGCATCATGATCCTGAGCGTCAGGACCGTGGAGGCACGGGCGGCGACCGTCCGCCCGAGCAATGCGCCGACCAGATAGCCGGAAAGATTTGCGGCACCCAGATAGGCGGCCGCCGAGGCTTCGAACCAATTGTTATCGACGATGGCGGGCAGGAGCGGCGTATAGGCGAAACGGGCAAGACCGATGCCGATCAGGCAAGCGCAGAATGCCGACAGGATGGCACGCCATGCCATATGAGCATCATGATGGTTCCTGTCGGTTTCGTGCGTGGCGGTTTCGGTCATGGGAACTCTCTCAACTATCAGTACTTGAGAGAATACGCCGTGCATTATATCATAAAAAATGAATTATTATGAGAGCAGTTATCTCTATTGGAGATAAGAGGAAGATGGACCTATCCGATCTTAGGGTATTCGAAGCAGTATCGCGGCACGGCAGCATGAACCGGGCAGCACAGGAGCTGCATACCGTTCAATCGAATGTGACGGCGCGGATCCGGGCATTGGAAGAAGAGCTGGGCGTCAGCCTGTTCCAGCGGCATGCCAGGGGCGTGTCGACCACGCCGGCCGGACAGCGAATTCTGCCATTTGTCGGCCGCATCACCAAGCTTCTGGCCGATGCCCGCACCGCCGCCAGGGATGATGGCGAGCCGGGCGGGACGCTTTCCCTCGGCAGCCTGGAGACGACCACGGCGCTGCGATTGTCGCCGCTCCTCGGCCAATTCGCCAAGACCTATCCACAGGTGCGCCTCGTCGTCGCGACCGGTACGACCCGCCGACTGATCGACGATGTCGTTTCATGTCGGGTCGAGGGTGCCTTCGTGGCAGGTCCCGTCAGCCATCCCGATCTCGAGCAGGAGGTGATCTTTAAGGAAGAGCTCGTCCTTGTGACATCGCCCGCAATTCGCGGAATGGAAGATTTGGCCGGCATTGTCGATCTCAAGACCATCGTCTTCCAGATCGGATGTTCCTATCGGCAGCGGCTGGAGTCGCTTCTTGCCGATATGGGTATCGTCACCTCGAAGCCGCTGGAGTTCGGCTCTCTCGATACGATCGTCAGCTGTGTTTCGGCCGGCGTCGGCATCACTCTCCTTCCGAAAGGCGTCGTCGCTGCCGCTGTCCGGGAGGGCAGGGTTGCAATCCACGAGCTCCCGCCGGAGCGGTCGCTGGTGGATACGCTCTTCGTGCGCCGGAAGGACGCCTATACGTCCAGTGCGATGACCGCGCTTCTCGATATGATCCGATCAACCCGTCCGACTAACTTGAAGCCATGATCTCCTGCCAGGCGCGATAGGCCGAAAGCACGGTTTCCATCTGCGCGGTATGGCCGGCGATGAATGCGTCGCCGTAAATGGTCTCGTCCGGATATTCGGTGATCAAGGTCATGGGCACCGTGTGGCGGTCGTCGATACTGGCGAGGCACGGGAAGCCGTTGATGATGCGGAAGCCGGTTTCGCCGGCATGGATTTCATAGAGTGCGATCTGGCGGTCGTTATAATCCAGCAGCCCCGGGATGGCGCCGAGGTGCCTGGTGACCTTGTCCAGAAGGTGCTCTGCCTGAGCCGCCCAGCCGGAATGATAACGGGCAATCAGGAAAAAGCCCTTCGGCAGCGCCCACATGGCGAAATTGCGTGGGACATAACCGGAGAGCGGCCGCGTCCATTCATGCGCCGGATAGCCATGCAGGTTGACGTGCAGCCGCGCGCCGCTCAGCCTTTCCGCCTGGAAGCGGATTTTCTTTTCGAAGAGATGGGAGCCGGCAGTCTCTTCGGTCCGATATTCGAGATCGTCGCCAAGCGCGGTGTAGCGGGCAGCATGATACATGTGGCGCGGGCTGTCTTGGCGCAGACGCTGATGAAGGGCGTAGCCATCCGGATTTTCCAGCGGCGAGATGGTGAAATGCGCACCTTCGACCCCTGCCAGCCGCCGCGCTGCCCGCAGCGCGCCCGCGCCGCCAGTCGTCTCGTTGGCGTGCTGCCCGCCGCTGATCATCACGGCCGCGTCGCTGCCCTTGATGTAGCGCGCTCGAACTGTGCGGCCAGAGCGTGTGACGGCCTCGAATGCTTCGCCGCCGATCTTGTTAAGCTCGGCCTCGATCTGCTGCACAGCAAGTGGTTCCGTTGCCATCTCGATCTGCTGTTCCGGGCCATCCCAATAGCGAGACGTCAGTGGTTGCGTTTCCACTTGGACGGAAATCTGGCCAGAGGACTGCAGGATCTGCGGGACGATTTGTCCCGGCTTCAAGCCGCGGTCGCCGAGGGGGCGGCCGGATTTCTTCTGGAAGAATTCGAGCAGCGAGAAATAGAAGTCTTCATGCAGCGCCTCGCGAAGGCTCATGACTTCGTCGCCGACGGGCAAGGCCTCGTCCAGCGCCGGCAGGGCAACGCGAATGTTCAGTTCCTCGAAATAGGGTTCGCTTGTGCCCCAGTCGAAGTGTGTGACCGCGGCAATGGTCTCCTCAAAGAGTTGTTCATAATCGGTGGCGAGCCGGTTGCCCGTCGCATTGCCATCCCGCACTAGCCAGCCGGTCAGAGAAACGCTCGTTTCGCCGGCGGCATCGATATGGACGCGATTGGGCGTCAGCACCTTCAATTGCCGTTCTTGGCCGGCATTGCCTTTCAGCAGAACGTCGTAATGAAAGTCGCTGTCGGCTCGCGCGGTAAAGGTGATCTTGCGATTTCCCACCATTGCCGCCAACGGATAGGCTTCCAAGCGGAAGCGGTTTTCCGGTGCGTTGGGATGAACCGGATAGCGGATCTCGATCGCATTCACATCATGCAGGTCGATTTCCTCGATGAAGGCATTGATCAGCGGCTTGTAGGCGCTGCGAATGCGAGCCTTTATACCTTTTTCCGCGAGCGTACGCTCAGCCTGCTGGCGGCTCTGACGATCATCGAAAGTCCATGCCTCGAAGTTCTGGCCAGGCTTCGCATCGGCAACAAGGCGCGATAGCGTGCGCTCAAAACGTCTCTCGAAAATCACGGTCATGATATCTACCTTGTCGTTCTGCCTGTTGGGTCGAGGCTGTCGCGCAGCCAATCGCCGAGGAGATTGAGACCGAGCACGGTCAAAAGGATTGCGACGCCCGGGAAAAGGCTCACCCACCACGCCGTCTGCAGATAGGTGCGGCCATCGGCCAGCATGCCGCCCCAGCTCGGAATTGTCGGGTCGACGCCCAGTCCGAGGAAGGTCAGGCTGCTTTCCAGGAGAATGTTGGTGGCGATGTTCAGCGTCATCAATACGATCACCGGTCCGATGAGGTTCGGCAGCAGGTGCTGGAAGATGATGCGCCAGTCTTTGACGCCGATCGCGCGTGCCGAGAGGATGAATTCCCGCTCGCGCAGGCTCAGCACCGAGCCGCGCACGAGGCGCGCATATTGCACCCATTGCGATACGATCAAGAGAATGATCGTGTTGGTGAGACTGCCACCGACAATGGCGATGAAGGTGATCGCCAGAAGAATGAAGGGCATGGCAAGCTGGACGTCGGCAAAGCGCATCAGCAGCATATCCCAGATGCCACGATAGTAGCCTGCGGCAAGCCCTACAAGCACGCCAAGCACAACGCCGCCAAGGACCGAGGTCAGGCCGACGGTCAGCGAAATCTTGCCGCCTGCTACGACGCGAGCCAGCACATCGCGGCCAAGGGGGTCGGTGCCGAAAGGATGGGCGAGGCTGGCGAAGGGCCTTGCAAGCCTTGCCATCAGATCGATCTTTTCCGCGCCGCCTGGAAAAAGCACGTCAGAGAGCAGCACGGCAAGGCAAATAACAGCCGTGAGCAATACACCGAATATGAATTCGAAGCTGTAGAAGCGCGAACGGTGAGAAACTGTGGCGGCCATCAGCGTTACTCCGTGCGGATACGGGGATCGACGAGGCCATAGGCGATGTCGACGAGGAGATTGACGCCGACGATGAAGAGCGCCAGCACGGTGATTACGCCCTGCAAGACCGGGTAGTCGCGGGCGCCGACGGCGTCGAATGCCAGCGTGCCGAGGCCGGGCCAGTTGAAGACGCGCTCGATGACGACGATGCCGCCGAGCAGCCCGCCGAACTGGATGCCGAAATAGGTGATGAGCGGTATCGCGCAATTGCGCAGCGCATGCTTGTAGAGCACCTTGCTTTCGCTAAGGCCCTTGGCGCGCGCGACCATGATATATTGCGACTGCAGCGTTTCCAGCATGGCGGTGCGCACC
Organism: Martinezella sp. CNPSo 3890; assembly: GCF_057784455.1. Classification (NCBI taxonomy): domain Bacteria; kingdom Pseudomonadati; phylum Pseudomonadota; class Alphaproteobacteria; order Hyphomicrobiales; family Rhizobiaceae; genus Martinezella; species Martinezella sp. CNPSo 3890. The sequence goes on along the minus strand of NZ_JBXSOR010000008.1, from coordinate 19,221 downwards.
AGGCGCACATTGGTCGCCGTCAGGATGACACCCATCGTCACGGCCGGCATGACGTAGCTCGAAATGCCGACCATGCCACTGGGCGGCAGCCAGCCGAGCGTGATGGAAAACAATAGCACCATCATCAGCGCCAGCCAGAAGTTCGGGAAGGAGAGGCCGAGGAGCGAGAGAACGCGGATCACCTGGTCCGCCGTCTTGCCGCGTGCTGTCGCTGCCTTGATGCCGAGCGGGATGGAGAGCGCGATCGATACCACCATCGAGATGAAGGCAAGCAGCAGCGTGGCGGGCAGGGCATTGGCGATCAGTTGCGAGACCGGCGTACCGCCGGTGAAGCTGCGACCGAAATCGAGCGTCAGCAGCCCCTTCAGGAAGGTGAAATACTGCACGAGGAAAGGTTGATCCGTGCCAAGGGCTGTGCGGATACGGGCCAGGTCGTCTTCGGTCATGCTGCCGCCGCCCTGAAACATCATCACGGCAGGGTCGCCGGTGAGGCGGATGGCGAATGAGACGAGAAGGGTGATGGCGATTACGACGAAAATCGCCTGCAGCAATCGCTTGATGAGAAAACCGGCCACGTTCTTACCCCGAGAGCTTTCGCATGACGCCGCCGGCCGTGCCGGCGGCGTCATGCTTGATGATTAGTCGACGGTGACTTCGTTCAGCTTGATGCGGGTATCCGGAGCGGGCACGAAGCCCTTGACGCGCTTGCTGACGCCGTAGATCGCATTGCTGTTGTAGAGCGGCAGTTCGAGCGCCTTATCAGCGACGTATTTGCCGATGTCCTTCAGCACCTTTTCGCGCTCGGCGCGATCGGTGAGGGGGCGCTGCGATTCCAAGAGCTTGTCCAGAGCGGCATCCTTTTCATACGGATTCCACCTTTCGCCGGAGTGATACATCGAATAGGCAGTGTTGTCGTAGTCGAAGGTCCAGCCGCCCCACTTCTGCTGGAACATCGCGCCGGTCTTGCCCTGCGGGATGATGTCGTTCAGCAGAACGTTGGTTTCATACGGCTTGATGGTGGCGGTGAGGCCGACCATCTGCAGATAGCTTGCCACGACCTGCGCCACCTCGTTCATGGTCGCGTCGTTGCCGCGAATGTCGATCTGCAATGCCGCGCCCGGCTTCACACCGGCTTCGGCGAGCAGCTTCTTGGCGCCTGCCGGATCATAGGGAAGCGGCTTCAGATCGGCATCGTAGCCGAAGGAAAGCGAATTCTGGAAGCTGACGATCTCGGTGCCTTGGCCTGCAAGGATCGACTTGACAATCGTGTCGCGGTCGACTGCCATGATGATCGCCTTGCGCACGCGCGGATCGGCCGTGATGCCGTCGCGGGTGTTGAAGCGCAGTGCATCGACCGTCGGGCCGGGAACGCTGGCGATTTCCAGCTTGGAGTCACCCTGAATGACCGGCAGCATGCCGATCGGGATGGTCGGCGGGATGACGATATCGACGCGGCCGGCCTGAAGCTCGGCAACGGCGGTCGCCGGCTCGCTGATGAAGCGATATTCCAGTTCGGAGAGCTTCGGCGCGCCGCCCCAGTAGTCCGGGTTGGCTTCAAGCTTGATGTTCACCTTCGGCGTATAGGAGACGAATTTGAAGGCGCCGGTGCCGACCGGATTGAGGTTGAAGTAATCCTCGCCCTTTTCCTTGATATATTTCGGCGGCACGATCATCGCGCCATAGCCGGCAAGCTTCGTCAAAAGCACCGGATCGGGCGTTTTCAGCTTCATATCGACCGTGTAGTCGTCGATGATATCAACGCTTTCGATAGCCGTGTAGTTCGAGCGCTGCGGTCCCTTGGCGCCCTGTTCGCCGAGCAGGCGGTCGAAGGTGAACTTCACCGCTTCGGCATTGAAGGGCTCGCCGTCATGGAATTTCACGTTATGGCGGAGCTTGAAGCGGATACGCTTGCCCTGATCCAGCTCTTCCCAGGATTCGGCAAGACCCGGTACCAGCTTGAGATCGGGGCCACGATAGGTAAGGCCGTCGAAGATGTTGGTCGAAACGGCAGCCCATGCCACGAGGAACGTGTCGATCGGGTCCCAGCTGCCGGGATCCTGCGACGACGAAACCGTCAGCTTGCCGGCCGCGAAGGCCGGAGCGGCGCTGATCGCGACGCCTGACATGACAAGTGCCGTCAGAGCGGTCTTCAATCCCCATGTTATTGTTTTCATTGAACCTGTTTCCTCTTCAGATCGATGCGGTGGTTGGTGGTCGTTCAGGCGCTCTTGGCGATGAAGTGGCCTGAGGTGATTTCCTCGTGAGCCAGGATCGGCGGTTCGTCGCCGACGCGGCGGACGGGATTGGGGATCTCGCCCTCCAGCAGGGCGGTTCTGCGCTCCTGCGTCGGATCGGCGATCGGAACGGCCGAGAGAAGGCGCTGCGTATAGGCATGCATCGGTGTTTCGAAGACTTGGCGGCGACTGCCGATTTCCATGATCTGGCCGAGATAGAGGACGGCGACGCGATGGCTGATCTTTTCCACTACGGCCATGTCATGGCTGATGAATAGATAGGCGAGCCCGCGTTCCGCCTGGAGATCCATCAAGAGGTTGATGATCTGGGCCTGGATCGACACGTCGAGAGCGGATAGCGCTTCGTCGGCGATGATGAGCTTGGGATCGGAGGCCAGGGCACGGGCGATGCAGACGCGCTGGCGCTGCCCGCCGGAAAACTCGTGCGGATAGCGATCGGCATGAGCCGGCGTCAAGCCGACGCGCTCAAGAAGTTCGTCCACTCGGCGGCGAACCTCCTTCGATCCGGATATGATGCCATGGGTGTTGATCGGCTCTGCAATCGAGAAACCCACCGTCTTGCGCGGATCGAGCGAGGCGAAGGGGTCCTGGAAAATATACTGCACGTCGCGCCGCAGGCGGAATCGCTCCAGCGCCGACATGGCGGCAAAACTCTTGCCGTTGAAGGTGATTTCGCCGGAGCGCGCTTTCTGCAGTTGCTGGATGGTGCGGCCGATCGTCGACTTGCCGGAGCCGGACTCGCCAACGAGGGCCAGGGTTTCACCGGGATGAATATCGAAAGCGACCTTCTGGACGGCACTGCAGCGATGCGTGACCTGGCCGAATATATTCTTCTTGATATCGAAGCGCACGAAGAGGTCGCGCACGGACAGGAGCGGCTGCTGGTCGTAGCGGGCAGTATTCTGGACCCGTTCCTCACCGACAATCTTCGGCTCGCCGCCGTCGAGGACGGTCAGCGGCATGCGCTTTGGAAAATCCTGACCGGTCATGCTGCCAAGCTTCGGCACTGCGGCGAGAAGCGCCTTCGTATAAGGGTGCCTGGGATTGGCGAATATCTCGCGAACTGGGCCCTCCTCGACCTTCTTGCCCTTCCACATGACAACGACATCGTCGGCCATTTCGGCCACCACGCCCATGTCATGGGTGATGAAGATCATGCCCATGCCGAGATCCTTTTGCAGGTCCCGCATGATGTTGAGGATCTGCGCCTGGATCGTCACGTCAAGGGCAGTCGTCGGCTCGTCGGCGATCAGCAGCTTCGGGCGGCAGGCAAGCGCCATGGCGATCATCACGCGCTGGCGCATGCCGCCGGAAAGCTGATGCGGATAGCGGTTCAACAGTGCCTGCGCATCCGGCAGACGCACCATCTCCAGCAGGCGCTGTGCTTCCGCCATTGCGGCGGACTTGCCGATCTTCTCGTGAAGGAGAAGGACCTCGCAGATCTGGTCGCCGATGGTGAAGACAGGGTTGAGCGAGGTCATCGGCTCCTGGAAGATCATGGCGATCTCCTTGCCGCGAACTGCGCGCATCTCCTTCTGCGAGAGTTTGAGCAGGTTCTTGCCGTTGAAGAGGATGCTGCCAGTCTCGAAGCGCGCGCCCATCATATCGGCAAGCCGCATGACCGAAAGCGAAGTCACGGATTTACCGGAGCCGGATTCGCCGACAACTGCGAGCGTTCGCCCCGGCTCGACCGAAAAGGAAAGTCCTTCGACGACGCGATTTTCGCCGAACCGCACAGTCAGATCCGCTACAGACAGAAGCGGTTTGTTGTCGCCTGTAGCAGCCGTCATGCGCTTACCTCGATATTGGGCAGGTCGTTCATTGCATCGGAGACGATTGCCGTGTCACACTTTGCGTCGATGATGCAGGTGCGCTCACCGGGATCGCCGCCACAGCCGGATAGTAGCATGCTCATGCGGACACCCGTTGCGGCCTGGCAAAGGCTGGCGATGTTTTTCTACAAAACAGGCGTCTTATGAACATCTGTATCCGCGTTCCCATTATATTTGTTAGGCATGAGATAGCATCAAACAACAATCTGGTCTATATTGTTCAACAATTTTCGTGTTGCCAATCAAAAATGGGGACAAACCTGCATAAAATCGTCCAGCGGACTTGCCGTTGGGGTGGTGCGACTGCTGCAGACAAGCATGAGAACGCTGTACGCTTCTCAGCAAACGCCTGATATGGCCGGACATCGAAGACGATTGAGTGCAGGCGCCGGGAGAGCAAATGAAGCAGACAAATCTTGCGAGCATCGAGCCGACATCGGTTGCTGAGGCGGGGCAGACGCTGGCGGAACTGACAGCTGCCCGCATTCGCGAGCGCGTGATCAGCGGTATGCTATCGCCGGGTAGCCACCTGTCCGAAGCAGCTCTTTGCGAGGAGCTACAGGTCTCGCGCAACACGCTGCGCGAAGTCTTCCGGCTGCTGACGAAAGAGGGCGTGCTGCGTCACGAAGCCAATCGCGGCGTCTTCGTGTCCACGCCGAGCATCTCCACGATCATGGATATCTTCCATATTCGCCGCCTGATCGAGTGTTCGGCGCTTGCCAACGCGCATCACCGCCATCCAAGCGTCGACAAGATGCGTGCTGCCATCGAGGCTGCCGTGCAGCATCGCGATCGTGGCGAATGGCTGGAGGTCGGCAGCGCTGATATCGCCTTTCATGCCGCGATCGTCGAGCTTGCTGATAGTCCTCGGCTTTCAGCCTTCTATGCGCAGATCTCGCTTGAACTGCGCCTCGTCTTCGGGCTGATCCGCGATCCCGAATATCTGCATGCTCCCTATGTCGGCCAAAACGCGACCATTCTTGCGCATCTGGAGGAGGGGGCGCCGGCGAGTGCTGCCGACGCGCTGGAGAAATATCTGTTCCAGGCCGAACGCTTCATTCTGGCAGCCTATTCGAGAGCAATGCCGGGCTGAGTCCGGTTACTATAATTGATATGATGAATGGTGTGGACAATCTCTGCGAGATGGGTCCAAGCTCCATGTAACCATTTGCCTCCCGATCCGCTTTGATCGAAGGATATGCAACACCCCGGACGTAGGCCTGAGGTCCATCGGACAGCAGAATTCGCTTTTGCTGCAATCGATCAGGGCGTCCTGCCGATCAACCGGCAAACTCGTTTCGACAACCATTAAGACGGATGGGGCTATGGACGCGCAATCCCCGACGACCTCCAGCAGGGCCCCGGCGATCCGGCAGGTATGGGTTTCGCCGCTGTATCGCGGTGCGACGCTTGCGCTGTTTCTCTCCGGGCTTGCAACATCCGCCTCGCTGCCGCAGATCGTTCTTTTCCTCGTCAAGGAACTTGGGGCGTCCTTGCCAATGGCGGGGCTCTATTATCTCACCGGTCTCACCGCACCGATTGCCGGCTATCTTGTTGGCAGCTATTCCGACAGAACTGGAAGGCGTCTTAGTCTTTTTCGGCTTTGTGCCGTTGCCGGCGCTGTTGGTTGGGCGGGGATCGCCCTTTCGACGCAACCATGGATGCCGTTCGTGATCGGCACCGTCATTCTGGGTTTTTCCGGATCTGCCACTTCGCAGCTCTTCACCGCCATCCATGACGATCTCAAAGTCAAGGGTGCCGGTGCGAATGACAGCGTCGTGGCCATCATCCGCATGGCTTTGACCGCGGGCTGGGTCATCGGGCCGTTTCTTGGCGCCTGGTTTGCTGTCGAAATCGGGCTTCGCGCCATGTTGTGGGGAACGGCGATCTGTTTCTTCGCGCAGATCCTGCCGCTCGGAACACTACATGCGCTTGTTGGTCCGGGGCAGCGAGCCGACAAGAAGACCGATGCCGTTGGTCACGTCGACTGGTCCGAGATGCTGCCGCTGCTGGCCTTTACAGGTCTCTACGTCCTCGTCTATGCCGGCGAGCCGATCAAATACGGATTCCTGCTGCTCTATATGCAGGACCAGCTCAAGCTTGATCCCTCTATTCAGGGCTCGGTGATAGGAACGCAGCCATTCATCGAACTCATCCTCATGCCCTTCAGTGTCGTGCTGGCGCGACGGATCGGCATCTTATGGATGATGTGTGTCGCCGCGATTTGCGGCGTCATGGCCAACCTCTGTTTTGCGGCCTGGCCGACGGCCATGGGCATGTTTGCCGGCCAGATGCTGATGGGCGGAGTCTGGGGCCTCTACATGGTCCTCGGACTGATCGTTGCTCAAAGATTGCTCCCGAATGCAGTCGCGACGGCTTCGGCGATCTTCATGAGCTCCTCGGCGCTCGCCAGCGCCCTTGGCGGCGGTGTAGGAGGTGTCGGCGTTACGTATCTGGGGCTTCCGAACGTTTTCTACCTCCCGGCGGCATTCTCCCTGGTAGCGGCGATCGGCCTGGCGGCCATGGCTCGTTCGGGCGCCATCAAATAGGGATTTCATGCCATAGGACAGGCATTATTTCATTCCGAGAAGCTCCAGCCAGCGTCAAATCTGCTGCAAGCCCTTCGCCATGATTTCGGGTGCTCTACCAGATCCCGGATCCGCCTATGACTTGCATCCCCGCTTTCGGTTTCGCCATCGCCGCCACATCGCCGTAGCCAACCGATTGTTCGCCTTGCTGAAAATACGATTGACTGAAGACGATCGATTGACTAAGTGATAAAGTCATCCGATGACTTGATGAAATCCAATCATGCGCGCTCTGACCAAAACGACGCTTGCAGATACGGCCGTGGAGGCAATTCGCAGCGAGATTACCGGCCGTCGCTGGCTCGTTGGCGAAAAGCTGCCCAACGAGGCCTCCCTCTCGTCCATGCTGTCTGTGAGCCGCGGCACGGTTCGTGAGGCGGTGAGGGTCCTGGTATCCCAGGGCTATCTCGAGACGCGGCAAGGATCCGGGACCTATGTCCGGTCGAACACAGATGTTGGTCGGCCACTGGACATGGCACGCCGCGCCGGATTGAGAGACCAGTTCGAGGCCCGGCTTGCGCTGGAGGTCGAGGCAGCAAGGCTTGCAGCCTTACGTCATTCCCCTGAAGCCGTTTCGCAATTGCGCGCCTTGCTGGTTGCTCGCGGCAACTATGCCGGCGGCGACAAGGCGGCGTTCGTCGAGCGTGATCTTGCCTTCCACAAGGCTGTCGTCGCGGCCTCGCAGAACAGGGCGATGATCGAAATCTACGAGTTCTTCTCCCTCTCGATTGCCGAGACCATCGAGGCGACGCTCGGCGAGGATATCCCCGAGCCGGATATGCAGGCGCATATCGCTATCGTCGACGCCATCGAAACCGGCAGCCCCGAAGCGGCCGATAGAGCTGTGCGCCGCTTCATGGCCCCTATCGTCGCTACACTTGATCGGTTGCTTATGTCATGACCATGTCCTCGCAAAATCTCGCCTCCGTCGAATTGATCGATGCCGAGGCTGATGAAGTTCCCGCACCGCTGCCGCATGGAGGCAAGTCGCCGATCGGCAGGTTTTTGCTGGGTGCGAGCCTTGTGCTCATCGCTTTCAATCTGCGGCCGGTTTTTTCCAGCGCATCGGCGCTCTTGCCGGAGATACGGACCGGTCTTGGCCTCTCTGCCTTCGGCACCAGTATTCTTACGACCTTGCCCGTCATTTGCATGGGGCTGTTTTCACCGCTTGCGCCAAGGCTGGCGCAGCGCGTGGGGACCGAGCGCGTCCTGCTCGGTGTCATTCTCCTGCTCGCGCTGGGCACGGCGCTGCGAGGCTTTTCTTCGATTTCGCTGCTGTTCTTGGGCACCGCATTGGCCGGCGCCTGCATTGCTATCGGCAATGTCCTGTTGCCGGGCGTGGTCAAGCGCGATTTTCCCGATAAGGCGGCGCTTATGACGGGTTGCTATACGATGGCGCTATGCGCGGGAGCTGCAAGTGCGGCCGGCTTCACGCTTCCCGTCGAGCATGCTCTCGGCGGTTCGCTTGGCGGCGCGCTGGCCGTCTGGGCCTTGCCTGCCTTTGCCGTCGGACTTCTCTGGCTGCCGCAGGTAATCGGTGCGCGCAGCCAGGCGCGGCGCGCCGGCTTTCGTGTTACCGGTTTGTGGAGCGACCGCATCGCCTGGCAGGTAACGCTTTTCATGGGACTGCAATCGGCGCTCGCCTATTGCGTCTTTGGTTGGCTGGTGCCCATTCTGCGTGAACGTGGTCTCGACGGCGTGACGGCCGGCGTCATCGTATCTGCCTCGGTCATGGTACAGGCGGCCGCCTGCTTGGTGGCGCCTCATATCGCCGTCAAGGGTAGAGATCAGCGCGCGATCAATGTCATCCTCTGCACAATTGCCGTCGTCGCCTTGCTGGGGCTGCTCTTTGCTCCGCTCTGGACGGTCTGGTTCTGGGCCGTGCTTCAGGGCATCGGGCAGGGCGGATTGATCGCGGTGGCGCTGACTGTCATCGTATTGCGATCGCCCGATGCGCATGTTGCCGCGCATCTCTCCGGCATGGCGCAATTCGTGGGTTACCTGCTTGCTGCGATCGGTCCGCTCGTGGTCGGCATGATCCATGGTTGGACTGGAAGCTTCGCATGGAGCTCCGTCCTATTCCTGCTGCTTGGCCTCGGTGCTGCGATCAACGGTTGGTTCGCCGGCCGCGCCATCACGGTCAATGCCAGGACGATCGAAACGTCCTAACGGCCGCGAGCGGATCGCATCCAGGCCGGCGAGCGAAATCATGAGGTGCCAGCCCACTGCCAAGGGGCGGTCCTGAATTTATGCCCCAGCCCGTGATCAATTTTGTTCATGCAAAAAGCAAACCGCCCGTTCGAAAAACGGGCGGCATGGTTATGGTGCGTGACGAAACGATCCGGATTAGCCGGCCTTCCGTTGGCGCCGTGGTGGTTCGACCGCCGGAGGAATGTCGCTCAGGTTTTTCGTATGGCCCAGGAGAGCCTGCTTTGCCAACGTCGATCTTGTGGCTGCATAGGACGCCGAGACCATCGGATAATCCGCGGGCAAGCCCCATTTCCTTCGATATTCTTCGGGCGTCAGACCGTATTTGCTGTTCAGGTGCCGTTTGAGCGACTTGTATTTTCCGCCGTCTTCGAGGCAGATCAGATAGTCGTCTGTTATGGATTTTTTGATCGGCACGGCCGGCTTCAGCAGCTTTTCCACCGCCGTCGTTGTTGAGGCGGCCTGCTGAGAGCCTGTCAGTGCAGAATAAGTCTCCGTGATGAGCCTGGGTAAGTCTTCCGGCGTTGTCGCATTGCGAAGTACGTAGGCAGAGACAATCTTGCTCGTGAGCTCAATATACCTTTCATGGCTGGCAGTATTTTCCCTTTTCATTTTCGGCCTCACGCAATGTTTTTTATTTATGTATCCAATGTTGTTTTTGCTTTCAATAAAAATTGACGTGACTTTGGATATTCTTTGTCCTTGGTTTATTTTCATAGTAAATATCAGGAGATGGAAGTTTAGAACTGTTATATTCTCATTTTACCACAATATTCAGATTGCGCGCCTTCAGGAGATGCGAGGTGCCGGCGTTCAAATATCTGTTTGCCAAGAACGGTGCGGGGCCTGCCGGCTTTCGCCTTGCCTGGGTTGGATGTCAGTCACATCGTGGATATGACTGTTGCCGGTGGAATGGCAGGACATGATGTTCGGTCAGCGGCGCCATGGTGATATCTCCCGGATCTTGGGGTGATACCCAGCGGATCTCTTCGATCTCTGCCGCTGCCGTGATTGCCGTATCGCCCACATGCAGCCGGAATATATCTGCAACGACGGTATGGTCTGGCTCGTTGGCAGCTGGCGCCTGGAAACCGCCAAGAAAAATCAGATCCTTAGCCTCCGCGGTAAGCCCCAGCTCTTCGAAGAGTTCCCTGATGAGCGCCGTTTCCGGCGTCTCCTGTGGCTCCATCTTGCCGCCGGGTTGCATGAAGGCATCGGTACCGCGCTTGCGCACGAGCAATGTCTTCCCGTCCGGGCGCAACACCAGAGCCGCCGCAATGCGTATCGTTTTCGTCATGTCTTGATCCGATCGGATTCGCGGACGAGTTTCAACACTGATAATGTCTGCGCATAATTCGACGGCGTTCGACACGCGGACACCTTCGCTGTTACGGTTTCATCAGGTGCTGGCGGAAAAATGCGACGACCGCGGCGTTGAACTGCCTATGAAACGCGATGCGATCGAACCCCGGCGCGTCGATGCAGGCATCGGACGATGGGTGTATTTCCGGGCAGGGCGTCAGAAACGACAAATGCACGGCATTGGGGACGATCCGAAAATCAGGCTTTTCCGGCAATAGGCGCGCAAGCGTCGCGACATTTTCGGGAGATGCTCCACCACCCCCTCCAAGTTCCGAGCCCCAAAGCTGAAGCGGAACTCTGACATCTTTCATGCTGTCCACAGTCTGGAAGACGATGCTCAGCGGGTCAGCTACAACGACTGCCTTGATACGGGGGTCGTGGGTCAATGATTGTGGTAGCGGTTGTCGCCGCGGAGGCTGAGCATGGTCCGCTGGCGGGCAGCCGGCTGCTTTTGGATCTGAACAGCGTGGAGGCAGCTTGGTAAAATCCGGATTGGCTCCCGCAACGACGAGACCGGTATATCCGCCCTGGGAAAATCCGTAGAAGCCGATCCGCTGCGGATCGATCCTCGCAGCATCGGGGGAGGCACCAAGCATGAAATCGACGATCCGCTTGATATCGGCAGGTCGCTCGATCAATACGCCAAGACCGTTTGCCCGGCTCATGTCGGCATGATTGGCGTGCGGATGATTGATGGCGACGACAATGAAGCCAGCGTCGGCAAGCGCTTCTGCGGTATCGTGATGGCCGAGATACCAGCCGCCATAGCCGTGCGAGATGATGATGAGCGGCAGCTCCTCGCCTGCAATTGGACAATCCGGCGTTGCCGGTATTGCGAGAGCACCGATCTTCACTTCTGTCGGAGGGGTAGCGCAAGGAGACCATATGGCGGCGTCGATCGCCGGGTTATCCGTATCTCCGGAGATGCGAATGAATTTCAAACCTGCCGCATATCCCGATGATGCAGCGAGAAAGAGTGCAGTCGCGAGAGCAAGGCGAAAGCGGATCATTGCAACTGCTCCATTTAACCACAGTATAGGCTGCGCAATGGCTGAGACGGCAAGGTGTGCCGGTCCGTAGTAGGCCAGACGACCACGCGAGGACGCTGCATGCCGGCTGCGAAAAACCATCCAGCTACCTTGCATAAACAGATAGCTTGTTATATTCGTTCTGTAAAGCTGAGGCGTTCATGACTGACTCGATCCAAGTTCAATTGCGGAAGGGCGTGCTCGATCTTTGCGTCCTGGCCGTGCTCTCGCGGGGCGAAAGCTACGGCTATGAAATTGCGAGTACGCTGGTTGCTGCGGTCGGCATGGGCGAAGGAACGATCTATCCGCTGATGCGCAGGATGCAGAATGACGGACTGGTTGCGACCCGCATCGTCGAGTCGAGCAACGGGCCGCCGCGTAAATATTATCGGCTCACGCCGCTGGGGCGCTCGATTTTTGAAGCGCATCGTCGCGACTGGCGCTCGCTAGCAGGCTCCGTCGACAAGCTACTCGAGGATTTGCCGTGACCAGGGAAGCCTTTTTGCGCACGCTGAGATTGGGACTTGCAGGCCTGCCGCCTCACGAGGTCGATGATATCGTGGCCGACTATGCCGCCCATTTTTCCGAATCCGAGGCCTCTGGCCGAAGCGAGGAGGAGGTTTCCGCCGCTCTCGGCGATCCGGCCAGGATTGCGCGAGAGCTGCGTGCGGATGTCGGACTGCGCCGCTTCGAGGCGCATTGGAGCGTGCCGAACCTGTTGGCTGCCATGATGGCGCTGGCCGGCCTTGCCATCGTCGATATCTTCTTCCTGCTGCCTTTGCTGTTTGCGGCGATATTCGTCACGCTCGGCCTTGCGATCGCATTGGTGGCCGTCGGCGCCGTTGGCCTGAAGATCATCGTCACGACCGTGTTGTTCCATATCGGCCTGCCTTCCGTCGGCATGCTGGCCCGCCTGCTTGTCGGTGCCGGGCTGGTGAGCTGCTTCGTGGGTGGCGGCGCTTTGCTGCTGATGGGTTTGAGTTTGGGTATCCGCATGCTCGGGCAATATGCCCGCCTGCATTTCCGCCTGGCGCAAGTGGACGAAGGTCGAGCTTGAGCGCCGGACTGCACATCGTTGGAGGAAAAGACAATGAACGGGAAGCTGGCGACTGTCGCGACGACCGGACTGATTTGTGCATTCGTCTTTCTTGCGCTCGGCATCGGACTTTCCGGGCCGGATTGGGCAAACGCAGCGCATTGGTGGGGTGGCATGCAATCCAGCTGCGGATCTGCGGCTTCCGGCCGGCAGCAGGTTATCCTGCCTTTCAGCTCCAGTGGCAGCCTGACGATCGATATCCCGGCCTCCGTTCATTATCAGCCGGGCGGAAAGGCGGAGGCCGTCATCACCGGCGATCCCGCACTTCTCGATCATGTGCGGCTCGAGGGCGGGAGGCTGAGCATGGATTGCAATCCGGGTTGGTCCAACTCCAAATTCGATGTCAGCCTGTCGGGGCCGCTCGTCACTGATTGGAGGGTGCGGGGCAGCGGCGATCTCGCTCTGTCGCAGCTCGATCAGGCAGATCTGCGCCTGAGGATCTCCGGAAGCGGCAGCGTCACGGCCACGGGAAGCGCACGCTCGGTCGATCTGGATGTATCGGGTTCGGGCACTGCACGTCTCAAGGACCTGGCCGCTCAATCCGTGAAGATCAGAATTCATGGCAGCGGCGATGCGGAAGTCGCCGCTGCGGCGGATGCAGACATCTCGATCAGCGGAAGCGGCAATATCGAACTCTACGGACATCCGGTGCTGCGGCGTTCCGAAATCAGAGGCAGCGGCCGCCTGGTACAGGTGCCGTAGTCCATTGCGAGAAAGCGCGCCGCGCGGCGACGATCCTTGCCGTCGGCTTTGATCGATATCATGCGATCGCCTTGCTTTGAATGATTCTCATGTTAATCAGTGAGGGCCGTAATCGAAGCGAACATGCAAAAGATGCAAAACAGAACAGACAGTGGCGTGAGGCCGCGCCCCGAATCTGAAACCGCAGCAAAACAAGCTAAGCGGCCGCTGCGCGATCGCCGCCGCTCGCTGGCGATCGGACTTCTGCGTGCCCGTGAAGCGGTCATGAGCCATTTCCGGCCGATCCTGGCGGCGCATGACGTAACCGAGCAGCAGTGGCGTGTCATTCGCATTCTCTATGAAGGCGGCCAGCTTGACGCGACCGAATTGGCCGACAAGGCATCCATTCTAGCGCCAAGCCTCACGCGCATGATCCGCTCGCTTGAGGAGCGCGGCTTCATCACCAAGCACAAGGATGATGCCGACGGACGCAGAGTATTGCTGCAGATCACCCCGGCAGGGCAGGCGATCGTCGAGGACGTCATGCCGGAAAGCCAGAAAGTCTATGCCGATATCGATGCCCGTTTCGGCGAGGAGCGGGTGGAGAAGCTCCTCGATATGCTGGAGGAGCTTGCCTCGCTGAAATTGGAGAACGGCCCGGCCGGCGAGGAATGAGGCCTCTTCGATTTTGTTAATGTGTTAAGTATTTGATTGACGCGTCAGGAGATCTGTAGCAGTCTTCCGCGGTGCTGACACTGTTGGGAGGCGGAGTTGGACCTGCTACAAAATCGCAGCCTGGTCGACCGGACCTGGTCGCCGACGCCCTACGACCAGTGGGTTGACGATCTTCAGAGCATTTGCGGCAACTTCAATCCGCACACGGTGCAGCGCGGTGACAGTGTCATAGGCACAGCCAGCCGCATCGACGTCTGCGGCATGGAATTCGCCCATGTTTCCAATGATCTCGACTATGTTCATCGCGATTGGGATGACATTCGCCGCGACGCCAATGAGCACCTGTTCCTGATCCTGCAGCTGGAAGGCGTCTGCGGCGTCGAGCATTCCGGCCAGCAGAACATCCTCGATGTCGGCGAATGCATTCTTGTCGACTCCACGCGACCGACAACTTTCTATTTCCGCGGGCACTTTTCCAATCACCTGTCGCTGCATCTGCCCCGGCAGCTGATGTATTCCGAGAGCAAGATCGATTTTGATATTGCGCGCAAGCTCGAGGCGAGCGATCCGATGGCAATGATGCTGCGTGCATTGATCGCCAAGATGATGACCACGCCGGATAATGAAGCAGCTTCGCCCTATCTTCGCCAGCTGATGTTCGACACGACCCGCCAGGCATTCCTCTCCACAGGCGCCCAGACGGCAAGCCTGAATTCCCTGCATGAAAGTGCCAGCAAGCGCATGCAGATGGTCGATATCCTCATCGACAAGCATCTGACCGATAGCGACCTCAGCGCCAAATGGCTGGCGACACGGCTCGGCATTTCGATCCGTACCCTGCAGCAGGATTTTCAGGGCATGGGCATGACCTGCACGACGGTCATTCGGGACAAGCGGCTGCGCTTTGCGCGCGAAAAGATCGAGCAGCTCAAGGAGCAGCGCAACCCGACGACGATAGCCGAAGTCGCCTATTCGGCCGGGTTCAATGACATTTCCTATTTCAATCGCAGCTTCAAGGAGCTGTTCGATTGTGCGCCGAGCGAGCTGCTGCGCGCCGCAGAGCCGGCCCATAGATCGGACTGAACCGCGGGGCTGCGCTTCAGTCCAAGACGAGGCGCGTTTCTCCCCAAGACGGATGTTGGGGCAAAAGCCATAGTCCTCCCGAAAGTCACGGGAGGAAAATGTCGTGAAGCAGTACACCCTGCTTATCGGTGGCGAGCCTGTTGCCACGTCCCATCATGCGCCGGTAAAAAACCCATCGAATGGCGACGTGGTCGGCTTTATGCCGCTTGCCGGCGAAGCGGATCTCGATCGCGCCGTTGCCGCGGCCGCGCAAGCCTTCAAGGGCTGGTCGCAGGTATCGAGCGGGGAACGTGCGGCGGCCTGCCATGCCGTTGCGGAAAAGATCAGCGAGCACGCCGAGGAGCTGGCCCAGCTGCTCACACGCGAACAGGGCAAGCCGCTCAATGGTCTCGGCTCTCGCTTCGAGATCGGTGGCGCGCTGGCATGGACGCGCCATACTGCCGAGCTGGATCTGCCAATCGAGATCCTGCAGGACGATAATGAAGGCCGCGTCGAGCTGCATCGCAAGCCGATCGGAGTCGTCGGTTCGATCACGCCCTGGAACTGGCCCGTGATGATCGCGTGCTGGCATATCGTGCCAGCCGTCCGTGCAGGCAACACCGTCGTCATCAAGCCGTCGCCCCTGACGCCGCTGTCGACCATCCGTCTCGTCGAAATCATGAATGAGGTTCTCCCACCCGGCGTCGTCAACGTCGTCACCGGCGAAAACAGCATTGGTGCCGCCCTTTCCGCCCATCCCGGCATCGCCAAGATGACCTTCACCGGCTCGACGGAAACGGGCAAGAAGGTCATGGCGTCTGCGGTTGCGACCCTCAAACGCCTCACGCTGGAACTCGGCGGCAACGATGCCGGCGTCGTTTTACCTGATGCCGATCCGAAGGCCATTATCGAAGGCCTTTTCTGGGGCGCCTTCATCAACAACGGCCAGACCTGCGCGGCGCTGAAGCGTCTCTACGTGCATGACAGCATCTATGAGGAAGTGTGCCGTGGTCTTGCGGACTACGCTTCCAAGATCGCCGTCGGCGACGGGCTGGACGAGGCAAGCATTCTCGGCCCCGTGCAGAACGAGATGCAGTTCAACAAGGTGCGCGAACTGGTCGAGGATGCGCGCGCCAATGGCGGGCGCATCCTGACCGGCGGCGCACCGATGGATCGCCCGGGCTATTTCTATCCAATCACGCTCGTCGCCGATGTAGATCATGGCGTGCGCCTGGTCGATGAGGAGCAGTTCGGTCCGGCCCTGCCGATCATCCGCTACAGCGACATCGACGAAGTGGTTGCTCGCGCCAACCAGAATCCTGCCGGGCTTGGCGGCTCCGTCTGGTCCTCCGATGTCGAGAAGGCGAAGCGCTACGCGATACAGCTCGAATGCGGCTCGGTCTGGATCAACAAGCATGGCACGATCCAGCCGAACGCACCTTTCGGCGGCATCAAGCAGTCCGGCATCGGCGTCGAGTTCGGCGCGGAAGGGCTGAAGGAATTCACCACGATCCAGACCGTATTGAGCTGAGCCATGACGACTTACGACTATATCATTGTCGGTGGCGGTTCTTCGGGTTGCGTGCTGGCAAATCGGCTTTCAGAAAATCCGGCGCATAAGGTGCTGCTGATCGAGTCCGGCCGCCGGGATTCCGACCCATGGATCCACATTCCTGCGACCTTCTTCAAGGTGCTGGGCAAGGGCATTGACATCCATCCCTATGCCTCGAACCCCGACAAGGGCCTGAACGGGCGTCCGAGCGTCGTGCCGCAGGGCAATGTGCTCGGCGGCGGCAGCTCCGTGAATGCGATGATCTATATTCGCGGTCATCGCAACGACTACGATACCTGGTCGCAGATGGGCTGCCAGGGCTGGTCCTACGAGGATGTGCTGCCGGCCTTCCGTTCTCTGGAAAATAATGAGCGGCTGAACGGCCAGTACCATGGGAAAAAGGGCGGTCTGCGTGTCTCGGACCCGCGCCATCGCCATCCATTGAGCGAGGCTTTCATCAAGGCGGCGACCGAAATCGGCATTCCGCATAATGACGATTTCAACGGTGCGGATCAGGCCGGTGTCGGCTTCTATCAGAGCACCACCTATGGCGGTCGTCGCTGGAGCTCGGCCCAGGCTTTTTTGCGCGAGGCGGAGAAGCGGCCGAACCTGACCGTGCTGACGGAGCGCAAGGTCGGCCGTATCCTGTTCGAAGGGCAGAAGGCCGTCGGTGTCGAGCTGCTCGATGGCACAGTCTTCAGGACATCCCGCGAGATCGCGCTGACCGCCGGTGCTATTGCAACACCGAAGATCCTCCAGCTGTCCGGCGTCGGCGACGGCGCGCATCTTTCCTCGCTGGGCATCAAGGTCGTTGCCGATCTGCCGGGTGTCGGTGCCAATTATCAGGATCATCTCGAGGTGCCGGTGCAAGGCGAGACGCGTGAGCCGATCTCGATCCTCGGCCATGACAAGGGGCTGCGGGCCGCCGGCCATATGCTGCGCTATCTGACTTCGCATCGCGGCCTGCTGTCGTCCAATGTCGTCGAATGCGGCGGTTTCATCGATACGTCAGGCACCGGCCAGCCGGATGTGCAGTTCCACGTCCTGCCTGTTTTGATCGGTTTCGTCGATCGTGAT
The DNA here is from genome assembly GCF_057784455.1 of Martinezella sp. CNPSo 3890. Classification (NCBI taxonomy): domain Bacteria; kingdom Pseudomonadati; phylum Pseudomonadota; class Alphaproteobacteria; order Hyphomicrobiales; family Rhizobiaceae; genus Martinezella; species Martinezella sp. CNPSo 3890. The sequence goes on along the minus strand of NZ_JBXSOR010000008.1, from coordinate 1,805 downwards.
CCGGAACCAGGCCACGGCTTGAGTATCGGCCCATGCTATCTGCGGCCGCGCTCGCGCGGTTGGATACGATTGAAAAGCGCCGATCCGACCGAGCAGACGGATTTCAATGCCAACCTGCTTTCCGATCCGGTCGACCTTGAAACCCTGGTGCGCGGTGTGGAAACGGCGATCCGCATCCTCGACGCGCCGGCGCTTGCCAGGCTGGTCAAGCGCCGCGTGCTGCCGAAGCCGGGCGTCGAGAAAGATCCCGAAGCGCTCCGCGATTACATTCGCCAGTCCTGCAAGACCGTGTTCCATCCGGCGGGAACGGCCCGCATGGGCCGGACGGACGATCGCATGGCCGTCGTCGGGCCGGATCTGAAGGTCCGTGGGATCGAGGGTCTGCGCGTTTGCGACGCCTCCATCATGCCGACACTGGTATCCGGCAACACCAATGCACCGACGATGATGATCGCGGCCAAGGCTGCGGCTTTCATGACTGGAAAGGCGATTTCCGGCTGAGCCGGACGTCGGGGAAGAAAAGAGCCCGTGGGGAGCGGGACAACAAACTGGAGGAGACAATGCCTATCAATCTAAGAGGGCTGGCAATCGGCCTTTTGCTGACGCTCGCATCGGCATTCAGCGCGCATGCGGCCGCATCCTGCGGCGACAACACCGGCAAGCCGGCAACCGGCAAACCGATCATCATCGGCGCCATTACCGGCAAGACCGGGCCGGATGATTTTTCCAACTCCACCAAGGCGGCAAAGGCCTATTTCGACTGCCTGAATGCCAATGGCGGCATCAAGGGCCGGCCGGTCAAATATCTGATCGAGGACGATCAGTGGAATCCGGAAATCGCCGCGCAGCTCGCCGCCAAGCTCGTCAACGACGAGAAGGCCGTGCTGATGGTCGGCAATTCCAGTTATGTCGAGTGCGGAGCCAATGCCGATTTCTACAAGAAGTCGGGCATCCTTGTCGTCGCCGGCGTCGGCGTGCCGCGTGAATGCTATTTTGCTGAGAATTATGCGCCGACCAATGCCGGGCCGCGCGTCTCGATGCTCGGCGCCATGGGCTATGCGCTCGACAAGCTGAATGCGAAGTCCGTCGTCTGTATCGGTCCGAACATTCCGAATGTCGGCACCTGGTCCTGTGATGGCGTGATGCTGCTTGCCAAGGAGAAAGGTTTTGCCGCGCAGACGATCCTGATGGATCCGGGCTCTGCCGATGCCACATCGATCATCCTGCAGGCGGCTGCAAGCAAGCCGGATGTCATCGTGCTCGGCCTGTCGAAGGGCGTGGCCGTGCCGCTGCTGACGGCTGCCGAAGAGCAGGGGCTCAACCAGACGATCACCTTCCTCAGCGCGGCCTCGGCCTATGATCTCTCGGTTCCGGCTACCATTGGTTCGGGTTGGGACGACAAGTTCTATGTCAACATGGAATTCAACGATCTGAACGCGCAGACGCCGGATAATCAGAACTGGCTCGCCGTCATGGATCGGTACGGCCAGAAGTCCGATCCGCGCGATACCTTTTCTCAGGCTGGCTACCTCGCAGCTCGCATCGCCGAAAAGGCACTGATGACGCTTGACCCTGCCACGATCGACCGCGAGACGGCTTCTGCCGCCGTACGCGAGATCAAGGACTTCAGGAGCGATATCTTCTGCGCTCCCTGGTATTTCGGTGATGGCCAGCCGCGCCACAATGCCAATTCGACGACACGCATGGCGGTCGCCGAGGGTGGAAAGTGGAAAGTCGTTTCCGATTGCGCCCCATCGCCCGATCCGGAGCTGAAGGACGTGCGTGCTTTTGAAGAGTCCGCCGGT
>NZ_JBXSOR010000007.1:0-276113 GCF_057784455.1 Martinezella sp. CNPSo 3890 | reverse complement strand
ACCCACAACGCCCGCTTCCCGCGGGCTTTTTGCGTTCCAGCAACGCCTCATGCCTCCAAACCAACAGCAAACCCTCGCAACAAGCCAAACAATGCAACACGGAACCAAGGCCTGAAGTCCTCGCAGTACCACCTTCCAATGGCCACAATATCAATGGCGCAGAGGCTACCCGCCGATGGCGATTGCAACCATAGCTCACAAAAAGAGATCGAAGCCTGAATTCTATTGCTCCGGCTGAAGAATGCAGCATTGCTCAGGCACAGGTACAAGCACGACGGCATCTCCGGCAGCCATCGGCTCCGACAAGGCGCCATTGGCGACGATAGCACCGGCCGCTGTTTCGCATTGGTATTGATAGGCACGGCCGAGATAGGTACGTGTTCCCAGAATCGCCGGCAGGCCGCTGCCTTCGCGTCGAACCGAAAGCCCGTCCGCGCGGCAGCCGAGGACAAAACTGTTCGGGATCGGCCCGAAATCGTCTTGCGACAGAGTGATCCTTGCGCCGCCCGCAGCCTCGGCTGTCACCACTGCGCCCGCCCGCCCGACGACTTGCAGCGGCAGCAGGTTTTCGAAGCCGACGAAGCGGGCGACGAAGCTGTTGGCGGGCTTGCGGTAGAGGGTTTCGGGTGTATCGAGCTGCATGATACGGCCGGCATTCATGATGGCGACGCGATCCGAGATTGAGAAGGCTTCCTCCTGATCGTGGGTCACGTAAAGCGAGGTCGTGCCATTGGCGCGCTGCAACTGGCGTATCTCGACGCGCATATCGACCCTGAGTTTAGCATCAAGATTGGATAGCGGTTCATCGAACATCAGAAGCGGCGGCTCGATGACGAGAGCGCGGGCGAGCGCGACGCGCTGCTTTTGGCCGCCGGAGAGTGCGCCGGGCAGGCGATCGCCGAGGCCGGAAAGGCCGACACGCTCCAGCATGGCGGCTGCCTTTTGCCGGCGTTCCTGAGTCGGCGTGCGGCGCTGCTTCAAGCCGAAGGCGACGTTTTCGAGTACCGTCAGATGCGGAAACAGCGCGTAGTTCTGGAACACCAAGCCAATATCTCTGGCATGCGCCGGCAGTGTTGTCAGGTCGCGGTCGCCGAGTTTGATCGTGCCGCTGGTCGGCTGCAGGAAGCCGGCGACCAGCCGCAAGGTTGTCGTCTTGCCGCAGCCGCTGGAGCCGAGCAGCGAGACAAGTTCGCCGGCGGCGACGGACAGCGAAAGATCCTGCAGGACCGCCGTCTTGCCGTAATGGGCGCTGATGGAATTAATGGAGAGCGATACGGTCACGGGCGGCTACTTTGTCAGGAAGGTGAGGCCCAGGGTAGCTTCGACGATCGCCATGACGGCGACGGTGACGAGCATCAGCAGCACGGAAACCGACGCGATGGTCGGATCGAAGAACTGCTCCATATGGGCGAGGATCTGGATCGGAAGGGTGGAGATGCCCGGGCCTGTCAGGAAGACCGAGACCGAGACATCGTTGATCGAGGTGATGAAGGCGAGGATGAAGGCGGCAATGACGCCGGCGCGGATATTCGGCAGCACCACTGTCAGGAAGGTCTTCAGGGGTGGGCAGCCGAGGCTGATCGCCGCTTCCTCGATCGAGAAATCGAAGCTCGCGAGACTGGCGCTGACGACGCGCACCGAATAGGGCAGCACCAGCAGCGCATGACCGATCAAGAGGCTCGGGAAGATCGGCAGCCCAAGCCCGATCGTGATCGATTTCATCAGCGAGAAGCCGAAGACGATTTCTGGAACGAGGATCGGCAGCACGAAAAGTGTCGAAAGCCAGCGCGGCAGTTCGATCCTGTAGCGACTGATGGCGTAGGCGGCGGGAATGCCGATCAGCAGCGACAGTGCAGTTCCGAGGAAGGCGAGCTCCAGGCTGGTGATCGCCGTCGTGCGGAAGGCCTCGATCTGAAAGATATTCGAGAACCAGTGCAACGTCAGGCCCTGCGGCGGGAAGGTGAGATAGGTTGTGTCGCTGAAGGCGGCACCGATGATGATGACGAGCGGCGCCAGCAGGAAGAGGAAGACGAGGGCGGTGAAAGCGATGAGCGCGGGATGGACCGTTCTTGTCATGATCACACCGCCATCGGGTTCAGCCGTCGCGCGAGCCGGCTCATGATCGCGACAATGCCGATCGTGACCACCACCATGATGGCGGCGATCGTCGAGGCGCCGACCCAGTCGAAGGTGACCATGGCGCGCTGATAGAGGAAGGTGCCCATCATCATCTGCTTTTCGCCGCCAAGCAGCTGCGGCGTCGCGTAGGAGGTGAAGCTGCCGGTGAACACTAGCACCGCGCCGACGATCAGGCCTGGCGTGGCAAGCGGCAGGATGACCTGTCGGAAGGTTGCGGCCGGCGTGGCACCGAGCGATGTCGCCGCCTGGATGAGATCCTGCGGTATGCCCTCAAGCACGCCGACGAGCGTCAGGATCATCAAGGGCACGAAGAGATAGACCATCGCGACAATGACAGAGCCCTCCGTGTAGAGCATCGAGAGCGGCTCGCTGATGACGCCGATCGACATGAGGATGGTGTTGAGAATGCCGTTCTTGCCGAGAATGATCAGCCAGGCGAAGGAGCGCACCACCACGCCGGTCAGCAGCGGAAAGACAGCGGCGATGATCATCACGCTTTTGGCGCGGCCTGGCATCTGCGCGATTACATAGGCGGCGATGAAGCCGATAAACAGCGAGATCGCCGTCGTGATCAGCGCCACTTCGATCGTCCTGAAGAGTACCGTGCGGCGAAAGCCGCTGGAAAAGAAAGTGACATAGGGGGAGAAAATCCCCTTGAGGTCGCCGAAGGTCGCCGCAATCGTAATGACGACGGGAACGAGCAGGAAGAGCGCTACGGCCAGAATGGCCGGCGTCGCCAATCCCCATTTCATCAAATGCTTCATCAACTACATTCCGTGAGAACGCCGCAGACTATGCGGCATGCCCTGTTACATGCCGAAAATCTCGTTCCAGCGATCGACCCAGTCCGGTTGCGCCTCGATCAGCTTCTGATAGTCGATGCGGCTGAGCTTGGCGATCATCTCGGCGCCATAGGTCCAGAGCTTGGCTTTCTCAGGTGGCAGCACGACTTTGGTCGAGACCGGCGCATCGACGCCCTGTTCGGCTTCCGCCTGCTGCACGTCCTTCGACAGGATGAAGTTGATGAATTGATGCGCGAGCTCGACGTTTTCCGAGCCCTTCGGAATATTGACCGTGTTGAGGACGGCGATATCGCCCTCCTTCAGATCGGCCCAGGCCATCGTCGGAACGGCCGATCGCAGGGATGACAGAACAAAATCTTGCGTTATCGCCACCTTGGCCTCACCCGTCGAAATCAGGTTCACCAGTTCGGAGCCGGTATTATAGTTCTTGACGACATTCGGCTTCAGCGCCTCGATAGCTTCGAAGGCCTTGTCAGCATCGGCATAGGGATCGGCGCCGGCATGCTTGCCGGCTTGGAGCACCGTCAGCGGCCCCCCCGTTGTGGTGATGCCGGGAAGCGAAACGGCGTCCTTCAGGTCGTCGCGCCAGAGATCGTTCCAGGAGGTGAGCGGCGGGTTCACTTTCGCGGTATCGTAGACGATACCGATGCGGCCGATCGTGTAAGCCGGGCCGTAATTGCCCTGCGGCCCCTTGGCGATATCGTAGAGATCGGCAAGGTTGGGGAGCTTGCTGCGATCGACTTCCTGGAAGAGACCCTGCTGTATGCCGAGCTGCGAATAGCTGTCTGTGAGATAGATCACGTCGACGCCCTTACCGCTGCGCAGCTTCAGCTTGTTGAGACGGTCGGCATTGTTGCCGGTTTCGAAGACGACGTCGCAGCCGCAGATCTTCTTGAAGGGCTCGATGATGTTGGCCTGCATCTTCTCGCCATTATAGCCCCACCAGGAGATAGTCAGCGTCTTTGCCTGGGCGAAGCCCGGCATCGCAGTTGCCGCGGCAAGGAGAACAAATCCCGCGACACGGGCAAGGGTGAGGCCGTTCATTCTCGAAATCCTTTTGGTCAATGAAATCGGGCATATGTTTCAAGCTTGCAGGATACTATTTTTCGAGCACCGGCTTTACAAGCCCAACAAATGGGCAGGGGGGTGGTTTTTGCCTTTGATGGGATGAATATGTTGCGTCACGCTGCGACGTCCGGCCATTGCACATCGTTGAGATCCGCGAACTCCTTTCCCTCGTCGGGAGAAGGAGAGGCTCAGCAATGTCTTCATTTAACATGCGATTATTCTGCCGGTGGGCCGGGCAGCTTTACACGCGGATCGGTCATCTCTACCCTCAATTGACCGAATATCCTGCAGGCATGCTTCTCATGACATCCCCGAACACAAATCTTCCGGACGATCTGCTCATCAATGCGGCGGACGAAGTGCTGATCCGTCAGGATCTGACGCTGACCGCGCTCGGCCGCCGTCCGGCGGATCGCCTGCTGCGTGTCGGCAGGCTTTTGGATGTGCATAGCCGCAGCTGGCTGGACGACCAGGAAATCGTCATCAAAGGCCGGCGGATCGCCTATGTCGGCCCGGCCGGCAGTTATCAGGGTGAGGTGAGCGAGCGTGTGCACGAGCCGCATCTCGCAGCCGTTCCCGGTTTCGGGGAAGCGCATAAGCATATCGAAAGCTCGCATCTGACGCCGGAATGGGAAGCGGCTTTGGTCATGCCGCATGGTGTCACCTGGACTTGCGAGGCGAGCCATGAGTTTTCCAATGTGAACGGCGCCCGCAATCTGGAATTCTGGCTGGAAGCGCGCCGCCGCGGCTCGCCGATGAAGATATTTCCTCTGCCGGGATCGGCCGTGCCGCCGACGGCTTACGAATGGGGCGGCGGTCACTTCGGCTATGACGAGCAGCAGTCGTTTCTGCGTGAAAGCCTGATGGTGGCCGGCCTTGACGAAGTCATGGACTGGCCGTCGGTGAGCAACCCGGAGAATCCGGCTTACGATCGCCTTTGGGGCATGATCCGGGCCACCTTCGAACAGCGCGGCGTGGTCGAGGGTCATGGCGCGGGCCTGCGCGATCTGCCGTCGATCAATGCTTTTGCCGGCGCCGGACTCGCTTCCGATCACGAGGGCTGGTTTCTCGACGAGATCTGGGAGAAGCTGACGCATGGCCTCTTCATCGAGCTCAGGCCGCATTCCCTGCCCGAGGTGATCAAGGGGTTGATCGAGAAAGGATTGTCCGACTGGTCGCAGATCGCCTTCGTCACTGACGATCGTAGCGCCAGCGACACGCTGAAGATCGGCGCGACAGACTATAATGTCCGGCTGGCAATTGAGAATGGGCTGTCGCCGGAAATTGCCATTCAATGCGTGACGATCAATCCCGCCCGGCACATGCGGCTGACGCCATGGGTCGGCTCGATCGCGCCCGGCCGTTTTGCCGATATCGTGCTGCTGGACGATGTGAAGACGCTGTCGATCGCCAGGGTCTGGGCCGATGGCAAGCCGGCAGCCGAAGGCAAGGCCTTCGTCGGCGTTCGTCCGGAGATCGGCTGGCCGGCATGGGCAACGCAGACGGTCCGCATCGACCGGACCGTCATGGCGGAAGATTTTCGCATTGCCGCTCCATCAGCGTCCGACACGGCCACGGCCGCACTGCTGCGGCCGTTTCACTGGGCCGATGATTTCATCACCATGGATCTGCCGGTTCGCGATGGCGCCGTGCAGCGCGATCATGATCGTAACGTCACGAAATTCGCCATTGTCGATCGCTTTTCCGGCGAGGCCAAGGTCGCCCGCATGTTCTGGCTGGGCACGGGGCCGCGCACGCCGGACACTGCGCTCGGCGCCACACTCGGCCATGATAAGCACAATATCTGGGTCGTCGGCTCCTCCGATGAAGCCATGGCCATGGTCGCCAATGCCCTTAAGGATCAGCAGGGTGGCTGGGTGCTGGTTTCGGGCGGAAAAGTCGTCGCCCGTGTCCGCTACGAAGTCGGCGGCCTGATGACGGCGCGCTCGGCCGAGGAGCTGGATGCGGAGATGCAGGCGCTGTATAAGGCCGGGGCCGAGATCGATTGGATGTATGAGCCGACCTTCTCGCCGCGCTGGTGGCCGGGCTTTCCCGAGCGGCTTTCCTTTGCGACGCTCACCTGCGCGCCATGGCGCTGGGTTCTGGTCGCGCCCTCCGAAAGGGCGCCGGAAGGTTTGGTCAATGTCGCGACCGGTGAAACGCATCCGATCGTCTGGTGATGGATATCCGGCTTGCTTATTGTGAATATCCCTCGCCGCGCCTTTGATCGTTGATGAGCTGCCCCACGGGGTGGATTGCGATCGGTGCTTGACGGCCGAAGCCAGCTCCTTAATTATCCGTTTGGTTACTTATGTCGAGCCGCAAACCGCGGATGGGTGGGGCGCACCCATCCGCGCGTTGAGTGGGTGCCAATCGGGCGGAGGAGGCTCTGGTGATCACAGCTGATAGTGACAGGTCGCGGATGGTGTCGGCATTTTCCACACTGGGATGTGCGGAATTCGAATTGAGCGAAGCCCTCGGATTGGCAGCGAACCATGGCATCGACGCCATCGAAATCCGCGCCCTTGGCGGCGCTGTCGATCTGGTTGCCTATTTCACCGAAAGGTTCGGTTCTCCGGCCGGCTTGGCCAAAGTGCTACAGGCCTCTCCCGTTAGCGTCTGTGCCTTCAATACTTCACTGCGTCTTGTCGGCGCGACAGCGCAGGCGAAGGAGGAGTTCCTGCGCTATCTTCCATGGGCGGAGGCCGTCGGCGTTCGTTCGCTCCGGGTTTTCGACGGCGGCGAAACCGCCGACAAGGGCGAGCTGGCCGAGGCGCTGGCGACGCTGCAATGGTGGCGTGAGACTGCGGAGCGTGAAGGCTTTCATGCCGCTATGGTCGTCGAGACACACGATTTTCTTGCGTTGCCGGACGCTATTCCACGCTTCCTTGAAATAGCGCCCGATTGCGCTCTTATCTGGGATACGCATCATACTTGGCGCAAGGGCGGACAAGATCCCGTCGAAACCTGGAAGCAGGTTCGGCGCAACACGCACCATCTCCACATCAAGGACAGCGTTTCCGTGCCGGGGCCGAGACTGCCCTATAGGTACGTGCTCCCCGGTACCGGCGAGTTCCCGATGGCGGCACTGCGGTCAGCGCTCGATGCCGATGGTTATGCCGGCATCATGAGTCTGGAGTGGGAAAGATTGTGGCACCAGGATCTGCCGCCTCTGGATTTAGCCCTGCAGGCGGCGCGGCAAAGTGGCTGGTGGTCCCAGACGGCAAGTGCTGAATAATTGTTGAAGAGCATTAATATTTTGGTTTAGTTGTGCGGGAGAAGCTGCGCGGAGATTGACTTTTGCAGCGCTAGTTAATTAGTGTATTAGCATTTATTAAATAACTATCTCGTAGGCATATCCGTGCTGGGTTGACTATGGTCTTCGGCGCAATATTTCCAGCTCGATGAAGGGGCCTCAATGATTGAGGTTTGAGGGTGTCTGGAAGATGGAAGAGGCGGATTATAGACACCGGAATCCGATGTTTCGGAGCGAGACGCGCCGTTCATCATCCGCTGTTTCCTGTTCCTGGATGTTCCTCGATCGCCGCGTCGCCCCGAAAGGGAAATCCGATGAACGGTAGTGCAAGCCGTGAGGAGGAGGGGCATGGAGCCCTGATCTTGAAGGCGATCGCTGAAGGTGGCCTGGGTTTTGCGGCGCAATGGATTCATGATGCCGGAAATGTCGGCAAGGTATTCTACGCGGAAAGCCTGGCGCGCGTAACGGACTCGGACGGCACCGTGCACACGGCCGGCACCTTCGTCTCGCTGCTCGAGCGGCAGGATCGCTGGTTCGATCTCGATCTGCGCATTCTGGATATGGTGCTGTCCGATCTGACTGCGGATGAGGCGCTGGTTCTCGGTTTCAATCTTTCCGCCACCAGCCTGTCGCGCCGCGATCGGTTCGCCGATGTATTCGGCCGAATCAGCCGCCGCCCGGAGCTTGCTTCGCGCCTCATCATCGAGGTCACCGAAAGCTATCCAGTGGTTGGCGCATCCATCGAGCGCATGAAGATGATCCGTGACCTCGGCTGTCGTATCGCCATTGACGATTTCGGGTCGGGTTTCGCCACGCCGGCATCGCTGTTGCAGGTGCCCGCCGATATCGTCAAGATCGATGCAGCCTTCGTGTGGGATAACAGGCAAGGGCGCGACGGAAGCGACAGCCTCTCCCATCTCGTCGGTTTTGCCGCCTGCTTTGCTCCCTTTGTCGTCGTCGAGGGTATCGAAACCAGCTCCCAACTCGATGTGGCGCGGGAAGCGGGCGCAACGCATGTACAGGGCTTCCTGCTGTCGAAGCCGGTTTCCTTGGCCCAGCTCCGGCGCTACAAGCGGAAAGCCGTCTTGCGGGGGGTGGAATGATTTTCCCGCCGAATATGACCGCAATCTCCAAACCTTATGCATGGCGTATGTCCGCCGGTCTTTCGCCGAAGCCTGCCATCAGGGCCTTGCAGGTGAGGTCATGATGAAGCAGCCGGCTTTCATATCCGCCTATCAGATCTCGGCGGCCCGGGCTGCGAGCGAGCTCAAGACGAAGACATTGCTGCGCGCTTTTGTGAGCCGGCTTCGCATCGTCTTTTCCGGGAGAGGCGAGCTGGTCGCCACATTCGTCGGCGGAACCGAGCCGCATGTCCTTATCTGCGATCAGGCGGCAGAAGCGATTGGCCGCGTCAGCATAGATGCCGAGACCGGGCTCTACGTCCTGTGCGAGCTCGGCGGTCATGCTGATGATGTCGTTATCGTGACCGCAAGCGAAAATCGATTGATCGAGGAGATCACCCTCCATCTTGGCGATGGCCGTTTGCTGCAGGGAGCGGTCGATACCGCCGTCAGCAGCCTCGTTGGCCAGACGATGGAGGATGTCGAGCGCAAGCTTATTCTCCAGACGCTGCAGCATTGCGGCGGAGATCCCACTCATACGGCGTTCATGCTCGGCATGCCGCTCGTCACTCTTTGCAACAAGCTGGCGGTCTACTTCTCGGACTCCGCCGGCGAACTGCCGCAGACCGCTGCGGATATGGGATACGGAGCGAAAAGCTACCGGCTGTGATTGCGCACGCATTTCATGCGGTCGCATTGTACCCCGGTTACCAAACCGGGATCGCGCTCCTGGAACAGGGCGCAAATCGAAACGGCGCGCTGCCCGGCTGCGGGTATCGCGCATGATGCAATTCGAGCGGGGCGGCGCACGAGGAACCAAATGAGATCCGGGAAAAGATCATGGATTCTTTCAGCGAGAGAAAAGACCCCGTACCCCAGAAGACGCCTGCTTTGTTCGATGGCTGCGTGAAGATCGTTTCAGCCTATGTCAGCCATAATGCCATCCCTGTTCACAGCCTCCCCAGGCTTATCAAGGATATTCACGAGGCGCTGCAAACGTTGGATGGGTCGGCTTCGATCGTCGATCGAAGCAACTTGGTGCCGGCGGTGGATTTGAAGAAATCGGTGACAAACGACTACATCGTCTGCCTCGAAGACGGCAAACGCTTCAAGACCCTGAAGCGCCATTTGCGCGTGCATTATGGCATGACGCCCGAGGAATACAGACAGAAATGGGGACTTGCTCCCAACTATCCGATGGTTGCGCAGAATTACGCCAACCGTCGCTCGGAACTTGCCAAGATTTCCGGCCTCGGTGCGAACGGCAACAAGAGGGAAGGCGTCGGCTGAAGCAATCCGCAAACAGGCGCCTCATGCGCTCCTGACGGCTCGGCTTCGATGCTCCGTGGGAATGCAGGCGGATCTCGCGAACGCTTTCGATGCGTTTTGCGATGCCGGCCGCAGTGCCGCGTCTGCCGGCGGAATGCTGCAAATGAAATGACGCCCCGTCAGGGGCGCCATAGTCTTATCGAAAATGTTCGACGCCTTTATCGCGACGATTAGAAGACCTGGCGCAGCACGACGAACAGCACGAAGGCAAGCGCGATCGAAGCTGGCAGCGTCAGGATCCAGGCCATCAGCATGTTGCGAACGGTCGACCATTGCAGGCCGGAACCGTTGGCGGCCATGGTGCCGGCGACGCCGGAGGACAGGACGTGCGTGGTCGAGACCGGCAGGCCGAGATGGTCGGCAGCACCGATCGTCAGCATGGCGACGACTTCGGCGGCAGCACCCTGGCCGTAAGTCAGATGCGTCTTGCCGATCTTTTCGCCGACGGTGACGACGATGCGCTTCCAGCCAACCATCGTGCCGAGGCCGAGTGCCAGTGCCACGGCGACCTTCACCCAGAGCGGAATGAACTTGGTCGCGTGATCGACGGCGGCGTGATAGTTCGTAACGGCCTTCAGGTCGTCGGCGCTCATCGGCAGCAGCTTTTGCTTGTCGATCAGCTTCAGCGATTCACCGATCAGGTAGATGTCGTTACGAACGTTGCTGACGAGGCCGTTCGGCAGCTTCTCGACGCTCGGATAAGCGGCGATCTCGGCGCTGGTGGCGTGAATGTAGGCCTGAAGTGCCGGCGTGGTCGCATCCGACCAGATCTTGCTCTTGACAGCATCGCTGACCGCAGCCTTCGGATCGGCCGGAGCGGCAACGCCGGGCTTCACATACTTGCCAAGCACGGTCTCGACCTGCGTTGAGGCAGCCTTGTAAGCCTCGAGATAGTTGACATCGGGTGTGCGGTTCAGCGCAAAAGCCGTCGGCACCAGGCCGATGAGGATAAGCATGATGAGGCCCATGCCCTTCTGCCCGTCGTTCGAGCCGTGAGCGAAGCTGACGCCGGTGCAGGTGAAGATCAGCAGGCCGCGGATCCAGATAGGCGGCGGCGTATTGCCCTTCGGCGCTTCATAAAGCTCCTTATTGCGGATCAGCACCTTGGCGACCAGCAGCAATATTGCAGCTGCGGCAAAGCCGATGATCGGCGACAGGAGCAGCGACATGCCGACGCTGCTTGCCTGCGACCAGTCGACACCGCTGGTGGCGGAGCCGGCGGGTGCCAGGAACTGGTTGGCGAGGCCGACCCCGATGATCGAGCCGACGAGCGTATGCGAGCTCGAGGCCGGCAGGCCGAGATACCAGGTGCCGAGGTTCCAGATGATGGCGGCGGTCAATAGGGCGAAGACCATGGCGAGACCGGAGCCGGAGCCGACTTGCAGGATGAGTTCGACCGGCAGCAGCGCCAGGATGCCGAAGGCGACGGCGCCCGACGAAGTGAGAACACCGAGGAAGTTGAAGAAGCCCGACCAGATGACGGCGAATTCCGCCGGCAGCGAGCGCGTATAGATGACAGTGGCGACGGCGTTGGCAGTATCGTGGAAGCCGTTGACGAATTCGAAGCCGAGCGCGATCAGCAGCGCCAGGCCGAGTAGGATCCACGGAACGGCGGCAGCTTCGGCGAGGTCGCTGCCAAGGGCATAGCCGACATAGGCAAGGCCGGCCAGCACGACGACACCGAAGATCGGCAGAAACCATTTTGCCGAACTACCGGCGCCGTGAATTGGATGGTTGGCATTGCCACCCTCCGAAGTGTTTGAAGCGAGGTCGACCATCCCAAACTCCTTTATGGCAATTGATATCGTTGGTGTAAGCCTCCTTCATGAAACTCTCGTGACGCGCGAGTAGGTTGCGGCTGGCCGCAAATACCGGCAACAGGACGCTTTTTGGGGCTGCGGTCAGGCGTTTGGTCTGATCTTGATTTCGCCGTCAAATGGCCTTTTTCGGTTCAGCCGGCGTTCATACCTCAAGGGGTTAAATCCCGCATGTAAGGGACTTGGATAGAGGGCCATCAAAATGAGATCGTCCGTGATTGCCATCGCTGCCTTGTTTGGCAGCCTGGTTGTATCTTCGGCAGAGGCAATGCCTATCCCAGCCGTTGGGACAGCGGCCTCAGCGCCGATCGTGAAAGTTGACTATGCCTGCGGTCGTGGCTGGCACCTGACGCGCTGGGGCGAATGCCGCCCCAATCGCTGGGGTCCGCCGCCCCGGCGCTGGGGTTACTACAGGCCGCCACCGCCGCCGCCATGGGGTTGGCACGGCCATCGCCATCATCGCGATGGCTGGCGCGATGACCGTTGGCGCGATCGCCCGCGTTACTGGTAAGATCAGAAACACCGCCGCACTTCGCGGCGGTGTTTTGTTAAGGCCAGCTCGAGGAACAGTGCGCGGCGGTTCCTAAGATTGAGCTTGCGGCCGTAATGCGCGCGCGCCTAGCCATAGCCCTGCAAGTACGAACAGGCTGGCCGATAAGATCGCAGCAAGGCTTTTCGCATGAAGCGCGATATCGGCAAGCTTCGGCCGGATGAGATCGGCCGTATTGAAATTCTCGCCGCTGAATTTGCACAGGATGAGCGAGAGGTTGTTGCGCACGAGTGCCAGATCGATATCGGAGACGAGGTCGTCGACCGGTTCCTTTTCCACTTTCATGGCACGCATCTGCAGCAGCACTGCTTTTGCAGCCGCAAGATAGGCGTGCGAACATTCGTTGAAAGGGCTTTCCTCGTCGCTGACGCTGCCTGGCATCACGCCCCATAGGCAATAGGCACGCTGGATCTGCGCGAAGTTCAGGAGACGGCGGAAGGTTTCGTCGGTATCCGATATGCTCTCGGCAAGCGAAATGATCCGCCCGTAATAGGGAGAGATCACAGCCATCTCGCCATGGGTGAGACTGGGAATCGGAATGCCGGCCTGGCTGCCGGAGGAGCCGCTGCCATGTGCGGCAACCGAAACTGGCCAACCTGCAACGATGAGACAGAAGATTGCAAACAGGACGCCACTTGGATACAGGCGTCTCCCGCGCATGTTGCCATGCGCGGGATGCGATCTATTTACCACACTAAACCCGGCGTAGGGCCGCATTGCCGTAACGTGTCTGCGGCAACTGACGTTCCGCCCAGGCTCCGAAGGCAAGGCCGAGCGTCGTCCAGAGAATGGCGTGCATGCCGAGCGAGGTGACGCGGAAGCGCCAGAGCACGACGGCGGAAAATTGCTCGGGCACTTCGTTGATGGGGGGAAGCAGATATTGGATCAGCGCGATGAAGACGATGTAGCCAATGCCGGCAATGATCGCACCGTTCCAGGAACCATATCGCGCTGCCAGCCTGCGACCGAAGCCCACCGCGACGACCATGCCGACGACGGAGGCAACGATCATGATGAAGAACAGTTCCGTTCTCGCGCCGATCGTATCGGGATTGCCGACGGCCGGTGGGTTTGCCGGATACTTGAGATCGGGCACGAGCGAAATCGTCACGAAAGCGGCGAGCGCGAGCAGCGCTGCCGTGCCGCGCGCACCCAAGGGGCTGATGCGGCCGTAGATGAAGGAGAAAACCAGCGCGAACAATCCGCCGATTGCGGTGGAAAAGATCACGCTGCCGGTGAAGAGGCCGATGCCCGCCTGCGTAGCGCGGCTGACAATCTCTGGTTCAGGAGCTTCGCCGGCCGCCTGCGCGGCCTTTTCTTCAAACCCGATGGCCCAGTCGACCAGCGGTTCGCCGAAGATGTGGGCAAAAGCAAAAACGAAAATACCGGTCAAGGCCCCGACGATCATGCCGCGGAGCAAAAGACGTCCAACCATGTGCTTGACCCCTTAGTGGCAGGGGAAGCCGAGCAGGTGGCGGGCATCATGCACGAATTCGTGCACATACATGCCCGAGAAGAGCGAGGTCGCGCCTTCTTCTGCGCCGATGAAATAGATCGCAAGCAGCATCAGCAGGCCGGCAAAAATAGCCCAGGGCAGGATTTGGCCGAGCGGAATCGGCTGTGGAACTGCGGTTGGGGCGAAAGTGGTGTCGGACATTGTATTTCCCTCTTTAAGAAAAGCGCGTTCCATTTGCGGAAGGGTTCTTGCGGGAAGGGTCTGGCTCTCGGAGGGCGGAACTCGTCCGTCTTTGATTACAGTGGCGCGACCGCGCCGGGATTCCACCGGCTTCCACACCCGCAAGTGCAAGTTTATAGCTATCTGCAAATATAATTGTCAATCAAGCGCCACTGCGATGCTAAATCGCGACAAGAGCGCACCGGGGGATGGAATAGAGGAAGTTTCATGAAAACGCGTTTGAGCTGGATTTGCCATGGGGCAACGCAAGCCAATCGGAATGGCTGCTTTCCGGATGACGAACCCTTGGAGGCGAAGGCGGCTCAGCAGGCTCAATCCTTATCCTTCAGGCTGGGGGCGATCGATCGGGTCTGGGCGAGCCCGGCTCTGCGCGCGCGCCAGACCGCCGCGGTCCTCGGTCTCGACGCTATCCCGGATGTCGCCTTGCGCGAATGCGATTATGGCGACTGGCGGGGGCAATCACTAGCCGAACTGCATGAAAGGGATGCGGAGTCCCTCGCGCTCTGGATGACGGACACGTCGGTCGCGCCGCATGGCGGCGAAGCCCTCTTGTCGGTCATGAAACGTGTCAGCGAATGGATGGGAAATCATATCGAGGATGCCGGCCATATCGTCATCATCACCCATGCGAGCGTCATTCGCTCTGCCGTTCTGCAGGCCTTGCAGGCGCCGCCTGCGGCATTCTGGGCTGTTGATGTCGAGCCGTTCGGGATTGTCGAAATGACGAGCGACGGCCGGCGCTGGCAGCTTCGCTTCCCGAAGATATCGATCTAAGGTCTGTGGGATTCACATTGGCTTGATGTGATTCAAGCCTTTGATGGACCGCTTATTCTGACTGACACCCAATGGGCGAAGATGGCGTCGTATTGTCTGCAACCAACCGATCCGGTACGTAGCGGCAGTGACAAGCTGTGTTCGGCAGGCGCTTACGATTCGCTGGTTTCGTTATTTCTTCTTTCCTTGATCATGATGCCATTTGATGGCGAAGAACATGCCCGTGCCCAACACGAGAACTTTGAACGTAATGAAGACTATAGGGAACCAATCCATTATTTTGAATATTTCCAGGCTATTACTTGACACTATCTATCGTGAGGAGCGCTAACTCAAGACTGCTGCTTCAGCACCTTCATCTTTTGTTCAAACCATCGCCGAATCCAACTTCGATCATAACATTCCCATCCACACGGCATTAATGGTGCTATCACCCATCTCGCCGCAGCCGCCCTTAATTCACGATGAATCTCCACAGACCTTAGAGTAGTTTCAGCAAAAGCGCGGTTTCGCGTCGGAAATTACGTGAAAGCAAAGGGTGGCGATCAACGAGCCACTTTTGCCCGCTGCCGCTCGAAATAGACGAGATAGACTGCCAGCCCTAATGTCATGGCGGCCAGTCCGTACCAGGTGATGGCATAGACGAGATGGCTGTTGTGGAAGGTGATCTGCGTCAGCCCGCCCACGGGCAATCCGCCGGGATTTTTCGCATCGTCGGCATCGATGAAGTAGGGCGCCACGTTCTGCAGCCCCCGGGCCTCGGCGATGGCTGCCACGTCGCGCGAATACCAGCGCTCCTCCGCCGGCACGTTTGAACGCAGCAGCGTGCCTTTGGGCTCGCTGATACGCAATAGGCCGGTAACGGTGGTCTCACCGGAAATCTCGCCTTCGGCGCGCGTCGCCGGATTGCGCTTCTCGGTTGGCACGAAGCCACGGTTGACGATGATGATCGTGCCATCTGCAAGCTTTAGCGGCGTCAGCACCCAATAGCCTGCGCCGAGAGCGGTCGAGGCATAGACCTGCACTTGCTTGTCATTGAGGAAAGTGCCGCTTGCCTGGACATGCTTGTATTCGGAGTTTTCGGCCGTGACGTCCGCCCACTCTGCGGTGCTGGGAGCCGGAACCGCCGGAGCATGCACGCGTGCATCGACCCGGGCGATCAGATCCAGCTTCCAATGCAGCCGCTTCACTTGCCAGGTGCCGAGACCGATGAGGAGGGCCGTCAGAAGCAGAAGCAGCGACACCCAGATGACCAGGGTCAGCGTCGTGCGCGGCTTGCCCTGAGAGGTGTTCGAGGAAATATCGGTCATGGCGCTGATCTCCGGGGAGGCGCTGCCGCATGATTTCGGGAGGTTCAATTCTCTTCGCTGAAGATCATGCGCGGTCGGGAAGATTTGGCTGCGGCTTTCGGCATTTCAAGCATGCAACGCGCAGCACCCGGCGGATTTCACGCCGGAAGAGGGCGGGCCTTCGCCTGAAGGCCCGCCGTTCGAATTTACGGCATGTTGCGCATCATCTCGGGCGACATGGGCATCATGTTCGCGTTGAGGTGATGCATGACCCAGAGCGAGCCGGACAGCGCGATGATGACGATCACGATCGTAAAGATCAGCGCCATCATGTTCCAGCCGCCTTCTGAGCGGGTGTTCATGTGCAGGAAGTAGATCATGTGCACGACGATCTGGATCGCACCGAGGATCATGACGATCGCTCCGGTGACGGCCGGATCGGGGATGACCTTGGCCATGACCAGCCAGAAGGGAATGGCGGTCAGGATGACGGAGAGGATAAACCCCGTCATGTAGCTCTTGAAGGTGCCGTGCGCCGCCTCGTGGCCGCCATGGTGATCGTGGCCGTGGGCGTCGCCGGAATGATGCGAATGGTTAGCGTTCGAGCTCATCCGAGAACTCCCATGAGGTAGACGAGAGAAAACACGCCGATCCAGACGACGTCCAGGAAGTGCCAGAACATCGAAAGGCACATCAGGCGGCGCTTGTTTTCCGGGATCAATCCATAGCGGCCGACCTGCACCATCAGCGTGATCAGCCAGACGATACCGGTGGTGACGTGCAGACCGTGCGTGCCGACCAGCGTGAAGAAGGCGGACAGGAAGGCACTGCGCTGCGGGCCGGCACCGTCGAGGATCAGGTGATAGAACTCATAGAGTTCGAAGAAGATGAAGAGGGCGCCGAAGATGCCCGTAATCGTCAGCCACATCAGCGTGCCCGACTTGTTATCCTTCTCCATTGCCAGCATGGCGAAGCCATAGGTGATGGAGGAGAAGAGCAGCATCGCCGTGTTGAGGGCGACGAGCGGCAGCTCGAAGAGGTCGGCCGGCGACGGGCCGGCCGCATAGCTGTGGCCGAGCACGGCGAAGGTGGCGAAGAGGACTGCGAAGATCAGGCAGTCGCTCATGATGTAGATCCAGAAGCCCAGCATGGTGCTGCCTTCCGGATGATGCTCTTCCGTCATGTAGAAGGCGGGTGTTTCGCCATCCTTGGGAGCGTGTGCGGTTGGGGTCGTCATAAGTCTTACACCTGTCCTGCGAGCTGTTTCGTACGCTCGTTCTCGGTCTTAACGACCTCGTCGGCGGGGATGTGGTAGTCGCGCTTGTAGTTGAAGGTATGGCCGATCGTGATGACGATCATCGCGACGAAGGTGATGGCGGCAAGCCACCACATGTACCAGATCATCCCGAATGCGAAGCCGATGGAGAGAACGCCGAGGATGATGCCCGTGCCGGTGTTCTTCGGCATGTGGATCGGAATGAAGCCTTCGGTCGGCCTGACATAGCCGCGGTTCTTCATGTCCCACCACGCGTCGTGATCGTAGACGATCGGCGTGAAGGCGAAGTTGTAGGCCGGCGGCGGCGACGAGGTGGACCATTCCAGCGTGCGGCCGCCCCAGGGATCGCCGGTATGATCGCGAAGCTCTTCGCGCTTCATGAAGCTGACGGCCAGCTGGATGAGGAAGCAGGCGATGCCGATGGCAATGAGACCGGCGCCGAAAGCGGCGATGATGAACCAGATCTGCAGCGACGGATCGTCGAACTGGCTGACACGGCGGGTGACGCCCATCAGGCCGAGGATATAGAGCGGCATGAAGGCGAACCAGAAGCCGATCTGCCAGAACCAGAAGCTCATCTTGCCCCAGAACGGATCCAGCTTGAAGCCGAAGGCCTTCGGGAACCAGTAGTTGACGCCCGCGAACATGCCGAAGAGCACGCCGCCGATGATCACATTATGGAAGTGGGCGATCAGGAACAGCGAGTTGTGCAGCACGAAGTCGGCCGGCGGAACGGCGAGCATGACGCCGGTCATGCCGCCGATGGTGAAGGTCACCATGAACCCGACGGTCCACAGCATCGGCGGCTCGTAGCGGATGCGGCCGTGATACATCGTGAACAGCCAGTTGAAGAGCTTCGCACCCGTCGGGATCGAGATGATCATCGTCGTGATGCCGAAGAAGGAGTTGACGCTGGCGCCCGAGCCCATCGTGAAGAAGTGGTGCAGCCAGACGAGGTAGGAGAGGATCATGATCACGCAGGTGGCGTAAACCATCGAGGCGTAGCCGAAGAGGCGCTTGCCGCAGAAGGTGGCGACGACTTCCGAGAAGACGCCGAAGGCCGGCAGGATCAGGATGTAGACTTCCGGGTGGCCCCAGATCCAGATGAGGTTGACATACATCATCGGATTGCCGCCGAGGTCGTTCGTGAAGAAGTTCGTGCCGGCGTAGCGGTCGAGGGTCAGCAGAGCGAGCGTGGCGGTCAGGATCGGGAAGGACGCAACGATCAGGATGTTGGTGCAGAGCGACGTCCAGGTGAAGACGGGCATTTTCATGAAGGTCATGCCCGGCGCGCGCATCTTGACGATGGTGGCGATCAGGTTGATGCCCGAAAGCGTCGTTCCGATACCCGCGACCTGCAGGCCCCAGATGTAATAATCGACGCCGACGTCGGGACTATAGGCGATGCCGGAAAGCGGCGGATAAGCCAGCCAGCCGGTTTTCGCGAATTCGCCGATGAAGAGCGAAATCATGATGACAATCGCGCCCGCCGTCGTCATCCAGAACGAGAAGTTGTTGAGGAACGGGAAGGAAACGTCGCGGGCGCCGATCTGCAGCGGCACCACGAGGTTCATCAGGCCGGTGACGAAGGGCATCGCCACGAAGAAGATCATGATGACGCCATGCGCCGTGAAGATCTGGTCGTAGTGATGCGGCGGCAGATAACCTTCGGATCCGTTGAAGGCGATCGCCTGCTGCAGGCGCATCAGCAGCGCGTCGGAGAAACCGCGCAGCAGCATGATCAGCGCCAGCACGACATACATGATGCCGATCTTCTTGTGGTCGATGCTGGTGAACCATTCCTTCCAGAGGTAGCCCCAGAGGCGGAAATAGGTCAGCAGGCCGAGGACGGCGATGCCGCCGATGGCGACGCCGATGAAGGTCACGACGAGGATCGGCTCGTGATACGGGATCGAGTCGAGCGTCAGCCGACCGAAGATGAATTTATAGAGGTCCGGGTTGGAAAACATGGATTGCCTCTGTCCCTTATGAATGTCTTGTTATTGAGCGCACCGGATCAATGACCCTGATGCTGCGCCGAACCGGTCGACGAATCGGAAGAAGAGCCGTTGCCCATATCCATGCCCTGCATGGAGTTGTCGCCATGCTGCATGGTGTGGCTGGCGCTGCCGTCGGCCTTGACCGGCGTAACTTCGGCCGAGGCACCGTCGCGATTGTCATAGATCAGGCGCTCGCGATTTTCGTGGCTTTCCTTGCCGCCGCCGCCCTTGGCGTCGATATGCATCATCTCGCTCATGCACATCTTGCTCGGATCGGCGCACATGTTGAGGATGGCGTTGTAGAGACCATCGTCGACGGCGTTGAAGTAGCGCACCGGCTCGCGTTCGCTGGGCTTGGCAAGCGCCAGGTACTCCTGGCGGCCGAGCGCCGTGCCCTGGCTCTTTGCCTTCTGGACCCACTGGTCGAAACCGGCCTGATCCAAACCGTGGAACTTGAAGCGCATGTTCGAGAAGCCGGCGCCGCTATAGTTGGCCGACAGGCCCTGGAATTCGCCGGGATGATTGATGACGGCGTGGAGCTTCGTCTCCATGCCCGGCATGGCGTAGATCTGGCCTGCCAGCGCCGGGATGAAGAAGGAGTTCATCACCGAGGAGGCTGTGATCTTGAAGTTGATCGGGCGGTCGACGGGAGCCGCCATCTCGTTGACGGTGGCGATGCCGTATTCCGGATAGAAGAAGAGCCATTTCCAGTCGAGCGCGACCACTTCCACCGTCAGCGGCTTGACGTCGGCGCTAAGCGGCTTGTCGGCGGCGATGCGATCGAGCGGGCGGTAGGGGTCGAGCTGATGGGTGCTGATCCAGGTCACCGCGCCGAGCGCGATGATGATGGCAAGCGGAGCGGACCAGATGACCAGCTCCAGACGTGTCGAATGATGCCACTCCGGCTCGTAGGTCGCCTCGTTGTTCGACTGGCGGTATCTCCAAGCGAAGAGCAGCGTCAGGAAGATCACCGGGATGATGATGATCAGCATCAGCACGACCGAGACGATGATGAGGTCTCGCTGCTGCATAGCGATATCGCCGGAGGGAGCCATCACCACCAGATTGCAACCTGAGAGCAGCAAAAACAAAGGGATGACGGATAAACGGCTGAAAATCTTCGATAGTCTTGGCACGTCTTAAAGCTCTTTTTGTTTCGACCCTACCGCGACTAAAGGACGGCGGTCATGAACGATATGAGGTGTTTCGTCGCACCGCAGCAAGCTTGAGTGCATTGCGGTATGGAATGCTGTCCCACGTATCGGGAAAACCCTCAGAAATCCAGAAGGTTTTCTATCAGGCAGTTCGCTTTTGCCGGCGCTAATATACCTGGATCGGAACAAATGGCCATCACCGGCGGTTTTTCTTCGTCCGGAACGCGGCGCCAAAGGCAGATAATGGCTCGACCGATTGCTAATTTGCGAATTATTTCATGCTGGATACTTGATATGTTCGCACGTTTGATCGACATTTTCATTACGCGCGAATTCGTGGAGGAATTCGTGCTCGGAGAGGGAGGCTCCCGCGCATGGTCAGCGTAACGCATGAATCACTGAACCCCACATCTTCAACTCTGGAGAGCGATGCCCGCAGCATGCATGCGGGGGGCTCGGTCGCACCCGGCAATATCGCCATCGGCGTGATCATTGGTCGCACGTCGGAATTCTTCGATTTCTTCGTCTATGCCATTGCATCCGTACTGGTCTTCCCGAAGCTCATCTTCCCCTTCGCCGACCCGCTGCATGGCACGATGCTTTCCTTCCTGGTTTTCGCGCTGGCCTTCATCGCCCGCCCGATCGGTTCGTTCATCTTCATGGCGATCGACCGGCGCTACGGGCGCGGGGTAAAACTCACGATCGCGCTGTTCCTGCTTGGCGGCTCGACGGCTGCGATGAGCTTCCTCCCCGGCTATTCGGAAGTCGGTGTCTACGCAATCATCCTGCTTGCCATTTTCCGCATCGGTCAGGGCCTTGCACTTGGTGGTGCATGGGACGGCTTGGCTTCGCTCCTGGCGCTTAACGCACCGACAAACCATCGTGGCTGGTATGCGATGATCCCTCAGCTCGGCGCCCCGATCGGTTTCATGCTGGCAAGCGCTCTGTTTGCCTATTTCGTCACGAGTCTCACGACGGCGGACTTCCTGGATTGGGGCTGGCGCTATCCCTTCTTCTGCGCCTTCGCCGTCAACGTCGTCGCGCTCTTTGCCCGTCTGCGCCTGGTCGCCACCGAGGAGTTCGGCACGCTCTTGGAGCGTCATGAGCTTGAGCCCGTGAAGATGACGGAGCTGCTGCGCGTGCATGGCCGCGATGTCCTGATCGGCGCCTTCGTGCCGCTGGCAAGCTTTGCGACCTTCCACCTCGTGACCGTCTTCCCGCTCGGCTGGGTGACGCTTTACAGCGAGCAGACTCCCGGTTCGTTCCTGCTGGTAGAGTTCCTCGGCGCGATCTGCGGCATTCTCGCCATCATCTGTTCCGGTATGCTCGCCGACCGGATTGGCCGCCGCAATCAGCTCGCCATCGGCGCGGTGCTGATCGCCTGCTTCGCCTTCGTGGCACCCTGGCTGCTCGATGGCGGCGCGACTGGCCGCCACATCTACGTGGTTCTCGGCTTCACGCTGCTTGGCCTCTCCTTCGGTCAGGCGGCGGGCGCCAGCGCTTCCCGCTTCAGCCAGAACTATCGTTACAGCGGCTCGGCCCTGGTGTCGGATCTCTCCTGGCTGATCGGTGCCGGCTTCGCGCCATTCGTGGCGCTTGCCCTCTCCAGCCAGTTCGGCCTCGTCTACACCAGCCTCTATCTGCTCTCCGGCGTCGTCTGCACGCTGGTCGCCATCTTCTTCAGCAAAACGCTGGAGACGCGCGACAACTAAGTCAGATTCGCGAAATGAAACAAGGCTGCGGCATGAAAGTGCCGCAGCCTTTTTCGTTCAGGCTGAATGCAGGAGCCACGCGATCAGCGGCGCCGCTAGCACGTTCGTCAATCCCACCAGCACCATGACGAGACCGGCGATCGATCCTTCCTCGCGGCCGATCTCATGCGCCTTGGCGACGCCGATGCCATGGGCCCCCATGCCGTAAAGCGCACCACGGGCCATGCCCGACTTCAGTGGCAGCAGCCGTAGCAGTGCCTGGCCGACCATGGCGCCGAACAGGCCGGTGATGACGACGAAGACGGCTGTCAGATTGGGGACGCCGCCGATATCGCCTGAAACCACCATGGCGAACGGCGTGCTGACCGAGCGTGGCATCAGGCTGAGCCGCAGGCTCTCGTCGAGGCCGAGAAGGCTTGCAAGCTCCCAGGCCGAAACCATGGCCGTGGCGCTGCCGACGATTACGCCGAACAGCAGGACCGGCCAATACCGCTTGATGAGGCCCCGCTGCTCGTAGATCGGCACTGCAAAAGCCACTGTCGCCGGTCCGAGCAGCGCGAGCAGCCAGCGGCTGTCATGCATATAATCCTGGTAATTTGCGTGCAGTGCCAGTGCGAGCACGATCAAGATAGCAGGTGCAGCCACCAGCGGTGACAGCCAGAGCGAAGGCCGATGCCGATAGAGCGTCTTGGAAAGATAATAAAGTCCGATCGTCGCCAACGGCCAGAACAGGCCGGCTGCGAGACTTTCAATGCTGGACATGGCTTGAGGCCCCCTGGCGCATCATCAGCCGGTAGCCGAAATCGATCGCTATCGCGGTGACACCCATGACGATGATGGTGCCGGCGAAGATCACCGTAAGCACTTTCAACCCGATGATGCCGATGAATTCGCCATGATCGAGCAAAGCCAGCACCGCCGGCACGAAGAACAAGAGCATTTCGGCGAGAAACCACTCCGCGCCACGCTTCATGCTCGCCAGCTTCACTTTACCGCTCGTAAACAGTACCAGCACCAGCAGCATGCCGGCGATGGCGCCGGGTATTGGCAGATGTGCCAGGCGGACAATGGCTTCGCCCGCTTGCCAGAAGGCAAGCAGCAGCAGGATCTGAGCGAGGCAGCTCAATTTCGGATGATTCTTTGGATTGATACGCATGGAAGGCTCGGGAAAATCTCTTGACCTGACAATAGGCGCTTCCTCTCCATGAAGAAAATGAATTGATTTCATAAAATCAAGTCCTGTAAGGAATACTTATGGAGCTTCGGACACTGAAAGCCTTCGTCGAAGTGGTGCGCCAGGGCGGCTTTTCGGAAGCCGCTAAGATGGTGTTCACCACGCAATCGGCCGTCAGCAAAGCCGTGCGCCAGCTGGAGGACGAGCTTGGCCTGCCGCTGCTCAACCGCATTGGCCATCGCGTGACCCTGACCGATGCTGGTGAGGTGGTCTATCGTCGGGCAATTGCGATCCTTGCCGGGCGCGACGATCTGCTGGCTGAATTGTCGGAGCTTCGTGGGCTCGCGCGCGGCGCCCTGCGGCTTGGCTTGCCGCCGATCGGCAATGATGCCCTCTTCGCTCCGGTGTTCGCCGTCTTCCGCAATCGTTATCCGGGCATAGAGATCAGACTGGTGGAGCAGGGCGCCAAGCGGCTCGAGGAAATGGTACTGGCCGATGAGGTCGATCTCGGCGCCTCGCTGTTGCCGATGCCCGATGTCTTCGAGTGGCAGACCGTGCGCTGCGAGCCGATGCATGTCCTCCTACCGTCGGCGCATCCTCTCGCCGGGCAGCAAACGGTGCCGCTGGCGGCACTCAAGGACAATCCCTTTCTCCTCTTCGAAACCGGCTTCGCGCTGAACGGCATCATTCTCGACGCCTGCCGCGCGGCTGGCTTTGCGCCTGACATTGCCGCGCGCTCGAGCCAGATCAATTTCATTGTCGAACTGGTCGCTGCGGGCCTCGGTGTAGGTTTCCTGCCGCGGCTGATCGCCGAACAGCGCCAGCGTTCGGGCATCGCCCATGCGCTTGTCGTCGAACCGGGCATGGAGTGGAACATGGCCTGGATCTGGCGGCGCGGCGGATATCTGTCACATGCCGGTCGCGCCTGGCTCGACCTCGCTGCTGAGATAGCGGCGAAATCTTGACTCTATTCTCAAACTTTTGTGATAAGCGGGAACGACCGTAAACTTGAAATAAACGGTCAGGAAAAATATAGGCTATTCCATTGCCGCTGCAGGCGGTGGTTTCCAAGCGAGAGGACTTAATGACTTTTTCCTTTTCACATCTCACCAGTGCGCTGGCGCTCGCCGCGGGCCTTGCGGTTGCTCCGATGATGGCGAATGCCGCCGATTCCGAAGGCATCGTCGTCTACAACGCTCAACATGAAGCGCTGACGCAGGCCTGGGCGGATGGCTTCACCAAGGAAACCGGCATCAAGGTCACGATCCGCAACGGTAGCGATATGCAGTTTGCCAACCAGATCGTCCAGGAAGGTGCTGCCTCTCCCGCTGACGTCTATCTGACGGAAAATTCCCCTGGCATGACGCTGGTCGATGCCAACAAGCTCTTCGCTCCCGTCGATGCCGCCACGCTCGCCCAGGTGCCGGAAACCTTCAAGGCTGCCGATGGCAACTGGGTCGGTGTCGCCGCGCGTTCCACCGTTTTCGCCTATGACAAGACCAAGCTGAAGGAAGCCGATCTGCCGAAATCTCTACTCGATCTCGCAGATCCCAAGTGGAAGGGCCGCTGGGGCGCTTCGCCGGCCGGCGCCGATTTCCAGGCGATCGTCAGCGCGCTGCTGGAACTGAAGGGCGAAGACGCGACCCGTGCCTGGCTGAAGGCGATGAAGGAAAATGCGAGCTTCTACAAGGGCAACAGTGTCGCGATGAAGGCTGTCAATGCCGGCGAGATCGAAGGCGCTGTCATCTATCACTATTACTGGTTCGGCGATCAGGCCAAGACCGGCGAAAACAGCAAGAATGTCTCGCTGCACTATTTCAAGAACCAGGATCCGGGTGCATTCGTCAGCATCTCCGGCGGCGGCGTCCTGGCATCCAGCCAGCATCAGAAGGAAGCGCAGGCTTTCCTGAAGTGGATCACCGGCAAGGGCGGTCAGGCCGTTCTGCGCGATGGCGATTCCTATGAATATGCCGTCGGCAACGGCGAAGCTTCCAATCCGAAGCTGGTGCCGATTCCCGACCTGCAGGCTCCAAAGATCGAGCCTTCGAAGCTGAATAGCAAGAAGGTCACCGATCTGATGACGGAAGCTGGTCTCATCTAAGGCGAAAGCCCGTCCCGCAGCGCCTTTCGCGCGCGTTCGGCCGGGCTTTGCTCTTGCATCGCAGTCGCATGCCCTGCTAGGGGCATGGGATGGCCTTTAAGGCCGACCGATCGGGCAATCGCCGTCAACGGCGGTTGCCTTCCTATTTCAGGGCGTGAAAGGCAGCTCGGATTTGCTGCAGAAAAACACATATGCCGGCGAGCCTGCCGCCATGCGAATGCCCCCGTTGACGGCTGCCCCCCGCAGCCGCGTCCGGCATGCCTCCGTTGTCGCCCTTGCTTCCGTCGTCGCGCTTTTGAGCCTCGTGCCCCTCGGCTTCATCGTCTGGATCACGATCGACACAGGCTGGGCCGAAGTCATAGCGCTCATCTTCCGCAATCGCGTCGGCGAGCTGCTCGTCAATACCGTCCTGCTCGAAGTCTGCACCATCCCTCTTTCCATCCTGCTGGCGGTCACGCTCGCCTGGCTGACGGAGCGCACCGATATTCCGGGCGCGCGCCTCTGGTCCTGGCTTGCGGCGGCACCGCTTGCCGTGCCCGCTTTCGTGCACAGCTATGCCTGGGTCAGCCTCGTGCCGAGCATGCGCGGGCTCTGGAGTGGCGTGCTGGTCTCGGTGCTCGCCTATTTTCCCTTCCTCTACCTGCCGGTCGCGGCCGCCCTGCGCCGGCTCGATCCGGCGATCGAGGACGCCGCCGCCTCGCTCGGCCTCGGCCCCTGGCGCGTTTTCTTCCGCGCAATCCTGCCGCAGCTTCGCCTCGCCATCTGCGGCGGCTCGCTGCTGATCGGCCTGCATCTCCTGGCGGAATACGGCCTCTACGTGATGATCCGCTTCGATACCTTCTCGACGGCGATCGTCGACCAGTTTCAGTCCGCCTATAACAGCCCAGCGGCAAACATGCTCGGCGGCGTGCTGGTCTTCTGCTGCCTGCTGCTGCTCGGCATCGAGGTGCTGGTGCGTGGCAACGAGCGCTATGCCCGTATCGGCTCGGGTGCCGCCCGCCCCGCCGATCGCCGTCGTCTCGGCTGGTTCGTCGTTCCCGCGGTCGCGCTGCCCATCGTCACGGCTGCGCTGACCCTCGGCATTCCCTTCGTCACCTTGGCGCGCTGGCTTTATCTTGGCGGTGCCGACGTCTGGCGGATCGATACGGTCGGCTCGGCCTTGCTGCAGACCATTCTTCTCGCGATCGCCGGAGGCCTTCTTGCCACCATTGCAGCAGCCCCCATGGCATGGCTGTCGGTGCGTGCGCCCGGCCGGCTGCAGCGCATTCTCGAAGCATGCCACTATTATGTCGGCTCGCTGCCCGGCGTCGTCGTCGCCCTGGCCCTGGTGTCGATCACCGTCCGGCTGATCCTGCCGCTCTACCAGACCTTTGCGACGCTGCTGCTCGCCTATGTGCTTCTGTTCCTGCCGCGTGCCATGGTCGGCCTGCGCGCCAGCATCGCCCAGGCGCCCGTCGAGCTTGAGCGTGCAGCCATGGCGCTCGGCCGCACGCCAGCGCAGGCGGTGCGGCAGATCACCATGCGGCTTGCCGCGCCCGGCTTTGCCGCGAGCGTCGCGTTGGTCGCGCTTGGCATCACCAACGAGCTGACGGCGACGCTGATGCTCTCTCCCAACGGTACGGAAACGCTGGCGACGAAATTCTGGTCGCTGACCAGCGAGATCGATTATGTTTCCGCAGCACCCTACGCCTTCATGATGGTCGTCCTGTCGCTGCCGCTCACCCTTCTCCTTTACGTGCAATCCAAGCGAACGGCCGGACAATGACCTTTCTGGCAATCAAGAACATCAGCAAACGCTACGGCCCCGTGCATGCGCTCGATAATATCGATCTCACGGTGGCTGCTGGCAGCCGCACCGCGATCGTCGGCCCGTCCGGTTCGGGCAAGACGACGCTGCTGCGGATCATCGCCGGCTTCGAGGTTCCCGATGCGGGCCAAGTGGTGCTGCAGGGCGAGACCCTGGCCGATGGCGAAGCCATCGTGCCGGCGCACCGCCGTGGCATCGGCATCGTCTCGCAGGACGGTGCCCTGTTCCCGCATCTGAGCGTATCGGAGAATATCGGTTTCGGCATGGAGCGCGGCGCGCGCGACCGCGATCAGCGCATCAATGCTCTCATCGATATGGTCGAACTCGACCGCGGCATGCTCGATCGCCGCCCGCATCAGCTCTCCGGCGGCCAGCAGCAGCGCGTCGCGCTTGCCCGTGCGCTCGGCCGCAAGCCGCGATTGATGCTGCTCGACGAGCCTTTTTCCGCTCTCGATACCGGCTTGCGCGAAAACATGCGCAAGGCCGTCGCCCGTGTCCTGCAGATCGCCGGCATCACCGCGGTCCTGGTGACGCATGATCAGGCGGAGGCGCTGTCCTTTGCCGATCAGGTTGCTGTCCTGCGCGAGGGCAGGCTCATACAGGCCGGCACGCCGCAGGCGCTCTATCTCAGCCCCAGGGATCGCGAGACTGCGCTCTTTCTCGGCGATGCCATCGTACTTTCGGCTGATCTCGACAAAGGGTCTGCCAAATGCGTCCTCGGGCAGATTGCGGTCGATGCCGATAATCGCCAGGGACGCACCGACATCATGTTGCGGCCCGAGCAATTGCGCCTCGAGGCCATTGATGAGGCCGGAGCGGGAGCTGCCTGCATCGGCAAGGTCACGGAAATCGAATTCGGCGGTGCCGTCTGCGCCGTTACGGTTGTACTCTCCAATGCCAACGGCTCCGAGACCTTGAATATCAAGAGCTCCGGCGTCGGCCTGCCCGAGGTCGGCAGCATGGTTTCAGTGAGCGTCATCGGAAAGGCACATGTCTTCAACAAGCTCACGGCCTGAGCGTCATTTGGGTTGAAGCAGGCGATGCTTTCGGGAAGATAAAGCATGTCGCGCAAAAGTGTGCAGCGGTTTTGCGACAACGACCTGCGTCAAATCAAGATCCTAAAGCGCAAGAAGCGAATCTGAAAGATCTCGGTGCGCTTTAGGCACGCCATCATCATGCGCCATGCCGAAGGAACCTTACCATGTCTTTTCCCGACGAGATCGAGCCGGATCTTCCTTTCCTCACCTCGCTTCGCCGCAATCTTCATGCCCATCCCGAACTCGGCTTCGAGGAGGAGCGCACCAGCGGCATCGTCGCCACTTTGCTGGAAGAGGCAGGGCTGACGGTGCATCGCGGCCTCGGCAAGACCGGTGTCGTCGGCACGCTGCAGGTCGGCAATGGCACGCGTCGCATCGGCCTTCGCGCCGATATGGATGCACTCGCCATGCCGGAAAAGGCCAATCGCCCGTATAAATCCACCATTCCGGGCAAGATGCATGCCTGCGGGCATGATGGCCATACAACCATGCTGCTCGGTGCCGCTCGTCATCTGGCGGCCACGCGCAGCTTTTCCGGCACGGTGCATTTCATCTTCCAGCCCGCCGAAGAAGGTCGAGGTGGTGCCAAGCGCATGGTGGACGAAGGCCTTTTCGATCTCTTTCCCTGCGATGCCGTTTACGGGTTGCACAATATGCCCGGTCTCGCGGTCGACGAGATGGCCGTTGTCGAAGGGCCGCAGCTTGCCTCGTCGGACAGCTGGCGCATCACCTTCCGCGGTACCGGAACCCACGGCGCCAAGCCGCATCTCGGCAAGGACCCGATCACGGCGGCAGCAACCTTCATTTCCGCGCTGCAAACCATCGTCGGCCGCGTCGTCGATCCGCTGCAGCCAGCCGTCGTCAGCGCTTGCTCGCTACAGGCGGGCGATCCCAAGGCGCTGAATGTGATACCAGATACGGTCGAGATCGGCGGCACGGCGCGCGCCTATACGCCTGAGGTCCGCGATCAGCTGGAAGAGGAGATCGGTCGTCTGGCGCATGGGACTGCAGCCATGTTCAACATTGCCGTCGACTATCAATTCGAGCGCCGCATCCCGCCCGTCGTCAACGATGCCGATGCCACGGCGCGGGCGCTGCAAGCTGCGACGACTGTTTTCGGCGAGAATGTGCTGACCCGCTTTCCGCCATCGACAGCCGGCGACGATTTCGCCTTTTTCGGCCAGAACGCCCCCGGCTGCTATGTCTGGCTCGGCAATGGCCCCGCCGTTGACGGTGCCCTGCATCACAATACCGCCTATGATTTCAACGACGAGGCGATCGCCTCCGGCGTGGCCTTCTGGACGACACTGGTCGAGCAGGAATTGAGAGAGCAGTGAGACGATTCTCAACGTGCCTCACTGCAGTACATCCTGTATCACCGCAGCTTGAGAGTTTGAGATACGATATTTCTCCGTCACTTCTCAGCGGCCGGCTTCCCGCATCAGCGCATCGAAGACGATCCGGCGCGCCCTTTCCGCGTCTATCTCCGCGGCGAAATGTGCATTGAATTGCCCATGCGAGGCCCGCGTTTCGACGACGGTGCGCCCGCGCGTATGCTGCCCCTGCAGTTCCGCGTCGATCCGAGCATGCCGAAGGGTGGCGATGTCAGGTTCGACGAAAATGGCGGCCGCTGTTGGATCGTAGATCGCCATGGCCGGTCTGCCGCGGCTGACGGCGATGTTGATGTAGCCTTCCAGCAGGTCTGCAAGCAGTTGCGCCTTTTCTCCGGCTATCTTCCGGATATGGGTGACATCTTCCGGCCAAGCCAGCACCTTGCGGCAGATATCGAGATCGACCATACGCAATGGCAGGCCATGCGCAAGGGCGATCCCAAGCGCCTCCGGATCGGCAAAGGCATTGAATTCCGCCGACGCCGTGTGGTTGCCCGAGGTGACGCCGCCACCCATCCAGGTCAACTCGTCGATGCGGGCGGCGAGATCCGGCCGTGCCAGCGCCAGCGCCGCGATGTTCGTAAGCGGTCCGAGCGCCAGGATGCGCTTCGGGCCGTTTCCGTCGGAAAGCCAATTGCTGAGGGCGTCAAAGGCATCGCTCGCCGGAAGCGGGTTGGCCGGCGGCAGGCTTCTGCCCGCAGTGGGAATGCCGGTCTGGCCGAGAATGCCCTGTGCCGTCTCCAGCTTGCAAAGCACGGGCAGCTCACGTCCGGTATGGATCGGAAACGTCCAGTTGAAAACCGCAGCCGCGCTCGCGGCATTAACCTGGACATGAGACAGTGGCGCATTGCCGCTGACAAGCGAAACACCGTCGATGACAAGATCCGAATGCGCCACCACCAGGATGGCGGCGATGTCATCGAATCCCATATCGGTATCGATCCAGATTCCCATGCC
The DNA here is from genome assembly GCF_057784455.1 of Martinezella sp. CNPSo 3890. Lineage (NCBI taxonomy): Bacteria > Pseudomonadati > Pseudomonadota > Alphaproteobacteria > Hyphomicrobiales > Rhizobiaceae > Martinezella > Martinezella sp. CNPSo 3890. The sequence continues at coordinate 245,662 of NZ_JBXSOR010000007.1, read as the reverse complement.
TTATCTCATCGACGGTATGAATTGACGCGACGGCCGTCTCGGCCCGTCGCTTCGGATGACGGCATCCCTTGCCATCCGGCGAGATGGACGCGGGGCGCGCAAGGACGCGCACCCGCAGATGGCTTAGCTGGCGAGGGCGTCGAGGATGCGGATCCAGGAGCGGATGCCCTTGTGATAGGAGCGCAGCTCGTATTTCTCGTTCGGCGAATGGATACGGTCGTCGGAGAGGCCGAAACCGACGAGCAGCGATTCCATGCCGAGCATCCTTTGGAAGTCGCCGACGATCGGGATCGAGCCGCCTTCGCCGACAACGATAGCGGGCTTTGGCCACTCGTTGGAAAGTGCCGTCTTTGCCTTGCTCAGCACCGGCGAGTCGTAGGAAAGCTGGATAGCCGGCGAGCCGCCATGCTCATGGAATTCCACCGAGCAATCCCCAGGGATCTTCGAGCGTACATAGGCGCGGAAGCTCTCGCGGATCGCCGCCGGGTTCTGCTGGCCGACCAGGCGGAAGGAGACCTTCGCCGATGCTTTGGCGGCGATCACGGTCTTGAAACCGGCGCCGGTATAGCCGCCGGTGATGCCGTTGACTTCCGCGGTCGGCCGCGCCCAGATCAGCTCCATTACAGAACGGCCCTTCTCTCCCGAGGGAATGGACAGGCCGACTTCGCCGAGGAATTTTTCCGTCGTCATCCCGAGCGTTTCCCAGGAGGCCTTGATATTAGCCGGCGTTTCCTCGACGCCGTCATAGAAGCCGTCGAGCGTTACGCGCCCGGTCTCGTCATGCAGGCCGGCGAGAATATCGGAGAGGATGTGGATCGGATTGGCGGCGGCACCGCCGAACATGCCCGAATGCAGGTCGCGGTCGGCGGCGTTGATAATGATCTCCTCGCCGACAAGGCCGCGCAGGCTGGCCGAGATGGACGGCGTTTCACCATCCCACATGCCGGTATCGCAGACGAGGGCGAAATCCGCCTTCAGCTCGGCGGCATTGGCTTCGAGGAAGGGCTTGAGCGAGGGCGAGCCGGATTCCTCTTCGCCTTCGAAGAGGATGGTGATGCGCACCGGCAGTGCGCCCCTCGTTTCCTTATAGGCGCGCACCGCTTCGACGAAGGTCATCAGCTGCCCCTTGTCGTCGGACGTGCCGCGGCCGGTTAGGACCTTGCGGCCATCGCCCAGGTCCTTGATTTCCGGAGCGAATGGGTCGCTTTCCCAAAGCTCGAGCGGATCGACGGGCTGCACGTCATAGTGGCCGTAGAACAGCACATGCGGTGCATCTGCGCTGCCGGCATCGTGATGGGCGACCACCATCGGATGGCCGGGTGTATGGCGCAGGGAGGCCTTGAAGCCGATCGAGTTCAGGTAGGTGGCGAGCCATTCCGCCGCCTTGCGGCATTCCGCCTTGTAGTCCGGATCGGTCGAGATGGACTTGATGCGCAGCAGTTCGAAGAGATTGTCGAGGCTGGAAGGGAGGTTCTGATCGGCGCGGTCGAGAACGGGCGATAGATCGGTCATATCCGACTCCTTACATGAGATTTGGATGGACGATAGACCAAAGCCCGCCGGGTTTCGAGGCGTTAAAACTGAAAATTTACCGTAGCTTGCGTCTTTCGATCGAGGCACGCTCTTATGTGATTAGTTGCGCATGTAGTTTACAAGTTTTTTAGATTATTAGAAATAACGTCAATCCAGAAGCGTATTCTGGAGACGCGTAATGTTTTCAGTGATTGCATGTATTCGTGACGATCATGACTTCAGGCTTATTATTGTAGCGGCGATCATCTGCCTTATCGGCAGTCTTGCCACCATGCTCCTTTTTTCGCGTGCGCAGGAATGCCAGTCGCATCAGCGCCGCTATTGGATTGTTGCTGCGGCTTTTGCCAGCGGTGTCGGCATCTGGGCAACGCATTTCATCGCCATGCTCGCCTATCAGAGCAGTCTTCCGATCTCCTATGGCGTTTCACTGACGGTGCTTTCGGTGGTCTTTGCCATCGTCGGCTCATGGCTCGCGATTGCCGTTGCCTTCGAATGGGATAATCGCGTTTCCTTTGCGGTCGGCGGCATGCTGATGGCGTTTGGAATAGCCGCCATGCATTTCACGGGAATGCAGGCCGTCGAGGCCTCGGCAGAGCTCTCCTTCGATATACCGCGCGTCGTCGCTTCCATCGCCATTGGTGGCGTCTTCTCCTCACTGGCTTTCCTAGTGTTTCGCAGCTTTCCTGGCTTCAGGCGTATCATGGCTGGCGCTCTTCTTCTGCTGCTTGCGATTTGCTCCCTGCATTTCACCGCGATGAGCGGCGTCACGCTGACGCCCGAAGTGACCCTGCCGGGTGCTGCCCTCGCCATGGATCGAAGCATCCTTGCCGGCATCGTCATGGCTGCCGCGATGGGGCTGATCCTCATCGCTCTCGGCGCCATCTTCATCGATCGTCATTTGACCGACCTCCGGGGTTTCGCCAATGCTTCGCTGGAAGGGCTGCTCATCGTCCGCGACGGTCGGGTGATCGACGCGAACGAGCGGTTCTTCGCCATTTCCGGCTGGTCGGCGCAGCAGGTGATCGGTGTCGCGCCAGATGTCTTTCTGAGCATCGACATGGATATCCATACCGAAGCCGCCATTCCGCTGGAAACAACGCTGTCGGGGTGCGATGGCAAGGCGATCCCCGTCGAGACCGTGCGGCGCTCCATCACCTATCGAGGCCACGAATGCAGCGTGCTTGTCGTGCGCGACCTGACTGAGCGTCGCCAGGCGCAACAGATGATCGAGCACCTGGCCCATCACGATATATTGACCGATCTGCCCAATCGCTCGCTGTTCGATCAGCGCATGCGCCAGGCACTGCAGATGGTAAACCGCAGGGGCGGCGAAGTCGCGATCTTCTGCCTGGACCTCGACCGCTTCAAGGCGATCAATGATGTCTTCGGTCACGCCGAAGGAGACCGTATCCTCTGCAAGGTCGCCGGCATCCTGCAGCGCGCAATCGAGGATGGCGATACGGTGGCAAGGCTCGGGGGCGATGAGTTCGCCATCATCCAGCCGAAGCGCCGGCAGCCCGAAGGAGCAACCCGCCTTGCCGAGCGCATTCTCGCCGAATTCGGCATGGAGATGGATACGGCGCGCGATCCGACGGCTGTCGGCGTCAGCATCGGCATTGCCATCTATCCGCGTGACGGCACGAGCGCAGAGCAGCTTTACGCCAATGCGGATATGGCGCTTTATCGCGCCAAGCATGCGGGCCGTGGCCATGCCTGCTTCTTCGATGCGGAAATGGACAAGGCCGTGCGCACGCGCCGTCAGCTAGAGAACGATCTGCGCCAGGCCATTCTCCGCCGGCAGCTCTTTCTGGAATATCAGCCGATCTACGACGTCGGCAGCGACAGCGTCAGCGGCTATGAGGCGCTATTGCGCTGGGCGCATCCGGATCGCGGCGTGATCGACCCGGAGACGTTTATTCCCATTGCCGAGGAAAGCGGATCGATTGTGGCGATCGGCGAATGGGTGCTGCAGCAGGCATGCCAGGAGGCGACGCGCTGGAGCGAGCCCGCGAATGTCGCGGTCAATCTCTCACCGCTGCAATTCATGGTCCCGACCCTTTACGACCAGATCGAACGGATCCTGCGCAAAACCGGCCTCGATCCGCAGCGCCTCGAACTGGAGATCACAGAGGCTGCCCTGATGCGCGAGCGCACGGCTGTCATCGCGACCCTGCAGCGGCTGCATCGCCTCGGTGTGCGCGTGGTCATGGATGATTTCGGCACCGGCTTTTCCTCGCTCAGCAATCTGCGCGCCTTCCCCTTCGACAAGATCAAGGTCGACCGCAGCTTCACCGGCGCCCTCGAACACGATCCGGCAGCACGCTCGATCGTCCGCGCCATCATCGGCCTCGGCCACAGCCTGAACATGCCTGTCGTTACGGAAGGTGTGGAAACGGAAACCCAGCGTCGCATCGTCATCGAGGAAGGCTGCGCTCAGCTTCAGGGAATATTCTTCGGCAGGCCGGATGTCGGACCCAGCCAACATCAAGCTGCGCTGGATAAGGTGGTCGGACGGGGCTAGGGCTTTTTGCCGCTTTGACGCGTGCAGCCATTTCATGCAATCCTAGGCGGAAAACCGTTAAGTCCTTCCATGGAATGCCCTAGAGCTGCTTGGCATTCTCTAGCACACGCCGGATATATTCCAGCAGCAGTTCGCGCTCGAATTGACGAAAGTCTTTGAGGAGATCCGTGTCCGCGGCCATGGCGGCTTCGATCGCTTCCGCCTGCATGGCTGCGGCCTTGTTCGTCAGGAAGACCAGTTGCGCCCGCTTGTCCGAAGGATGCGGGCGGCGCTCCACCAATCCGTCCCGTTCCATGCGCGACAGCGTATTGGCCATTGTCGCCTGTTCGATGTCGACCCTATCGAGCAGCTGTTTCTGCGTGAGCCCATCCTCGGACCACAGTTCCAGCAGGATTGGAAACTGACCGGGGGAAAAGCCGAGCTTCGCCGCGCGTTGTTGTAGCGAGCGAGCGAATCCCTTTGCCATCTGACTGGCAAGGTAGGCGGCGGAGTCCATCCGATTAAATCCCATGATTGCAAATATGCCGACAATTCAAGGTCAAGACAATCGGCAATTATTCAGGTAGAGACCCCTGAAATCAGCAACTTCAGTCGATTTTTTCACGTTCACTGGTTGTATTTTTTGCATGAAAAAGCCGCCATGGCCTGGAGGGGACGCCATGGCGGCTTTCGAAAGGGGGACAAAGGCCCGGAGAGGGGATAGGCCTTTGTCCAAGTCTGACATGGCGGGGGACAGGCCGGTTGCCAGACCCGCGGCGTATCAATCGCCGGTGAGTATGATTTGAGGTTTCGAATGTGGTTTTTCAAGGGAATGCGCAGATTAGATTGATTAAAAGTTAGTAACGTTTCGGTGAGAGATTTGGCCTTCCCACCAAAGTAATTCCAGGAAAAGTGTATCGCGGTTTTCCGTCCGGAATTGCGTAAAAACAAAAGATAAAGCGTTTGCGCGATTTGAAGAAAAGCGGAAGCGCTCTAGCCTGCAAAACTGAAGTTTATATGGACGTTGGAGGTACGTCACGCTATCCATGCTTCCATGAAAAAAGGTGATCATCTCTTCCTCGTCGACGGCTCCGGTTTCATATTCCGGGCCTTTCACGCCCTGCCGCCGCTGACGCGCAAGTCGGACGGATTGCCCGTCGGCGCCGTCTCGGGTTTCTGCAACATGCTGTGGAAGCTTTTGACTTCGGCGCGCGATACCTCCGTCGGGGTGACGCCGACCCATTTCGCCGTCATCTTCGACTATTCGTCGAAGACCTTCCGCAAGGACATCTTCCCGGAATACAAGGCCAATCGCTCGGCGCCGCCGGAAGAGCTGATCCCGCAATTCGGCCTCATCCGTGAGGCGACCCGCGCCTTCAATCTGCCCTGCATCGAGACTGACGGCTTCGAGGCCGACGACATCATCGCCACCTATGCCCGTCAGGCGGAGGCAGCCGGCGCCGACGTGACGATCATCTCGTCCGACAAGGATCTGATGCAGCTCGTCACACCCATGGTCCACATGTATGACAGCATGAAGGACAAGCAGATCGGCATTCCCGATGTCATCGAAAAATGGGGCGTGCCACCCGACAAGATGATCGACCTGCAGGCCATGACCGGCGACTCCGTCGACAATGTCCCCGGCATCCCCGGCATCGGCCCGAAGACGGCGGCGCAGCTTCTGGAAGAATTCGGCGATCTCGATTCCCTGCTCGCCCGCGCCGGCGAGATCAAGCAGCAGAAGCGCCGCGAAAACATCATCGCCAATGCTGAACTCGCGCGCATTTCGCGGCAGCTGGTGACGCTGAGGACCGACGTGCCGCTGGAACTTGCGCTCGATGCGCTGGTGCTCGATCCGCAGGACGGCCCGAAGCTGATCGGTTTCCTGAAGGCAATGGAATTCACGACCCTGACGCGGCGCGTGGCGGAGGCCTGCGACTGCGATGCGGCGGCAATCGAGCCCTCCATCGTCAAGATCGAATGGGGCGAGGGCGCTCATGGGCCCGATCTCGATGTCGGCGAGAATGTCGATCTCGTCGCCGGCAGCGTTGTCGAAGCCGAAGGGGCATCGGTCCCGGCGCCATCGGCCAAGGCGCGTCTGGCTTTGGATGGCACCACTGCGCCGGAGGATCTCGCCAAGGCGCGCGCCGCAAGTTTCGCGAGCGCGCCGATCGATCATTCGAAATATGTGACCATCCGCGATCTCGCCACGCTCGACCGATGGATCGCGGATGCGCGCGAAACCGGCATCGTCGCCTTCGATACGGAAACGATGTCGCTCGATGCGATGCAGGCCGAAATCGTCGGCTTCTCGCTGGCGATCGCCGATAATCGCGATGATCCGACTGGCGCTTCCATCCGCGCCGCCTATGTTCCGCTCGGTCACAAGACCGGTGTCGGCGATCTGCTCGGCGGCGGCCTGGCGGAAAACCAGATTCCGCTTCGCGATGCACTGCCGCGCCTGAAGGATCTGCTGGAGGATGCCTCCATCCTGAAGATCGCGCAGAACCTGAAATACGACTATCTTCTGATGAAGCGTTACGGCATCGAGATGAAATCGTTCGATGACACGATGCTGCTCTCCTATGTGCTCGACGGCGGCGCCAACGCCACGCATGGCATGGACAGCCTTTCCGAGCGCTGGCTCGGCCACAAGCCGATTGCCTACAAGGATGTGGCCGGCAGCGGCAAGTCCAATGTCACCTTCGACCTCGTCGATATCGACCGCGCCACAGCCTATGCCGCTGAGGATGCCGATGTGACGCTGCGTCTCTGGCTGGTCTTGAAACCACGACTGGCGGCAGAAAAACTCTCAGTCGTCTACGAGCGGTTGGAGCGGCCTCTGGTGCCGGTGCTTGCCCACATGGAAGAGCGCGGCATCACCATCGACCGGCAGATACTCTCGCGCCTTTCCGGCGAGCTGGCGCAGGGTGCTGCCGCTCTCGAGGACGAGATCTACAATCTTGCTGGCGAGCGCTTCAATATCGGCTCCCCGAAGCAGCTCGGCGATATCCTTTTCGGCAAGATGGGATTGGCTGGCGGCAGCAAGACCAAGACCGGGCAATGGTCCACCTCGGCGCAGGTGCTGGAAGATCTGGCCGCGGCCGGTTTCGAGCTGCCGCGCAAGATCGTCGACTGGCGTCAGCTCACCAAGCTCAAGTCCACCTATACGGATGCGCTGCCGAGCTACGTCCATCCCGAGACGAAGCGCGTTCACACCTCCTATTCGCTGGCCTCCACCACGACAGGGCGCCTGTCGTCCTCCGAGCCGAACCTGCAGAATATTCCGGTGCGCACGGCAGAAGGCCGCAAGATCCGCACAGCCTTCATTTCGACGCCGGGCCATAAGCTCGTCTCCGCCGACTACAGCCAGATCGAACTGCGCGTCCTGGCGCATGTCGCCAACATCCCGCAGCTCAAGCAGGCCTTTGAGGACGGCATCGATATTCACGCCATGACGGCCTCTGAAATGTTCGGCGTGCCTGTGGATGGCATGCCGAGCGAGGTGCGCCGCCGCGCCAAGGCGATCAACTTCGGCATCATCTACGGCATCTCCGCCTTCGGTCTCGCCAACCAGCTGTCGATCGAGCGCTCGGAAGCCGGTGACTACATCAAGAGGTATTTCGAGCGCTTCCCCGGCATCCGCGATTACATGGAAGGCACCAAGCAGGCCGCTCGCGACAAGGGCTATGTCGAGACGATTTTCGGCCGCCGCATCCATTTCCCGGAAATTCGCTCCTCCAACCCCTCCGTCCGCGCCTTTAACGAACGCGCCTCGATCAACGCGCCGATCCAGGGTTCGGCGGCTGATGTCATCCGCCGCGCCATGATCAAGATGGAGCCGGCGCTAGCTTCGGCCGGCTTGGGCGATCGCGTCCGCATGCTCTTGCAGGTGCACGACGAACTGATCTTCGAAGTCGAGGATGCCGATGTCGAGCGCACCACGCCGATCATTGTCTCGGTCATGGAAAACGCTGCCATGCCGGCGGTTGATATGGCCGTGCCGCTGAAGGTCGATGCGCGCGCCGCCCACAATTGGGATGAGGCGCACTGAGCGGAAGCGATCTGGAACCGGTCAAACCGGAATCCGAGCCGGAAGACATGGTGGCCGTCGCCTTATCGACGATAGGCCGCATGCCGATTATGGCGTGCGGCAGGCCATGCCGAAGGGCGGAACCGTCAGCTGGTTCTTCTATTGCGGTGAATATTCCGACGCCGAAGACTTTTACCAGCCTGTTCACACAGCCCACCTAAGCGAGCTGTTGCCTGGCGTAGTCAAATACCTCCGGCTTCCGGTCGGAACGCGGTTCATCATCGACGATCAGGGTTATGAGGATGTGTGGCGGGTCGAATGATCTTCGATTGTCGCCATCAGACTATTTGCGGACCAGCGTTTCCAGGACGGAAATAATGGCGCGTTCGGCCTCTTCGAGCGTGCCGCTATTGTCGATATCGGCGACGTCGTAGCTGCCCTGAACGGTCAGTGCGCTTCTCTCCAGACGCTTCAGCACATCTTCGCGGCTCTCGCGTCCGCGCGCCATCAGTCGTTCGGCCAGCACTTCGCGGGACGCCGTGATGTTGATGACCTTCAGCCGCGGAAATGCGGCCTGGAAGCGGTGAAGCGCCGAGCGCGAGCCATTGGCGATGACCAGATTGCCGCGAGCGAGTTCATCGGTGACTTCAGCCGGAATGCCGTATTTCAGCCCATGCGCCTCCCAGGAAACGGCAAAGGCGCCGGCTTGCTCCATTCCATCGAAGTCAGCTTCGGAAACGCTTCTGTGGTCTTCATTGCCGGCATCGCCGTCCCGCGTGATGACGCGGCGGACGAAATGCACGTCAGACCGGCCGGCAAAATGCCGGGCGGCCAGATTCATCAGTGTATCCTTGCCGGCGCCGCTCGGCCCGACAACGACGGCCAGCGTGCCTGCTGTCGCATCCGTCAGGCCGAGGTTAGCCGGCTTGATCTTGGTTTCCGGGCTCATGCGACCCGCCGCCCTTCTCGCCAGACGGAGCGCGTGACCGGCACGCCGTGATCGCGGCGAACGCGCACGAGATCCGCCCGCAGCCCTTCGGCAATGCGGCCGCGGTCATTGAGACTGACCGTCTTTGCCGGCGTCGCCGTCACCATGGCAATCGCCTGCGGCAGCGAAATGCCCTCAACCTCATCAGCCAAGATGAAGGGTGCATGCAGCAGGCTGAGTGGCACATAGTCGGAAGACAGCACGTCAAGGACGCCGAGTTCGGCCAGATCGCGGGCGGCGATATTGCCCGAATGCGACTTGCCGCGGACGATGTTCGGCGCGCCCATCAGCACGCTCATGCCGGCGCCGTGCGAAGCCTTGGCGGCATCGATACTGGTCGGGAATTCGGCGAGGCGAACGCCGTAGTTGATGGCTTCGTCGACATGGGCAAGCGTCGCGTCGTCATGGCTGGCAACGGTGATGCCGCGATCGGCGCAGACCTTGGAGATCGCGTCGCGATGCGGCGTAGCATACTTGGCCGATTCCTCCTGGCGCTTGGCGACGAACTTGGCAAAGGCCTCGTCGCTGAGCCCGCGCTTCTTCTGATAGTAGAAGATATACTGATCCATGGTCTGGAACTGGCGCTGACCCGGTGCATGGTCCATCAGCGAGACCAGACGCACGTAAGGGTCCTTCTCGAAATCCTGGAAGTGGTCGAGCACGTTGTCGGAGGAGACTTCGCAGCGCAGATGGATCAGGTGATCGGCGCGCAGGCGATCTTCGCTTTGGGCGGCCTGGATGGCATCGGCCATATCACGCATCTCGCCCTTTTCGAAACCGCCGTCCTCGTCCGAGCCCATGCGTAGGCAGTCGAACACGGTCGTGATGCCCGAGGTGACGATCTGGGCATCATGCGCCTGGATCGCCGCCGTCTTATTCCACCGCACGCCCGGGCGCGGAGAATAGTGCGCCTCGAGATGGTCGGTATGCAGCTCGACCAGACCAGGGATCAGAAAATCGCCCTCGAAATCTTCGCCGATATCGGACTTGCCCTCGGAAATGGCGGCAATGCGACCGTCGCGAATCAGCACGGAACCTTCGACGATCTTGTCTTCGAGGACGATGCGGGCGTTGGAAAGGACGGTTTCTTTGGTCATATCGGCTCTTTCATATTAGGCGCCGGCAAGCGGCAGCCAGGAACGGACGGTAAAGGGAGCACTACGCTCTTCTTCGACGAAGACGGCGAGGCCGGAGATATCGAGCGGCTTGCCGGTATGTTCGGCGAAGCGCTCGGCGAGGATTGCCTGCAATTCGGGCTGACGCTCGGAAGGTACGCGTCCCGTCAGCGTCATGTGGAAGCGGAATTCGTCGTTGACGTAAGGATAGCCCCAGCGCAGCAGATTGGCGCGCTGCGGCTCGGTCAGGCCTTCCGGCTTGCGTCGCGCGATATCGTGATCCGACAGCGGCGCGCGGAATGGCTCGAAGGTCTTGACGACGCGCGAGGCGAAATCCTGCAGCGGCTGGTAAACGGAACCGGGAACGAGCGCAAAGAAATGGCCGAGCTGGCCAAGCACCAGCTCCGGAATGGTGAAAGCCTTGGTTTGCGAGGCGAATTCGGCGGCGACTTCGAGGAGATCGCGCTCGGTCACAGAAGCGGCTAGCTCGAACGGCGCCTTCAGCGTGGCATGGAAGCCGTAGCGGCGCGGATCGGCCGTCAGCTCGGCATGACCTTCCGGCAGCGGCGCCATGGCCTTGTCTGAAAAAATCTCATTCGAAAATGCATCGCGGCCCAGCCAGCGGGCAGCGAGAGATGTCAACGGATCGTCTTTGGGCGGCGTGAAATAGAGAGCATAGCGCAAGGCTGCATTCCTTGGAAAAATCGGCTGCGCGAGACACTGTTGGGTGATTTGCGACAAACCGCAAGAGCAGCAAGGCAGCAACGGTTCGAATCCGGCTAAAGCCAGCTTGGCCGCTGCGGTCTTGCCGGCCTGCGCTATCGGATTCCCGTGACAGAATGATGATGCGGAACGATTTTTTCCCGTTCTTTTTTATTTCGTTCGCGTGCCCATCAGCCGAGAGCGCAGGGCGTTGGATGCGGCGTCGAACAGGAAGACAACGATGAGGATCAGCAGCACCATATAGGCGACGTTTTCCCAGTTGGCATTGGTGCGCATTGCTTCCCAAAGTTTGAGGCCGATGCCGCCCGCGCCGACGGCGCCGATGATGGTCGCGCCGCGCACGTTCGATTCCCACTGGTAGAGCGTCTGGCTGACGATGACGGGCACGATCTGCGGCATGATCCCGTAGCGATGCACGAGAATGGTCGGCGAACCGGTGGATTTCACGCCTTCGCGCGGCTTGTTGTCGATGTTCTCGAGGCCCTCGGAATAGAGCTTGCCAAGCGTGCCCGTCTCGGTGAGGAAGATCGCGCCGCTGCCCGCGAGCGGGCCGGGGCCGAAGGCGCGCGTCAGGAACAGCGCCCAGATCAGCATGTCGACCGAACGCAGGAAATCGAAGAAGCGCTTGAGGATCTGGTTGACGAGTCGGCTCGGCGTGATGTTGCGAGCCGCCAGGAAGGCGAGTGGGAAGGCCGCGAGCGAGCCCAGCAGCGTGCCGAGGAAGGCCATGACGATGGTCTGGAACAGCTTGGTCCAGACGTCGCCATGCTGCCATGCGCCATTGTTCCAGATATTGTCGAAGGCCAGCGAGAGATTGGACTGAGCAGGATCGAGCCGCGGCCCCGAAACGATCAGGCTGATGACTTCGCTCGCCGGCTTGTCGAAGAAGGGCGAATGCGTATCGAAGACGAAGTTGGCCCAGCCGATGAACCGTTTGCGGATCTTCACGCGGTCGGTGGAAATGCTGGCGTCGCCTGCAAAGCCGAGATTGACGAGAATATTGTCGTCATAGACAGTCATCCAGCTTGGAACGGGCTCGGAACCGACGATTTTCGGCACATCGCCGGCAATATCGATCGGAATCGTGATGCCATGCGCGGTCACGATGGCCTGCGTCTTGGTAACGGTTACCGTGCGGCTTGTGCCGCTGACAGAAACGGTCATGCTGCCATCGGGGTTGGTCTTCACCCAGTCCGGGTTCGGATTATCGCCCAGGGGCGAAAAGCGCGGATATTTGATGCTGATCTTGTCGCCGGAGATGCGGAATTCCGGCTGCACGTCATAGCTCACCCATTCGCTGAGATAGATGCCGACCCGCTCCCAATGCGCTTCCGAAATGACCTTCGGCAGGTCGAAGAACCATACGGCATAGATGCCGTAGAGGATGACGCCGATGAAGATCATCAGCGCGCCGAAGCGCTGGCGGAAGGACCGGTGAAGAACTTCCGGGTAACGCGCTTCGATTTCCTGCATGCGGCCGGCGTCGATGACAGACATGGATAACCTCAATGCTGCAAAAGGAAGGCATGCTCGCCGACGAGGCGGCGGCGGAGCCATGCGGAAAACTGGTCGACGGCGATGATCGTCAGGAAGAGAAGCAGCACCAGCGCCAATGTCTTGGCGCCGAAACCGCGTGAAATCGCAAGTTTGAGCTCTTCGCCGATGCCGCCGCCGCCGACGGCGCCGATGATGGTTGAGGCGCGAACGTTGATCTCCAGACGCAGCAGCGCGTAGGACATGAAGTTCGGCAGCACTTGCGGCAGGGCGGCAAAGCGCACGCGCTCGCTCCAGCTCGCGCCGACGGCACGCATGCCCTCGTCAGGCTTCATGTCGATATTCTCGACCACTTCGTAGAAGAGCTTGCCAAGCGCGCCGATCGTATGCAGGCCGACGGCGATGATCGCGGCGATCGGGCCGATCGACAGGATCGCCGAAAACAGGCCGGCGATGACGATTTCCGGAAAGGCGCGCAGAAGTTCCATGATGCGCTTCGTCACCAGCCGGATCGGATGGGACGGCGACATGTTGCGTGCGGCAAAGAAGCTCAAGGGCACGGCAAAGACGAAGCCGATGATGGTCGATACCAATGCCACGTTGATCGTAATGATCATCAGCTCGAAATATTCGGGGATGTAGAAATCGCCCCAGACATAGACGCGGCCGAGCGGGAAATTGAATTCCTCGCCGCCGGCGCCATTGGCCCCGTTCGGGCTCGGCAGGTCGAAGAGCGCGCGGTAGACGTCGGCCCAGTCCTTCGGAATGAGCCAGCTCAGGAAATCGAAGAGATGCGGCAGGCGGTCAAAGAAATGCCCGGCGTTGTTTTCGTCGGCGAAGCGCACCGAGCTGACGAAGGCGACGAGCAGGATCACGAGACCGATGCCGGTGTAGAAGCGGCGCTTGGCCACCATCTTGCTCCAGGCGTCGCCGATCTCCTTGGCGCTCTGTGGCGCGCTCTGCATGTTCGGGTGCGTATCGGCGATCGTCATGAAATCCTGCCCTTGTGAATCGCAAAGGGGTGTGAATAGCAAAAGGGCGGCCGTTGCCGGCCGCCCAATTATAGGAATGCGGATCAGCCGCCGATGGCAGCCTTACGAACGTCGATGACGGCGTTGTAGAAGTCCGGAGTAACCTTGACGTAGCCCTTGAAGTCGCCGCCTTCGATGGCGTTGAAGCACTTGGCGTCAGCCGTCGGAAGCTTCATGAAGAAGTCCGTCAGCTTCGTCTGCCATTCGGTGCCGAGAGCGTTGCGAACGACGAGCGGGCCGTTCGGGATCAGCGGCGAACGCCAGACTTCGACGAGCTTGTTCGGATCTACGGCGCCCTTGTCGACTTCCTTGCGGAAGGTACCGGAGGTGAAGCCGTCCTTGAAATCGCCAACGCCCGAGGAGTCGTCGACAGCAACATCGACCTTGCCGTCGTAGGCGGCGAGCAGGTTGTTCTCATGGCCGCCGTTAAACTGGGTCGAGCCGAAGAACTTGTCGTTCGGCATGCCGGTGGTCTTCGGAATCTGCGTCAGCGGAACGAGGTAGCCCGAGGTGGAGTCCGGGTCGGCGTAGCCGAGCTTCTTACCCTTGGCGTCCATAATCGTCTTGATGCCGGAGGACTTGAGAGCGAGGCCGATCGAGTAGTAGCCGGTCGAACCGTCGGTCTGTTGCGTCGTCAGGATCGGGGTAACGGCCTTCGGGTCCTTGATGGCGACGGCTGCGTAGCCGGAAGCGCCGAGTTCGGCGAAGTCGAGCGTGCCGCCGAGCAGGCCCTGGATAACGCCGTTATAATCGGCGGCCGGGAACAGCGAAACCTTCTCGAAACCGAATTCCTTCTTCAGGTGGTCGGAAAGGCAGGCATAGTTGCGCAGGCGGTCGGCTTCGTTTTCGCCGCCGAGAATACCGATGCGCAATTCCTTGAGGTCTGCTGCGTTGGCAGCAGCGCCGACTGCGAGCGCAACAAGCGCCGTAGCGGCAAAGAGTGCTTTCTTCAACATGGGTTCGTCTCCTGATTAACCGGTGTCCCCGGATGTCTTCGGTCTGATAGAAGAAATGCGCCCTTGACGCGGGCCTTCGATCCCGGCCGTCCCTCTCAGAGACCGGCCAGTGCCAGCGGTTGCGGGCCGGCAGATTCAGTCGCCGCGGCTTGCACGGCCGGATCGGCAATGTTGATCGATGTCGACGTCATGGTCTCGTCGATGCCGGCGCCGTCCTTGTCGGTGCCGTAGATTTCCTTGACGGCCGCTGCCGTCAGATCGGTCGGCTTGCCGTCGAACACCACCTTGCCGGCCGCCATGCCGACGATGCGTTCGCAATAGTTGCGCGCCGTATCCAGCGTATGCAGATTGGTGATGACGGTGATGCCTTCACGCTCATTGATATCGCGCAGCGCATCCATGACGATCTTGGCGTTCAGCGGATCGAGCGAGGCGATCGGCTCGTCGGCCAGCATCATCTTCGGCTGCTGCATCAGGGCACGGGCGATGGCAACACGTTGCTGCTGGCCGCCGGAAAGCGTGCCCGCCATCTGCAGTGCCGTCTGCTCGATGCCGAGGCGCTCCAGCGCCGCAATCGCCTCGATGCGCTCCTCGCGGGTGAAGACCGAAAGGAGACTCAGCATCGTCGAACGATGGTTGAGGCGGCCGAGCATGACGTTGGTGAGCACGTCGAGGCGCGGCACCAGATTGAACTGCTGGAAGATCATGGCGCAATCGCGCTGCCAGCTGCGCAGTGCACGACCGGTCAGCTTGGAGACTTCGGTGCCGGCGAAATGGATGGAACCGGAGCTCGGATCGGCCAGGCGGTTGATCATGCGCAGCAAGGTGGACTTGCCGGCGCCCGAACGGCCGATGACGCCGACCATCTGTCCCTGCGGTATGTCCAAAGTCACGGAATCGACGGCGAGCTTGTTACCAAACCGGCGTGAGACATTCCTGAGTTCGAACATAGTGCTTCCCTTTCGCGGCTCCCGGGCTGCAGAAATTTCAGCGGTACCGGTGCTAAGAACGGGCGCGTGCCCCTGTCTCGAAAGGAGTTTCGAGGGGGCTGGCGCCAACCACAAGGCAACCGATTAGTCCCGCTTCATGAAGCTCCAATGTCAGTTTTGTGTAACTGCTGTTACAATTCCCGGCGATTTTGCAAGATTAGCCGGCTGAGAGCTTTCCTTTAAGTTTAGCCGTCAAACATGCCGGTCGGCAGACCGTCTATGCTGAAGCTGTTCTTCTCGCGCCGGTATTCCTCGATGCCGTCGGGACCCTTGGCTTTCGCCCATTGGTCCAGGCTCGGCCGTTCGCCTTCATAGCTGAAGAGCGGTACGCCGAAACCACAGGACGTTTGTACGAGATCGAAGTCCAGCCATACGATCTGCCGTGCGCCGAGCGGTTCTTCGCCCTCATAGTGATCGTGCAGCAATTCGCGATATTCGGGTGTCGATCGATGGATGATCCGGCCGCGGCCATAGAGGCGCAAGATCATCGGCGGCCCTTCGACGGCGCAGAACATGATCGTCAGCCGTCCGTCGGCCTTCATATGCGCAGCGGTCTCGTTGCCACTGCCGGTGCGGTCGAGATAGATGGCGGTGTTCGGAGAGATGATGCGCAGGCACTGTGTCTCGCGGGGCGAAACATTGACACGGGAATCCGATGTTGCGGATGCCGTGAAGAAGATGTGTTGCCGCGCGATGAAATCGCGCAGCCGATCGTCGATGCTGGAAAACTGCTTTGCCATGAAAACTCCTCTCGATCCCGCATTGAAAGGACCGGCTAAGCTGGATCGCTTGTCAGCGCCTTGCAAGTCCGATGAGGGTGGAAACCGTTCTCAGGCTTCGTAGCGATCCAGAAATTCCTCCGCCGAAAGGGCGCGGAAATCCGCAAGCGCTGTGCGCAGGCGATCGTGATCCCAATCCCACCATGAAAGCTTGTCCATGCGCGCGCCGACCTCGGACGTGAAACGCTCGCGGATCAGCTTGGCCGGCACACCGCCGACGATGGTGTAGGGAGCAACGTCCTTGGAAACGACGGCGCCGGCTCCGATGACGGCACCATTGCCGACTGTCACGCCGGGCAGCACGGTCGCACCATGCCCGATCCAGACGTCATGGCCGATCACAACCCGGTGGTCGCGCCGCCAGGTGAAGAAATCCGTCTCCATATCGGCATCCGGCCAGTAGTCGGCGGCGCGATAGGTGAAGTGGTGCAGGGTCGCGCGCCATGTCGGATGGTTGGTGGCATTGATGCGCACGGCGGCGGCAATGTTCACGAACTTGCCGATCGTCGCGCACCAGACCGCACCGTCCTGCATGATATAGGAATAGTCGCCGATCTCGACTTCATCGATGCGGCAGCGGTCGGAGACTTCGGTATAGCGGCCGAGCGTCGAATTGTTGACGCTGGCCGAGGGGCTGATGAAGGGTGGTTCGCCCAATTTGCGGCTCATGCGGCGGCCTTCCGCGGCGAGAACTGCGAGACATCGAGAATGCGGCTGCCGACGGCTTCGCGCACTTCCTCGTCATGGAAGATGCCGAGAAGGGCGACGCCGGCCTCCTTCTTCTGCTCGATCATGTCGACGACGACGGCCCGGTTACGGGCGTCGAGCGACGCTGTGGGCTCGTCCAGCAGCAGGATGGCGTGATCGGTGATGAAGCCGCGGGCGATGTTGACGCGCTGCTGCTCGCCGCCGGAAAAGGTGGCGGGCGGCAGCTGCCAGAGTTCCCTGGGCAGGTTCAGCCGTGCGAGCAGTTCCGCTGCCCTGTCGCGGGCATCGGTCACGCTCACACCGCGAGCGAGCAGCGGCTCGGCGACGACGTCGATGGCAGCAACACGCGGCACGGTGCGCAGGAACTGGCTGACATAGCCCATGGTCTGGCGGCGGACGTCGAGCACGGTACGCGGATCGGCTGTCGCAAGATCGACGATCCTGCCCTTGTGCGTGACAAGGATCTGGCCGCTGTCGACGGCATAATTGCCATAGATCATTTTCAAGAGCGAGCTCTTGCCGATACCCGACGGGCCGCCGAGCACGACGCATTCGCCCGAAGCGACGGAAAAGGAGACATCGGCGACAACAGGCAGGCGAATGCCGTCGCGCAGATGCATGGTGAAGCTTTTGAAGACTTCGGAAACGACGAGTGGGGTTGCCATGTTTCTTCCTCAGACCTGCAGGATCGAAGAGACCAGCAGTTGCGTATAGGGTTCGCGCGGATCGTCGAGCACGCGGTCGGTGAGACCGTGCTCGATCACCTGGCCGTCCTTCATCACCATGATGCGATGCGACAGGAGACGGGCGACCGCGAGATCGTGGGTTACGATGATGGCGGAGAGGCCGAGATCGTTGACGAGGCCGCGGACCAGATCGAGCAGGCGGGCCTGCACCGAGACGTCAAGACCGCCGGTCGGCTCATCCATGAAGACGAGGCGAGGTCCGGTCACCAGGTTGCGGGCGATCTGCAGGCGCTGGCGCATGCCGCCGGAG
Source organism: Martinezella sp. CNPSo 3890 (assembly GCF_057784455.1). Taxonomy (NCBI): domain Bacteria; kingdom Pseudomonadati; phylum Pseudomonadota; class Alphaproteobacteria; order Hyphomicrobiales; family Rhizobiaceae; genus Martinezella; species Martinezella sp. CNPSo 3890. Next base: position 227,814 of record NZ_JBXSOR010000007.1, on the reverse strand, counting down.
AAGGCGCGGGGCTGGTCGTCGATACGGTCGGCATCGATCTCGACCCGCTCCAGCCAGTCGATGGCGGTGTTGCGGATGTTGCCATAGTGGCGGTTGCCGATCGCCATCAGCCGCTCGCCGACATTGGCGCCGGCCGAGACCGTCATGCGCAGGCCATCGGCCGGGTTCTGATGCACGAAGCCCCAGTCGGTGCGCATCAGAAAGCGGCGCTCGGCCTCGTTCATACGGAAAAGATCGCGATAGGTCTCGTCGCGCATGTGGTATTCGACACTGCCCGTCGTCGGCAGCAGCCGGGTGGAGATGCAGTTGAGCAGCGTCGTCTTGCCGGAGCCGGATTCGCCGACGATGGCGAGCACTTCGCCGGGCCAGAGCTCGAAGGACACATCGCGGCAACCGATGCGGCTGCCGTAGAATTTCGAGACGTCCTTGACCTTGAGAAGGGGTGAGTCACTCATTCGGCAGCCTCCTTGGATGCGAGCCCATTTGACGCCAGCATAGGCCCGGCATGGCCGTGGGCGCGGCGATCCTCGCAGAAATCGGTATCGGAGCAGACGAACATGCGGCCGCCCTTGTCGTCGAGGATCACCTCGTCAAGATAGACCTGCTCGGCGCCGCAGAGAGCGCAAGGCTTGTCGAAGCGCTGCACTTCGAAGGGATGATCCTCGAAATCCAGGCTGACCACTTCGGTATAGGGCGGCACGGCATAGATGCGCTTCTCGCGGCCGGCGCCGAAGAGCTGCAGCGCATCCGAGAGGTGCATTTTCGGATTGTCGAACTTCGGCGTCGGCGATGGGTCCATCACGTAGCGGCCGGCGACCTTGACCGGATAGGCGTAGGTGGTGGCAATGCGTCCGTTGCGGGCGATATCCTCATAGAGCTTCACATGCATGAGGCCATATTCCTCAAGCGCATGCATCTTGCGCGTCTCGGTCTCGCGAGGCTCCAGGAAGCGCAACGGCTCCGGGATCGGCACCTGATAGACGAGCACCTGGTTCGGCCCGAGTTTGGCTTCCGGAATGCGGTGGCGCGTCTGGATGATGGTCGCCTCTTCCGTGCGGGTGGTGACAGCGACATTGGCGACCTTCTGGAAGAAGGCGCGGATGGAGACGGCGTTCGTCGTGTCGTCGGCCCCCTGGTCGATGACCTTCAGCACATCCTGCGGGCCGATGATCGCCGCCGTCAGCTGTACGCCGCCAGTGCCCCAGCCGTAAGGCATCGGCATTTCGCGGGAGGCGAAAGGCACCTGATAGCCGGGAATGGCGATCGCCTTCAGGATGGCACGGCGGATCATCCGCTTGGTTTGCTCGTCGAGATAGGCGAAGTTGTAGGTGGCGAGTTCGGTCATTCGGCTGCCTCCGTCATGGGTTCCATGCCGCGATCGCGAGCGGCCTCGAAGTCGCGGCGCATGCGCCGCACCAGGTCGAGCTCGGCCTGGAAGTCGACATAATGCGGCAGCTTCAGATGTTCGACGAAGCCAGTCGCCTGCACATTGTCGGAGTGGGAAATGACGAATTCCTCGTCCTGAGCTGGCGCAACGATGTCTTCGCCGAGTTCCTCTGCCCGCAGCGCCCGGTCCACCAGCGACATCGCCATCGCCTTGCGCTCGCTTTGGCCAAAGACGAGGCCGTAGCCGCGGGTGAACTGCGGCGGTGCCTTGGCCGAACCTTTAAACTGGTTGACCATCTGGCATTCCGTTACCTGGATGCGGCCGAGCGAAACGGCAAAGCCGAGTTCCGGCACCTCAAATTCGACCTCTACTTCGCCGATGCGGATTTCGCCGGTGAAGGGGTGGGTGCGGCCATAGCCGCGCTGGGTCGAATAGCCGAGTGCCAGCAGGAAGCCTTCGTCGCCGCGGGCGAGCGCCTGCAGGCGAAGGTCCCGGGTCATCGGGAATTCCAGCGGCTCGCGCGTCAGGTCGCCGATCTCATGATCGACAGGCATGGTGCCATCGTCTTCGATCAGTCCTTCCTGGCCGAGAATTTCCGAGACGCGTATCACGCGGCCGTCCTCGGCCGGCCGCTGCATCGGCTCATCCACCGGCTCATCTGTCAAAAGGCTGGGGTCGAGCAGGCGGTGCGTGTAGTCGAAGGTTGGGCCGAGAAGCTGACCGCCCGGCAAATCCTTGTAGGTCGCGGAAATGCGGCGCTCGATCTTCATCGCTGAAGTGTCAAGCGGCTGGGAATAACCGAAGCGCGGCAGCGTGGTGCGGTAGGCTCTGAGCAGGAAGATCGCTTCGATCATGTCGCCGCGCGCCTGGCGAACGGCAAGTGCGGCCAGCGTACGGTCATAAAGCGAGGCCTCGGCCATGACGCGATCGACCGCGAGTGCGAGCTGCGCCACGATCTGGTCGATGCCGACGGCCGGCAGCGAACGGTCGCCGCGGCGACGGTCGGCCAGCAGCCGGTGAGCATTGGCGATGGCGGCTTCGCCGCCCTTAACGGCAACATACATATGTCACAACTCCGTCGCGGTGATCTTGGTGGTGCGCGGCAGGCAGAGGAATTGCCGGCCCGCCGTCAGGATGAGATCGACGCCGCGCGGGAAGAGCGCGCGATTGTCGTTCCAGATACGCAGCAGCGTATCCGGCAGCCCGACCGGGGCGATCATGGTCACATCCTTGATGCCGGGGCCTGAAAGCGCCAGTTGCTTTCCGCCCTCCAGGCTCTGGATCTCCAGCACGATGGTTGTCGACCGATCGGGATATTCCTGGGTGCCGATGCCGAACTGGCTGAAAGAGGAAAGCGCCATGCCGGCTTCGATGAAGGCGAACTGCGCTTCCAGCCGTTCCGAAATGACGGGCGCTCCGGTGTGGAAGGCCAGCCATTCCGCCAGGCTTGATCTTGCTAGGCTGTTGGAGAGCCAGACAGGCGTGTCGTGATCGCAAAGGGTGAGGCCGATGGCGCCTGCGGCAACACCGAGCGGAGCGGGCGGCGCGACGTCAGCCTCAACGGTCTGCAGGGTGCCTGGACGTGCCATGGCATCCATCGTCATCTTGAAGACGCTTTGCGCGTCGAAGACCGGATCGGTGAAACCGCCGGTCAGGGCCTCGTTGCCGAAGGTCGGAGTGCTGGAAAGGCTCATCAATCTTCTCCGCGAACCATGGTGAAGAAATCGACGCGGGTTGCCGCCGTCTCTTCGGCGCGCTTGCGGTCATATTCGGCGATACGCTCGGTAACCGGCTGCAGAAGAGCCTTTTCGACGAAATCCTTCGTAGCCGACTGTTGCCAGAGTGCATCGAAGATGGCCGAAAGCCGGGCCTTTTCCCGATCCGTGCCGAGCGCGTGAGCGTGCCCGATTGTGTTGGATGCCAGCCGGACGGTAGCGCGCGTCACCGTGACTTCACCGAGGTTGAAGGGGGAGCCGCCGCCGCCGATGCGGCCGCGCACCATGACGAGCCCTGTCTCGGGGCCGCGTACCGCCTGCACCGTCGGCTTGCTCGGCAATGCCTCCCAGGCAGCCTCTAGCTCGTCGCGTTCTGCCTGCGCCAAGAGATCGGCGACGCGCTTGCGTTCCCGACGCTCTTGTGCCGCAGCTTCCTGCCTCTGTGCTGAATTCATCGTGCCTTCCTCTAAATGTCTATTGATATAGACAACTATACAAGATAGTTTTATATTTATTAGTGAGTCGTGACAAGCGTGTGACAGGGCGAGTGGGCGAGATGGCAGGGCAGAAGATACAGAGGCAGACGGGCGTGGCGCTCTGGCGGCAGATTGCCGATCGCATTCGCACGTCAATCAATCACGGCGATTTCGACGAGACGGGCATGGTGCCGCCGGAAACGGTGCTGGCGCTGCAGTTCGGCGTCAACAGGCACACGATCAGAAGTGCGCTCGCAGCACTGGCGCAGGAGGGGATCGTCCGCGCCGTGCAGGGGCGCGGCACGCTGATCGAGCGCAAGGAGCGACTGAGCTTCCCGATTTCAAGGCGCACGCGATTTTCGCAAGGGATCGGCGACCAGGTACGTGAGACCCGCAGCGTGCTGCTTGCATCGGGCGAAGAAGCTGCCAGCGCCGAATTGGCCAAACAGCTCAAGCTCAAGGCAGGTACGCCGTTGATCCGGCTGGAAACGCTGGGCCAGGCGGATCATCGTCCGGTATCGCGCGCAACAAGCTGGTTCCCGGCGGATCGTTTCGGCGATATCGCCGAGATCTATCGGACGACCGGATCGATCACCAAGGCATTCAAGGAGCTTGGTGTGCCGGATTACGTCCGTGTCGTCACCGAGATCACCGCGACACATGCCGACGAGGGCGACCTCACCGATCTGCAATTATCCCCGGGCGCCATCGTTCTCGTCGCCCAGGCGCTCAATGCGGATCTCGATAATGTCCCGGTGCAATATTCGATTTCCCGCTTCGCCGCCGATAGAGTGCGCTTCACCGTTGAGAATTGATGCCGCACTAGGGAATCGGCTGAAAATCGTTTGGCGGCCATTGCTGTGCGGCACGCAGGATGCGGATTATGCGCACCGTTTCATCAGCAAGATCATAAACCAGCAGATAGTTTCTGTGCACGACGAGCTCGCGTGTCCCGGACACGCGGCCGGGTCGGCCCGTCATTGGATGAGTAATGAGCTGTTTCGACCGTTTGGCGAAGAGTTCGTCCAGCGCGAGTGCGGCGGTGGCATTCTCGGCTTCGATGTAGGTATAGATTGCGCGTCGGTCAGCCCTTGCTTCGGGAGTCCAAGCAAGTTTCACGAAGAACGCCCGCTGAGTTTGCGGCGTGTTTCTTCTCGCAAGGCGGCAAATTCAGCGTCCACGTCGTCGTCGGGAATGAGGTTGCCGGCATTGGCGGAAGCAAGACCGGCCTGAACCTGCTGGCGAAACCAAATGTCATATTCGGCGGCATCTTGCTGGCGCCGCACATAATCGCGCATGAAAGCCCGGAGCAACTGCGCACCGGTTTGATCATGCGCTTTCGCAGCCTCGCTGAAAGCCGCCTTCAACTCTTCTTCAACTCGGAAGGTAAATGTCGCGTCGGTCATGTCGGCCCATGTGTTACGTACGTACTGCAATGTAACACATCTCGTTAAGGCTGCCACCCCTCATGTGGCCTGCTGAGGGAAGACGCACTCTCGATCCCATCAGGATCGCGGGTTTCAGAAGGGGTCGTCCCCTCTCCCCGCAGGCGGGGAGAGGACTAGGGTGGGGGCTCTCTAGCCCAAATAGATTGCGCTCAATGCGCGCCGGACATGTCGCCGAGGACTTCCTTCGAGGCGACGGTGGAATCGGCCTTGAGCTTGTAGACCATGGGTACACCGGTCGCGAGGTTCAGCTCCAGGATCTGTGCCTTGCTCAGGCGGTCGAGAACCATAACGAGCGAGCGCAGCGAGTTGCCGTGGGCGGCCACCAGCACGTTCTGGCCGGCAAGTACGCGCGGCAGGATTTCCGTGAGATAATAGGGCCAGACGCGGGCGCCGGTGTCGCGCAGGCTTTCTCCGCCGGGCGGCGGAACGTCGTAGGAGCGGCGCCAGATGTGAACCTGCTCTTCGCCCCACTTGGCGCGGGCGTCATCCTTGTTGAGGCCGGAGAGATCGCCGTAGTCGCGCTCGTTCAGCGCCTGATCCTTGATCGTTTCAAGGCCGGGCTGGCCGATTTCATCGAGGATGATCTTCAGCGTATGCTGCGCGCGCGTCAGCGCCGAGGTGAAGGCGATGTCGTACTTGATACCGTAATCGGCCAGAGCTTTGCCGCCGGTCTTGGCCTCTTCGATGCCGAGCGCCGTCAGATCGGGATCCTTCCAGCCGGTAAAGAGATTCTTCAAATTCCAGTCGCTCTGCCCGTGGCGAACGAGAACGAGAGTGCCGCTCATAATTTTCTCCCTAATAGGATCGGATCAACGTGTAGAAAGCCCGAGAACATCGAGCATGGAATAGAAGCCGGGTTTCTTGTCGCGCGCCCAGAGTGCTGCCTGCAGCGCGCCGCGGGCAAACAACGACCGGTCGCCGGCATTGTGCGACAGCGTCAGCCGTTCGCTTTCGCTGGCGAAGATCACCGAATGATCGCCGACCACGCCGCCGCCGCGCAGGGTCGCAAAGCCGATCGTGCCCGCCAAGCGCGGACCGGTATGGCCGTCGCGCACGCGCACGGAATTGTCATTAAGATCGATGCCGCGGCCCTTCGCCGCCGCCTGGCCAAGCAGGAGTGCCGTGCCTGAGGGCGCATCGACCTTGTGCCGATGATGCATCTCCAGCACCTCGATGTCCCAGTCGTTCGAAGGCAGTGCCCGCGCGGCCTGTTCGACGAGCACGCTCAAAAGATTGATGCCGAGGCCCATATTGCCCGATTTGACGACACGGGCATGGCGCGCGGCGGCCTTGAACTTGGTCTCATCCTCATCCGAGCAGCCGGTCGTGCCGATGACGTGGACGATGCGCGCCTGCGCGGCAAGCCCTGCAAAGGTGACGCTGGTGGCCGGCGTCGTAAAATCGATGACGCCTTCGGCATGCAGGAAAGCGGCAAGCGGATCGTCGGTGACGGGAACGCCGATCGGCCCCAGTCCGGCGATCTCGCCGGCATCCTTGCCGATGAAGGCGGAGCCGGGGCGGGCGACGGCTGCATGCAGGGTTACGCCGTCGGTGGCGTGAATGATGCGGATGAGAGCCTGTCCCATGCGGCCCGCCGCGCCCACCACCACCAGCTTCATCGCATCGTCGCTCATGTCGTCTCTATCGTCTATTTGCGGGAATTGCTTGAAATCGCCGGTAGCTGCAGGTTGTTGAGCCGAGCGTAGAGGCCATTGTCAGATGTCGCAAGCGTCTCGTGGTTGCCTTCTTCGACAACGCGGCCGTTCTGCATGACGACGATCTTTTCGGCGCGGACAACCGTCGACAGGCGGTGCGCGATGACGACGACCGTGCGGCCGCTCATCGCTTCTTCCAGCGCCTTCTGCACGGCCGCTTCGGATTCCGTGTCGAGCGCCGAGGTCGCTTCGTCCAGAAGCAGGATCGGCGCATTGCGCACCAGCGCGCGGGCGATCGACAGGCGCTGGCGCTGGCCGCCGGACAGCGTTACGCCGTTTTCGCCGACGGGCGTCTCGTAGCCCATCGGCTGCGCTTCGATGAAATCATGGGCATAGGCGAGGCGCGCCGCTTCCTCGATCTCGGCATCCGTCGCATTCGGGCGGCCATAGCGGATATTGTCGCGGATCGTGCCTTCGAAGAGATAGGGCTGCTGCGAAACATAGGCGAGCTGTTCCCGCAGCGACTGTTTCGTCACATGCGCGATGTCCTGCCCATCGATGAAGATGCTGCCGGCCTTCGGATCATAGAAGCGCGGGATGAGATTGATGACGGTGGATTTGCCGGCACCGGAAGGGCCGACGAGCGCGGTCGTCTGCCCGCCTTCTGCGGTGAAATTGACGCCTGAGAGGACGGATTCATCACCATAGGCGAAATGCACGTCGCGGAACTCGATCCTGGCCTCGGTCACGTTAAGCGGCTTGGCATCTGGCAGGTCGCGCTGGCGCGGCTCCATGTCCAGCAGCTCGTAGATCATCCGCGCATTGACGACCGCGCGCTCCAGCTGCACCTGCAGCTTGGCGAGGCGGCGCGCCGGGTCATAAGCGAGCAGCAGCGAAGTGGCGAAGGAGAAGAACACACCCGGCGAGACATTATCGTAGATCGACCGGTAGGCGGCATAGGCAAAGAGGCTGGCGATCGCGAAACCGGCGACGGTCTCGATCAGCGGTCCGTTGCGCTCTGAAAGGCGGGCGATGCGGTTCTGCCGGTGCTCTGCAGCGGTGATCAGCTTGTTGATCTTGCGTTCGAGCTCCTCTTCCATCGTAAAGGCCTTGACGATGGAAACGCCTTGAATGGTCTCCTGCATCGCGCCGAGCACATGGCTGTTCAGGACCACCGCATCGCGTGTGGCTGCGCGCAGGCGCTTGGAAATATAGCGCAGCGCGAAGAAGAGCGGCGGCGCGATGACGACGAATGCAATGCTGAGCACCGGATCCTGAAAGACCATGACGCAGAGCAGGGCGACGAAGGTCAGAAGGTCGCGCGCCGTCGACGTGATCGTCAGGTTCATGACATCGCGGATGCCCGAGACGTTCTGGCTGATGCGGGCAGCGAGCTGCGCGGAGCGCGCTTCGTTGAAAAAGCCGACCGACAGCGTCATCAGATGCGAATAGAGGCGACGCTGATAGCGGGCGATGATGTTGTTGCCGATCTTCGACAGGATGACTGACTGGAAATATCCCGCAAAACCGCGCACCACGAAAACGAGGAAGATGCTGAAGCAGATTTTCCAGGCATCGACGATATCGCGGGCGATGAAGGCGCTGTCGATGACAGATTTGACGATATAGCCGATGTAAGCAGTCGAAAGCGCAACGAGGATCAGGCAGGTAATCGCGATGGCATAGCCGCGAATATGATCGCGGCCGTTCTCGGCGATAATGCGCTTCAGCATGCCGGTGATGGCTTCGCTGTCGACGTTTTTGCTTTTCGGGTCAGGCAATTTCAATAATCGGCTTCCTGTCTTGAACCAAGCGAGCCGCATCTGGCACGTGCTTTCGCGGCTCTATTAAAGAGTTAGCACGGCTTTGGCTAGACATGCCTTGCCGCGCTGGTTAAGGCCGATCACGGAGCCACGCCCATTATAGAGGAAGGCGACCCCTTCAAAAAGGCATGGCGCATCGGATGTTTCGGCGCACCATGAGCTGTTTGGCAAGCAATCAACGCCGCCAGCGACGGCCGTCCGTGGCAAGGCCAAAGTTTGTCGGTTTGCGGGCATAGATCGCAAGGCCGGAAAGCGCTGCCAGCGGATTGACGACCACATGGGTCGGAATCGTCTTCATCAGTTCCGTGTGCGGTGCCTTGTCCTCGAAAGCGGCGCGAAATTCCGGCTTCTGCAGCGCCGGCAGGATCTTCTGCGGAATGCCACCCGAGAGATAGACGCCGCCGCGCGCCATGAAGATCATGGCGATATCGCCGGCGACGCGGCCAAGATAGGTGACGAACAGCGTCAGCGTCTCCTCGGCCTGCCTGTTGGTGCCGGCAAGCGCATGGTTAGTGATGTCAGCCGGCTCCTTCAGGCTCGGTTCGATGCCGTCAGCCGCGCAGATCGCATGATAAAGGTTCTGCAGGCCGCGGCCACAGATCACCTGCTCGGCCGAGATGCGGCCTTCGATCGGCTCCAGATGCGGCCAGATCTGCAGGTCACGTTCCGTGCGCGGCCCGAGATCGATATGCCCGCCTTCGCCCGGTACCGGCACCCATTGATGCTGGGTATGGACCAGAGCGCCGACGCCAAGCCCGGTGCCTGGCCCGAGCACGGCGCGTGATGCAACCATGTTACCGGATGCTTTGCCGATAGTCTGGCGATGCTCGTCAGAAATCTCGGCGATCGCGAGCGCCTGCGCCTCGAAGTCGTTGATGACGAGCACGTCCTCGATGCCGAGATTGGCGATCATCGTCTTCGGACGGATCACCCAGTCGCAATTGGTCAGCGGAATCTCGTCCCCCTGCACGGGGCCTGCCATGGCGAGAATTGCCGAGCGGGGCCGGACCTTGCTGTTTTCAAGGGCGAGTTTGATCGCATCGTCGATCGTGGCGAAATTCGCCGTCTGCACGACCGGGAAGTGCTCCTGTTCGGAGTCCGCATCGACGAGGATGGAGAAACGCGCATTGGTGCCGCCGATATCGCCGATCAGGATTGGGAAAGGCAGGGGGGCATCGCTGTGATTGAGCTCGGGCATGGCCAGGTCCGTGGTCTGCCGCCGGCAAGGCGGATTAATGGTTCAGGGTTTTGATCAGCCGCTCGGCAGTGGATTCGTTGAGCGCCATCGGAATGTCGTAGAGAACGGCAAGCCGCGTCAATGCCTTCACGTCGACGTCGTGCGGCATGGGGGTGAGGGGATCGATGAAGAAGACGAGCATATCGATCTCGCCGGTGGCGATGAGCGCGCCGATCTGCTGGTCGCCACCGAGCGGGCCGCTTTTCAGCCGGGTGACCTTGAGGTCCGGGCAGGCATCCAGCACGCGGCCGCCTGTCGTGCCCGTGGCGACGATGTTCCAATCGGCAAGGGCGGCTTCGTTACGCCGCGCAAATTCTGCCATCGCATCTTTTTTCTGATCATGCGCGATCAATGCGATGCATTTGCTGCCGGCCATGAAATCCTTGCTCCGCTCGATGTTTTCAATCGATTTACCCGCCTTCTATACCAAGGGGGCGCGTTTTGAAAGACGCCTCCGGCAAGGACGGTGCAGGACTTACTGCTGCGGAATCTGACCGGGCGGCGTATCGCCCGAAACCGGCATTGCGTCCGTCTCCGCTGAAACGTCGGCAGCTTTGGCGCCGGAGGCGGCGGGGCGTGCGGAAGCAATCGAAGGTGCCGCCAATACGGCCTGGCAGGCCTTGGGCAGATCGGCAACCATGACTTCGCGCGGCTTTTGGGGCGGCTTGTCGCTGGGCTTCGGCTTGGCCCAAGGCTCAGGCCCGAACCACCAGGCGAGCGACTTGTCGCAGCCATCGCCGGAGGCGACCGGCGCCTGTCCTGTGCAGCCGACGGAGCCTGCGGGGCAGCGGAGACGGATATGGAAATGCGAGTCGTGCCCGTATTCCGGCCGCAGCTTGCCGAGGTTGGTGCGGTCGCCCGTCCATGTCTCGCACATCTTCTTCTTGATCGCCGGGTTGACGAAGATGCGCTCGACCTCCGGATAGCTCGCCGCGCGCATCAAGAGGCGGGCATGTGCCGGTGTCCAGACCTTGTCGTTGATCGTCAGGAACTTGTCCTTGGCGAGCATCGTGGTGAAAGGCAGGGCTTCACGCTCTTCCACCGTCATCTTGCGCCGCGGCATCGGCGTCAGCCAGACGTCGGCGTCGAGACCGATCTGATGCGAGGCATGGCCGTTGATCATCGGGCCGCCGCGCGGCTGCGAGATATCGCCGACAAGCAAACCCGGCCAGCCGTCATTCTTCGCAGCATCGCGCGATAGGCGCTCGAGCAGGCCGATCATCTCCGGTCGTCCCCAGCGACGATTGCGCGATAGGCGCATCGCCTGCCATGTCGGGCCGTCCGCGGGCAGCGCGACCGCGCCGGCAAGGCAGCCCTTGGCATAGAAGCCGATCGATTGCGGCGGTCCCTGCGTCGGCAGCGTGACCGCGCCGAAAACAGCCTTGGCGCTGCCGGGGGAAGGGGTGGCCTGCTGTGCCAGCGCATCGCCGGCGACAAGGCCCATCCCGATCGAGGTGGCGAGAGAGAATTTGCCGATCGTTCGAAAGGCGCGAGCCAGAAGTGAAGCCATGCATATCCTTGAAAGGCGGTCGGCATTAGCCGAAGTGATTTGCCGTGAGACTATCCTGAAACAGGATGGAAGTGAATCCGCGCCAATCACGGATGGGCACCGGTCGGCCGCCTTTGCTTGCATAGACCTTTGCTTCGGATGGATCAGTTCGCCAGGATTTCCGCCGTCTTGCGGATACGCGACAGCCGCGGCAAGACCTTCGTGCAGGCGAAATCCTGCATGTCCTGCGAGAAGGTCGTCACCGCATCTTCGGCAACAATGACGGCGTAGTTTGCCGCGAAGGCATCGCGCACGGTTGCTTCGACACCGAAATTGGTGGCGACTCCGGTCAGGATCAGCGTCCTGACGCCGCGACGGCGAAGCTGCAGGTCCAGTTCCGTGCCGTAAAAGGCGCTCCACTGGCGCTTGACGATGGCGACATCAGGCGTCAGCGCTGCCATCTCGGCCGGAGCCTCGAGCGCGGCCGGCGGCAAACCTCCTGGGGGAAGCGCAAAGCTTTCGTCTGTCGGCTGATTGACAGCATCGGCATAGTCTGCGGAAAATCCAACCGTCACGAAAACGGTCGTTCCGCCATCGGCCTTCAGTTTGTTTGCGATGGCGACCGTATTGGTGACGATCTGCTGGGCGGAGTAGGGCGCGAGCGGCCGGCTCAGGACGAGGCCTTGCAGGTCGATAGAAATGAGAGCGGTAGTTTTGGGGTCGTAAAGTGACATCGGGCGGTAGCTCCATAAAATATGAGGATATCCTCACAATGGAAATATGAGGATGGCCTCACAAAAATCAAGTGAAGAATTGAAGACGCGCACGCCGAAGCGGCAGCGCGGCCATGATCGGGTCGTCATACTGCTGGCGGCGGCCGCAAAGGTTTTCGCGCGCAAGGGCTATGAGGCGGCAACGATGACGGAGATTGCGGCCGAGGCAAATTCCTCTATCGGCTCGCTCTATCAGTTCTTCCCGACCAAGCCCCTGCTTGCCGAAGCACTGCATATCGAACGCCTGGAGCGATTGAAGGCCGGGCTTCGAGGGATGGCAGAGCGGAGCATCGGCCTTTCCGCAGCCGATAGCGGCGAGGCGATCTTCGATGCGCTCGGTGCTTTCATGGAGGAATATCCGGAGTTTTCGGTACTGGCCAGTCGCCGTGATATTCCCAAGGAGCGCAAGGCGCGCTCACGGGCAGAGCTGAAGGAGCTGATCGCCGGCATCCTGCAGCAGGCGCAGCCGCCGATATCGGACGATATCGCGCTGATGTCGGGTATCGTGCTCGAACTGCTTCGCATCGTCGTCGCCGTCGCCGCCGAGCCCGATGCTGCCGAGGATCGCCGCGTCGCCGGCGAATTGCGGCTGATGTTGCGCAAACGTCTTGAGGATGCCACGGTAAAAGACTGAGCCCGAGACATGTCTTCAGCCTTTACAACGAGATGAATTGTTGCGTCCTGTTTTTTGCCCTCATTTGCCGTATGCTGATTCCTCAGACATCATCAGGAGATCATGAATGGCATTGTCGCGGTTGAAAGCAGGCTTGGTCGTTTCTCTTTTTTGCCTGCTGGCAATGCCTCTATCCTCGAAAGCTCAAGAGCCGCAATTTCGTATCGGCACGGCCATTCTCGGCGACTTGAAATATCAGCCCGGCTTCAAGCATTTTGATTATGTCAATCCGGATGCGCCGAAAGGCGGTGAGGTGAAGCTGTCTAGCAATGGCACCTTCGACACCCTCAATCCGGTACTTTATAAGGGCAATACGGTTGCGGGGATAAGTTCTCTGGGTGCGGGCCTTGTCTTTGACAGCCTTCTGAAGTCGGCGGATGACGAGGTTTCCTCCTCCTATGGATTGCTCGCCGAGGGCGTTTCCTATCCGGAGGATATTTCCCGTGCTACTTTCCGCCTGCGGCCCGAAGCCAAATGGGCAGACGGACAGCCGGTGACGCCAGAGGATGTCGTCTTCAGTTTCGACAAGGCGAAGGAACTCAATCCACTCTTTACCAGCTATTATAGCCATGTGGCGCGCGCCGAGAAGACCGGCGATCGCGACGTAACCTTCTACTTCGACGAGAAGAACAATCGTGAACTGCCGTCGATTCTTGGCCAGTTCCCAATCGTGCCAAAGCATTGGTGGGAAGGTACGGGGCCGGACGGTAAACCACGCGACATTTCCCGCACCACGCTCGAGCCCGTTATGGGATCCGGACCCTACAAGATCGTTTCGGTCTCGCCCGGTTCCACCATCCGTTACGAATTGCGCGACGATTATTGGGGCAAGGACCTGCCCGTCAATGTTGGCCTGAACAATTTAAAGTCGATCTCCTACACCTACTTCACTGATAATGATGTGGAATTCGAGGCCTTCCGCGGCGGTACTATAGACTATTGGCAGGATAACGTCGCAAGCCGCTGGGTCACCGGCTACGATTTTCCTGCGGCGAAGGACGGCCGCATCAAGCGCGAGGAAGTGCCCAATCCGCTTCGCGCCACCGGCGTTATGCAGGCGCTCGTGCCGAACATGCGCCGCGATCAGTTCAAGGACGAGCGTGTTCGTGAGGCGCTGAACTATGCTTTCGATTTCGAAGAGCTGAACCGTACTATCGCTTTTAATCAGTACAGCCGCATCAATAGCTTCTTTTTCGGCACGAAGCTCGCTTCGTCGGGCCTGCCAGAAGGTAAAGAGCTCAGCGTTCTCAATGAAGTGAAGGACAAGGTCCCGGCTGAAGTTTTCACGACGCCTTATGCCAACCCGGTCGGCGGCGATCAGCAGAAGGCCCGCGATAATCTGCGTAAAGCGCTCGATCTGTTCAAACAGGCAGGATATGTTCTGAAGAGCAACCAGATGGTGAATGCCCAGACGGGCAAACCTTTATCGATCGAGATTCTGCTCGGCAGTCCCTTCGTGGAGAAGTGGGTTCTGCCCTATGCCCAGAATTTGAAGAGAATCGGCATCAACGCTAGCGTCCGTACGGTCGATTCGTCGCAATACATCAATCGTGTGCAGAACTTCGACTATGACATGATCTGGACAGTTTGGGCGCAAACATTGAATCCGGGCAACGAGCAGATTGATTTCTGGGGATCTGCCTCCGCCAATCGTAAAGGTTCGCGCAATTTTGCCGGCATTTCTGATCCAGGCATCGATGCCCTCGTCAACAAGGTCATTTTCGCCAAAGACGTCGAGGAGAAGGATGCCGTCGCCAAGGCGCTCGACCGTGTGTTGCTCGCTCATCACTACGTGGTTCCACTCTTTTACACGACCAGCTTCCATATCGCTTATTGGGATAAGTTCGCGCATCCGGCCCAACTGCCCGAATACTCCATCGGCTTCCCCGATGTCTGGTGGTCGAAAAGCGCCGGAAAGTGAGCCTCTCTTGCAATGAGGGGCCTGCTGGCTCCAAATGATCCAGGCTGATTCGGATAGTTTCACGCTGATATGACGGCGCCGGCTTGCATCCGGCGGAAGGGAATGTGATTTGATCGACGGACGGATTGAGGCGAGGCGGAACCTACCCCTGCTTGCGGGAGCGGCGGACTGATGGGCGCCTATATTCTGCGACGCCTCCTGTTGATGATCCCGACCATCGTCGGCATCATGGCGATTTCCTTCACCATCGTGCAGTTTGCGCCGGGCGGTCCCGTCGAGCAGGTCATCGCGCAGCTGACCGGCCAGGGCGACAATGCCAATGGCCGCCTGTCGGGTGGCGGTACCGACCTGGCTGCACAGCAATCCTTCGATGACAGCAGCTCGAAATATCGGGGCGCGCAGGGGCTCGATCCCGAGCTGATCGCCAAGCTCGACAAGCAGTTCGGCTTCGACAAGCCGCCGCTCGAGCGCTTCGGTCAGATGATGTGGAATTATATCCGCTTCGATTTCGGCGAGAGCTTTTTCCGCAATACCACCGTCATCGATCTCATCGGCCAGAAGCTGCCGGTGTCGATCTCGCTCGGCATCTGGATCCTGATCTTCTCCTATGCCATTTCCATTCCGCTCGGCATCCGCAAGGCGGTGCAGGACGGATCGACTTTCGATGTCTGGACGTCGGGCATTATCATCGTCGGCTATGCCGTCCCGAGCTTCCTGTTCGGCATCATGCTGATCGTGCTGTTTGCCGGCGGCTCCTTCTTCGACTGGTTTCCGCTGCGCGGTCTCGTTTCGGATAATTTCGCCGATCTCAGCTGGTGGCAGAAGATCCTCGATTATCTCTGGCATCTGGTGCTGCCGCTGATTTCGCTGTCGCTCGCCGCTTTCGCCACCACGACGCTGCTGACCAAGAACTCCTTCATCGAGGAAATCAAGAAGCAATATGTCATCACCGCCCGCGCCAAGGGCCTTTCCGAACGGCGCGTGCTCTATGGCCATGTCTTCCGCAACGCCATGCTCATCGTCATTGCCGGCTTTCCCGGCGCCTTTATCTCCGCCTTCTTCACCGGCTCGCTGCTGATCGAAAATATCTTCTCGCTCGATGGCTTGGGGCGCCTCAGCTATCTCTCTGTCGTCCAGCGCGACTATCCGGTGGTCTTTGCCACTCTCTTCATCTTCTCGCTGCTCGGCCTCGTCGTCAGCCTCGTCTCAGATCTAATCTACACCTGGATTGATCCGCGCATCGATTTCGAGCGGAGGGACGTGTGATGGACGCAGCCAATCAGCAGATGCTTCCGACGACGGTGAAGCCGCCCCGCAAAGGCCTTTTCTCGCCCACCAACATTCGCCGCTGGGAGAATTTCAAGGCAAACCGCCGTGGCTACTGGTCGCTCTGGATTTTCCTGGTCCTGTTCGTCCTCAGCCTCGGGGCCGAATTCATCGTCAACGACCGGCCGATCCTCGTCTCTTACAAGGGAGAGATCCTAGCGCCGGTCTTCGTGGATTACCCCGAGGAGAAGTTCGGCGGTTTCCTGGCGCAGACGGATTATCGCGCCCCGGATATTCAGGATGAGATCAATGCCCATGGCTGGATGATCTGGCCGCCGATCCATTATTCCTATCAGACCGCCAATTCCAACCTTCCCACAGGAATGTCGGCGCCGACGCCGCCTTTCTGGGCAATGAGCAAGGAGACGCGCTGCTCGGGCTATCCCGGCGGCGTTGCCGATCCGAACTGCAACTGGAGCAATTTCAATTGGCTCGGCACCGACGATCAGGCCCGCGATGTACTCGCCCGCCTGATCTACGGTTTCCGCATCTCGGTGCTATTCGGCCTGGCGCTCACCATCTGTTCGGCAGTCGTCGGCGTCTGCGCCGGTGCGATACAGGGCTATTTCGGTGGCTGGACCGATCTCCTGATGCAGCGTTTCATCGAAATCTGGTCGTCCATGCCGGTGCTCTATATCCTGCTGATCATCGCCTCGGTGCTGCCGCCGGGCTTCTTCATCCTGCTCGGCATATTGCTGCTGTTTTCCTGGGTAGGGCTCGTCGGCGTCGTGCGCGCCGAATTCCTGCGGGCGCGTAATTTCGAATATGTGCGCGCCGCCCGCGCGCTCGGCGTCAACAATCGCACTATCATGTATCGACACCTGCTGCCGAACGCGATGGTCGCGACGCTGACCTTCGTTCCCTTCATCCTCTCGGGCTCGATCACCACCCTGACCTCGCTGGATTTCCTGGGCTTCGGCATGCCGCCCGGCTCGCCGTCGCTGGGTGAAATGATCGCCCAGGGCAAATCCAATCTGCAGGCTCCCTGGCTGGGGCTCTCGGCCTTCTTCACCATGTCAATCATGCTGTCGCTGCTGATTTTCATCGGCGAGGCCGTGCGCGACGCCTTCGATCCGAGGAAGACGTTCCGATGAGGAATGCTCGCAATTGGTCAGCGCACAAGATAAACTGCAGTCGGCGACGACAGGCAATGGATGGATGTGATGAATAAGGTGGTACTGGAACATTATCCGGCATCTAGGTTGCCGGACGATATTCGCGGCGATCTGCCCAAGGAAGCATTGGTGCGCGTTGTGGTAGAGGCGGAAGAGAAGTCTTCCACCGACAGCCGTTCGCCATTTGCTTCGCTCTCTCCGAAAAGTGCACAGTCCGCGAATCTCAAGGCTCTCTTACGGGATCGCAGGGCGCACCCCGATAGATACGCCGGAACTGCCACGACTGAAGAGATCGTTGCCCGTATTCGTGAACTGCGCGATGAGTGGGATGATAGATGACCGCACCACGGGGCATCTATTGGGACACGAATGTCGTTGTCGCGTTGATGGAGCAAAGCGGCATCGTTCACGATCTTCTCTGGGCCATCTTAGAGATGATCGAGAAGAAACCCGTCTACGTCTCCACCAGCGCGCTGACCTTTGCCGAATTGAAGGTCAAACCGTTACAGCAGCAGAATTTCGAGCTTTTGAGAACCTATGAAGAATGGTCGTCGTCGCGTTCCTGGCTGGACATCTGGTCCATCACGCCGCCGATCCTTGATGGTGCGGCCTTGCTGCGGGCAACGCGTGGCGGTTTGAAATTGCCGGATGCGATCCACCTCGCTACCGCGCTTCATAGCCGTTGCACTCACTTCCTGACTGCGGACAAGGGGATCGGCGATATCACGGACCTTGTTCATCCCGTCTCGGGGCCGTTGGATATCACCCCTTTGACGATCCTTCGCCCCGATGAGCCCACTCTGACATCCCTCCTAAAAAGCATGGCCGAATGACCGAATCGCTGCTGTCAGTCCGCAATCTCTCCGTCGCCTTTCATCAGGGCGGGCAGACCTCGATCGCCGTCGATGGCGTCTCCTTCGATATCCGCAAGGGCGAGGTCGTCGCGCTGGTCGGCGAATCCGGCTCCGGCAAATCGGTTTCGGCTAATTCGATCCTGAAGCTCTTGCCATATCCGGCCGCAAGCCACCCTTCCGGGGAGATCCTATTCAAGGGCAAGGACCTCTTGAAGGCATCGGACAACGAGCTGCGCGCCGTGCGCGGCAACGACATCACGATGATCTTTCAGGAGCCGATGACCTCGCTCAATCCGCTCCACACCATCGAGCGGCAGATCAGCGAGATCCTGGCGCTGCATCAGGGCATGGTGGGTGAGGCCGCGCGCAACCGCACGCTGGAACTCTTGAACCAGGTCGGCATCCGCGAACCGGAGAAGCGGCTCAAGGCCTATCCGCATGAGCTGTCGGGTGGCCAGCGCCAGCGCGTGATGATCGCCATGGCGCTTGCCAATCGTCCCGAACTCCTGATCGCCGACGAGCCGACGACGGCGCTCGACGTCACCGTGCAGGCACAGATCCTCGAACTCCTGCGCGAGCTCAAGGGTCAGCATGGCATGTCGATGTTGTTCATCACCCACGATCTCGGCATCGTCCGCAAGTTCGCCGACCGGGTCTGCGTGATGACCAAGGGCAAGATCGTCGAGACCGGCACGGTGGAGGATGTCTTCACGCGGCCGCAGCATGATTATACTCGCCATCTCCTCGCCGCTGAACCACGCGGTGAACCACCCGCAAGCAATACGAACAAGCCCGTGGTCATGGAAGGCAACGATATTCGCGTCTGGTTCCCGATCAAGGCGGGCTTCATGCGCAAGGTTGTCGATCATGTGAAGGCGGTCGATGGCATCGATCTGAAGCTCCGCGCCGGCCAGACGCTCGGCGTAGTCGGCGAATCCGGCTCAGGCAAGACCACGCTCGGCCTCGCGCTCGCCCGGCTTATTTCCTCCAAGGGCCGTATCGCCTTCATCGGCAAGGATATAGCCGGCTATTCGTTCCGCGAAATGCGGCCCCTCCGCAATCAGCTGCAGGTGGTCTTTCAGGATCCTTATGGATCGCTCAGCCCGCGCATGTCGGTCGGCGAGATCATTGCCGAGGGGCTCAAGGTGCATGAGCGGTCGCTTTCGGCCGATGAGCGCGACAAGCGCGTCTGCTGGGCGCTGGAGGAGGTCGGCCTCGATCCGTCCACCCGCTGGCGTTTTCCGCACGAGTTCTCCGGCGGCCAGCGTCAGCGCATCGCCATCGCCCGTGCCATGGTGTTGAAACCGCGCTTCGTCATGCTCGACGAGCCCACTTCGGCGCTCGATATGAGCGTGCAGGCGCAGGTGGTCGATTTGCTGCGCGACCTGCAGCAGAAGCACGATCTCGCCTATCTCTTCATCAGCCACGACCTGAAAGTGGTGAAGGCGCTTGCCAACGAGCTGATCGTCATGCGCTTCGGCAAGGTCATCGAGCAAGGCGCATCCGCCGATATTTTCCGAGCGCCGAAAGAGGATTACACCAGGGCGCTTCTCGCTGCCGCCTTTAACATCGAGGCGGTGCCGACCGCCGCCATCCAGCAATAGAGACCATCATCATGCCGGCCAAAAGCCCCGTTCTCGTCGACCTCAAATTCAACCCCGAGACCGTCGCCAGGGCACTCGAAACCGCTTTTGCCGATCGCGGCAGCATCAATCTCGCTGACCCCGCCAGCAAGGGGCTGGATCTGAGGCATGTCGACTATGCGCTGCTGTGGAAGCCGGATGCAGATCTTTTCGAGCGCGCGCCCAATCTCAAGGTCATCTTCTCGGGCGGCGCCGGTGTCGATTCCATGATGTCGATTGCTGGTCTGCCTGACATCCCGATGGTCCGTTTCGTGGATCGCACTCTCACCACGCGGATGAGCGAATGGGTGGTCATGCAATGCCTGATGCATCTGCGCGATGTGCAGGGGCATTTCAGGAATCAGCGACAGCATGTCTGGGCGCCGCAGCATGGTCCGGAAGCCGCTGACGTTACTGTCGGCGTCATGGGCCTCGGTGTTCTCGGCTGCGATGCAGCCGCGAAATTGAAAGTTATGGGCTTCAACGTCATCGGCTGGTCCCGCAGCAAGAAAGAGATCGACGGTATGGAAACCTTCGATGCCGCCGGGCTGGATGCGTTTCTGGCACGTACCGACATTCTCGTCGGCCTGCTGCCGCTGACGGCAGAGACGACGGGAATTTACAACGCTTCGCTCTTTTCAAAGCTGCATCGCAACGGCCCGCTCGGCAAGGCGGTCTTCATCAATGCCGGCCGCGGCAAGAGCCAGGTTGCGGCCGATATCGCTTCGGCTGTTCGCACCGGCATCCTCGGCGGCGCCTCCCTCGATGTCTTCGCCGTCGAGCCTCTGGCTGCGGACGATCCGCTTTGGGACCTGGAAAATGTCATCATTACGCCGCATGATTCCGCTGTGTCTGACGAAAAGGCACTGATGCGCTACGTCGAGGAGCAGATCGCCCGCTTCGAACGCGGCGAACCGCTGCAGCATCTGGTAGATCGGGGTCGGGGTTACTAAGTCTATGGCGGTGGTCGGGGCCTTATGTCTCGGCTGGCGCCGGCAAAATGCGACGCATTTGCCCTGGTATCAATTTTCTTTCAGCGACTGGACTTTCGCTCAACATTTTTTGATAACAGGGCGCTACAACCGCATGCCGGCACGCCGCTGGCGAAAAGCATGACGTCCGCAGGGCAGGAGACGGGGCAGGAACGACATGACCAAGACGGATATCGCCACCCGCGTCTATAACCATACCTGGAAGCTTGATCCGATCATCCGCAGCCTGATCGACACGGATTTCTACAAGCTCCTCATGCTGCAAATGATCTGGAAGCTCTATCCAGATGTCGATGCCACCTTCTCGCTTATCAATCGCACCAAGAGCGTTCGCCTCGCAGAAGTGATCGACGAAAAGGAATTGCGTGAGCAGCTCGACCATGCCCGCACGCTCCGCCTCTCCAAGAAGGAGATGATCTGGCTGGCGGGTAACAGTTTCTACGGCCGCGCCCAGATCTTCGAACCGGAATTCCTCGCCTGGCTGTCGAATTTCCAGCTGCCGGAATACGAGCTATCGAAGCGCGACGGTCAATATATTCTCGACTTCCACGGCTCGTGGAAGGAAACGACGATGTGGGAAATCCCCGCGCTCGCCATCATCAACGAGCTTCGTTCGCGCTCGGCTCTAAAGGCGCTCGGCCCCTTCACGCTCGATGTGCTCTATGCCCGCGCCAAGGCCAAGATGTGGGAGAAGGTGGAGCGGCTGCGGGAGCTGCCCGGTTTGCGCATCTCCGATTTCGGGACGCGCCGCCGTCACAGCTTCCTCTGGCAGCGCTGGTGCGTCGAGGCATTGAAGGAAGGCGTACCGCACGCATTCACCGGCACGAGCAACGTGCTATTGGCCATGGATTCCGATCTCGAAGCCGTCGGCACCAATGCCCATGAGCTGCCGATGGTCGCCGCAGCACTTGCGAAAAACGATGAAGAGCTCGGAAAGGCACCCTACAAGGTGCTGCGTGACTGGAACCGCCTCTATGGCGGCAATCTGCTCGTCGTACTGCCCGATGCTTTCGGCACGGCTTCCTTCCTGCGCAACGCGCCGGAATGGGTGGCCGACTGGACCGGCTTCCGCCCCGACAGCGCCCCGCCCATCGAAGGCGGCGAGAAGATCATCGAATGGTGGAAGAAGATGGGCCGCGATCCCCGCCAGAAGCTGCTGATCTTCTCCGACGGCCTCGATGTCGATGCCATCATCGACACCTACAAGCATTTCGACGGCCGCGTCCGCATGAGTTTTGGTTGGGGCACCAACCTTACCAACGATTTCGCCGGCTGCGCGCCCACCGAACTCAAGGGCCTCAATCCTATTTCGATCGTCTGCAAGGTCATCGAGGCAAATGGCCGACCGGCCGTTAAGCTCTCGGACAATCCCCAGAAGGCGACGGGCGAGCCTGCGGAAGTCGAGCGTTATCTGAAGTTCTTCGGTGCAGAGGATCGC
The DNA here is from genome assembly GCF_057784455.1 of Martinezella sp. CNPSo 3890. NCBI lineage: Bacteria > Pseudomonadati > Pseudomonadota > Alphaproteobacteria > Hyphomicrobiales > Rhizobiaceae > Martinezella > Martinezella sp. CNPSo 3890. Next base: position 205,870 of record NZ_JBXSOR010000007.1, on the reverse strand, counting down.
GTCGATCAGGAAGTGCTGGTTTAAGGCGTTTTCCGTCCGCAATGCGTAAAAGGTCTAGTGGCGGATCGCCGCTTCCATCCGGACGACGCGGCGAAATAGCGTCCAGCGGCCATTTTCCCAGCGATATTGATCCGGCGAAATAACGTAGGGCACGTCGCTGAGATCGGCGCTGATCAGCTCCAGAAGCTGCAGGCCCTCGATATCGTTCTCATGTGTGAAGAACACCTTGTCGCGCGACAGGAAGGCGGCGATCGGCGCGGCGCCACCGGATTGCTCCTGCACCTGCGCCCAGAAATTCGGCAGAAACGCAATGCTGGACTCGAACTGGCCGTCCACCTCGACATATTGGAACCGGCTGCGTTTGGCGATTTGAACGCCGGTCTTGGCAAGGAATTTCTGCAGGTTGGCTTGTGCTGTTTCGGCGAGTTCTCGGACATCGATGCCCCAGTCGTCGAGTGCTTCGGCCATCACGTAGTTGACCGTCGTTTCGCCGTTGACGACGAAGAGCTTGATCAGGTTTTCGGCCTCGTCGAGGTAGACGAACTGCGGCGGATTGGGCTCGTCCTTGGCGGCCTGCATCATCTGCTGCCGCGCAACCTCGACGAAATCGCGCGCTTTCAGGACCGGCAGGACCTTGGCGAGCTCACCGCTGTCGACCATGGCTTCCGTCATGTTGAGATAGTTGAGGAGCGCCTGCGCGCGTGCCGGCCCGCGCTTTTCGCGCAGCGCTAGCAGCGCATTGCTCAGGAATTTCGTCATCGTATCGCCGTTGCGGCTGTGCAGCGTCAGACTGCCGGCGGCAGCATCGTAATCGACGCGGATCAGATCTCCGAAGAACGGCAGGCGTTCCTGCAGATAGGCGGCAAAGGCTGCTTCATCCTGCAAAGCTTCGTCGGGAATGTTGAGATCGAGGGTTTTGGCAACGGCCGCGCTCTCGGGCTCCTGCATCGGATAGGGATGGCCGGGGCGCATTTCCGCGCGCTTGCCTCTGCCGAAGAGCCTTTTCAGGAAATTGAACACGCGCATCCCCGAGTACCGAACGGTATTGCTGTAGAACCTAGCGCGGCAGCCGCTGCGGGGCAATGGCGGCATGATGGGGGTGGGGGCCGTAAGTGCCTGCTTGCCCGTACAAAAAACGCGTATAGTCTGCAGGAGCGGGCCGAATGGTCAGATTGCGGGAAGGGCAGCGCAGATGAGAAATGTCGGGGGCGGCAGGTGGACGATCGGAGGCCTGTTTTTTTGTCTTTTTGCATTGGCTGCACCTGTGACTGCGTTCGCGCAGAATGCCGCTGCCCCACAGCCGGCCGCCCCGCCGCCCGACAAGGTTCGCGAGCTGATCCAGCTGATGAACGAGCCGGATGTCAGGCAATGGCTTACTGCGCAGCTCAATAGTCAACCGACACCCGCCAGCGATAAACCCGCAACCATCAGCGATCCGACGCCGACCGACGGCAATCAGATGTCGGTTCTATCAGGCATGCTCGGCCATACGCGGCATCACCTTGAGCTGGTCTCCGGCGCTGCGATGACGTTGCCCTATGAGGTCATGACCGCATCGGAAAAGCTGGAAGGCGAAGGCAAGTCGGTCGGCCTCGTGCGCATCATCATTCAGATTGTCCTGCTCTTCTTCCTGGGGTTGGCGGCCGAACTCGCCGTTGCACGCTTCATCAACACCAGGCATATGCAGCGCACCGAGAGGGCTGCCGGTACCGAGACGGAACTGCAGGCAGCGCGCTTCCAGTTTCTGGGCGGCGTCGTGCCCGCCATCATCCATGGCCTGGTGACGCTCGTTCCGCTTCTTGCCTTCGATTGGCCGCCAGCCATTGAAAATTTTGCCATCGCTTGCGTCATTGCGATGGTGTCGATCAGGCTGGCGATCTCCATCGGCAAGCTTGTCATGGAATTGATAGCGATGCGTCGCGCCAACGACGTTCTGGATGAGGACGGCGGTGCCGCCCGCATCGCCGAACGGCGGCGCGTCGCATCCTATTGGTATCGACGCTGCACGCTGTTTGCCATCTATTTTGCCTGCGGCTGGGCGATCATACAGGCCGTCACGTCGCTGGACTTTTCTGTCGGGGCGCGCGACCTCATCGGCTACGCCCTCGGCATCGGTCTGTTTCTGATCGCCACGGCTGCCGTGTGGTCCAGGCCTCTTCCGCCGGAAAAGCGGGGGGCGAAGACGATTTCCTGGCTGCTGACGATTTTCTTCGCGGCGCTATGGTGTCTCTGGGTGGCCGGTTTCGATGGCCTTTTGTGGCTCGGCATCTATGCGATATTGCTGCCGCGCATCCTCTCGGTATCGACGAAGGCAATCGAAGCCCTGCATGATGCAGCCGACGGCATCTTCGGCACCGGCAAGATCGCGGCCGTGTTGCTCGACCGCGGCTTGCGGGCGTTGATCATTACCTTTGCGGCTTTATGGCTCGGCCACATGCTGGGGGTCGAGGCGCATGCGATGATGAGCGGCAGCGAATCGAATGTCGGCCGCATCGCTCGCGGCATTCTCGGCGGCATCATCATTCTCCTGGTTGCCGATCTCGTCTGGCAGCTGGCAAAAACCTATATCGACGGCAAAGTCATGCAATCCCTCCCGGCCGCCGGCGAATCGGATGAGATGAGGGCGAGCCGCGCCCGGCTGCAGACGCTGCTTCCGATCTTCCGCAACATTCTTGCCGTCGTCATCGGCATCATTGCGGTCATGATGGTGCTGTCGGGCCTTGGCGTTCAGATCGGGCCGCTGATCGCCGGCGCCGGTGTTGTCGGCGTTGCGGTCGGCTTCGGCGCACAGACCATAGTCAAGGATGTCATCAGCGGTATCTTCTACCTCTGGGACGATGCTTTCCGCATCGGCGAATATATCGAAAGCGGCCATTACAAGGGCGTGGTGGAATCCTTCAGCCTGCGTTCGGTCAAGCTGCGTCACCAGCGCGGCCCGCTGGCGACGATACCCTTCGGCTCGCTCGGTGCGGTTAACAACATGAACCGCGACTGGGCAATCGATAAGATCATCGTCAAGGTGACCTACGATACGGATCTCGTGAAACTGAAGCGTATCATCAAGGACATCGGCCAGCGCCTGCTCGACGACGAGGAGCTGAAACCGAGCATCATCCAGACGCTGAAGATGAAGGGTGTCGAGCAGTTCGGCGATTTCGCGATCGAGATCAGGTTGGCCATCACCGCCAAGCCCGACGAGCTCTCCGTCATCCGCCGCAGCGCGCTGGCTTTGATCAAGCAGTCCTTCGACGAAAACGGCATCCAGTTCGCCTTCCCCACCGTGCAGGTGGCAAGCGACAAGGACGCCGCTGCCGCCGCTGCCCGGCAGCTTATCGAGATGCGGGCTGCAAACGTGGATGGCGCACAGCAGGCGAGCTAGAGCAATTCCAGCAAAAGTGCGAAGCGGTTTTGCGTCCGGAATTGCGTTAAACCAAAGAGATCGAGCGGTTCGGAGATTCCGTGAAAAGCTGAACCGCTCTAGATTCGGTCGGGTCTCGGCGCTGCCGTGCTGCCGCGTACGATCAGCGTGACGCCGATCATCTCGCGCTCAGCCGATACGGCATCGTGAAGAACGGCCTGCACCGCGCGTTCCGCGATCTCGGCAAAGGGCTGGGCCATCGTCGTCAAGCCCGGCTCCACCATGCCGCCCTCGGGCACGCCATCGAAGCCGATGACGGAGACGTCCTGCGGCACTGAAAGGCCCCGTGCCCGCAGCCAGTTGATCGCCAGAAGCGCGATGTTATCGGACATGGCGAGGATCGCCGTCGGCGGTTCCGGCGCGGAAAACAGGTAGTCAAGCCCGGCTTCGACGCTTGGCTTGTCGTTGAGCGTCTCAAAGATCGGCACGTTTTCGCGCCCAATTCCGAAGGCTTCGAGTGCCTGCCAATAGCCGAGTGCGCGATCGCGCGAGGTGGAATACATCGCCCGCCCGATCCCGGCGATGCTGACCGGCCCGACATGATCGTCCGAAAGCTCGGTCGCGAGCACGCCGAAACGCCTGTGGCCGAGTTCCGCCAGATGCCGGGCTGCAACGGCCGCACCACCAAGATTGTCAACGCTGATCGAGGGGATCGACGCATCTTCGTCATTCAGGGCGAGAGCAACGAAAGGCAATTGCCGCTCGCGCGTCAACTGAACCAGCTTTTCGCCGCCTTCCACGCAGAGCAGAATGAAGCCGTCGACCAACGCGCTCTTGATGTTCCAGTCGAGCTTGTGCCGATCCTTGGCCGAGACCAGGGCGAGACCTGTGCCGCTGGCATCGCAGACCTGGGACACAGCGGCTAGCAGCGCCCTGGCCCAGGGATCGTTGAAGAAATAGGAAAGCGGCTCGACGACGGCGACGCCGATGGCATTGACCTTTCCGGCCCGCAGCAGCCGGCCAGTCAGGCTCGGCCCGGCATAGCCAAGCCGCTTGGCCGTCTCGAGCACATGCTCGCGCACCTCTTCGCGCACCACTTCGGGCCGGCTGAAAACATTGGAGGCGGTTCCCTGCGATACGCCTGCCGCCTTGGCGACATCCGCCAGCCTTATGGTGCCTTTGGCCAATGAAATCCTCCATATGTTTCCGGTGGATACTAGCAATGAAGTTGTATCGGTTCAATTCTTCTTGACAGTCAAGTTTTGAGGCGTACGATTGAACCGATTCAAGAAAACAATGTGCAACCGGATTGAATCGATTCAAAAAATGAAAGGTGAACCAGTGCTGACCAATTATCTCTTCAAGGATCTTTATGATGAGCGATGGGGCGATCCCTGCAATCCGAATGCCGTCGATCCGCCTTCGGAACGTAGGGGTGAGGCTGACAAGCAGGGCGTAGTGAGCCGGCTTGCGCAATTTTTCCGCGGCCGGAAGCGACCATCGGCGTGGTCCTTCACGATTCCGAGCGAGACATCAGCCGCGGAGGGCGAAGCAGAGATCCAGCATCGCACCGGGTTAGAAGACCCGAAATTCCTGGCCATCGCCAAAGCCCTGTCGCGGAATTGCTAGAGCAACGCCATGAGTTGCTCCGACGGCGGCCTCAGAAGTTTTCCTTGTAAGGACGCAGATCGAGTTCCTGTGTCCAGGCAGAAGGATGCTGCCGGTGAATATGCCAGTAGCTCTCGGCAATGGCATCGATGTTCAGCAGCCCATCGGCATCCGCATCCGGCCGGCGCGAACGTAGCCGCTCGCCGTCTATGCCGCCATCGATGATGGTGTGGGCGACATGAAGGCCGAGCGGTCCGAATTCCCGCGCCATGCTCTGGCTGATCATTCGAAGACCGGCTTTGGCAGCGGCGAACTGGGCGAAACCCGCCTTGCCGCGCAGGCTCGCGGAGGCGCCGGTGAAGATCACGGTGCCGCGGCCGAGCGGCGCCAAATGCCGCGCGGCCTCACGGCCGACGAGGAAGCCGCCAAAGCAGCAGACACGCCAGAATTCCTCGAACAGAGCGGCCGTCAGATTACGAAAACCGATCTGGCGATTGATGCCGGCGTTGAAGACGACGAAGTCAGGCGCGACAATATCGTCTCGAGCGGTAAAGGCATGATCGAACAGCCGGATGACCGCAGCTTCATCCGTGGCGTCCGTTTCGATCGCCTCGGCACTGCCGCCGGACGCCTGGATGGCAGCCGCCACCCGATCGATCTTTGCCGCCGTCCGGCCGGCAATGACGACATGATAGCCCTTGTCTGCAAGAAGCCGGCAGAGTGCCGCCCCCAGCCCCTGTTCGGCTCCTACTCCGACGATGATAGCGCTCGGCGTGCTCATTCGGCGGCCTCCCTGGCATCCAGCGTCGGATAATCGGTGTAACCCTCGGCACCGCCGCCGTAGAAGGTCGGGCGATGATAGAGATTGAGCGGGGCACCGAGACGAATGCGCTCCGGCAGGTCGGGATTCGCGATGAAGAGACGACCGAAGGCGATGGCATCGGCATGGCCGGCGGCAAGTGCTGCCTCGGCAGTATCCGGCCGGAAATTGCCTGCGGCGATCAGCGTGCCGGACCAGGCGGGTCGAAAGAGTTCCGCAGCCGAGGGTACATTCTTGTGGTCGACCTCAGCCTGACCGGCACCGCTGGCGCGCGGCTCGATCAGATGCAGATAGGCGAGATTGAGGCGGTCCAGCTCACGAATGACATGGCCGTAGAGACGCAATGGATCGTCCTCGCCGCTATCATTGGCGATGCCGAAGGGCGAAAGGCGCGCGCCGACGCGATCCGAACCCCAAACTTCGGACACCGCCTCGACCACCTCAAGCAGCAGCCGCGTACGATTCTCGATCGAGCCGCCATATTGGTCAGTGCGCTGGTTGGTGCGGGCCTGCAGGAACTGTTCGATCAGATAGCCATTGGCGCCATGAATCTCGACGCCGTCAAAGCCCGCCTGCTTGGCATTGGCGGCAGCCTGGGCATAGACGTCGATCAAAAGCGGCATCAGGTCGATGTCGATCGCCTGCGGCGTCTCGAAGGGAACGCGCTCGAAGGAAGCGGTAAACGCATCACCCTTGGCGGCAATGGCTGAAGGAGCGATCGGCGCCGCTCCGCCCGGCTGGTGTGAGGAATGGGAGATGCGGCCGACATGCCAGAGTTGCAGGAAGATCTTGCCGCCCTTGCAATGAACCGCATCCGTCACGGCCCTCCAGCCGGCGATTTGTTCGGCCGTGTGGATGCCCGGCGTTGCCGGCATGCCCTGACCTGCTCGGGAAATCTGCGACCCTTCGGAAATGATGAGCCCGCCTTCGCTGGCGCGCTGGGCGTAATATTCGGCATTCAATGCCGAAGGCACATTGCCCGGCTGGCTCGCCCGCATGCGGGTCAGCGGCGCCATGATGACGCGATGCGCAAATTCATAAGGGCCAATGGAAAGAGGCGAAAACAAAGTGGCTGTCATAAAATTCTCCTGCCTGGAGCAAAATTGCTCCCCGGGGCGGAAGGGCCTGTCAGCGGCGATTCGGTCTCGGGAGCTCGAATAAGATGATGATCATCATTTATCCGAACGATCGGACGTGCGCAACTGAATCTGCCGTCAGGCTGAAATCGTTGCAAGAAAGCCGAGCAGGGCGGCGTTGAACTGCGCCGGACGCTGCAAGGGGGCAAAATGGCTGACGCCGGGCAGAAGGATCAGCTTCGCGCCTGGAATGTGCCGCACGAGATAATCGGCATGCTCCCGCTTAATGAACTCGTCATGCTCGCTTTGCACGATGGCGACAGGCACATTGATCTCCGTGAGATCTTTGACCGTGTAGTTCGGCTCGGTCCGCTGCATCAGGCCAACCGCTTCGACGAAAGCATCGAACTCGCTGGGTGTGGCGGAGAGGGCGGCATAATCCTTCGTATGGCGGGAGAAGCAGCGCTCAATGATCGGCGTCGCCACGAATTCCTTAGTACCGCTCGGGTCCATGTTGCAGGCAAAGAAGAAGACACCGGAAACGCGTTCCGGATGGGTTTTTCCAAGCACCATGCCGATACAGGCGCCGTCGCTCCATCCGGCGATTGCCGCCTTGTCGATCTTCAGCCTGTCCATGACGGCGAGAACGTCTGTGGCCATGAGCTCGTAGGTATAAGGCCGCTCGTCGCGTGTGCTGCGGCCATGGCCGCGGCTGTCGATGACGATAGGCTGATGGCCAGCGTCGATGAGCGCGGGTACTTGGTAGCCCCAATTGCCGCTGTTTCCGAGCCCGCCATGCAGGAGGATCACCGGAGCGCCGCTGCCATAGGAGGCATACCAGATACGCGCGCCATCATGATCGACATGGCCTTCCGCCTCGGTATGCGGCAAGGGAGCGGCCCCTTCGGCTTCGAAGCGATGAAGCTCGTCGTCGTGAAATTCCATACCCATCCCCCATTTGCGCCGTCTCTCCCCGACAGCCACGTGGCGAGACTAGTCGATCCCAACGCGTCTTTTCAACAGGCTACGGTCATATCGTTGCCAGATGCTCGAAAAGATCGCGGGCCGGCGACGGAAGCTCTTCGAGGGAGCGGGCGCAGAGCGAAAGCCGACGCGTCGCCCACCGGTCGGTGAGACGGAGGGCCGCAATTTTCGCGGATCGGCTGCAGCGCCGCGCCGCCGCTTCGGGCACGATGCCGAGGCCGATACCCTGGCCCGCCATGTCGCAGATGGCTTCAAATGTCCGCATCCGCACCCGCGTTTTCAATCGGCTGCCGAGTTGGGCCGCCTGCGCGTCGATGTGATCCTGCAGCGCTCCGCCGGCAAGTCCGATGAAATGCTCATGCAGGATCTCCGTGAAAGCAATCTGCTTTGCCGCTGCCAGCGCATGACCGCTAGATATCACCACCACCAGCCGGTCGATCGCGAAGGATCGCAATGTCAGGCCAGAGGTATCGGCCGCGTCCGACAGGATACCGATCTCGGCCAGCCCGGCCGAAACGGCTCGGGCGATCTCGATGCTCTGGCGCTCCTTGAGATCGATGTCCGTTCGCGGGTTTCTCGCCATCCATTTGGCAAGGCGCGGCGGCAGGTATTCGACGATCGCCGCGGTGTTGGCGAGAAGCCGGACGGTTGCGCGCAGGCCGCTTGCGTGCTCGCCAAGCTCGCCGCGCATTTGCGTGAGCTGCCGCTGGATCAACCGGGCATGATGGGCCAATGCCTCACCGGCGAGCGTCGGACTCACGCCGCGTCGCCCGCGCTCCAGAAGCCGTACGCCGCCATTTGCCTCCATGTCACGCAGCCGCTCGCTGGCGGCCGGCAGCGAAAGCCCGACATCGGCCGCTCCATGCGTGATGCTGCCGGCATCGACGACGGCGAGGAAAAGGCGAAGGTCGGTCAGATCGAAGCGCATGACGTGCAGATTACCGCATGTCCAGTCTTCGGAATAGCCGAAGGCTGTCTTCGCATCATCCGCATTGTGCCAGTCTTTGTCTCTGCTACTGAAAGGGCATGATGGATCATTCGATATGGCTTCTCGCGGCGATCTTCGCGACCTTCTTCATCGCCGGCATGGTCAAGGGCGTCACCGGCATGGGGCTGCCGACCGTGGCAATGGGCGTGCTGGGCACACTGATCTCGCCGCTAACGGCAGCGAGCCTCCTGATCGTGCCCTCCTTCGTCACCAATGTCTGGCAGCTTCTGGCCGGTCCGAGCTTTGGTGCGCTTGCGCGTCGTTTCTCTCTCCTGGTCAGCGCCATCATCGTCGGAACCTTCGCCGGCTCATATCTGCTCGCCGCTGGCGATACGCATATGACCTCGGCAGGACTGGGAGCGGCCCTCCTTCTTTATGCTGGTTACGCCTTGCTTGCCCGCCAGCTTCGTGTTCCGCAGACACTGGAACCGCTGCTGTCGCCGGTCATCGGCACGGTCACAGGCCTCTTGACGGGCGCGACCGGCGTTTTCGTCGTGCCGGCGGTGCCCTATCTGCAGGCGCTCGGGCTGGAAAAGGAAGATCTGATCCAGGCGCTCGGCCTTTCCTTCACCATCTCCACGGTGGCGCTGGCCGGTGCGCTCGCCTGGCATGGCGCTTTCCGCATCGACAATCTCGCACTCTCTGCCCTTGCGATCGTGCCGGCGCTCGCTGGCATGTGGGCCGGCCAGGTCATCCGCAAGCGCGTCAGCCCGGCCACTTTCCGCCGCGGGTTTCTGGTCTGCCTTCTGGTGCTTGGCGCCGAGATGATCGTCAAAGCCGCTTTTTGAGGCGGTCTCATATTGCTGGGTTGCCTTGCAGGTACCCATATGCTTCCGAGTTTGTTTCAAGGTGAGGCCTGACCGATCGATGGAAAGAGAGCAGCAGGAGATTTCCGATGTCCGTCCGCCGGCCGATGCCCTGCTTGTTGTCGACGTGCAGAATGCTTTCATGGAGGGGCCGAGTGCGGTTCCCGGCCATGCCACCTTGAGAGCGATGGTCGAACTCCTGCTGGATAAGGCACGGTCGGCATGGGCGCCGGTGATTTTCCTGCAGAACGATGGTCCGCCCGGTGCACTGGATGAGCCGCTTCAATGGGGGTGGAAACTCCATTTTCCGCCGTTATCTGGGGAGGTGGTCATCAGGAAAACGGAGGATGATGGCTTCGACGGCACCGATCTTGACGCCATTCTGACCGCTTTCGGCGCGAAGCATCTGGTGATCTGCGGCTTGCTCTCGGAAATGTGCGTCGCCGCAACGGCGCGGGCGGCGCTTGAGCGCGGCTATGGCGTGCTGCTGCCGCATGATGCGCACGCCACCTATGATGTTCCGGCCGGGCCTGGCTCCCAGGGCGTGCCTGCCGCCATGGCGGCAAGGGCGGCGGAATGGTCGCTCGGCGACGAGATCAGGATTTGCGCCTCAGCACTGGACGTTCGCTTCAAACAGCGGACTTAGCCGCAGCCCTGCTTCATCACAACAGGCCACCCTTGAATGTCGGATCGAATCGTAATAACTGAAGTTACATGAAACGCGATAGCCGACTTTCTTCCGTTCTCCACGCCTTGCTCCACATGGCCGAGCAGGATGGACCATTGACCTCCGAAGCCCTGGCGCAATGCATGCACACCAATCCTGTCGTCGTGCGTCGTACCATGGGGCTATTGCGCGAGGTGGGCATTGTCCATTCCGCCAAGGGGCACACTGGCGGCTGGACGATTGCGGCCGATCTCAAAAGCGTCACGCTGCGCCAGTTGCATGAGGCACTCGGCGAACCGGCCGTCTTTGCCATCGGCAATCGCAACGAAACGCCGGAATGTCTGGTCGAGCAATCGGTCAATTCCGTCCTCGATGATGCTTTTGCCGAAGCCGAGGCCTTGCTCCTCCAGCGCTTTGAAAACGTCACACTTGCCGATCTCGCCGCCGAATTTGCGCGGCGTCACACGCAATGGCGCTCAGAAGGGGCTTTATCATGACCTATGACGTCATCGTCATTGGGGGCAGCTACGCGGGAATGGCGGCCGCCCTCCAGCTTCTTCGTGCCCGCCGCAAGGCGCTTGTCATCGATGCAGGCAAGCGCCGCAATCGTTTTGCCCGGGAATCCCACGGATTTCTTGGGCAGGATGGCGTCGACCCCGCCGAGATCGCCCGCAAGGCGCGCGAGCAGCTTTTCATCTATCCGACGCTGACCTGGATCGAAGGCACTGCCCAGAAGGCCGAGGGAGAGAAAGATGGCTTCGTCGTCACAACGGTAGACGGAGCGCGCCATGATGGCCGGCGCCTGCTTTTCGCAACCGGCGTCTCCGATGCCTTGCCCGAGATCGGGGGACTTGGCGAGCGTTGGGGCAAAAGCGTCTTCCATTGCCCCTATTGCCATGGCTACGAGCTCGATCAAGGCCGCATCGGTTGCATCGCCACCGGCCCGGTGTCGCTCCATCAGGCGCAGTTGCTGCCGGAATGGGGAGACGTGACGTTCTTCCTCAACGGCAGCTTTGTCCCCGATGAGGTGCAGCGCGCCGATCTTGCCGCACGTGGCGTGACGATCGAGGAAACGCCCGTCGCAAGGCTGGAAGGAGAGGCCGACGTGCGGCTCACCGATGGACGCCTGCTGCCGTTTGCTGGGCTCTTCACTGCATCGCGCGTGTCGCCCTCAAGCACGATTGCGGAACGGCTCGGCTGCGCGTTGGAAGAAACGCCTTTCGGCACGCAAATCCAGACCGATGCCACGAAGGAAACCACCGTGCCGGGCGCCTTTGCCTGCGGCGATGCCGCTCGCATCCCGCATTCGGTGTCGCTTGCCGTCGGCGACGGCGCCTGGGCAGGTGCGCAATTACACCGGTCGCTGGTGTTCTAAGCTTCGGTTCGAAGGACTATTCGTCTGCCGAACACGGGCGTTCTTGTCCTATTCCGCTTCCGGCACCTTCAAGATAATTGTTTCGTCCGGGCCGATGGATCTGCCGTCCTGCGCCCGTATGTCGAGCTGCACCGGCTGTCCCGTTGCCCGGTCCACCAGCAGCGAATGCTCTTCCGCCGGCGCAAAGAGATGGCGCTCGCCGAATTGGCGCAGCGCCACCATGACCGGGAAGAGATCCTTTCCCATCGCCGTCAGCCGATATTCCATGCGCGAGCCGCCTTCGGTTGTTGGCACAAGCTCGAGGATGCCGCTCGCGACAAGCGTGCGCAGGCGCTCTGTGAGAATATTCTTGGCAATCCCCAGGCTCTTTTGAAATTCGCCGAAGCGCGTCAGCCCATCGAAGGCATCGCGCACGATCAGGAGCGACCACCAGTCGCCGATCACGTCGAGCGAACGCGCGCTCGGGCAATAGTCACCCTTCAGGCTTTTCCGCGCGACCATCGGCTCAGCCTTTCCGGTCTTTTGTCCGCAAAAATGGTTGCATGATTAAACCAATAATGTTACTCGATCGTTGGTTTCATTATTAAACCGAAGAATCGGGAGTTTTGCAATGACGATCGATCAGAACGCGCCGCCGGCCGGCAGCGCGAAGGACGTTCTGCGCCCTCATTCCTCACGAGAGGGTTCGTTTAAGGGCGCCGAATACTCCGCAGAGGCCAGTTCGCCGCTGACGCGAGCGACGATTTTCCTGTTTGCCGTCGCGAGCGGCCTCGCTGTCGCCAATGCCTATTTCGCCCATCCGCTTCTCGATGTCATGGCCGATGATCTGAAGCTCTCGCGCACGGTGGCCGGCCTCATCGTCGGCGCAACACAGCTCGGCTATGGGCTCGGCCTGATCCTGCTGGTGCCGCTCGGCGACCTTGTCGACCGGCGCAAGCTCATCATCGTGCAATTGCTGCTGAGCGTGGCGGCCCTCATCAGCGTCGGCTTCTCGTCCAATGCGGCGATGCTGCTCGCCTCTATGGCCGCCGTCGGTTTTCTGGCCGTCGTGACACAGGCGCTGGTCGCCTATGCGGCGAGCCTCGCGCATCCCGCGGAGCGCGGCCATATCGTCGGCATGGTCACAAGCGGCATCGTCCTCGGCATCCTGTTGGCGCGCAGCGTTGCCGGCACGCTGACCGATTTCTCCGGCTGGCGGGCCGTCTACATCGTCTCCGCCATGCTAACATTGGTAATCACACTTCTCCTCTGGCGCGTGCTGCCGAGGCAAGAGAAGCCGAGGCGCGGACTTTCCTACGTCGGCCTCATCCGCTCGTTGGGCACTCTGCTGATTGAAGAACCGGTCCTGCGCATCCGCGCCGTGATCGCCATGCTGATCTTCGCCAATATCACCACGCTGCTCGCCCCTCTGGTGCTGCCGCTGACCGCGCCGCCTTACTCGCTGTCTCACACCGAGGTCGGCCTGTTCGGCCTGGCCGGAGCGGCGGGCGCGCTCGGCGCCGTCAGGGCAGGGCGCTGGGCCGACCGTGGCCATGGCCAGCGCACGACGGGCATAGCGCTTGCACTGATGCTCGTTGCCTGGCTACCGATCTCCATGCTGGATCGCTCGATCCTCTGGCTGATCCTTGGCGTGCTCGTTATCGATTTCGGCCTGCAGGCGGTGCATGTCACCAATCAGGGCATGATCTATCGCGTCAGGCCCGATGCGCAAAACAGGCTGACCGCCGCCTATATGGTCTTCTACTCCATCGGCAGCGCAGTGGGATCATCGACAGCGACGATCATCTATGCCCATGCCGGCTGGCCGGGCGTGTGCCTCTCCGGCATTGCGATTAGTCTCGCAACGCTGCTTTTCTGGGCGCTGACATTGCGGGCAACGCCCAAGGTGGCGACCCAGAGCGTCGGCTAGCTTTCCAGCGTTTAGGCTTGCTTGATCAGAATCCTCGGCAACTATTCTTCCAGTAAGGAGAGAACCGCCCGAATCCGCGGCGGAATCGGTCTTATCGCCGGATAGAGCGCATTGAGATCGAAGCCCGGCACGGTAAAGCCGGGCAGCAGACAGATCAGTCTGCCATCGGCGAGATCCTCGGTGCAGACCGGCTCCTGCAGCACGCCGATACCGGCGCCATCCATCAGCAGGCGGTGCAGCGGCCGCCAATGGCTGGTGCTCAAGGTGATATCGACGGCGGCAAGTTCGGTCTGTCCGTTCGGATCGATCAACGGAAGCCGGCCGTTGTTGAACAGGCCGGAGACCCGCAGGAAGGGGTGGTCGGCAAGCTCATCGGGCGTCGTCGGCGTCCCATGCTCATCGAGATAGGCAGGCGATGCCACCAGCACGCGGCCGACATGGCCGAGCTTGCGGGCAATGAAGCTGCCCTCGTCGAGATCCCCCAGGCGCAGCGAGATGTCGACGCCCTCCGTCACGGGATCGACGATCCTGTCGTTGAGGATCAGGTCGATTTTGAGCAGCGGATGATGCTTGCGCATCTGCAGCAGGATCGGCGGAAGGATGATCTCGCCGACACCATGCGGTGCTGCGATCCTGAGCGTGCCGCGCAGTGACTGATCGCCATCCACGACGGCCAGCGCATCGTTGGCACTTTCGAGCACCTGCTTGCTGCGCTCATAAAAGGTAGCACCGACATCGGTGACGGAAAGCTTGCGGGTGTTTCTAAGCAGCAGCCGCGCGCCGAGATATTGCTCCAGCCGATCAATCCGCTCGCTGACGGCAGGCTGCCCCATGCCGAGATCGCGGGCAGCGGCCGACATGCTGCCTCTTTCCACCACCCTGACATAGACGCGCATCGCCATCAATAGATCCATGTGCGCCAATATATCGGCTCAGCCGATAAATGTAAGTGGATGATGCCATCTAGCCGGTGGATGTTCGATCACCGAAAACGACGCGTGTTTCCGCACGCAATCGCAAATCACAGGTCAGGCTTATGAGCGACATCAGGCTTTATATGTTTCAATCGGGCACGCAGCGCTGCAAGGCTCACGACATCAGGATGAACCAGGGCGGCGGCGCCGATTACGAAATTCCGGTTCCCTGGTTTCTGCTGACGCATCCGAAGGGCAATGTCATTATCGATGGTGGGCTGGCGGCGGAAGGTCTGGCCGATCCGCGCGGCTATTGGGGCGATGCGGTCGACAGCTATCAGCCCTTCATGACCGAGGAGCAGGGATGCGTTGCGCAGCTGGCGAAGCTCGGTCTATGCAGCGAAGACATCCGTTTCGTCGCGCTGTCCCATCTGCATTCCGACCATAGCGGCGCGATCGGCCGCTTCCCCAACGCGACCCACATCGTCCAGCGCCGCGAATATGAATATGCCTTCGCGCCGGACTGGTTCGCCGCCAGTGCCTATGTTCGCCGGGATTTCGATCGTCCCGGCTTGAAATGGCACTTCCTGGAGGGTGCCGCCACCGATGGCTACGATCTCTATGGTGACGGCGTGCTGCGGATGATCTTCACGCCGGGCCATAGCATCGGCCACCAATCCTTCCTCGTACGGCTCCCGAAGACGGGCGCAATATTACTGACCGTCGATGCCGCCTACACGCTCGATCACTGGAACGAAAAGGCTCTTCCTGGCTTCATGGCTTCCGCCGTTGACACGGTGCGATCCGTCGGCAAGCTTCGCACGCTTGCCGAACAGACCGATGCGATGGTGGTGACGGGGCATGATCCCGAGGCATGGCCTCGGTTCAAGCAGGCCCCGGCCTATTACGATTGAAGGCGTATCCTGTCGATCAGCCCAGGCCGCCTGATGGCGCTTGTTCCGTATCGAAGAACTGTGCCCGATGTTGGCGAACCCATTCCTCAATGCCTGTCGGCTTGAAATCCTCAAGGTCGGCTTGCGGCTTGAACGGCGCGGCCAGCATCGCATCCGCCTCTTCCCGATGCGATGCGAAGAAGCGGAATTTCGAGGCGACGCGGCGCCCTGTTCCCGGCCCCATCGCAGCATCGACATCCCGCTCGAACTCGTCGAGCGGCCGTTGGCGATAGGTGATGAGGCGACCGAGTCCAGCACCGATCCGCGAGACGAGTTCGTTTCCATCAACGCTTTCCGGCCCGGCAATGCGATGATCGCCGGAGGTGATGCCACGTTCCAGAAGGGTAATGGCGGCCCGGGCGCAATCATCGACCGAGGTCCAGGCGATACGCTGGGCTTCGGCAATCGGCGGCGCGAAGATCCCTTCGCCAACAATGTCCTTGCGCGCTGATGGCTTCAGGAGATTATCGAGATACATGGTCGGGCGGACGATTGCGAAGGGCAGGCCTGACGCGCGGACCACATCTTCGAGCATTGCGTTGGCAACAAAGCTTGGCTCCTGGCAAGGTGCCGGGCGGCTGGCGCTGGCGAGTTTGAGGATAAGGGATTTCAGGCCTTGGTCGAGAGAAGCGGATATCGCATTATCCGCCTGGATGCGCATGTCGCCTTGTGATCCGATCGGAATCTGCAGCACGGCGTGGGTGATGCCGGTGCTGGCGGCGCGAAGCGAAGCCGCGTCGCGAAGATCCCCCTCGACAAGCTCGACGCCGAGGGCCGAGAGTGTGGAGGCGCGTCTTCGGTCTCGCACAAGTGCGCGGACCTTGAAGCCGCGCCGAAGTGCTGCGTGAACGACTGCGCTGCCTTGGACGCCGGCGGCGAGATAGACAAGGATGGGCTGAGACTGATCGATAGTGGACATGGTACGGCTCCTTCGAACATGGTCTGCTGAGGGAGCATCGTCTAATGGCTACCGTGCAGACCCGAAACGCGCACGAGGCGCAGGGACTGTCGGGGTATCCGCGCAAGCGCGGAACAGAGCTTCTCCATGAGGGAGAAGGGCCTGGGCCTACCGAGACCAAGCCAGCCATTTTCGACGACGGGAATTTAGGACGCCTTCCTCGCCGCCGTCAATCGAAAGATGAGCGAGTGACGGTTGGTTGCGCCAAGCATATCCTTATGGTCGGGGCAGCAGCGATCTGATCCGCTCGGCATCGTCAGGCGTTGCCGGATTGTAGACAATCATGCTGAGATCCGTCCGGCCGTCGACCGAAAAGGCCGAATACTCGAATGCCAGTGGGCCGAGGATGGGATGGCGTATATGTTTGACGGCTTCGGTATGGGTGCCAGGAACGTCGTTTTCGCGCCACATGGCCCTGAATTCCGGGCTGATGCGGCAAAGTTCCGCCACGAAAGGCTCGATTTCACTCGATGCGCCTGCGCGCGCCGCATCGACACGGAATGCGCCCAGCGCGAAACGGGCGACGCTTTCCCAATCATATTGCACGGCGCGCGCACGCGGATCGAGAAAGATATAGCGCAAAATGTTGCGTTCTTCCGGTGGCAGCGATCCGTAATCGATCAGCATCACGGGTGCTGCCCGGTTCCAGGCGATGACGTCCCAGGTGGCGGTCCGGATAATGGCGGGGCTCGGCTCCAGCGCATCGAGCACGCGCTGCAGCCGCGGCGTAACGCCATCATTTTTGCGGTAACGCGCTTCTGGCGGACGCCCAAGGCCAAGCAGGAACAGGTGCTCGCGCTCCACTTCCGTCAGCATCAGCGCGCGGGCGATCCGGTCGAGCACGTCGGCGGAAGGCGCGCCGCCGCGGCCCTGTTCCAGCCATGTGTACCAGGTCGGGCTGATATTGGCGCGCTGCGCCACTTCCTCGCGCCGAAGTCCGGGCGTGCGCCGCCGTTCGCCGGCAAATCCCAGGGCGGATGGGTCGAGTTTTGCGCGGCGGTCCCTCAGATAGGTCCCGAGCACGTTTTCGGTTTCGATGAGATCGGTCATCCTGTTAGTGTCTTTACTATGATAAGGTCACTACTTTACCAGAATAAACGATAGGCACAGATTTGTCTCCGACGAAATAAGGAGACAATGCATATGCGTATATTCGTTACCGGTGCGACCGGAAATGTCGGATCGCGTGTCGTCAGGGAATTGATCGGTGCGGGCCATCAGGTGCTCGGCCTTTCGCGTTCGAAGGAAAAGGCGGTCGCGCTCGCTGCTGCCGGCGCCGAAGTTCTTCACGGCACGATCGAGGATGCGGAAATCCTGAAAAGCGGCGCCTCGCAATCCGACGGCGTTATCCACCTTGCCTTCAACCACGACTTCACGAGATTCGTCCAGAATTGCGAGGATGATCGCCGGGTCATCGCAACGCTGGCCTCGGCACTTGCCGGTTCCGCCCGCCCGCTGGTCATTACCTCGGGCACGCCGATCGCCAACACGGTGCCGGGCGAGCCGGCCAGAGAGGATAACCCGATTGCCGGTTCCGACATGCATCCGCGGGCAGCCTCCGAAGAAGCGGGAATCCTGGCAAGCGAGATCGGGGTCAATGTCTCGGTCGTCCGGCTGCCCCAGGTGCATGATCCGGTCAGCCAGGGCCTTATTACGCCCTTGATCCAGATATTCCGGGAAAAGGGTGTCTGCGCCTATGTGGGAGACGGGCTCAGCCGCTGGCCGGCGGCGCATTTTTCCGATGTCGGCCGTCTTTACCGCCTCGTCGTCGAGCGCGCCGAACCGAATGCCAAATATCACGCGGCCGCCGAGGAAGGCGTGCCCATGCGCGATATCGTCGAGACGATCGGGCGGCGCCTGAACCTCCCGGTCAAATCCATCGCCAGGGAAGAGGCGCAGGATTATTTCGGCTGGCTCGCCATGTTCGCCGGCCGCGACATGCCGGCCTCCAGCGCCAAGACCCGGCAGAAGCTGGGTTGGGAACCCACCGGCCCGACGCTGCTTCAGGATCTTGCAGAGCTGCAGGTCTCCGCCGCGTGATACCGGCGCCATCGGCCACGATCCGCGGGATGGTCGATGGTCCGACGGACCATGTATTCGAAGACCCGGCCGACCCTTCGGCCGGGTTTCGTCTTTCAGGCTGCGATCCAGAAAACTTCAAAGTCAGACATACGGCGTCCCGGCAAGAGCGGCGTCGACACCGGCAAAGCCGCGCTCCATGACGCCAAGCAGAGCGGCTTGAGGATCTCCTTTTTCCCGAAAGACGCGCAGCGCCTCGCCATAGGCGGTCACCAGCGTCGCCATCAGCATTGCGCCTGCAAGATGTGCATCCGCATCGGAGCGCGGCCGGCCCGCCGCGTCGGAGAGCATTCCCGAGAGATCGTCAGCAAGCGTCACCTGCAGCCCGCGTGCATATGCCGTCAGCGTCGGGCTCTCCGCCACCATGCGCCAGAACTGGATGGGTCGTTCCGTGATCCTGAACAGGGGATGCTGCGTCCCCACCAAGTCCCGCATCAGCGCCTGAAAGGCGCGGACCGGCGGCGCTCGGCCGCGATGGGCGATCGCCTTGCGCACCAGTTCCCGCACCTCATCCTCGCGATCGAAGACCAGATCCTCCTTGCGGCGGAAGTAGTTGAACACCGTCTTCCTGGCGACCTCCGCTTCGTCGGCGATATCGGCGACGGAGACTTTGTCGAAGCCATGTTCGACAAACAGGCGTGTCGCGACGTTGGAGATCGCTTGACGCGTCATCTCCTTCTTGCGGTCCCGGAGTTTGATTTGGTTTGACATGACGATATTTATACCATAAGTAAATTTATACCGAGTGTAAAAATTGCATTGCAATCACGAAATCGGTGAAATTGGCACAGGTTTTATGACTGTTCCCGTGACTGGACCATCGCCGCCCGAATACGGGTGGGCGTTTTTCAGCGACTCGCGCCGGCTGAGATGGCCCGAAGCCGGAATGTCTGACGCCCTTGCGGCGCCGTTCGCCTGAGGAGTGCTGCCTTGATTTATGATGTTCTGATTGCCGGCGGCGGACCCGTCGGCTTGTTTCTCGCCTGCGAGCTGCGTCTCGCCGGTCTCTCCGTATCGGTGCTGGAGCAGGCCGAGGATCCGCGCTCGCCCTTGAAGCGCCTTCCCTTCGGCATGCGCGGCCTTTCCTCGCCAACCATCGAAGCCTTCTATCGTCGTGGTCTGCTGGATGATGTTGCCGCGCCCAAACCTGCCAAAGACGGCTCGGGCGATCGCGCTTCACTGGCCGCACACTGGATGCACCAGTCGCGCCGCCCAGGCGGCCATTTTGCCGGCATCCAGTTCTTTTACGACAATATCGACACGTCCAAGTGGCTCTATCGTTTGCCAAGCCCGGCCGGCACCAGCTTGATGGTCGAGATGGAAAGCTTCGAAGCTGTCCTTGCGGCGCGTGCGGAGGCCATGGGCGCCGACATCAGGCGCGGCTTCGGTGTCGAGAGCTTCGAGCAGTCGGATGAAGCTGTTGTCGTTCGCGCCGGAGACGAGACCTTTCGCGGGCGCTGGCTCGTTGGCTGTGACGGCGGCCGCAGCACTGTCCGCAAGGCTGGCGGCTTCGAGTTCGTCGGCACCGATCCCGAATTCACCGGCTATTCCGCCGAAATTGAGATGGTGGACCCGGACAAGCTTCGTCCCGGCCGCCATTACACCGCGACGGGCATGTACACCTATGCGCCTCCCGGGACGATCACGATGGTCGACTTCGATGGCGGCGCTTTCCACCGGACCCAGCCGATCACGCTCGACCATGTGCAGGCAGTGCTGCGGCGCATCTCCGTCACCGACGTCACTCTAACGGCGCTCAAGCTTGCCACCACATGGACGGACCGCGCCTATCAGGCGACCAGCTATCGCAGAGGGCGCATTTTGCTTGCCGGCGACGCCGCGCACATCCACTCCCCCTTGGGCGGCCAAGGGCTCAACCTTGGACTTGGCGATGCGATGAACCTGGCATGGAAGCTTGCCGCCACCATCCATGGTGACGCGCCTGACGGATTGCTTGATACCTATTCCAGCGAACGGCATCCTATTGGTGCGCAGGTGCTTGATTGGTCACGCGCGCAAGTCGCACTCATGCGGCCAAGCCCGAGCTCGCGTGCCCTCGAAGCCATTATCCGCGATCTGATCGAGACGCGCGACGGCGCCACCTATTTCGCCGAGCGCGTCTGGGGCGTTTCTCTCCGCTATGAACTTGGCGGGAGCCATCCGCTCATCGGCCGCAGCGCTCCCGATTTTGAGCTCGCCGATGGGACAAAGCTCGGCAATCTCCTCAGGACGGGCAAGGGCCTGCTTCTGGATTTCAATGCTCGTGCTTCCCTTGAAGCGCTTGCAAGCCGCTGGAGCGACCGGATTGCCTATGTCGCCAGCGACGCCAGGGATCGGTTTGGCTTGAGCGCCTTGCTCGTGCGGCCCGATGGCGTCGTTGCCTGGGTCTGCGAGGCAGAGCCTGACATGGATGCCGCTGCCGAAGCGGCGTTGCGATGGTTCGGCGAACCGGGACGCATCGGCGGCTCTCAGCGAAACCTTGCATCAGCCGTCCTTGACAGCGCTACCAAGCCATAATTATACAATGTATAAATATGGAAGTGCGAAATGATCACTGGTCACGTTTTTATTGCAACCAGCCTGGACGGGTTCATCGCTCGCGATGACGGCGGCATCGAGTGGTTGCTCGAGTATGACGCGTCCGGCGAAGACCATGGCTACAATGATTTCATCAGGGACATCGACGCCATCATCATGGGCCGCGGCACCTTCGAGGCGGTCCGCGACATGAAGCCGTGGTTCTACACACGCCCGGTGCTCGTCCTTTCGGCCGATTTGGCGGAGCAGCCGGTTCCGGCTGAGTTGGCCGGCAAAGTCCGTTTCACGCGGAAGTCGCCGCAGCAGGCTATGGCCATGCTCGCAGCGGAAGGCTGCCGCCGTGTCTATGTGGACGGCGGACGGCTCATCCAGTCTTTCCTTCGGGAAGGCTTGATCAGCGATCTGGTGATCAGCCGCGTTCCCATACTGCTCGGCAGCGGCCGCCCGCTGTTCGGCCCGGTCTCGCGCGACATCAATCTCACGCATGTAAGTACCCGCCCGTTTCCCTCCGGGCTGGTACAATCGACCTACACAATTGCACCATGACCAAGCGAAGCCGAGGCAGGCCACGTGCCGACGAGAACAGCGTGTCGCCGGCAAGGATCCTTTCGGAGGCCTTGGCTCTGCTTGAGGGCGAGGGTTTTGAAAATCTGACGATGCGCGCAGTCGCCATGCGTGCGAACGTCAACCCGATGACGATCTATCATCATTTCCAGGATCGGGACGGATTGATCAAGGCATTGGCGGAGAGCGTCTATGCCGATGTTGCCATGCCTCCGGAAGGAACGGTTCGGTCGCGGATAGAGGGCCTGCTTGGAGCGTACCGGGCAAAGGTGCTGCGCCATCCCGGTCTGACGCTTGCCATCTTCAACCGGCCTGCCGTGTTCCCCGACCATGCAACGCGGATCACGGAGAGCCTGACGGATCTGTTGGAGGAGCTTGGCCTTTCCCCATCGCGCGCGCTGCTGTGGGTGCATATTCTGGTCGATTACACCCATGGTGCAGCCCTTGCCGTCGCCATAGAAAGTGAGGGCGATGGTTTCCAGTCGACACCAGCCGACGTGGAGCAGGCGAACTATCAACGAGCGATCTCTGAGCTGTTGGATTGCCTGGAGGCGTAATGCAAGCGGGAGAGAGTGGATGAAAATGGCGGACAGGGAGGGATTCGAACCCTCGGTACGCTTTCACGTACACACGCGTTCCAGGCGTGCGCCTTAAACCACTCGGCCACCTGTCCTTTGGCGTTTCGCACCCGGTCAGGAAGCAAATCGTCGGAACGGCCGCGATATATACCGATGAATTCCTGGCAATCAACCCGAATCTGACAGATTTTTGACTTGTTGGCGCAAAACTCTGCATCTCCTCCCCATTGCGCTTATTTTGCACGCGACTTATCTAATGAAATAGATGAGGCGGCATAAGACCGGTCGGCCCGCGAAGGCTGAACATAGTGAGTATCGGGAGGAGTTTATGCGTTTCCTGTTGCGTTTTGCCAGCCTTGTCGCACTGGTGGTGGCTGTGATCGCCGGCACCATCGATTCCATACAATCCGTTGCGGCTTCCGCCGTGGTCATGACCCCGATGGGCGATGCGTGGAACGATGTCAGCCCTTCGTCGCTGGCAAGCCTCCGCTCGGCGATCGCCTATTACGTCCATCCTCGTTTCTATGACATGGCGATGCAATGGCTGCTGTTTCAGCCGGCCTTCGCCGTCTTCCTGGTGATTTCCCTGTTGCTGTGGATGGTCGCCTACAAGCGCCAGCCTGCAGCCGGCCGCTTCAGCGCGTGAGGGGTTCGGCGCGTGACTTTCGGTCTGTGCCATTCAGGGAATTGAATGGCGTCGGAAGGAATTGGCGGCGGCTCCATCGCAATGCGGCGAGCTGCAGAACTGGCGGTTGCGGAGAGCTGAGCGGCAGCTGTTCTGACCAATAAAATTGCAGTTTTGGCCCGAAATTGTTTAAAAAACGGGTCGTTTGGATGGGTTTTCACCAATTCCCACAAATCTTTACCAACTGAAAAATTTCTCGTGAATTTTTCGTGCAGCCATGCAAGGATGCGCGCCAGCTTGGCCTCGGGGGAGGCCGGCAGTTCCGCAGACTTGCCCGATCAACGGGCTTGCGGGAGGACCCAACAAGATAGAAACAATAGGGCTGCACCACATGAAAAAATCCCTTTTGACCCTCTTCGCCCTGGCTGCCATGTCGGCAACGGCGCTTGCGGCCGATATCAAGCCGGCAATCGTCTACGGAACCGGCGGCAAGTTCGATAAGTCCTTCAACGAAGCTGCCTATAACGGCGCTGAAAAGTTCAAGAAGGAAACCGGCATCGCTTACCGCGACTTCGAGCCGACGGGCGACACCCAGGGCGAACAGGCGCTGCGCAACTTCGCCAGCAAGGGTTTCAATCCGGTTATCGCTGTTTCTTTCGCCTGGACCTCCGCGCTGCAGAAGGTTGCTGCCGAATATCCGAAGACCGAATTCGTTCTGATCGACGATAGCCTCGATCTGCCGAACGTCCGCTCCGTCAAGTTCAAGGAAAACGAAGGTTCCTACCTCGCCGGCGTCATGGCTGCCATTGCATCGAAGTCCGGCAAGATCGGTTTCGTCGGCGGCATGGACATTCCGCTGATCCGCAAGTTCGAATGCGGTTACGAGCTTGGCGCACGCGCCACCAATCCGAAGATCGAAGTCTTCCAGAACATGACCGGCACGACCGGTGCTGCCTGGAACGATCCGGTTCGCGGCGGCGAGCTCACCAAGAACCAGATCGACCAGGGCGCGGACGTGGTCTACGCGGCCGCCGGTGCCACTGGCCTCGGCGTGCTGCAGACGGCCGCTGACAACAAGAAGCTGTCGATCGGCGTTGACTCGAACCAGAACTACCTGCATCCGGGTTCCGTTCTGACGTCCGTCGTCAAGCGCGTCGACCTTGCAGTCTACAATGCCTTTAGCGATGCCAAGAACGGCAAGTTCACGGCCGGCACCCAGGAACTGGGCCTGAAGGAAGATGGCGTCACCGTCGCCATGGACGACAACAACAAGCCGCTCGTCACTCCGGAAATGCAGACTGCCGTCGACAAGGCGCGGACCGATATCGTCGCTGGCACCATCAAGGTCCACGACTATCTGACCGACAACGCCTGCCCGAAGAACTGATATGAAATAAGGGCGTATGACGGAGCAAAAACGTCATACGCCCTTTTCTTATCCGGAAACCGGTTTCTGGAGCCCCTATAGTGAACCAAATCTCCGCCATCGAGCTCGTGGGCATCGACAAGAAGTTCGGTGCTGTCCACGCCAATAAAGATATCAACCTGACCGTCGCCAAGGGCTCGATCCACGGGATCATCGGCGAAAACGGTGCCGGGAAATCGACTCTGATGTCGATCATCTACGGCTTCTATCATGCTGATAGCGGCGAGATCCGCATCAACGGCAACCCGATCGCCATTCGCGACAGCCAGACGGCGATCGCAGCCGGTATCGGCATGGTGCACCAGCATTTCATGCTGGTCGACAATTTTACCGTCCTCGAAAACGTCATGCTGGGCGCCGAAGGCGGCGCACTTCTCGCCAAGGGCGTTGCGGCCGCGCGCGCCGAGCTCAACCGGCTGGAGAAGGATTACGGCCTGGAAGTCGATCCGGACGCCTTGATCGAGGAGCTTCCCGTCGGTCAGCAGCAGCGCGTCGAAATCCTGAAGGCGATGTATCGCGGCGCCGAGATCCTCATTCTCGACGAACCCACCGGCGTTCTGACTCCGGCCGAAGCCGACAATCTCTTCCGCATCCTTCGCGTGCTACGCGACCAGGGCAAGACGATCATCCTCATCACCCATAAGCTGCGCGAAATCATGGCGATCACCGATACGGTATCGGTCATGCGACGCGGCGAGATGGTCGCTACCCGCAA
This sequence comes from Martinezella sp. CNPSo 3890, assembly GCF_057784455.1. Taxonomy (NCBI): domain Bacteria; kingdom Pseudomonadati; phylum Pseudomonadota; class Alphaproteobacteria; order Hyphomicrobiales; family Rhizobiaceae; genus Martinezella; species Martinezella sp. CNPSo 3890. The sequence goes on along the minus strand of NZ_JBXSOR010000007.1, from coordinate 180,929 downwards.
GACGGCAGAAACCACCGTCGAGGAATTGGCCGAGTTGATGGTCGGACGCCGCGTGCTGTTACGTGTGGAGAAGGGCGCTCCCGATCCGGGCGAAATCCTGCTCTCGGTGCGCAATCTCACAGTTAAGGACGGCCGTGGCGTCACCATGGTCGACAATGTCTCCTTCGATGTCCGCGCCGGCGAGATCGTCGGCATTGCCGGTGTTGCGGGCAACGGCCAGTCCGAATTGCTTGAGGCCATCGCCGGAATCCGCAAGCCGGCTTCGGGCGAAATCCTTCTGCACGGCAAGCCGATCGGCAACGCCGATCCCGCAGCACTCCGTGACCTTGGCCTTGCCCATATTCCGGAAGATCGCCATCACATGGGCCTCGTCCTCAAGTTCGAGGAATATGAGAATTCCATGCTCGGCTATCACCGCGACCGCAAATACGGGCGCGGCGGTATGCTCGATCTCGATGCCATGCGCAAGGATGCCATCGAGAAGATCGAGAAATACGATATCCGCCCGCCGAACGCGCGGCTGAAGACCGCCAATTTCTCCGGCGGCAACCAGCAGAAGATCGTCGTCGCCCGCGAGATCGAGCGCGACCCGAAGGCTCTGCTGATCGGCCAGCCGACGCGCGGCGTCGATATTGGTGCCATCGAATTCATTCATCGCCGCATCATCGAGATGCGCGACGCCGGCAAGGCGATCCTGCTGGTTTCGGTGGAACTGGATGAAATCCGTGCACTTTCGGACCGAATCCTCGTCATGTTCGCCGGCCACATTGTCGGTGAAAAGTCGGCTGAGGCCGGTGAACAAACACTCGGCCTGATGATGGCCGGCATTGCCGCGTGAGGCGTATATGAGCACGGCTTCCGTTCCGCTCCCGAACTGGATCACCTACGGCCTGATCCCTCTTCTCAACCTGATTGTTGCCTTCCTGATTTCCGGCCTCGTCGTCTGGTTCATCGGCGAGAGCCCGCTCGATGCGCTCGTGCTGCTGCTGCAGGGCGCTCTCGGCAGCGGCGAAGGCATCGGCTTCACGCTGTATTATGCGACGAGCTTCATCTTCACCGGCCTTTCGGTCGCTGTCGCCATCCATGCCGGTCTGTTCAATATCGGCTCGGAAGGTCAGGCCTATCTCGGCGGTCTCGGCTGTGCCCTCGTGGCGCTGACACTTGACCGCTACGTGCCCTGGTACGTGACCATGCCCTTTGCGGTTATCGGCGCGGCGATTTTCGGAGCGCTCTGGGCCTTCATCCCGGCTTGGCTTCAGGCCAAGCGCGGCAGCCACGTCGTCATCACGACGATCATGTTCAACTTCATCGCTTCGGCGATGATGAACTTCCTGCTGGTGCATGTGCTGATTGTGCCCGGCAAGATGGCTCCCGAGACCCGCACCTTTCTGGAGGGCGGCCAGCTGCCGAAGCTCGGCTGGTTGATGGATCTGTTCGGCTCGACCATCGGTGCTGCGCCGCTCAACGTCTCCTTTCTGATCGCGCTGGTCATGTGCTTCCTCGTCTGGGTGCTCATCTGGCGCACCAAGCTCGGCTATGAAATGCGCACGCTCGGCCTCAGCCCCACCGCTGCGGTCTATGCCGGCATTCCCTATGCCCGCACGGTCATCATCGCCATGCTGCTTTCCGGTGGCCTTGCCGGCATGATGGCGCTTAACCCCGTCATGGGCGCTTCCGCGCGTCTGCAGGTGGAATTCGTGCTCGGTGCAGGCTTCGTTGGCATTGCCGTGTCGCTGATGGGTCGCAATCATCCACTGGGCATCATCGTGGCGGCGATCCTGTTCGGCATTCTCTATCAGGGTGGCGATGCGCTCTCTTTCGACATGCCGAACATCACGCGCGACATGATCGTGGTGATCCAGGGTCTCGTCATCCTGTTTGCCGGTGCGCTCGAATATATGTTCCGACCTGCGCTTGTGCGCATCTACCAGACATTCGCCAGGACGTGAGGATCGGACGATGGATTATTATGATCTTCTCATCAGCATATTGGGCTCGACCATCCGCCTGTCGATTCCGTTGATTTTCACAGCGCTGGCAGGCCTGTTTTCCGAGCGTGCCGGCATCTTCGATATCGGGCTTGAAGGCAAGATGCTGGCTTCGGCCTTCGCTGCGGCCTGCGTCGCCTCGATCAGCGGCTCGCCATGGGCCGGTCTTGGCGCCGGTGTTCTCGTCTCCGTCCTCGTCGGTCTGCTGCACGGCTTCGCCTCGATTACCAATCGCGGCAACCAGATCGTTTCGGGCGTCGCGATCAACTTCCTGATGGCCGGCTTGACCATCGTTCTCGGCCAGGCCTGGTTCGGTCAGGGTGGCCGGACGCCGACTTTGCCTGCTACCGCCCGCTTTTCCGGCATCACCCTGCCGGGCGCCGATGCCCTTCGTGACGTTCCGTTCATCGGGCCGCTCTATGCGAATGTCATCTCGGGCAACAATATTCTGACTTATCTCGCCTTCCTGACGGTGCCGATCTCCTGGTGGATCCTCTATCGCACCCGCTTTGGTCTGCGGCTGCGTGCGGTCGGTGAAAATCCGGGCGCCGTCGATACCGCCGGCATCTCGGTCGAATGGCTACGCTATCGCTCGCTGATCGTTGCCGGCATTCTCTGCGGCTTCTCCGGCACCTATCTCGCCATTGCCCAGTCGGCCGCCTTCATCAACAACATGTCGGCGGGCAAGGGCTATATCGCTCTCGCCGCCCTGATCTTTGCAAAATGGAAGCCTGTGCCGGTCATGTTCACCTGTCTTCTGTTTGGCTTCCTCGATGCCTTCGCCAATTTCATGCAGGGCAAGGCAGTTCCGGGCATTGGCGAGGTGCCGGTACAGATTTTCCAGGCGCTGCCCTATATCCTCACCTGCATCCTGCTTGCAGGCTTTATCGGCGTCGCCAAGCCTCCGAAGGCCGGTGGCGTGCCCTATACCAAGGAGCGCTAAACCATGTCGCATGATCTGTTCGAGGCCGCGCGCGGCGCGATGGCTTTCGCGCATGCTCCCTATTCGAAATTCCCGGTCGGCGCGGCGATCCGCGCCGAGGACGGCAAGATCTATATCGGCGCCAATATCGAAAATCTCTCCTTCCCGCAGGGCTGGTGTGCCGAACCGACGGCGATCGGCCAGATGATCATGGGCGGTGCCAAGAAAATCGTCGAGATTGCCGTCATCGCCGAGAAACTGCCGCTCTGCCCGCCTTGCGGCGGCTGCCGGCAAAAGATTGCCGAATTTGCCAGCAAGGAGACGCGCATCTATCTTTGCGACGAAACCGGCGTGAGGAAGACCATGACCATGGATGAGATGCTGCCCTTCAGCTTCGAAACGGAGGTGCTCGGATGAGCGCGGCCGTCGATATCCTCACCGAGAAGCTCGGCGAATTGAAGCCGCGCTATGGCATCATCCTGGGCTCCGGCCTCGGCTCCCTCGTGGATGAGGTCAAGGACGCGCTGCGCATCCCCTATGCCGACCTGCCCGGCTTCCCGGTCAGCGCCGTTTCAGGCCATGCCGGTACGCTGGTTGCAGGCAAGCTCGGCGAAGTCTCGGTCATCATGCTCTCCGGCAGAGTGCATTATTACGAAAAGGGCGACGCCAATGCCATGCGCGAGCCGATCGAAACCCTGAAGGCGCTTGGCGTCGACACGCTGATCCTGACGAACTCGGCCGGATCGCTGCGGGAAGAGATGCCGCCGGGATCGGTGATGCAGATCACCGATCACATCAATTATTCCGGCATGAACCCGCTGATCGGCGAGGAGAGCGACAGGCGCTTCGTCGGGATGACGAGCGCCTATGATACCGACCTCATCATGCGCATGCGCAAGGCGGCGGAAAAGGCCGAGATCAAGCTTTCGCACGGCGTCTATATGTGGTTTTCCGGCCCGAGCTTCGAAACGCCGGCAGAGATCCGCATGGCGCGCATCCTTGGCGCCGATGCCGTCGGCATGTCGACGGTGCCGGAAGTCATCTTGGCGCGTCTTTTCGGTCTAAGGGTTGCCGCTGCCTCCGTCATCACTAACTATGGTGCTGGCATGACCGGCGGAGAACTCTCGCATGAAGAGACGAAAGACATGGCTCCGGTCGGCGGCGCACGCCTTGCCGCCATCCTGAAAGAAATGATCGCGGATGAAGGAGATCCAGAATGACGGGCCATTCCCTGAGAGAAACGGCAGCCGTTGCGCTTTCCCTTCTCGACCTGACCAATCTGAAGGATGATTGCACGCCGGCTCAGATCGAAGCGCTGTGCGCCCGCGCGCAATCGCCCTATGGCAATACGGCGGCCATCTGCATCTGGCCGCGCTTCGTCGCGCAGGCGCGCGGCATTCTCGGCACCGATCATGCCGTGAAGATCGCGACCGTGGTGAATTTCCCCGGCGGCGATATGGAGGTGGCCGATGTGGCCGCCGAAGCGCGCGAAGCGATTGCCGATGGCGCCGACGAGATCGATCTGGTCATTCCTTATCGTGCCTTCCTGGCCGGCAATGAACAGGCCGTCACCGATATGGTCGCCGCCGTGCGGGCAGAATGCAAAGGCCCGGTGCTTTTGAAGACCATCCTCGAAACCGGCGAAATCAAGGATACCGCGCTGATCCGGCGCGCGTCGGAACTTGCGATCGACGCCGGCTCCGATTTCATCAAGACGTCCACCGGCAAGGTTGCTGTCAACGCGACGCTCGAGGCTGCCGACATCATGCTGCGGGCCATCCGCGCCAGCGGTCGCAAGGTCGGCTTCAAGCCTGCCGGCGGCATCGGCTCCGTTTCCGATGCGGCGCTTTATCTGAGCCTTGCCGAGACCATCATGGCACCAGATTGGGCCATGCCGTCGACCTTCCGCTTCGGTGCATCGAGCCTGCTCGACGATATTCTGAACGTGCTGGCCGGCGGCGAGTCCAAGACGGCATCGTCAGGCTACTGATCCATGATCCCGCAGGAGATCATCCGCCGGAAGCGTAACGGCGCCACCCTCTCGGCCGCCGATATCGATGCGTTTATCGGCGCATTGGGGCGTGGCGAACTGGCGGAAAGCCAGATCGGCGCCTTTGCCATGGCCGTCTGGTTTCGCGGCATGACGCGCGAGGAGACGGTGGCGCTGACGCTGGCCATGGCCCGCTCCGGCGATATGCTCTCCTGGAAACATATCGGCAGGCCGATCGCAGATAAGCATTCAACCGGTGGCGTTGGCGACAATGTCTCGCTGATGCTGGCGCCCATTGCGGCCGCCTGCGGCCTCGCCGTGCCGATGATTTCCGGCCGCGGTCTCGGCCATACTGGCGGCACGCTCGACAAGCTGGAATCCATCCCCGGCTACGGGATCACGCCGGATGCGGCCCGTTTCCGCAAGGTAGTCGAAGAAGTCGGCTGTGCCATCATCGGCCAGACCGGCGCGCTGGCCCCCGCGGACGGCAAACTCTATGCGGTGCGCGATGTCACTGCGACCGTCGATTCCGTACCATTGATTACCGCGTCCATCCTGTCGAAGAAACTGGCGGCCGGGTTGGAAACGCTGGTGCTCGACGTCAAGATCGGCAGCGGCGCCTTCATGACTTCGCTTGAGGAAGCGGAGACGCTGGCGCGTTCGCTGGTGGAGGTGGCGAATGGCGGTGGGGTCAAGACTTCGGCTCTGATCACTGACATGAACCAGCCTTTGGCCGATGCGGCCGGCAACGTGGTCGAGCTTCGTAACTGTCTGGATTTCCTGAAGGGCAACAAGGCAGGCATGCGGCTCGAAACGGTCGTGCTAGCCTTCGCATCCGAAATGCTCGTTCAGGCCGGCATTGCCGCGAACGTTGCCGAAGCGGAGGGCAGGGCGCGCGAGGCTTTGGCATCCGGCAAGGCGGCAGAGATATTCGGCCGCATGGTGCATGGCCTTGGCGGTCCGGTCGATCTGCTTGAGCGTCCGGAGCGCTATCTGGTGAGCGCACCGGTGCAGAAGCCGGTTCTGGCTGCCGCCGATGGCTGGCTTGGCGCCTGCGATGCGCGCGGGATCGGCATGAGCGTCATCGATCTCGGCGGCGGTCGCCGTCGTCCGCAGGACAGGATCGATCATCGCGTCGGCTTTAGCGACATCCTGCCGCTCGGTACGAAGGTGAGCAAAGGTGACCGCATCGCCACCGTACACGCGGCGGACGAGGCAAGCGCGGAGAAGGCAGTGGCCGATCTTTCGGCCAACTATCGCCTCGTGGAGACGTCGCCGGCTTTGTCGCCCGTCATCCTCGGCATGATCTGACGGACGCAGCCAGATTGGCGTAAGCGGCGCCCATGAAGTCGATTGTCTTACTGCTTCAGCAGCAAATTGCCGTTCTGAACCCCGAAAGAGTTCAGCTTCTTCATGAAGCTCATGCCGATCAGCGTCGTACCGAGCGCACTGTCCTTCGCCACCACGGCATCGACATCGCGAACGCGGATCGTGCCGATTTCCAGACGGTCGAGTTTGATGTAGGCGACTTTGGAAGCGCCATTCGCAGTCTGGACCGTGTAGCGATAGTCGAGATCGACGCCGCTGAAGCCGAGGCTGCGCGCCGTGCTCTCGTTCATTGCCACATAGGTCGCGCCGGTATCGATCATCCCGTGCACGGCGCGGCCGTTGATGGTGAAATCGCCTTCATAGTGACCGCCCGCATTGGCGCGCAACTGAACGCTGCCATAGGAAACGGGAGCTTCCGCCTTCGGTGGAGCAAGCGAAACCGCTTCGACCGGTGCGGGTTTCGCGGCATGTTCGCTATAGCTACTTACCAGCATCGGCACCTGGGTTGCCGCAACGGCGATGACACCGGCAAAGGCAAGAATACGAACGAGCATCGGCAAGGCCCCTCCTGCGGGCCATGCCATCTATAGGCCAAGTGTGCTGAAAGGACGCTAATGCAATCAATAAAAAGCCCAGCAGTTGTATAACTGCTGGGCTTCCTAAAAAGTATTAGAGCGGTTTTACTTCGTTCCGTACATGCGGTCGCCGGCATCGCCGAGACCGGGCACGATATAGCCCTTCTCGTTCAGATGGCTGTCGATGGCGGCCGTGAAGACCGGCACATCCGGATGCGCCTTGCGGAAATTGGCGATGCCTTCGGGAGCCGCCAGCAGGCACAGGAAGCGGATATTGTGGGCACCGCGCTCCTTCAGCTTCTCGATCGCGGCAATAGAGGAATTGCCTGTTGCCAGCATCGGATCGACGACGATGATCAGACGCTCGGAGATGTCCTCCGGCGCCTTGAAGTAATATTCGACCGGCTGCAGCGTTTCGTGATCGCGGTAGACGCCGATATGCGAGACGCGGGCTGAAGGCACGAGATCGAGCATGCCTTCGAGCAGACCGTTGCCGGCGCGCAGGATCGAGGCGAAGACCAGCTTCTTGCCCTCGAGGATCGGCGCATCCATTGGCTGCAGTGGCGTCTCGATGGTCTCGATCGTCAGTTCGAGGTCGCGCGTCACTTCGTAACAGAGCAGCGTCGAAATCTCGCGCAGCAGCCGGCGGAAGCTTCCCGTCGACGTGTCCTTCTTGCGCATGATTGTGAGCTTGTGCTGCACAAGCGGGTGATCGATGACAGTGACGCCGTCCATGGTTTCAGCCTTCCAGTAATTCCGTGATATGAGATGGTTCTTCCACGGAAATCGCCTCTGGTGCAAGAAAATAGGCCACTTTTGGAGATTTCATCCCCAATATGGGGCCTTAACGGTGCATTTAGAGCTTCGCCAGCAGCGTCGCCCGTGTCACCTCGTCCACGAACGCCGCTTCGATCGCCGTGCGGGTCATGGCATCGATCTCGTCGTCGCTAAAACCGAAGGCTGACGACGCCAGCTCGTATTCGCGCTTCAGCGATGTGTGGAAGAAGGGCGGATCATCGGAGCTTATCGTCACCTTCACGCCGGCGTCACGCAGCCTGCGCAGTGGGTGCGATTGGAAGTCCGGGAAGACGTTGAGTGCAACGTTGGAGCCGGGGCAGACTTCCAGCACGGTGCCGAGATCGGCAAGGCGCTTGACGAGATCCATATCCTCGATGGCGCGCACGCCATGGCCGATACGCTGGGGGCGCACCAGATCCACCGCGTCGGCGACGCTAAAAGCGCCGCAGACTTCGCCGGCATGGATGGTTATGCCAAGTCCCGCCTCGCGGGCTATATCGAAGGCGCGGGCGTAATCGGCGACGCGGCCCATGCGCTCCTCGCCGGCCATGTTGAAGCCTGTTATCAGCGGATTGTCGCTCTTGGCGGCATATTCCGCCGCCTTCACCACGCGATCCGGGCCGAAATGGCGTTCGCCGGTTACGATCAGCCGAGCCTCGATGCCGGTCTTTGCCTTGGCGGCACGGATGCCGGCGGAAACGCCTGCCATATAGGCGTCGGCGCCGAGGCCGATACGATCGCCATGATCGGGCGAAACGATGAGCTCGCTATAGATCGTGCCAATGCCGGCCAGCTCTTCCAGATAGGTTTCCGTCAGCAGCGCATAGTCTTCCTCGGTGCGATAGACTTCTGAAACCTTGTCGTAGCAGAGGAGGAATTCGGCAAAATCCTTCCAGAGGTAAACACCGTCCTTGAGGAAGGCGCTGGTGTCGACCCCGTATTTCTCTGCTTGTGCGAGCGTCAATGCCGGTGGAGCTGCGCCTTCCAGATGGCAATGCAGTTCCACTTTCTTCAAATGCGATGTCAAAGGAAGCTCCTCCCGTGCGGCCCTGCCGCTATTCCCAGATGTTTCGCAACCGTCTCGCCGATATCGGCATAGGTCTGGCGGACGCCGATGGCGCGTGAGCGAATGCCTGGCCCGTAAGCCATGACGGGCACGCGCTCGCGTGTGTGATCGGTCCCGCGCCACGTCGGATCGCAGCCGTGATCGGCGGTCAGGATGACGAGATCGCCCGCCTTCAGCTTCTTGTGCACTTCAGGCAGCCGCGCGTCGAACGCCTCGAGTGCTGCGGCATAACCCGGCACGTCGCGGCGGTGACCATAGACCATGTCGAAATCGACGAAATTGGTGAAGACCAGATCGCCATCCTCAGCTTCATCCATGGCCTTCAATGTCGCATCCATCAGCGCCATGTTGCCATTGGCCTTGATGACCCTGGAAATGCCCTGATGGGCGAAGATATCGCCGATCTTGCCGACGGCATGCACCGTGCGCTCTGCCTTGACGAGACGATCGAGCAGCGTCGGCTCAGGCGGCAGCACAGAGAAATCGCGGCGGTTTCCGGTCCGCTCGAAGGTCGCTGCGGTCTCGCCGACGAAGGGGCGGGCAATGACGCGGCCGATATTGTGAGAATCGAGCAGGGTGCGCACGATCTTGCAGAGGCCGATCAGCCGATCGAGCCCGAAATGCTGTTCGTGTGCTGCAATCTGGAAGACGGAGTCCGACGAGGTGTAGCAGATCGGCTTGCCGCTACGTATGTGCTCTTCGCCAAGCTTGGCGATGATATCCGTGCCGGATGCATGGCAATTGCCGAGAATCCCTGGCAGATCGGCGGCTTCGCAGATGGCCTTCACCAGCTCCGGCGGAAAGGCATCGCCCTCTGCCGGAAAGTAACCCCAGTCGAACATGACCGGCGTACCGGCGATCTCCCAATGACCGGATGGTGTATCCTTGCCGCGAGAAACTTCATTGGCGCAGCCATAAAGGCCGTAGAGTTTTTCCGGCAGAGGCATGCCGGCGGGATAATTGCCCGTCGCCGCCTTGGCGATCTCCAGCAGGCCGAGGCCGGACATGATCGGCAATGTCAATGGACCCTGACGCAGGCCTTCGCGATCAGCCGCGCCAGCGGCGCAGAACTCGGCGATATGGCCAAGCGTATCGGCGCCCTCGTCACCATAGCTTGCCGCATCCGGGCCGCCGCCTACACCGAAAGAATCCAGAACGAAGAGAAAGGCGCGCGCCATAGATCACCCGATAGAATGCCGTCACCCGGCAGGTCTTCCGGGTTATTGGACGTCACCCATATAACGGAGGCATCGACTTGGCAATTTTCCGTTTGGAAGCGGCACTTCGGGCGCGGTTTTGGCCGTCGGGCCTTCAACAGTCGCTGCAGCTGATCGAAGTGCCGACGCGCTGCCGGTAGTAATATTGCCGGCTGATGGTGATTTGGTTTGTGCCGCTTGGCAGGAAATTGGCACCGAAGCTGAGGAGCTGATAGGGCAGGGCAAGCTCGCTACGGACGAGGAATGTGCTCGCCTGGTTCATGTTGGCCGGCACCGTGACCGTCGAGCCTGGTGTATATGGCCTGGTTCCGTCCTGCGCCCAGGACCAGGCGACCGTCGCATTGCCGGCCGTGTCGATCGCAATGCCGGTGATCTTCAGCGTCAGGCCCGTCGTGCTATAGGGCGCGAAGATCGCGCCGGCAACGGAAGGCATACCCGCAAGCACGGACTTGGTGACCGACGGCTGCTGCGAGACGATATCGGCGATCGATCCCGCCGAGCGGCTGGCGCGCTTGGAGGCATTGAGGCCAACGGTAAGCTCGAAGGCACCGAGATAGAGCATCAGCAATACGGGAAAAAGAATGGCGAATTCGATCGCGCCGACGCCATCTTTGTCGCGAGCGAAGCGTCTCAGTACGCCAAAGCGCGTACTTTCTTTCCCGATCATGCTCTTGAGGCCGCTCACGGATAATTCTCGTTCTGGAAGGCTGCGGTTGCGACGATGAGGTAGACCGACGCCGAGCCGTCGGTTGGATGCACGTTGGTAAGATAGGGGCGCAGCAGATCCATTATGATCTGCCAGCGATAATAGGCGCGCACCATGTTCAGCGACTTGGCGCCGCCGGGTGTAAAAGTGAATCCGGTGGTGCTGAGATCGGAATAAGGATCGGTCGACGACTTGCGGGGGATCGTCGTCGGCATGGACGCAAAACTCGAATAGCTCTCCACATCGAGATAGAGGTTTGCCGGCGTCTGTACTTCGGTGGAGGAGCAGGTAATGAGCACGGAAATCTGATTGCAGAATGCCTGTCGGAACTGCTGCGAAGTTGTATTGGCTGCCGTAATCTGTCCCGTCCGGATCTGGCGCGACAGAGTATCGACGGCGTTTGAGACGACTTGCTCCGCGGTAAAGGCGACGAAGGTCTCGATAATGGCAAAGACGATCAGAAAATAGGGGATCGCAAGCAAGGCAAATTCGATCGCTGCTGTCCCGTCCCGAGAACGCACGAATTCACGCAAGCTGCTTCGGGCACTGCGACGTGCGCGGCCTGTATTGGCGTGAGGGGTATTATCTGGCGTCATGGGAAGTCCGCGGCGATTTACACGCGGACGACACTAGAATTGCTTTCTTGATAATCCGTTTCTCTTCTCTCTTCATATTTAGAGGAAACAAGGATTATCGTTTGCTGCTCAATTCTTTGAAAGTACTTTAGAATATTTGCGTTATCGAATGTTTCTATTGTCCGGCTGCAGCCGTTGGCGTCGTCGTCGTATTGTTTTGTTGGGCATGCTGCTCGCAATTGGGCGTGCACGACAGCACGGCGCGATCCGTCTGGCGGAAGACACGGACCGTATTGCCTTCGTCGATCGATACCAGGATCTGCTCGTCCACGATGGCATTGCCGTCGGTATCGAGCAGGATGATATTCGTCGTCCCGAAGCTGCGGCCGGTCAGTACGATGGTTTTCGGATCGGCCACCGTTGCATCGGCGACTTGCGAATTGCCGACGATGACCTTGCTGACAGGGCGATCCAGCTTCAGTACGCGCGCGTGATCCATATAGACGCGCAGCATGCTTTCCCCGGCAGCGTGGGAAAGCTGCGGCATCATGCCGGCCATGGCGACAATGCCGGCAAGGAATGCTGTTCTGCCGCCGATTGGCATGGCTTGGCCTCTTGGAAAGCGATAGTGAAAAGAATTTCCCGATAGAATGAGAAAGAATGGTGAATGAACGATTAAGCTCGCCTTCTGTCATGTAATTATGGCGCAGATGTCCCATGCGGACCCTCCTCGTCGCCTTCTTCCGCAGATCGTGTATTAATTCGAGACGAATCGTATATCGTACTAATATTCATACATCTAATAATTTCTATTTGGCTGAAGATTTTCTTTAAAAACGCACAGAAGAACATGCAAGTCACATTAACTATTCTATTTTCGCTTTTGTATTTACTGCACATTAACCTAATTCTTTAAAGCGATGGAAACGGCGGGAAGCTACCGTGCAACTCATCCGATCAACGGCAACAGTTGGCGGACGTGCTGTCAACAAAGTGGAGTTAAACTTATGTCCAAGCTTTTTTCGCGTTTCCTGAAGGATGAATCCGGCGCGACCGCAATTGAATATGGCCTGATCGCCGCCCTGATCTCCGTCGCCATCATCACCGGTGCAACGACGCTGGGCGGCACGCTCAGCACGACTTTCAAGAACATTTCTGACCAGATGAACCACTCTGGCGCCGGCATTGGTACCAAGTAAAATATTCGCCTCAGAGGCTTAATATTTTTCGGAAATCGCTCAATGAAATGAGCGGTTTCCGATATTGCGCATGTAGAGAGGATTTGGCATGCTAGAGGCTGCGGTATTATTGATCTTTCCGCTCTGCATGTCGATCGCAGCGATCTCTGATCTGCTGACCATGACGATCCCAAATCGCGTATCTTTAGCGCTCGCAATCTCGTTCTTGGTATTGGCGCCCGTTTTGGGATTGTCGTTTGCGGAAATCGCCATGCATCTTGCCGGAGCGGGCGTTGTGTTCTTTGCCTGCTTTACGCTGTTCGCATTGAACATCATGGGCGGCGGCGATGCGAAGCTGCTCGCGGCGGCTGCGCTGTGGTTCGGGTTCGATTCTTCTCTCGTCCAATTCTTGGTGTACGTCGCGTTCATTGGCGGCGCAGTCACTGTTTTGGTCATCATGCTGAGATCGCAGGCCATTACCATCATGGCTATGGGCTTACCCTTGCCGCATTCATTGACGGGTGCCAAAAAAATCCCTTACGGAATCGCCATCGCGATTGGCGGGATGCTTGCTTTCCCCTCCTCGGCGGTTCTTCTGGCGGCAGCGACTTAAAAGTGCTTTGAACCTTAATGGGGGGAGTATAGGCGATCTTTTTGCAAGCGAGGCCTAATATACACCAAGTAATCATGGTTAAATAACAATAAATGTAACCAGCCATTAACCATAATTACACCAATTATCGGTCATTCTGCAGGGCGAAGAATCCTGTTCCTCAAGGAATGACCATGAAACCCGCTCGCATAATGATACTCGCAGTGGCAGCCGTCGCGGCCGGGATGGCCGGTCTGCTCGCGATGCGCCTGGCTGGTTCGCGCGATATCGTTCCCCAGCAGATTGCGGCGGTGGTGGAGAAGGAGGCGACGATCAATGTCCTCGTTGCCGGTGCCAATCTGCCCGTCGGTTCGCGTCTGAACGAGCAATCGATCCATTGGATGCCTTGGCCGGAAAGCGGCATCGTCAAAGGTCTCATCACCGAACGCGAGCGCCCTAATGCGCTGAAAGATCTGACCGGTGCCGTTGTTCGCCTGCCGATATTCGAGGGCGAGCCGATCCGCGAGGAAAAGGTCGCCGATTCCAGCAGCCGTATCCTTTCCTCATTGCTGCCGGCGGGCAAGCGCGCCGTCGCCACCGAGATTTCCGTCGCCACCGGCGCAGGCGGTTTCATCCTTCCGAATGACCGCGTCGATGTCATCATGGTGCGCAAGGGTTCGCAGCAGCAGCTCGTCACCGAAACCGTGCTCAGCAACGTTCGCGTTTTGGCGGTCGATCAGCAGATCGAGGAAAAGCAGGACGGAAGCAAAGCCGTCGTTGGGGCAACCGCGACGCTGGAGCTGACGCCGGACCAGACGAAGGTCCTGGCGGTCGCGCATCAGATGGCCGATCGCCTGACGCTGGCACTGCGCTCCGTTGCCGACGCGCAGCAACCCGATACGACGGCCGCCGATTATCTGCTGGCCGGGGACAATGGCGGCAGCATGATCCAGGTCATCAAATCGGGAGCGATCGTGACCGACGGCCCCAGCGGGCCGAAACCGCAATGAGAAGGGGCGAGACCATGTTAAAGACAAGCAAGAAAGCCAGCCTCCCCCTTGCCGTAAGCCTCTCCTTCTCGGTTGCCTTTGCCGGCCTGCCCTTGGCAGATGTTCCGGCCTTTCTGCGCACGCCCACAGCTTTTGCAGGCGGCTCGGACAGTATCGTCACAATAGCCGGCCTCGGCACCAAGCGCACTTTGAAGCTTGGTCTCAACAAGGCGCTTGTCGTCGATCTGCCCGCCGACGCCCATGACATCCTTGTCTCCGATCCCAAGATGGCCGATGCGGTGACGCGGACCTCGCGCCGCATCTACCTTTTCGGCAAGACGGTCGGTCAGACCAACATCTTCATCTTCGGCGCCGACGGCAAGGAGATCGTCAGCCTCGATCTCCAGATCGAGCGCGATATTGCTGGCCTGCAGGATAATATCAAGCGCTTCATCCCGGACTCCGATATCAACGTCGAGATCATCTCCGACAACATCGTCCTCACCGGCATCGTGCGCACGCCGCAGGATTCGATCCGCGCACAGCAGCTCGCCCAAGCCTTCCTCAAGGGAGGCGAAGCGACGACACGAAACCAGACTGCCTCCGGCAGCGGCGACAACAATGCAGTCGCCATTTTCGCCGAAGGGCGGCAGACCTCGCAGATCGTCAACATGCTGCAGATCGAAGGCGAGGATCAGGTGACGCTCAAGGTGACCGTCGCCGAAATCAAGCGCAGCGTCCTGAAGCAGATTGGTTTCGACAACCTGGTCAGCAATTCCTCCGGCCTGGGCGTCGCTCAACTCGGCAATATCGGAAACAGCGGAACCACGAATTTCCTGGGAGTAAACGGCGATCCCACAAACGCTACCGGCGCGGGTGGTATCTCGACACTCTTCAAATATGCGCTCGGCAAATACAATATCAGCACCTATCTGAATGCTCTCGAACAGGCAGGTGCCGTGCGCACCTTGGCGGAGCCGACATTGACCGCCATTTCCGGACAGGCTGCTACCTTCAATTCCGGTGGTCAGACGCTCTATTCCACGACCGACAAGGACGGCAACACGACGATTACGCCCTATACCTATGGTATCACGCTGGCCTTCACGCCTGTGGTCCTGGCCGGTGGCCGCATCAGCCTGCATGTGCAGACCCAGGTCTCGGAACCGGTCGCATCGTCATCCACCCCGACCTACAACCAACGGGCCGCCAATACTTCGGTCGAGCTGCCATCCGGGGGATCGATCGCTCTTGCCGGCTTGCTGAGCGATAACGTGCAGCAGACGACCTCGGGAACGCCGGGTGCCTCGAAGATTCCGATCCTGGGTGCCCTGTTCCGTCAGAAGAGCTTCCAGCGGGATGAGAGCGAGCTTGTGATTATCGCGACACCCTATCTCGTGCGCCCCGTAGCGCGCGACAAGCTTGCTCGCCCCGACGACAATTTTTCTCCGACGAACGATGCCGGTGTCTTCTTCATGAACCGTGTCAACAAGATCTACGGCCGCAAGGATGGTCCGCCGGTCGCCGATGCCGATTTCCACGGCACAGTCGGTTTCATCTACAAGTGAGGAGCGGGACCATGACGCCAGCCTTTTCAACGAGGTCAACGAAAGAGCAAGAGATGGCCAGCCTCGAACGCAATACACTCGGCGGTGCCCGGCCTCGTTTTTCAAGATCGATGCTGATCCTCCCGACATTGGCGCTGATATCGGCCGTCAGCAGTTGCGCGGGCTCCCCAGATGGCATGACGACGAGCGCCATCAGGGATGACTATCGCCAACGGCATCCCATCGTGCTCACCGAAAAGGAGCATAGCGTTGATATACCGGTCGCGGCCAGTGACCGGCACCTGACAACAGGCATGCGCGATACGGTTCGCGGTTTCGTTCAGGATTATCGCGCCCATGCAAGCGGCACGGTGGAAATCCTGTCGCCGCGGCAATCGCCAAATGCCTTCGCCGCATCGGCGCTCAACTCACAAATCCGTCGGGAGCTGGTCACGAACGGTATTCCGTCGGCGCGAATCGTCAACAGCTATTACCCGACGGGCGGCCCGGGCGATGCTGCGCCGATCCGCCTGCGCTTTACCGCAACGACGGCGGCCACCAATGCGTGCGGCCAGTGGCCGGACGATCTTTCCGACAACGCATTCGACAATCAGAACTATTATAATTTCGGCTGTGCGACCCAGCACAATCTGGCAGCGCAGATCGCCAATCCGACCGATTTGATTTCGCCGCGCGCGATGACACCGATCGATGCCGATCAGCGCAGCAAGGTCATCAGCGATTATCGCAGCGGCTCAACCCCGACCAGCACGGCGACGGTCGGCGGCTTCGGTAGCGGAAATTGAACGCAAGAGGCTGGCGCAACGGGATGAAATCATGAACGCCATCGAATATGATATCGGCTCGACTGCCCCGGAAGCGGAGGAAGCTTCGCGCTCGGGCAATCTCGACAATCTGCGGCCGCTGCCGCGTATTTCCATACATGCTTTTTGCGAAAGCGAGCAGCTGCAGCAGGTGATGGATCAGTGCGCCAACGATCGGCGCATGTCCAAGGTTAGCCTGCGCATCACCAGCGGCGGTGTGGCGGCTGCGGCGAACATGTTCGCCTCGGCGCCGACCCCGAACCTGATCATTCTGGAGACGCGCGCCAACCCACGCGGCCTCCTGGCGGAACTCGAGCCGCTCGCCGCCGTCTGCGATCCGAGCACCAAGGTCATCATCGTCGGCTATCACAACGACATCGGTCTTTACCGCGAACTCATCCGCAACGGTATCTCAGAATATATCGTACAGCCGACCGATATGATCGATCTGATGACGGCGGTGGCATCGATCTTCATCGACCCCGATGCCGAACCGCTCGGCCGCAGCATTGCCTTCATCGGTGCCAAGGGTGGGGTGGGCGCATCCACCATCGCCCATAATTGCGCCTTCGGCATCTCCAGCCTCTTCTCGACCGAAACCATTCTCGCCGATCTCGATCTGCCCTACGGCACCGCCAATATCGATTTTGACCAGGACCCGGCTCAGGGGATAGCCGAGGCCGTCTATGCGCCGGAACGCCTCGACGAGGTCTTTCTCGACCGGCTCCTGACCAAATGCTCGCAGCATCTGTCGCTGCTCGCCGCGCCCTCGATGCTGGACCGCGCCTATGATTTCGAAGGGCAGGCATTCCTGCCGGTGCTCGACGTTCTCCAGCGCAGCGCGCCGGTGGCGGTTCTCGACGTGCCGCATGTCTGGACGGAATGGACGCGTTCGGTGCTTGGTGCGGTAGACGAGGTCGTCATCTGTGCCGCACCCGATCTTGCCAATCTGCGCAACGCCAAGAACCTGATCGACGCTCTGCGCAAGCTGCGGCCGAACGATAAGGCGCCGCACCTCATTCTCAATCAGGTCGGCATGCCGAAGCGCCCGGAGATCAATCCTTCGGAATTCTGCGCGCCGCTAGAGACCGACCCGATCGCCATCATACCCTTTGACATCAACCTGTTCGGCAATGCCGCCAACAGCGGGCAGATGATCTCCGAGACTGATCCCAAGTCGCCGATTGCGGAAACTTTCTCGCAGATATCGCACATCGTCACCGGGCGTGTTGCGTTGAAGAAGGCAAGAAAGGGCGGTTTGCTTGGCCTTTTAAAGCGGAAGTAACCCTATGATTTCGCATGGATTCCGAAAATCAATCTTTCGTGAAAGCCATGCAGCAGCAGTAGAATTGGATCGAAGACATGTTTGGCAAGCGCGGAAGTGAAGGTCCTGCAAAGAGCGGCGGCGCAATGCCTCCGCCGGCACCGGCGCGTGCACCCGCTCCCGCTGGCGGGCCAACGGCGCCGGCTGTGCTCATAGAGCCGTCTCGTGATGCCGCGCAGCCACGTCAGCAGGTCGCTCCGCCGCCGATGCAGACGCCTAGCCGGCGTCGCGTGGCGCATACCGAAGAATATTACGATACGAAATCGCAGGTCTTCTCCGCGCTGATCGATACGATCGATCTCTCGCAGCTCTCCAAGCTCGGTAACGAGGCGGCGCGTGAGGAAATCCGCGATATCGTCAACGATATCATCACCATCAAGAATTTCGCGATGTCGATCTCCGAGCAGGAGGAATTGCTCGAGGACATCTGCAACGATGTACTCGGCTATGGCCCGCTGGAGCCGCTGCTCGCCCGCGACGACATCGCCGACATCATGGTCAACGGCGCCGGCCAGACCTTCATCGAAGTTGGCGGCAAGACCGTCGAATCCGAAATCCGCTTCCGCGACAATTCCCAGCTTCTATCCATTTGCCAGCGCATCGTCAGCCAGGTCGGCCGCCGCGTCGATGAATCGAGCCCCATCTGCGATGCGCGCCTGCCCGATGGTTCGCGCGTCAACGTCATCGCCCCACCGCTGGCGATCGACGGTCCTGCACTCACCATTCGTAAGTTCAAGAAGGACAAGCTGACGCTCGAGCAGCTCGTCCGCTTCGGCGCCATCACGCCGGAGGGCGCGACGCTTTTGCAGATCATCGGCCGCGTGCGCTGCAACGTCGTCATTTCAGGCGGTACGGGCTCGGGCAAGACGACGCTTCTGAACTGCCTGACCAACTATATCGATCGAGACGAACGCGTCATCACCTGCGAAGACACCGCCGAACTGCAATTGCAGCAGCCGCACGTGGTGCGCCTCGAAACCCGTCCGCCCAACATCGAGGGCGAGGGTGAGATCACCATGCGCGATCTCGTCAAGAACTGCCTGCGTATGCGCCCCGAACGCATCATCGTCGGCGAAGTGCGCGGACCCGAGGTCTTCGACCTGCTGCAGGCGATGAACACGGGTCACGACGGCTCCATGGGCACGATCCACGCCAATACGCCGCGCGAATGCCTGAGCCGCATGGAATCGATGATCGCCATGGGTGGCTTCAGCCTGCCGGCCAAGACCGTCCGTGAGATCATATCCAGCTCCGTCGACGTCGTCATCCAGGCTGCCCGCCTGCGTGACGGTTCGCGCCGCATCACCCAGATCACCGAGGTGATCGGCATGGAAGGGGATGTGATCATTACCCAGGATTTGATGCGCTACGAAATCGAGGGCGAGGATGCGAACGGCCGGATCATCGGGCGGCACGTCTCCACCGGTATCGGCAAGCCGCATTTCTGGGATCGTGCTCGCTATTATAACGAGGAGCGGCGTCTGGCAGCCGCCCTCGATGAGATGGAACAGAAGGCGCAATAGGGCTCGCGATGTTTGGTATCGATCCGATAGTGCTGCTGATTGTCCTGCTGACGGCGGTCTCCGCCGCCGCGGTCTGCTACGGCATTCTCTATTCACGGATCGAGACACAGAAAAAGGCCGATAGCCGGGTCAACCGGGTCAAGCAGGCTGAGACCGATCGCGTCAAGGTCAAGGCTGCGCGCGATCGCGTCCAGGAAATGTCCAAGCGGCGCAAGTCGGTGCAGGACACACTCAAGGACCTGGAGCGGCGACAGAGCGAAAATACGAAGAAGAAGCAGTCGCTCAAGGCGCGTCTGGCGCAGGCCGGCCTGTCGTTGACGCCGTCGCGCTTCTACATCTTCAGCGTGCTCTTCGGTCTTTTCGTCATGCTGGTCTTTTTCATCGTCGGCGCGCCGCCTCTTGTCATTTTGGGAATGTTCTTTGCGTCTGCCTTCGGCCTGCCGCGCTGGGTCATCGGCTTTCTCATCAAGCGCCGGCAAAGCAAGTTCCTCGAAGAGTTTCCGAACTCGCTTGACCTCATCACGCGCTCGCTTCGCTCGGGCCTGCCGCTCAACGATGCAGTGCGGCTGGTGGCTGGCGAGGCGCGAGAGCCTGTCAAGACGGAGTTTCGGCGGGTGGTCGAGGCGCAGCAGGTCGGTCTTAGCATGTCGGACGCCTGCGCCCGCATCGCGAACCATATGCCGCTGCAGGAAGTAAATTTCTTCTCGATCGTCATCGCCATTCAGGCGCAGGCGGGCGGCAACCTGTCGGAAGCCCTGGGCAACCTCTCGAAGGTGCTGCGCGAACGCAAGAAAATGAAGGCGAAGGTCAAGGCATTGTCGATGGAGGCCAAGGCATCCGCCGTCATCATCGGCGCTCTGCCCTTCATCGTGATGCTGCTCGTCTATCTGACATCGCCGCAATACATGATGATCCTGTTCATCGATCCGCGCGGCCATCTGATCTTGCTTGGAGCCGGCATCTGGATGTCGCTCGGCATCTTCATCATGCGCAACATGGTCAATTTCGAGATCTGAGCGGAAGGAGCCGCGTCGCCCATGTCCGATCTGGCAGCCAATTTGACCGATCCTGGCACCCTTCTTGCCGTTGTGGTTGCCATCGCCGTCTTCGCGACCTTCTACACGATCGCCATACCGCTGCTGGAGCGTGGCGATCTCAGCAAGCGCATGAAGGCCGTGTCGACAGAGCGCGAACAGATTCGCGCCCGTGAACGCGCACGGCTGAGCGCAGAGGGCGGCAAGGCATCGCTGCGCAGCCACAACAATCGAAACGTCAGACAGATCGTCGAGCGGTTCAACCTGCGCAATGCGCTTGTCGATGCCAATACCGTTAATCGCTTGCGGTCTGCCGGCCTGCGTTCTGAAAATGCGCTCAACATGTTCCTGGTGGCGCGATTCCTGCTGCCCTTCCTTTTTCTGGCAATTGCGATCGTCATCGTCTTCGTTCTCGGCTGGTTTGCCGCGAAGCCCCTGCCGATCCGGCTGCTTGGCGTCATCGGCTTCGCCTATCTGGGCTTCTACGCGCCGAACATCTATATCTCCAATCTGGTGACCAAGCGCCAGAAATCGATCAAGCGCGCTTGGCCGGATGCGCTCGACCTGATGCTGATCTGCGTGGAGTCTGGCATTTCAATCGAAGCCGGCATGCATCGCGTGTCCGAGGAAATGGCCGAGCAGTCCCCGGCACTCGCCGAGGAAATGGTTCTGACCACGGCCGAGCTTTCCTTCCTCCAGGATCGCCGCACCGCTTTCGACAATCTCGCCGCCCGCACCCAGATCGAGCTCGTCAAATCGGTCACGCAGGCGCTCATCCAGGCGGAACGCTATGGTACGCCGCTCTCGCAGGCCTTGCGTGTCATGGCGCAGGAAGGCCGCGACGAGCGCATGAACGAGGCGGAAAAGAAAGCGGCCGCACTGCCGCCGAAGCTCACTGTACCGATGATCGTCTTCTTCCTGCCGGTCTTGATGGCGGTCATTCTCGGCCCGGCGATCATTCAGGCAATGGACAAATTCTGAGCCGCTGACTTGCTCGCGGCATGCGGGCATGGTTATCTTCCATGCAATGTCGCCCATATTGGGAGGTCTCGCATGTCATCCTTGGCAATATTTTTCAGCGTCGTCGCGGCAGTCTTCATCGGAGCGGTGAGCCCCGGCCCAAGCTTCGTGCTCGTTTCGCGCATCGCTGTTTCCCGCTCACGCAAGGCAGGTCTTGCCGCGGCCTTCGGCATGGGAACGGGCAGCGTCATTTTCGCGACCTTGGCCCTCTTCGGCTTGAGCGCATTGCTGATGAAAGTCGAATGGCTATATCTGGCGCTAAAAGTCGCCGGTGGCCTCTATCTGATCTATGTTGGCATCCGCATCTGGCGCAGCGCCGCGGACGATCTTCCCATCGATGCACCAACGACGCCGGCGGCAGGCGGTGTGATGCGCAATTTCCTCTTTGCGCTCGGCACGCAGCTCAGCAATCCGAAGACAGCCATTTTCTACGGCAGTATCTTTGCCGCACTTCTGCCGGCGGCTCCGGCTCCCTGGCTGCTGTTTACGGTTCCGCCCGCAGTCTTCCTTGTCGAGGTGGGCTGGTACACGGTGGTAACGCTGGCCTTTTCGTCGAACCGGCCGCGCGCCATCTATCTCGGTGCGAAACTATGGATAGATCGGGTGGCCGGCGTTGTGATGGGCGCCCTCGGCGCGCGGCTTGTCGCCGAGGGGTTGCCGCGCCACATCTGGCGTTAAGGCCTACGGCTACCGGGCGTGCGCCTCAACCGCTCCGCTAACGAGTGCCGTTTTCGAAAGTTGGGTAGGGAAGCTGTTTCGGCTCTCCCGCTCTATTGCTGGGCTACTTTCCTGTTATCGCCACTGGCGGCAAGCTTCTGCCAGGAGTTCTGCTGTGCCAGCATGCCGCGCAGATAGGCGACATTGGCGTTTGCCTGCTGCGGCGTCAGTTCCTGGCGAGCGATTTGTTCGGCTTCAGCAAAGCGGCCCTGCAGGCCGACGACGAGCGCCAGATTCTGCCGCACGCGGCTGTCGGCGCCCGGCTGGGCGACGGCCGTGCGGAGATAGTTTTCCGCATTCTTGAGATCGCCGGTCAGCACGTAGGACATACCAAGATTGGAAAGGACCGTCGGCTCGTTGGGGGCGAGCACCAGCGCATCCCGATATTTGGCCCGTGCATCGCTGGAACGTCCGAGCTGATCGAGAATGGCGCCCTGCGCGGAAACCAGCCGCCAGTCCGGCCGGTCCGGCAGCTGTGCGCGGTCAATGGTCGAGAGCGCTTCGTCGAGCTGCCCTGCTGCCGCCTGTGCCTTGCCGTAGGCGGCCAGCACGCCGCGGTCGGTCGGATTGGCGATTGCCACCTGCTGCATGACCGCAAGCGCCTGGTCGTTGCGGCCGCTCATGCGCAAGGCGTTGGCGTAGTTGACGCCTGCATCGCGATCTTTGGGATTGGCGTCGTAGGCCTTGCCGAACGTCGCGGTCGCCTGCGCGAGATCGGTGCTGTTCATCGTATCGAGGGGCTGCGACGTCTTCGGAATCGAGCCCGTCGTCATCCGGTCTTTTCCGGTCGTCGAGCAGCTTGCGAGCGCGAGCGCCAGAAGCGCTGCCGAAGCTCCGCGGAAAAGAAAGGTTCTGAATGAAGACGTAGCTGAGACGGCGGGCATGTCGCGTATCCCTGAATTCCTTATACTTGCGCCCGGCCTAGAATCGGAACAGGGAAAGGTTCGGCGCAATGTTCGCTCCAGCAATAATCTGTTAACCCTAACAGACAGTTAACTCTTGATTCTTCTCAGTCACCGCCAAAGGATAGTCATGGCCCCCTTTCAATTCATCGAGCGCGCGACGCCCTTCAATTCGAAGGGTGGCGCGACCCTGCCGATCTTTGCCGTTACCCCGGCGCATATCGAGACCGGCACCATCGATCCCATCGCGCTCGATTGGGCACGCAAGGCGGGTTACAAGGCAGAGAGCGGTTCGTTGCTGCTGATCCCGACCGCGGAAGGGCATCTGGGCGGCGCTCTCTTCGGCCTCGGCTCCAACCCGTCCGAACAACCCTTCCTCACGGGCAAGCTGGCGCGCAGCCTGCCGGCCGGCGACTGGCATATCGAGACGGCGCCGCTGACGGCGAACCGGCTCTCGCTTGGCTTCGGCCTCGGCAGCTATCGCTTCGACCGCTATAAGTCGGAAAAAGCCGCGATGCCGACGCTGATGATCCCGCGCGATGCCGATGCCGCCGATATCAAGCGCCAGCTCGCCGGTGTCTTCCTTGCCCGCGATCTCATCAACACGCCGACCAACGACATGGGTCCGGAACAGCTCGAAGCCGCCTTCCGCGCGCTTGCCGAGCACTACAAGGCAGACATGTCCGTCATCATCGGCGATGATCTCCTGAAGGAGAATTTCCCTCTCGTGCACACGGTCGGTCGCGCTAGCGCCGATGCACCACGCCTTCTGGAACTGCGCTGGGGCAAGAAGGGTCATCGCCGCATCACCCTGGTCGGCAAGGGCGTGTGCTTCGACACCGGTGGCCTCGATATCAAGCCGGCATCCTCCATGCTGCTGATGAAGAAGGACATGGGTGGTGCCGCCAACGTCATGGGGCTGGCGCTGATGATCATGGACGCCAAGCTCAAGGTCGATCTTCGCGTCATCATTCCGGTCGTCGAGAACTCGATTTCATCCAACGCCTTCCGTCCTGGCGATATTTACAGGAGCCGCAAGGGCCTGACCGTGCAGATCGACAATACGGATGCCGAGGGCCGGCTGATCCTCGCCGATGCGCTGGCTTATGCCGACGAAGACGCGCCCGACCTGATGATCGATATGGCGACGCTGACAGGTGCAGCCCGCGTTGCGCTCGGCCCCGACCTGCCGCCCTTCTTCACCGACGATAGCGAACTTGCCAGCGATCTGACCGAGGCGAGCCTGGAGACGGATGACCCGCTGTGGCGGATGCCGCTCTATATGGGCTACGACAAGGATATCCGGACCAAATTCGCCGATATCACCAATGCTCCATCAGGCGGCATGGCCGGCTCCATTACGGCTGCCCTGTTCCTCAAGCGCTTCGTGACAAAGACGCCGAGCTGGGTGCATTTCGATATTTTCGGCTGGGCGCCGAGCGAACGCCCGCATTCCCCCGGCGGCGGCGAGGCACAGGCGATCCGGGCTCTGTATCATCATATCAGGCAGAGTGTGCGGTAGGCCGTCGCTGCAGGTAGGCGAGCTTCTCTGTCCATCGCCCACGTGGCACCCCCTCTGTCGCTGCCGCGACATCTCCCCCCTTGTGGGCAGGGGTATCGCATATGAGCGGAGATCGCCGCTGTCCCCCTTCTCCCCAGCGGGGAGAAGGTGCCGCCAGGCGGATGAGGGGGTGCCCGCCAAGACCACCAAAATCCATGAATTCAAATCGATAACCCCCTCATCCGACCCTTCGGGCCACCTTCTCCCCAAGGGGAGAAGGAGCTTATGGTGCTCGTCCGCCTCCATATGCGATACCCCTGCCCCTCAAGGGGAGGGTGGCTATCGCTCGAATCGGCAAGGCCTGATAGACATCGCGCATGATCCAGCGGCCGATTTTTCTTTATGCGCTTTGCGGCAGCCTGCGACAGGCTTCGGCCAGCCGCCGGCTGCTGGAGGCGCTGCGGTTTGCGTGCCCCGAAGGCATCACCATTGCGATTTGTGATCTGATCGGTGAATTGCCGATCTTCAATCCGGATAATGAGGGTGAGCGAACACCTGTTATCGTCGAGAGATTTGCGTCGGAGATCGGTAAGGCAGATGGTTTGATCGTGTCGTGCCCGGAATATGCCCATGGCATACCCGGCGGATTCAAGAATGCGCTGGACTGGCTGGTGTCGCGCGACGAGGTGCCGTTCAAGCCGCTGATGTTTGCCCATGCCTCACATCGCGGCGATCTCGTATTGGCACAGCTCACCGATGTCTTGCAGACCATGTCGCTGCATATTGTTGAAGACGCTTTCTTGCGCCTACCGGTTGCAGGCAAGAGCGATGAGATGCAGGCCGCGATGCTGCTGGAGGCCCGAGAAAGCGGCCTTTTCTCTGCAAGTCTCGGCCGTTTCGCGCGAGCGATTGCCACTAAGGCATGAATTCTTCCGGTTTCGGCAGATATACAACTCTTTCCTGTAGGAATCTCCAATTCGCCTTAACCGTTTATTGAAGACCTGACGGCAGACTTCTCCGCCAAGGAGAAAAGGTGTTGGGAGCAATTTCCAAATCCCTGCAGAAAAATGCACAGATCGGTCGTCATTCCATTGTGACGGCCGTTTTGATTTGCTTCGCCCTGATCGTTGCCGTCGTGACCTTGATGGTTCTTACCGCAATCGGACGCGTTGCCGATTATTCCAACAAGCTGGACGACGAGCGCTCCTGGGAAACGACCGTCGGGGCATTGAAAACCTTTCAGGGACAGCTGGAAGCGACACTGCATGACCATTCCGCCCGCAACGATGCGGCGCGAAGTGTCTATGGGACCGATAATCAAAATTGGATCGCCGGCAATTATGGCGACATTTCCTCCAACGGCGCGTTGTTCGATACTGCCATCATCGTCGACGACAACAACAAGCCGATTGTTGCTTACCACGATGGCCAGCCATTGACCGAGAATATCGAGGATGTCCTCGGTGCGGCCGTCTGGGCGCTCGTCGATCAGGCGCGAACAACGCGTGTGACGGGGGTGCCCGAAGCTGCGGGCTACATCATGACCAGAGATGGTATCGCCGCCGCCGGGGCCGCGACGATCCGCGAAAGATCCGGTCGCATTCCGGTGCCAGAAGGTCATCGGCGCTATCTGATCCTCGTCCGCTACCTTGACGCCGACCGGATCAAGATGCTGGCCAACACCTACGTCATCAGCGGCTTGACGCTGGTGCCGCCGGATACCGTTGCCCGATATGCCGTCTCCATCGTCGACCCCCTTGGCAAGTCGCTGGGACGGTTGGTGTGGAGCTCGCGCCAGCCGGGGGATATGAGCTATCAGCAGGTCCGCCCATTGGTGCTCGGCGCGCTTGGTCTGGTGGGTCTGTTCTTCGTCGTGCTGCTAATCCTGGGATCGATGGCGGGGCGCCGGCTGCGGGCGGAGGAAGTTCAGGCACGGCAGGTCTCGCTTCGCGACCGGTTGAGCGGGCTCCTCAATCGTGAGGGATTGCGGCTCGATGTGGATCGTCTGGTCGATCGGGCGCGCTCCGACGGCACCAACGTCCTGCTTCTCTACCTCGATCTCGATGGTTTCAAGGAAATCAACGACGCATACGGGCATGGCACCGGCGATCAGCTCATCCGCGCGGTAGCCGCTGGGCTCAAGGTTCTCGTGCCACCGCAGGCGGCCTTGGCGCGCCTTGGAGGCGATGAATTCGCCATCGCCTTCCCGACGAAGGAGCTTAATGACGCCCCAGCTTTGCGGTTGGCTGAGCAAATCCTGGATTTCCTTGCCGAGCCTCTGGAGATCGGCCGCCGGGTGGTCGTGGTCGGCGCCAGCATCGGCATCGCAAGCTCGCCCGAAGGCCGCATCGACCGTGAGGAACTGGTGCGACGCGCCGATCTTGCCATGTACAAGGCCAAGGAAGCCGGCCGCGCCCGCATGACCTGCTACGAGACGGCCATGGATGCGCATCGCGAGGAACGCAATGCGCTGGAGCTCGATCTGCGTCACGCGATCGAGATGGAGGAACTGACGCTCGCCTATCAGCCGCTGGTCGATGCATCGAGCTGCGAGATGATCGGCGTCGAGGCACTCGTGCGGTGGAATCGTCCTGGCCATGGACCTATTTCGCCGGAGGCTTTCATTCCGATTGCCGAAACCAGCGGCCTGATCGAAGCGTTGGGTCTGCTGGTCCTGCGTAAGGCCTGCGAGGCGGCAAGGCACTGGCCGGATCTGCGTGTTGCCGTCAACGTTTCGCCGGGCCAGTTCCGTAATCCTGCCTTCGCCGATTATGTCCGCAGCGTGCTCAACAGTACCGAAATCGAAGCCGAGCGCGTGACGCTGGAGATCACCGAAGGCTATATCATTCAAAATCCGGAGCGTACGCGTCAATCGATCGAGCGGTTGAAGAGGCTCGGCGTCAAGGTGGCACTCGATGACTTCGGGTCGGGCTTCTCCTCCATCGGCTATCTGCGTCAGTTCGGTTTCGACCGCATCAAGATCGATCGCTCGCTGACGATGAATGTGCTGGAGGACAACCGCGCCCGCGAGATGGTGAAGGCGACCGTGGCACTGGCCCGGTCACTCGACATTCCCGTCACGGCCGAAGGTATAGAAACCGAAGAGCAGGGAAGGGCGCTGGAGGGCTTCGGCTGCGACGAGCTGCAGGGCTACTTCTATGGCAAGCCGATGCCGGAAGCCGAGATCAGCAAGCGGCTTGCGGTACAGATGGCAACCGCACTGGATGAAGAACACGCCGCCGCCTGATATGCCTGGAGCATTCGCGCATTCCTGAAGGAGGCCGCAGTGCGGTTCTTCCGAAAATGCCGTTAGCCGATATGCTCGTGACCACGCTTGCGGGCGAGTGCGATCTGCCGCTGCCTTTCGCGATAGCGCTCGCGGTCTTCTTCAGTGCGTTCGTGATAGCAGTGGCTGCAGGAAACGCCAGCCTCGTAAAAGGGTGAGGTCACTTCCTCTGATGTAATGGGATTGCGGCAGGCGTGGCAGAGCTTGTGATTGCCTTCCTTCAGGCCGTGTTCGACCGAGACACGTTCGTCGAAGACGAAGCAGGCGCCTTCCCACAGGCTCTCTTCCGGCGGCACTTCCTCGAGATATTTCAGAATGCCGCCCTTGAGATGATAGACCTCGTCGAAGCCTTGCTGCTTCATGAAGGCGGTCGCCTTCTCGCAGCGGATGCCGCCGGTGCAGTACATGGCGATCTTCGGCTTGTTGTGCAGGCCGGTATTGTCGCGCACCCAATCGGGAAATTCGCGGAAAGTCTTCGTCTTCGGATCGACCGCGCCCTTGAAGACGCCGATGGCGGTCTCATAGTCGTTGCGGGTGTCGATGACGATGGTGTCGGGGTCGGAGATCAGTGCATTCCAATCCTTCGGCGCGACATAGGTGCCGACGACCTTGGTCGGGTCGATGTCCTCGACGCCCATGGTGACGATCTCTTTCTTGAGCTTCACCTTCATGCGCACGAACGGCATTTTTGACGCGCGGCTTTCCTTGTGTTCGAGCCCGGCAAATTCCGGCTGGGCGCGCAGGAAGGCGAGCACGGCGCCGATAGCCGCATCCGAGCCGGCGATCGTGCCATTGATCCCTTCACGGGCCAAAAGCAGCGTGCCCTTGACGCCCTTTTCCTCGCAGAGCGCAAGCAGTGGCTCACGCAGGCTTTCGAAGCGCGGAAAGGAAACAAAATGATAGAGCGCGGCAACGAGGAATGCGCCGATCGCGTCGCGCCGTGGATCTGAAAGCATGTCGGTCATGCCGGTGAAATACAATTTTGCGGGCTTTCAGGCAATCGGGATTTGCGTCGCAGCCCGCGCCCTTGCGATCCCGCCTCTGTTGGTGCGGCGAAAGATGTGGGTTGTGCTAGCCGACGAGCTGAGATGTCCAGCGCCATACGACTTGAAAGGAAGGCATTTCGAAATGCGGCTTATCGTGCACCTGGCGCATCATCCTTGATGTCGTCGGCAAACCTGCGCATGAGCCGCACAAGGTCCTCGATATCCTGGTCATCCCATTTGGCGAAAATGGATCGGGCGATCCTCTCGCGCGCCTCATCGATGCGATCGGTCATCGCCTTGCCCTGTTCGGTGATGACGGCCTCGCGCAGGCGTCGGTCGATCGCGTTCTCCCGTCGGCTGATCAGTCCGAGCCCCTCCATCTTCGCAACCTGACGGCTGACGGTGGTGTAGTCGCGCCCGACGCGATCGGCCAGTTCGACGACGCCGATGGGGCCGAGCCGCTCCACCAAAACCAACAGGGAAAACAGTGCGCGGTCGAGGGAGATGCCCGCCTCCTTAATCATCGCCTCATCACGCTGGGGCCGGTTCATGACGCCGACAATTTCGACCAGCGCGCTATGGAGTTCGCGTAGCTGAGCGCTGATATGTGTATTTTGCAAGCTTTTCGTTGACACCCGACCACCCTTCTTTTAATATGTGCATATTACACATATGGAGATGGAAATGACAGAGCAATTTACAGCCGATGTGCTGATTTGTGGTGCGGGCGCGGCCGGCCTCGCGCTGGCCATCGATTTGGCAAGGAGAGGAATTTCCTTCCGACTGATCGAAAAGATGGACGGGCCTTTCCGTGGTTCGCGCGGCAAGGGCATCCAGCCGCGAACCCAGGAAATCTTCGAGGATCTCGGCATTCTCGACCGGGTCGTTGCGGTCGGCGGCATGTATCCGCCCGTACGGCGATATCGCGACGACGGCAGTTTTACCGAGTCCGACATCGCCGAACATCAGGACCCGACACCGGCAGAACCGTACCATCTGCCGCTGATGATACCGCAATTCCTGACCGAAAAGGTGATGCGCGAGAGGTTGCTTGAGCTTGGCCATACGCCGCAATTCGGCTGCGAACTGGTTGGTTTCGAGCAAGACCCGAGTGGCGTGACAGCGCGCCTAGCGGGCAAGGCTGAAGAGGAAATTCTTCGGGTGCGCTGGCTCGTAGGCGCCGATGGCGGCCGCAGTTTCGTTCGCCACGCCCTTGGTATCGACTTTCCCGGCAAGACCCTCGGCGTTCGCGCCATCGTGGCCGATGTCATTTTGACCGGTCTCACGCGCGATGCCTGGCATCGCTTCAACGACGGCGACATGTCGCGGCAGATCATGTTCTGCCCGCTTGCCGGGACCGAGATGTTCCAGATACAGGGGCCGATCCCTCTCGACGGTGATATCGACCTCTCTGCCAAAGGGCTGGAAGCCATGGTGGCGGAGCGGACCAGGCGCGACGATATCCATATCCAATCCGTGTCGTGGTCGTCGGCCTACACCATGAATGCGCGACTTGCTGATCGATACCGTGTTGGCCGCGTGTTTCTCATCGGTGATGCCGCCCACATTCATCCGCCGACTGGCGGTCAGGGCCTCAATACCAGCGTGCAGGATGCCTATAATCTCGGATGGAAGCTGGCAGCGGCCGCCAATGGAGCCGACGACAAGCTGCTCGACAGCTATGAAGAGGAGCGTCAGCCCATCGCGGCTGCGATGCTCGGTCTGGCAACAAGGCTTCTCGATGCTCAGAAACAGGGCGACATGCGGCGCGGTCGCGAGGTGCGCCAACTCGATATAGGTTATCCTTCGTCTTCGCTTGCGCTCGAAACGCTTGGACGCAGCGCCCGCCTGTCTGCTGGCGATAGAGCCCCGGATGCGCCGATCCTTGGCGCAGCCGGCCAGCCGAAACGGCTGTTCGATCTGTTCCGAGGTGCACACTGGACATTGCTCGGCTACGAGGTGCAGCCGGGATCGGTGCCGCCGCGCGCAGGGCTGCATATTCATACTTTCGGCCAGTCAGGCGACATGGTCGACGCCGGAGGGCATCTGCGCGACATCTATGCCCTATCCCCTGGAGAATGGGTGCTCGTGCGGCCGGACGGATATATTGGCGCGATCGCTGCCGCCGACGACATTGCGATGCTGGAAGGCTATTTCGCGCAAGTGGGGCTTGGTTCGGCGGATGCGTAGAGCGCCTAAAGCAACGGCCAGGTTATGCCGATTGAACTGCCTGAGGCGGGCGCGTGACCCCGTCAGTCGGCCGCCTCCAGCCAAAGGTGCTTGATAGTCCGTGCTTCGCTCTCCGGTTTGTCGGCGAAGACCCAGCGGCCTCGCTCCAGCGCTTCCTCGCGCGCGGTCTGCTGCCGGGCAATGATCGCTTCCAGCAGGCGGGCGTGATCGTCGCTCCTGTCGAAGAGATGCGGCTCGCGGTCTGCGACATCGGCCAATATCGACATGTCGAGATAGCGGCCGAGTACGTCGACCAATGCCTTGGCCTCCAGCTGCTTGGCATGCATGGCGGCCGGCCAGACATCGCGCAGCAGCATGTGATGCATCCAGTAATCCTGGCTGCGTTTGCGCAGATCATGAAAGCTCTCGACGTGGGCCGCTTCCGCATGGCATTCGGACAGCGCCTGCATCGCCTTGCGGACATTCTTGCGCCAGCTTTTCTGAAAGAGACGGGCCGTGTCGCGTCGGCCGCAGTCGAAGGATATCTCCTTCAACGCCTCGCGCGCCTCGGCACATATCGCGACTGCTGCCTGTGCCTTGTCTTCGAGATCGGTTTGCGCCGCCGCCAGGCGGTCGCGCCGGGTGGTCAGCAGATCGCTGACGCGGGTCAGCGCGTGCAGTTCTTCTGCGGGTCTGGCGGTTGCCTGCAGGTAATGACCGATCTCGATCAGTGCGGTCGCATCGCGCACGCCGGAAAGCGTGCGTGCCATATTCCGAAGGCGGTCATTTTCCCGCTGCTGAAATTCGCGCGCGACCGGAGCGATCAGCCGGTAGAGCGCGCGCACGCGCTTGATGTTCTTGCGGGCGTCGTGAACCGCTTCGTGCAGGCCCTGCGGTCTGTCCGTCAGTACGGCCATTGCCTTGCCGAGTTGATGCGCGGCTGCTTTGTGCACCTCGTCATCAAGAGCTCGGTCAGGCCGTATGCGATAGCTCATCGTACTCCTGCTCGAACTGCGTCGCGAGGGCCTGATTGGAATAGCGGTATTCGCCGGTTACCTCGCGTCCGATCCAGTCCGGCAGTTCCGGATTGTCGCTTTCGTCGTCCATTTCCACTTCAGCGATCACGAGGCCGCGATGGGCGCCGCGGAAGACATCCACTTCCCAGGTAAAGCCCTTGAACTGCACCTTGTGGCGGGTCTTCTCGATAACGAGGCCGATCGCCGTTTCGAGCAATTCCTCCGCCTCGTCGACGGGGATCTCATATTCGAATTCGTCCCTCGTCATCGACTTGCCGATCTTGATCGTCAAGGTTGCCTTGGTGTCGTTCGTCAGCCGTATGCGCACGGAACGGTCTGCCATGGAGGCAATATATCCTTGTCGCAGGATCAGCCGCTCCGAAACGGAATCACGCCAGTGATCGCCGCGCACCAGAAACTTTCGCTCGATCTCTTTTGCCATGCGTTTGACATGCTCCACCGGCACAGATTGGAACAGACTATAGCAAGTTGCCGCAATTTCCTACCCGTCGTATTTAAAGCGAGCTTTTGTCTCGACAAGCACCTTCGGGAAGGCTATTCGAAAGCCGGATTTCAATCGTTTTAAAGGGAGTGCACCGACCATGGGCGAGAAAACCGAGAAGCTTCTTTCCATCCTGAAATTGCAGCCCGTCGTTCCCGTGCTGATCGTTGACGATGCGAAATCGGCGGTGCCGCTCGCCCGCGCGCTCGTTGCGGGCGGTCTCAAGGCCATCGAGATCACGCTGCGCACCGCCGGTGCGCTGGATGCGATCCGTGCTGTCGCCGAAGAAGTCGAGGGTGCCGAAGTCGGCGCCGGCACGATCCTCAATGTCAAACAATGGGACGCGGCCGTCGAAGCCGGTTCGAAGTTCATCGTCAGCCCCGGCACGACGCAGGAACTGCTTGATGCTGCGCGCGGCTCGCATGTGCCGCTGCTGCCGGGTGCCGCAACGGCCAGCGAAGTGATGGCGCTGCGGGAAGAGGGCTATACGGTACTGAAGTTCTTCCCGGCCGAGCAGGCCGGCGGTGCTTCCTATCTGAAGGCCCTGTCATCGCCGCTCGCCGGCACGGTCTTTTGCCCGACTGGCGGCATCTCGCTGAAGAACGCCCATGACTATCTGTCGCTGCCGAACGTCATCTGTGTCGGCGGCTCCTGGGTTGCGCCGAAGGAGCTCGTTGCATCGGGCGATTGGGCCGGGATCACCAAGCTTGCCGCCGAGGCCGCCGCGCTCAAGGGCTGAGCGGCTGCCTCCCGTCGGTTTCGAAGGCGCGCAGGCTTCTGCGCGCCTTTTTGCATTCTGCGGATTGGTATTTGCGGTTGCGCTTCCTATCTCCCTCTCACCATCAAAGGACTGAGGACCATCCATATGATCGACGCCCGCAAGCTTCTTGACCAGTTCCTGGGATCGCAGGTTCCGGGAGTGCAGGGGACCGTGAGAGACAGGGCAACCCAGGCCATCAATCTTGCCAGGGACAATCCGATGGCGACGAGCGCCATCGCTGGCGTGCTGCTGGGGACGAAGACCGGACGCCAGGTCGCCGGAAATGCGCTGGCGCTCGGCGGTCTCGCAGCCATCGCAGGTCTCGGCTATCAGGCCTACAAGAACTACCGCGACGGCAATCAGCCGCAGCCAGCCCCGCAGGCCGAACCGCAGTTCCTGCCGCCGCCGTCGGATTCCGGCTTCAGCACTGCGCCGGCCGTCGCCAGCAATGATTTTACGCTTTCCCTGGTGCGGGCCATGATTGCGGCCGCCCGCGCCGATGGCCATATCGACGATGCGGAGCGGCAGCGCATTCTCGGCAAGGTACAGGAGGCTGGTGTCGGATCGGAGGCGGAAGCCTTTTTCCAGCGAGAGCTTGCCAATCCCGTCGATCTCGATGCCATCGTCGCTTCTGCAAAGACCGAGGAACAGCGGGTGCAGGTCTATACCGCTTCGCGGCTGGCGATCGAGCCGGATTCGCGGGCTGAGCGCGGCTATCTCGATCTGCTTGCCGGCCGCCTCGGTCTGGCCGATGCGCTGGTCGATCATATCGAAGCGACCGTTGCTGGCGCTAAAGTCTGACGCGTGTGACGATAGGGCCGGTTGCCTTTCCTCGGCAGCTGGCCTAAGCCTTCGCCGGAATTCATGTCAGGGCGTCAGGGATGGCTACATTGACGGATAAGAAAAGCGAAACACGCTCGGCGGCAATCGCGGCCGGCGTTATCCTGCTGGTTGCGACAGCCGTGCTTTACCTGATGCCGAACGTCATCGTCTGGCTCGGAGACATTTCGCCATGGCTCGGCACCGGTTTCGGCGTGCTCGTCATCCTGGCCTTCTTCTTCGTGTTCTGGATGCGGGCGCGCTACCAACGGCGCAACGGGCCGTAAGCTCCAACGTAAAGCTCTCCCAAACCCTCGGAAATCGCTCAGTTCTGCAGCGAGGCGCCGAGCAGGATGATGCCCGTGCAGATGACGAGCAGCGCGCCGAGGATCTCGATGCCGTTGCCCACCCAAACCGAAAGTCTCGAGCCCTTGCCGGTGAAACGCACGGCGGTGCCTTTCGCGAAGACCGCGATGATGGCAAGCAGCGAGACGGTCAGCGCCGTGCCGATCGACATGGCGAGGACCGATAGCAGGCCGCCAAGATAGAGCCCGTTCAGCATCGAGAAGGTCATGACAAGGAGCGCGCCCGAGCATGGGCGCAGCCCGACGGCGGCAATGGCAGACCAGGCCTCGCGGGCACTGAACTTTTCGTTCGACAGCATCTTCGGATCGGGAAGATGGGCGTGGCCGCACGTTTCGCAGTAGGCGCCGTCGCCGCTCGTATGAGCGGGATCATAGCATTGATAGCCGCCGGCGGCGGGCATAGCGGCGCTGCTGCGCGCAAAACCTCTTGCCGAATCCGTGCCCGTCGCTGCTCCCTCGAACAGAGAAAGGCTGATTGGCCCGGCCGACGTCGCAAGCTGCATGTCTTGACGTTGCGCCCGGCTCTGCATCATCGCCCGCAGCTTACGGAACAAGAGCCAGCTGCCGAACAGGATGACCATGACGAAGCTTGTGATCTCCATGGCATTAGTCGCCATCGTCATGGTGATGCCAGACCCGCGCAGGACGAAATAGGCGGCGCCGACAACAAGGACGGCGACGAGGCCCTGGATGAGCGCAGAGACGAAGGAGATGCCGATGCCGCGTTTCAGCTCGATCTCATTGGCGACCATGTAGGAGGAAATCACCGCCTTGCCGTGGCCGGGGCCGGCGGCATGGAAAATGCCATAGGCGAAGGAAAGGCCGATTAGCGTCCAGAGCTGCCAGGGATCCTGGCGCATGGCCTCGATCGACTTGGTGAGCGCACGATAGAAGGCCTGCTGCTCGTAATTCACATAGAGAAAGATTGGCGCCAGCGGGCCGCCCATCGGCTGGAAGCTCGGCTCGGCGGTGCCGATGCCGAGCGGTGAGCCAGCGGCATGGGCAAAACCGGCTGCCGCCAAAAGGGCGATAGCTACGGCTGGCACAAGCGTCCTTAGCCTCGAAATCAGCATTGCACATCTATCCGCGTTGCAAAGAGTTTCGACATGGTCGTTCCCGTCGGATCGTTGAAGAAGGCATCCGTCAATGTCGACCTGTTTTCGGCGATGACTTCATCCGGATTGGGCCGGACGACCTTATGCGTGCAGCTTTTGAAGGCATCGCCCTCCGTCACCAATTCATTGTCGCTCGGGAAATCGATCGAGGTGTAGAGTGTCGGGTCGTAGATGCCGAAGCTCAGCTTGTTGCCCTTGGCGAGCGGCATCGGCTCGGCCGGTTTGACGGCGAAGAACATCAGGAGCTGGCCATCGCGGAAGTCGACATTGATGATATCGGGCTTGTCCACCTTGATCGTTTTGCCATTGAGCGTCAGGTTCGCATAATAGTCGTAATCGGCCAATGACTCTCGCACCGTCTTGCCGACTTCTTTCAGCTCGTCAGGGTCGAGCTTCAGATTGGTGTTCTTGTCGAAATCCATGAGGACGGAGGAAGAGAACACCTCGTCGAAGCGCCAGACGTTGCGCAGCTCCTGCACATTGCCATCCGCGCCGGCGAGCACTTCCAGACGGGCTTCCACGAAAATATGCGGATGCGCTGATGCTATGGCCGGCGCAAGCAACAGGCCGCCGGTCAGGGCAACAGCGTGGATAATCGTGGATTTTCTCATGCGTCCGATGTGTTTCGTGGGCATTGATTCACTTCGTTTTCTGGTCAGGAAATGAGACGGAATTGGGACCGGGCGGTCAACCTTGCCCGTTCAGCCGTTCTTGCGGAACCAGTTGTGCAGGTAGTCCACAAAGATGCGCACCTTGGCCGGGAGGTAGCGGCGGTGCGGGTAGACGGCATAGATGCCGCGGTCCGTCGGCAGGTAGTCATTGAACAGCGTCAGCAACTGTCCGCTTTCGATCGCCTTACGGCCGATGAAATCCGGGACGATGGCAACGCCGAGATCGGCGAGCGCCGCACGCAGCGTTGCATGCGGGCTATTGACCTCGAGCGTGCCGTTGATGGCGACGTTGAAGGTCGTGCTGTCGGCATCGACGAAGCGAATAGTGCCTTGCGAGCGGGTGTTGGTGTCGATGATGAAGGGAATGCGCGCAAGGTCAGTCGGATGTTCCAGCGTCGGATAACGATCGAGGAACGCTTGCGTCGCGCAGAGATGGACGCGGAAATCGGAAATCTTGCGGGCAATCATGCCGGAGTCTTCGAGTTTGGTGATGCGCACGGCGACATCGAAGCCTTCCTCGATCAGGTCCACGAAGCGGTCGTCGGCAGCGATTTCCAGCGCAAGATCGGGATTCTCCTTGGCGAAGTCGATCAGCGACTGCCCGACATCGGCGTCGACAAAGGTGCGCGGCACGGAAACACGCAGCCGACCTTTAAGTTGCTGGTTGTTCTCACGCACGAGGTCGGCGAGATTGTCGATCTCCTTCAGGATGTCGGAGGCGGTACGATAATAGGTATGGCCGGCCTCCGTCATGGAGAATTGACGCGTGGTGCGGTTCAACAGCAGCGCGCCGAGCTCGTCTTCCAATTCGCGGACATATTTCGACAAGAGCGCCTTGGAGCGGCCGGTCTTGCGCGCGGCTGCCGAAAATCCCTCGGCCTCGACCACGTCGATGAAGGCGCGAATCCGGGTCAAAGTGTCCATGGTGAAGCCTCCCGCTAACTGTTTCCGGATGTTGAACAAAATGCTTCGATTTGTTCAATTATTTTTTTCGGGCATGGGAGAAAAATTTTCTTGATTATGTCGGCGAATATTCCTATTTCGAGGTCAGCCCAAAGTCGCACGTGCCCGTGGGTGTCCGCCGATCCTCGATGTGGTGAGAAAATCGGTAAGGTACCTGGAATTAACCCCTCCAGTCGCTATTCCGGCCAACCGGAAAATGCGAGGACATCTGAAGCAACGACGGTGCGGGCCTTTTTGTTCTCTCCCGGCTTTCCATCAGCCGGGGTTACTGAAGAGGCACACCTTCATTGCCGGAAGTGCGGTTGGGATATTCCCTCCAATCCATGGCAGACAAAGCGAATTAGCGCCGCTTGCGGCACTGGTTCATCATCCGCGCTTCGCGCATTTGCACGGTACCGGGGTCTCCACCGGCTGGTTCCTGAGCGAGTGAGCGTCGCCCTTTGTCCTCTGGGTTTTCCCCGGAGCCTTTGGAATTTGAAAGGGAATTGACATGACCACGCAACGTATTCGCGATTTCCTCGCTGCCCGACGTCCGGACGGTCCTTGCCTGGTGGTCGATCTCGATGTCGTCCGCGACAATTTTCACGCCTTCCGTCATGCCATGCCGGACAGCGCCATCTATTATGCCGTCAAGGCTAATCCTGCTCCGGAAGTGCTGCGTCTCCTCGCAAGCCTCGGCTCCAACTTCGATTGCGCGTCCGTCGCCGAAATCGAAATGGCGCTGGATGCCGGCGCGACCGCTCAGCGTATCTCCTACGGCAACACCATCAAGAAGGAGCGCGATATCGCCCGTGCGCATGCACTCGGTATCAACCTCTTCGCCGTCGACAGCCATGAGGAAGTCGAGAAGATCTCGCGTGCCGCACCCGGCGCCCGCGTGTTCTGCCGCGTCCTGACGGATGGCGAAGGTGCCGAATGGCCGCTGTCGCGCAAGTTCGGCTGCGTTCCGCAGATGGCTGTCGACGTTCTCGTCTATGCTCATCAGCTGGGCCTGGAATCCTACGGCGTGTCTTTCCACGTCGGCTCGCAGATGACCAAGGTCGATGCCTGGGACGATGCTCTTGCCGATGCCAAGCGGGTTTTCGTTTCGCTCGCCAAGCAGGGCATCCACCTGCAGATGGTCAACATGGGCGGCGGGTTCCCGACCAAGTATCTGCGCGACGTTCCCTCGGCCGAAGCCTATGGCAAGGCGATCTTTGCGTCTCTGCGCGCCCATTTCGGCAACCAGATCCCGCACACGATCATCGAGCCGGGCCGCGGCATGGTTGGCAATGCCGGCGTGATCAAGGCTGAAGTCGTCCTGATTTCGAAGAAGTCGGACAATGACGCCGCTCGCTGGGTCTTCCTCGACATCGGCAAGTTCGGCGGTCTCGCCGAAACCATGGATGAGGCGATCCGCTATCCGATTCGCACGACGCGCGACGGCGACGAGATGGAACCCTGCGTCATTGCCGGCCCGACCTGCGATTCGGCCGACGTGCTCTACGAGAAGAACCTCTATCCGTTGCCGGTGTCGCTCACCATTGGCGACGAGGTCCTGATCGAAGGCACCGGCGCCTACACCACGACCTACTCCGCTGTGGCGTTCAACGGCTTCGATCCGTTGAAGGCCTACATTATCTGAGGTCCGGCAGGGATCTGAAGTTCGACAAAGCTGCCCCCGTAGCCAGCCGGGGCGGCACCTTCACAATAGTTCGTCACCACCGCTGATAACGGTATTGGGCACGGGAGGCCGAGATGGCCGCTGTTCTTGATTCTGTCCGCGCATTCTTTGCGCCGTCCACATTCACTCTCGACCTGGAAAACGCAGGCGATGTCGTTGCGCGTGAAAACCTGCTGGATCGCGCCATGGCTCCCGACCGCCGCAAGAAGTCGTCGGAAAAGCTGCGCCAGGGCCGCGTGCCGGCTGAAGGCCTGGCGCTCGTCGCGCGCGATCGCGCCGGCCATGTTATCGGCACCGTTCGCCTCTGGAATGTCGAAGCCGGCGTCGATCGCGAGACGCGCCCGGTCGAGGCGTTGCTGCTCGGCCCGCTGGCAATCGATCCCGCCTATGAAGGCAAGGGCATCGGCTCGGCGCTGATGCGCGCCGCCATCCTGGAAGCCAAGAAACGCGGCCATGGCGCGATCCTGCTCGTCGGCGATGCGCCTTACTACGAGCGTTTCGGCTTCTTTGCTGCAAAGACGCGCCATCTCGTCATGCCGGGGCCGTTCCAGCGCGAGCGCTTCCTGGCTCTCGAGCTCAAGGAAGGGTGGCTCGACAGCGCTGCCGGCATGATCGTCGCCAGCGGCCGCAAACTGGCCCAGCCGCCGATAGCAAAGGCTGCATAAAGAGAACGAGCAGTTCTGAAGCATAAAAGGCCTTCGCCTCTTCGGGCGGTAGGGGAATCGCGTAGAGCTGAAAACGCAGCTGCCCCTTCTCCCCAGCGGGGAGAAGGTGCCGCCAGGCGGATGAGGGGGTGTCCGCCAAGGCTACGAAAATCCAAGAATTCAAATCGATAGCCCCCTCATCCGACCCTTCGGGCCACCTTCTCCCCGCCGGGGAGAAGGAGTTTTCCGGTGCTCATCCGCCCATATGCGATACCCCTTGCTTCGGTCGGAGCCTTATTTTCGCAGCCTTCACGCTGTCCTTTGTCGGGTCATAGCCATCCGTCAGCGTTTTCAGGAAGGCGACGACATCGGCTATCTCGGCGTCGTTGAGGGCCGGAGCATCGCCGGGCTTGCGGTTCATCGGGGCGTCGATGACATCGATATTCGCCCGATACTGCGCTGGCAAATCATCATATTTCAGCACCTTGCCGCTCGCATCCTTCGGATAGATCTCATCCGGGTTGGTATCGCGCTTGACATAGAAACGGGTCACATCCTCAAGGCTCCGATAGACGCCATTGTGGAAGAAGACATGGCGGGCCGCGACATTGCGCAGCGTCGGCGTCTTGAACAGCCCACAATTCTCCGGCTGGGCGGAATAGGTGTCGTTGCGCAGCGGGCCACAAATGCCGGTGTCGTAGTAATGCGCATCGGCATTGGCCGGAATGGCCGGATTGCGCGGTGCGCCGAGCGCCTCGAACTCGAAATCGGTGAAGTTCGGCATCTGCCCATCGCCTGTCATCTTGTCGAGATGACAGGAGGCACAATTGCCCTTGTTCGCATCGTCGAAGAGCTTCAGACCCCGCGCTTCCGCATCCGTCAGCACTGCCTTGCCGCGCAGATAGTAGTCGTACTTGCTGGTATAGGAATGAAAGGAGTTTTCCTCGATCTGGTAGCGGGCGAGCGCGAAGCCGATCTCGGAGATCGTCATGTCCCGATCGCTGAGGACATTGTCGCCGAACAGCGCTGAAATCTCCTTGCCGTAACCCTTCTTGAGCTTGGCATAGACGATGGCC
This sequence comes from Martinezella sp. CNPSo 3890, assembly GCF_057784455.1. Lineage (NCBI taxonomy): Bacteria > Pseudomonadati > Pseudomonadota > Alphaproteobacteria > Hyphomicrobiales > Rhizobiaceae > Martinezella > Martinezella sp. CNPSo 3890. The sequence goes on along the minus strand of NZ_JBXSOR010000007.1, from coordinate 140,577 downwards.
GCATCGGCATTCGCCATTTCGAAAGGCGAGATCATTGGCTGCAGGGCCTGTTCCTCCAGCGAATCGACACGCCCATCCCAGAACATGCCGCCCTGCGGCACGAGGTTTGCTGCGGCTGCCGCATCGGCCTTGACGACGGCCTGTGCCGTCAGCGGGCCGGCGACGGCGGCCGGAGCATTGGCCAGAGCCACGCCCGACGCTTCGGTCATCGGCGATGCTTCCGCCGCTTCGTCGGCAGCGCTCTCTTCTCCGATCGAGAAGGATGGCGTCGACATTTTGTAGGCGAGGCTCGGCACTGCGCGGATACCCGGCTGATCGAGATGCGGGCCACCGAGCTGGACGGCACGGTCGTTGGCCGGCGCGTAGTGGTTGGCCGGATCGTGACAGGTCGCGCAGGACATCTGGCCGCCGCCCGAGAGTGACGGATCGAAGAACAGCTTCTTGCCGAGTTGCGCCACCGCGCTCAGCGGTGCCTGGTCGTCATAGCCGTCAGTCGCCGTGGCGTTTATGGCCGGCTCGTTGGCCATGCCGACAGCCGCACCCGCGAACGACAGGCCCGCGAGTGCGAAGAGCGCCAGGAGACGGCGATTGATCGAGGGCATTTCCGTCTCCCTTATGGATTTACGATGCCTGGTTGCCGGTCTTTGGATCGAGGATCAGCTTCGGCGCGTCACCTTTGGACCAGTCGAACATGGTGTTCAGCGAGCCCGAGATCACATCGAAGGAACCGCCACCAAGGCGGGCGCCGCCCATCCAGTTATCCTCGATGAAGCGCATGACGGAGGTCTGATCCGTCAGCGTATGGTCGACGAAGTTGACCTTGGCGTAAGGCGAGATGACGAGCAACGGCTGACGGGTGCCATAGCCGCAGCGTCCCTGCGCCGGCTGGCCGTTGACGCCGGGCAGCGGCGTGCCGGTGGAACAGCTGTCGCCGCTCAGCACGTCATAGCCTTTGACGGGGATTTTCGACGGATTGACGACCGCATGGGCATGATCATACCAGCCGTCGGAATCGTCGTAGAGGATAATGATGGCGGTGTCCTTCCAATCCGGCGAATTCTGCACGGTGTTGACCACTTGCGTCACGAATTCCTGCTCGTCGAGCGGATCGGAATAGCCGGCATGGCCATCTTGATAGGCTGGTGCCTTCAGGAAACTGACGGCGGGCATATTGCCGTTCTTCAGGGCCGCGTAGAAATCAGTCATGTCGTACTGATGGTTCGCCGCGTCGGTCGTGCCGATCGTTGCCACCGAAGACGGACGCGCATGTGTCGGGTTGGCCGTTGAGGCGTAATACTGGAACGGCTGGTGATGCGGGATGTAGTCGGCGTAGTTGACCTTGGTGATGGTCGATGTCGTCGCGCGCTTGCAGCCGGTCGTGCCGTCCGGGTTGGTCTGCGAGAGGTCGAAGCCGCCCTCGAAGAAGCCCCAGGTGATCTTGTGCTCGTTCAGCATGTCGCCGATGTTCTTGCCGTACATCAGCGCCGTCTGGCCGACCGAACAGACGTCGCCCGTCGGATCGAAATCGCTGATCGCGGTCCAGCCGCCATTGCCGTCGGGCACGATGCGGCCCTTGGAATAGGTGCCGTCGCTTTCCAGTGTGTAGCCGGGCGGCAGGATGGCGCCATTGGTCTGGCCGGAGATCAGGTTCAGCGCGCCGGGGGTCGAGGGGCCGAAATTGGTGGAGAAGGAATTGTCGTTCAGCGCATAATGCTGAGCATAATTCCAAAGGGCCGTGACGGTGTTACCGTCGTAATAGCCCATGACCTGACCCTTGGTGCCGAAGGCGCCGGCAGCACCCTTGGTGCCCTTGCCGGTATTGGCGGGGAAGAGGTCCATGGCGAAGTTGTTGTAGGCGGCCTGTTCGGCGGTATAGCCATGGTTCTGCGATTGGGTTGCCGCCTGCGTGCGGTCGAGCCGGAAGGGGGCTGCCGCATCGGCGCCGTTTGCCGTGTTGGTCTTGTTCGGATTGTTGTCGAGAAGACCGGCATTGGCGAGCGTGTTGATATCGGTCGGCGTGTTGTCGGCGGCCTTGAATGCCGGTTCGCCATCGACGTTCGCTGCCTTGGGGTAGGTCGCGAAATAATGGTCGAAGGAGACGTTTTCCTGGAAGATCACGACGAGATGCTTGATGGGGGTCGCGGTATTCGGTGTCGGCGCCATATCAGCGGCACCGGCGGTGGAACAGAGCAAAACAAGGGTAAGCGCGCTGCCGGCTGCAAGGGCGGCGCGACGTGAAAAACTGGTCATCGTCATATCCTCTTCGAGTGGGGCATTGCTCCGGCGCATTTGCGCCACGCCGGGCATAGAGAACCCTTTCGAGCTATCAATGGAGCATGACAGTTCCATGAAGGGTAAGGGGAGCGTTTCCGGTGCTACCTTATGTCACGGACTGGTGGCGGGGTGTTTCCTTACCCGGCTTCGAGACGGCCCTTCGGGCCTCCTTAGCATGAGGGCTGATCTGCGTGCCTCGCCACGGAACTTGCTCCACCTCATGGTGAGGTGCAGCGGCGTTAAACGCAGCGAAAACGACGATGCCTCGAACCACGAGGTGGCCACAGTCCCAGGCGAAATCAGATATTCTGATCCATCGTCTCGGCCGGGATCTCGTCGGCGCGATGGATACGGACAACTACAGCCGGTACGCCTGCGACCGTGCAATGCGGCGGTACGGGTTTGACCACGACGCTGCCAGCGGCAACCTTGCTGAAGGCGCCCACCTCGATATTGCCGAGGATCTTGGCGCCGGCGCCGATCATCACGCCGTGGCGGATCTTCGGATGACGGTCGCCGCTTTCCTTGCCGGTGCCGCCGAGGGTGACGTTCTGCAGGATGGAAACCTCATCCTCTATCACGGCGGTTTCGCCGATGACGATGCCGGAGCCGTGGTCGAGCATGATCGACGTGCCGATCTTCGCAGCCGGATGGATATCCGGGCCGAAGACGAGAGAAACGAGATTGGAGAGCCAGCTGGCGATTTCCTTGCGGCCTTCCGCCCAGAGCGCATGAGCGATGCGGTGCGTCTGCAGGGCATGGAAGCCCTTCAGATTGAGAAGCGCATGCAGATAGGTGGTGCAGGCGGGGTCGCGGGTTCGCACCGCGATCAGATCGGCCTCCGTTGCCAACAGGATTGCAGGATGCCGCCTCAGCACGTCGGACAGCAGTGAAAGCATGTTGCCGTGCTCGATCCTGACGACGCAGAGCCGCGCGGCCAGCACATTGGCAAGGCTTTCGGCATTGGAGCCGCTGGCAAGCAATTGCGCCTGCAGCAGCGGCGCAAGCGTCGGTTCGCGCGCCGCCAGTTCGACGGCTTCGAAACGGATTACGTCCCAGACGTTTTCGGCTGGGGCAGACGCATTTCCGGCGATTGCCGTTCCTGGCTGAGGCATGATCCTGTCTCTCTGGTTAACCCGAGATATCCACAACGCCGCAGTCGCCGGCTTCGGAGGCGAAGGCGAGCAGCTTGCCGGACTTGCTCCAGCTCATCGATGTGATCGCCCCCTTGCCCGGCCGGCGCAAGAGCGCTTCCTTGGCGTCGCCGATGCGGACCGCAAGGATCATACCGTCGATGAAGCCGATGGCGAGAATATCCTCGGCGGGATGGAATTTCACGGAAGTCGCCATGATGTTCGCGCGCGTGCCGAGCTCGAGCGGCGCCTTGCCCATCGGGCCGTCCTTGCCCTGGAAGGGCCAGACGATCGCCGCGGGCGCGCCCGAAGAGGCCAGCCACTTGCCCTTGTTGGACCAGGAGAGCGACTTCACCTTGGCGGGATAGCCTGTCATGCGCATATGACGGGCCTCGGCGCCGGGCTTCGTGTCCATCTTCCAGCCGTGCAGGGCGTTTTCCTGCATTGTGGTGACGATGAACTGGCCATCCGGCGAGAAGGTGACGCTTGTATGAGCGCCCTTCCATTCCAGGTTGATCGGCTGTGCGCTCATGCCGACCCAGTGCAGGGATACGCCATTATAGCGGGCAACCGCGATGCGCAGGCCCTTGGGTGCAAAGGCTATGCCTTCGACGGTGCGTTCTTCCGGAAACTCTTTCGTCGTCCCATCGGAGAGCCGTACGAAAGTGCTCTTGCCATAGGAATAGGCGACGGAGCCCTGCGGGCCGGCTGCAAGCTGGCTGATCCATTTGCGCGGCGCTTCTGCGAGCAACGTCGTGCTGCCGTCGGCTGCGATCCTCTGAACCTTGCCGTCCTCGCCGCCGGAAATCAGGCTTTCGCTATAGGGATCGCGGATGCAGGTCAGCATCCCCTGATGGGCTTCGGTAACCTTCTCGCCGCCTTCGAGGCGGTGGACTGCGCCGGCGGCGCTGGCGAAGAAGGGGGTGTCACCTAAAAATTCGACGGCCAGAACGTGGCCGTCGATATCAAGCGGAGCAACAGTCGGCATTAGGCAGATGCCTCACACGCCTTGAAGCTGGCTTCCAGCTTTTCGCGGTCGAGCTCGCGGCCGATGAAGACGAGGCGGCTTTCATGCTTCTCGCCGTCCTTCCAAGGGCGCTGATGATCGCCTTCGATGATCATGTGCACACCCTGAACGACGTAGCGCTCCGGATCGTCTTTGAAGGCGATGATGCCCTTGAGGCGCAGGATATTCGGGCCTTGCGTCTGCGTGACCTTCTGGATCCAGGGGAAGAAACGTTCCGGGTTCATCTCGCCGCCACGCAGCGAAACCGACTGCACGGTTACATCGTGGATCGGCGATAGGCCATGGTGATGGTCGTGATCGTGGTGATGATGATCATGATCGTGGTCATGATGGTGGTGATCGTGATCATGGTCGTGATGGTGATGATCGCAATCCGGGCCGCAGACGTGATCCTCGTGGCCATGCTCGAGGAAGTGCGGGTCGTTTTCCAGCGCGCGCTCCAGATTAAAGGCGCCCTGGTTCAGCACGCGGGCGAGCTCCACCCCGGAACGGGTCGTCTTGTAAACGCGGGCAGCCGGATTGATGGCGCGGACGATGTCCTCGATCTGAGCAAGCTCTTCCGGAGAGACGAGGTCGGACTTGTTGATGACGACGACGTCAGCAAAAGCGATCTGATCTTCCGCTTCGCGGCTGTCCTTCAGGCGCAGCGGCAGATGCTTGGCATCGACGAGTGCGACGACGGCGTCGAGTTCGGTCTTGGCGCGGACATCGTCATCCATGAAGAAGGTCTGGGCGACCGGAACCGGATCGGCAAGGCCTGTCGTTTCGACGATGATGCCGTCAAAGCGGCCGGGGCGGCGCATCAGGCCCTCGACGACGCGGATGAGGTCGCCGCGCACTGTGCAGCAGACGCAGCCATTGTTCATTTCGTAGATTTCTTCGTCCGACTCGACGATGAGATCATTGTCGATGCCGATCTCGCCGAATTCGTTGACGATGACGGCGTATTTCTTGCCGTGGTTTTCCGAAAGGATGCGGTTGAGCAGCGTCGTCTTGCCGGCACCGAGATAGCCGGTGAGAACGGTGACGGGAACGGGCTTTTGCGTGGCTGTTTCGGTCATGGGAGCCTCGAAATATGGAAGGTTGCCCCGGGGAGCAGACATTGGTCGGGTTCCATATAAGGAGTTGGCGACGCCAGTTCAAAGGCTTTTATATGTTATAAGATCACATTGGGTTGCGGGCAGGCGAATTGACCATGCGTTTAAGTCAGGGTCGTCGCATCGAATTTATTGATATCCTCAAGCAGTTCGACGAGACCTTTGACGGCATGCGCAATCAATCGCTCCCCTTTTTCCGCCGTGGCCACGGCCGCGTTGCCGACCACACCCTGGCTGCTCAGATCGGCCATTTTCCAGCCGAAGGCGTGAGGTCCATAGGCGCGCAGATGCTTGAAGCCCTTGATGAACTCTGATTGCCGTGACGGGAAGTTTGCCGCCTTCGACATGTCAACCTTTTCCGGATGGAGGGCAAGCATAACCGATGTCTCGATATCGCCGCCGTGAATGTCGATGGCTTTGTCATCCGGCGCAATCAGCCCATCCGGCATGCCGAAACGCGTCCAGCTGGTGGCGACCGCCAGCATGTCGAAGCGCACGCGCGCTTCCGTTGTGACGATGGTCATCAGCGGCGAGTTGCCGCCATGAGCGTTCAGCATGACGAATTTGCGGATGCCGAGATTGTTCATCTGCTCAGCAATGCCGAGCCAGCGCCGAACAGCTTCGTCGAAGGTCAATGTCTTCGTGCCGACGGCATCCATATGTTCGATGGAATAGCCAACCGGCTCGACGGGCAGGAAGGTGACGGGCAGATTTGCCGGCAAGGCAACCTTGAGGCGTGAGACGATTCCGTCGGCGATGAGTGCGTCGGTTTCGAATGGCAAATGCGGGCCGTGTTGCTCATAGGCGCCAAGTGGCAGCACCGCGATCCATTTTGTTCGCTCTTCGGGTGTCAATGTTTCATCATTGTCATCGAAACATGGCAAAGGATGCACCATCTGAGGGTGTGCCTCTTGTTTATGTCAGTAACCTGCGCAATGTCATAGCGTGATGACTTCGCGGCGAAAAGGTCAACGGAATCACGATGGGCAAAAAGAACAAGGTCGGGAAGAAAAGTAAGTCAGGTAAGAAGAAGGATCACCGGGACTACACGCTTGCCGATCTGTCGCCGGCATTGACGCAGGCGGCTCGGTCCATGCGCACGGTGATGACGCGCAGCCTGACGGCGAGCGGCCTCTACGCCGGGCAGGACGGTGTCATTCTTGCTCTGGCGGCAAGCGATGGTCTTCCGGCCGGTACCTTGGCGCAGAAGCTCGGGGTCAAGGCGCCGACGATGACGCGCACGATCGGCCGCATGGAGGCGCAAGGCTTCGTCGAACGGCGGCCAGATGCGGACGATGCCCGTCTGACCAAGGTCTATCTGACCGAAGCAGGGCGAAACAGCGTCAGCGAAATCGAAAGTTCGGCTGCCAGCTGCGATGAGCTTGCTACCCGTGGCTTCTCGGAAAAAGATATTCGTTCACTCGTGCGCCTGCTCAAAACGATCGAGCATAATCTCCAGGCGGCCGATGGCGACGAGGATGATGACGAATTCTGAGAATCCTCAAGAATTCGTGTTGCGCGGCGTGATTAAAGCTTTTAATTAAAGATTTTAAATTCCGGAATCGTAAAACGACCGGGATATGTTACGGCTGCGTTTCACGGGGAGGGCGCGCGTGGCGCAAAAGATAAAGCTTTCTACGATTGCGGAAACACTGGGCATTTCAACGGCAACGGTATCTCTGGCCTTACGCGACAGCCCGTTGGTTGCGGTCAACACACGCGAGAAGATCAAGGACCAGGCCCGCGCGCTGGGCTATATCTACAATCGCCGCGCGGCAAGCTTAAGGACATCGCGATCTGGCATCATCGGTGTCGTTGTTCATGACATCATGAACCCTTTCTATGGAGAAATCCTGAAGGCAATCGAAAGCGAGCTCGATCGCAGCCGTCACACCTTCATCCTTTCCAATCACTATGATTCGGTCGAAAAGCAGCGGACCTTCATCGAGACGCTGCTGCAGCTCGGCGGTGACGGTGTCATCATGTCGCCGGCGATAGGAACGCCGCCGGAGGATTTCGAGCTGGCGGAAGAAAACGGCATGCCGGCCATTCTGGTGGCACGACAGATCGAAGCGCTGGATCTGCCGACCTTTCGTGGCGACGACAGTTACGGCATCTCGCTTGCAACCAACCATCTGATCAGCCTTGGCCACCGCTCCATTGCCATGATCGGGGGCACCGATCAGACCTCGACGGGGCGCGACCGTTACCAGGGCTATGTGAATGCGCTGCGCAAGGCGGGCATCGAGGTTGATCCCAATCTGCGCATTCCCGGCGCACGCTCCAAGCAGGGCGGCTTTGAGGCGGCGGTGCACTTCCTGTCGTTGCCACAGAAGCCGACGGCGGCCGTCTGCTGGAACGATCTGGTCGCCATCGGTCTCATGAACGGCATTTCACGCGCCGGCCTCGTCCCGGGGCGGGACATTTCCGTCACCGGCTATGACGATCTGGAGGAGGCGGCGATCGCAACGCCGGCGCTGACCACCGTCTGGAACGGTCAGGCCGAGGTCGGAAGGCTTGCAGCGCGCGCGCTTTTGGATAGGCTGGCGGGAAGCCATGAACCGGACGGTATCCATCTTATCAAGCCGGAAATGCGCATCCGCCAATCGACGGCGCCTTATAAAGCTCGCTAGCAGCGGTTCGGCGCCGAACTGTCTCTCAAGAGGAAAGATCCATGTCCGATAATCGCATCGCCGTCCTCGTTCCGGGGAAGATACACCCGCGTGTCCTCGAAAGGCTCGGGAAGCAGTTCGATATCGTTTCGGTCGAACGCGATGGTGGTCCGAAGATCGATGCGAAAACCGCGGCCCGCATCCGCGGCGTTGCAGTTGCGGGTGGTTTCAATGCCGACTGGATCGATGCTTTTCCGAATATCGAAGTCATCGCCAATTTCGGCGTCGGTTATGATGGCGTCGACGTCAAGCACGCAGCCTCCAAGGGCATCGTCGTCACCAACACGCCTGATGTCCTGAATGATGAGGTCGCCGATACTGCGATCGCCCTGCTGTTGAACACGCTGCGGCAATTTCCGAAGGCGGAGACTTGGCTGCGCGAGGGGCGCTGGGTCAAGGAAGGGGCTTTTCCGCTCTCGCCCTTTTCGATGAAGGGACGCCGCATCGGCATCAACGGACTCGGTCGCATCGGCCTAGAGATCGCAAGAAGGCTGGAGCCGTTCAAGGTAAAGATCGGCTATCACACCCGCACGCCGCGTGATTCGCTGCCCTATGACTACTATCCGACGCTGAAGGAGATGGCGCAGTCGGTGGATACGCTGATTTCCATCGTGCCGAAGACGCCAGAGACGCACAAGGTCATCAATGCCGAGATCCTGTCGGCGCTCGGGCCGCAGGGCGTGTTCATCAATGTCGGCCGCGGCTGGTCCGTCGATGATGATGCGCTGATAACAGCCCTCGGCAACGGTACGCTGGGCGCTGCCGGCCTGGATGTCTTCTACGACGAACCGAATGTCCCGGCCGGATATCTCTCGCTGCCGAATGTTTCCCTGCTACCGCATGTGGCCTCGGCTTCGGCGCCGACGCGCGATGCCATGGCCGATCTCGTCGTCGACAATATCATCGAATGGTTCGCCAAGGGTGAGCCTATGACGCCGGTGCCGGAAACCCCGGTTAAGCCGCGCGGCTGATCATATGGCTTTTTGCGGATACGGAGCGACCGCTGGCCGCTCCTTGCCAGCCGCATAATCGCGCACGGCATCGCCGAAGGCGGTGAAGAGCTTCAGCGACGGCGAATCCGTTTCGGCCCAATATTCCGGATGCCATTGTACGCCGACGGCAAAGGCCTTGGCGCCGATGACGGAAACGGCCTCGATCGTACCATCCTCGGCCAGCGCTTCCACCTGCAGTCTCGGCGCGGTATCGGCGATCGCCTGGCGATGCAGCGAATTGACACGCACTTCACCCGGCCCGACGACGCGGGCGATGCAGGAGCCTTCCTTGACGAAGACGCTCTGGCGGATGGAATACATCGTATCGCGATCGACATTCGGCGGCTTGCGATGGTCCCAGATGCCCGGCTGGTCCTGGATTTCGCTGGCCAGCGTGCCGCCAAGGGCGACGTTCAGTTCCTGAATGCCGCGGCAGATGGCGAGCATCGGAATGGCCCGGTCGATGGCGCGGCGGATGAGCGGCAGCGAAGTCGCGTCGCGCGCCGGATCGAAAGGACCGTCGCTTTCAAGCGCTTCCTTTCCATAGAGCGATGGATGCACATTGGTTGCGGAGCCGGAAACGAGCAGCCCGTCCACCCGGTCGAGAATGGCGTCCGCATCGTTGCCATCCTCAAGCGCGGGAACGATCAGCGCCATCAACCCAGCCGCTTTGACCGCTGCGCGGACATATTGCAGCTGCACCGCATGCCAGCTGGTGCCGTCGAACTCGCGGATATCGGCGGGAATGGCAATGATCGGTCTGGGCATGCAAGGCTCCGAAGGCTGCAGACATTTTTTCATTGGACCTCTGGACGATCATGATGTCGATCCGAGGGCGGATTTACGCCTTACGAACTTACGCGAATACGGCCCGGCCGGCAACGCGCAGAGGTTTTCGCAAGGCTTTGTTCAGGCTCGTTACGCCGATGTACAGGAATCGCCATAATGCGGTGCAAGAGCAAACTTGAAAGACCGGGTGCGGCATGGTTAGTTCCATCGCTTGCGCCGTGACGGGGGACGCGCCGTTCCCCAGCAATGCCGTCCGTATGGGAGAATTCGATGGATCGCCGTTCCTTCATCAGGCGGGCAGGAGCTGTTGGCGCAGGTGCTGCCGCTTCCGCGCTTGCGAGCCCGGCTCTTGCGCAGGAATATCCGAAGATCACCTGGAGGATGACCTCCTCCTTCCCCAGGAGCCTGGACACGATTTATGGCGGCGCGGAGGATATTGCCGCGCATGTCTCCGACGCGACCAACGGCAATTTCGTCATCCAGACCTATGAGGCCGGTGAGATCGTTCCTGGTGCGCAGGCGGCCGATGCGGTCAGCGCCGGCGCCGTCGATGCCGCGCACACCTGCTCCTATTATTTCTGGCAAAAGGATCCGACCTATGCCATCGGCACGGCGCTGCCGTTCGGCCTCAACGCCCGGCTGACCAATGCCTGGTTCTACCAGGGCGACGGCAACAAGCTGATGAACGAGTTCTACGCGACGCAGGGTATCTTGGGGCTTCCCGCAGGCAATACCGGCGCGCAGATGGGCGGCTGGTTTCGCAAGGAAATCAATACGCTCGACGATCTCAAGGGGCTGAAGATGCGCATCGCCGGCCTGGCTGGCAAGGTGATCGAGAAGATCGGCGTCGTCCCGCAACAGGATATTGCGGTCAACGGTGTCTATGATGCGCTGAGCAAGGGTACGGTCGATGCGGCCGAATGGGTCGGCCCCTATGACGACCTGAAACTCGGCCTGCAGAAGATCGCCAAATATTATTATTATCCTGGCTGGTGGGAAGGTGGCGCGGTGGTGCATGCCTTCTTCAATCTGGAAAAATGGAATGCCCTGCCGAAAAGCTATCAGACAATTCTCGGCGACGCCTGCGCCTTCGCCAACACCAACATGCTGGCGAAATACGACGTCAAAAATCCCCAGGCGCTGAAGGATATCGTGCAGCAGGGGGTGACGCTCAGACCTTTCAGCCAGGAGATCATGGAGGCCTGCTTCCAGGCAGCCGGCGCGCTTTATGCTGATCTTTCCAAATCGAATGATTATTTCAAGCGCATCTATGAGGATCAAGTCGCCTACAAGAAGGATTCCTATCTTTGGATGCAGCTTTCCGAGTATACTTTCGATACCTTCATGATGATCCAGCAGCGGGCGGGCAAGCTGTAATCGTATTTCATAAGTCTTTTGAGATATATTGTTTTCTTTATTAGTGATTTAAATATTATATCCGTCTCGGGAGGAGCCGGGAATCATTGTGCCAGTGCAGTGCTGATCATGATCCAGCTTCAACTTAAGCTGCCGCTTTGACTGGAAAATCTGTCCGAATGGGCTCTGTTCGGGCAAGTAAATTTTAAAGGGTTTCCACTAGGGTGTCCGCCGCATCAGGGGAAGTCTGAATGAAGCCTCCAAGCCCGGACACCGTGCCGACGGATGTTTATCTGTCGTTCGTCAGTTCGCTTTTCGGAAATCGCAAAACGCTCTTTACGGGCGTGTTCGTTCATATCCTGACATATGTCCTTGTTTTCCTGAGCACGCATGCCGGCATCTATCTGGCCTTTTGCGTGGCGATTGCGGTTGTCTTTGGCTTACGCATCCATTTGTTCCGGCTGTTCGACGCCGCGGATAAGAATGATCTTACGCGCGTCGATATTGCCGGCTGGGAAACGCGCTATGTGATCGGCGCGGCGGCGACGGCGGCCATCCTCGGCATCGGCAGCGGCTATGCCATCCTCATCCTGCAGAATCCGCTGGCGGAATTCATCTGCGTCGCCGTCACGATGGCGTCGATGGTGTCGATCGTCGGCCGCAACTATGGTTCGCCTCGCGCGGTCGATCTTCAGATTCTGTGCTGCTGCGTGCCGATCATCATTGCCTGCCTGCTGCTGCAGCAACCTTACAAGGCAATCGCCTCCCTCATGCTCATTCCGTTTGGGCTGACGACACGCGCAATGGCGAATGGCATGCGCGAATTTCTCTACCGGAACATCATCGCTTCGCGCGAGATATCGCTGATGGCCGACAGGTTCGACACCGCGCTGAACAGCATGACGCATGGGCTGTTCATGCTTGATGCCCAGAACCGCATTCTGGTCGTCAATCGCAAGGCATGCGAGCTCCTTAATTTTGCCGATCCGCAGCGGCTCAAGGACTGCGAATTCGATGTCGTTCTGCGCTACGGCGCGCGCCATGCCTTCATCGACGGATCGCTGCCCGGACTTATCCAGCGGCAGCTGGCACAGCTCGTCAGCGGCACGCTGTCGCGAACGCTCATTCAATTCAACGAGGATCAGTTCCTGGAATTTTCGGCCAGCCGTCGCGCCGACGGAATCGTGATCCTGATTTTCGAAGATGTGACGGTGCGCGTTCGGGCAGAGCGCAAGATCCTGCATATGGTGCGCTACGACCCTTTGACGGGGCTGCCGAATCGCGAATATTTCATGGATCTGGTCAAGGAGAGGCTGGCTGCGCGCAAGCGGGAAAGCCGCATCGGCATTCTGGTTCTCGATATCGATGACTTCAAGCACGTCAACGATACCAAGGGGCACGTTGCCGGGGACCGCCTACTGGTCGCCATAGCCGAGCGCCTGAAGCAGCTTGTCGGCGCCGCAGCGATTGCCGCTCGTCTTGTCGGCGATCAATTCGTGCTGTTCTTTCCGAATGAAGACGATGCTCCTGATATCGATGCCCGCATCCGCACCCTGCATGCGGCAATGGCCGGCACCTACAGCGTGGTAGACAGCAGTTTCCGGATTTCCGTCAGCGGCGGATACATGACCGTGTCCAGCCGGGAGTTTCGCCCGGAGGAGTGGCAGATCAAGGTCGATCTCGCGCTTTTCGATGCCAAATCGCGGCTGAAGGGCGGCTGCAGCGCCTTCGAGGAGGAGATGGACGCACGCTATGTCGAGCGGCAGAAGCTGAAGGATGATTTGCGCGAGGCGGTGGAAACCGGCAGGCTTCAGGCCGTCTATCAGCCGATGTTCACGCCCGATGGCTCCCGCATCGAATGCTGCGAGGCGCTTGCACGCTGGATTCATCCGGAAAAGGGCTCAGTCCCGCCCGATCTTTTCGTACAGGTTGCCGAGGAAATGGGCATCGTCGCCGGCATCACTCGCTTCATGGTCAACCAAGCCTGCAACGATTGTGCTTCATGGCCTGCGCCGCTCGCGGTTTCCGTCAATCTCTCGGCGCAGGATCTGCGCAATGGCGAGATTGTCAAAATCGTCATGGCGGCGCTTGATGCGTCAGGATTGGAGCCATCCCGCCTGCATCTCGAGGTTACTGAAAGCTGCCTGATGGATGAGGTGGCGACCGTTCGCTCCATCCTCGCCGATCTGCGCGCCAAAGGCATCACGATTGCGATCGACGATTTCGGAACGGGATTTTCGAGCCTCAGCTATCTCGATACCCTGCCTGTGGATGTCGTGAAGATCGACAGGTCTTTCGTTCGTGGCATCACGACGGATAGCCGCCGTTTCAAGCTGCTATGCGGTATCGTCGATCTTTCCCGCGCGCTCAGCCTTCATATCGTGATCGAAGGCGTCGAGACGCTGGAGCAGCTGGCATTGGTGGTCGAGCGGAACCTGGCGGATATCATCCAAGGCTATGTATTTTCGCCGCCGGTGCCGCAGGAGCAGGTCATCGAGAGAGTGGCCAGTCTCAACCGGCGGCAGCCGGGCGCCGGCAGAATCCTGCCGTCCGATGTCACGACCTAGCCGGCGTCATCGTTTCGATGCGGGCGTCTTCGAAATCCCTGGCGATTCCGTCAGCCAACGCCCGCCTGCGACCTTCTCGTGCATTGCATTTTTCCTCGCTTTGTGTAACCCCTCGGTGGAGGAAATTGGTTGCGGCATCCCGTTGCGGGGTGTCACAACTTTTGAGGACGAGCTCCAGCTGGCAGTTATATCGTCTGTCGGCGGAGAGGATTGAGGGGAGAATTCTGAATGGCCGAACATCATACTGGACCCGCCGAAGTGGGCGCTCCCATGGACTACAAGGAGCATGAGAAGACCTACAATCTTTTCATCTCGGGCGCCAAGGTCGGATCTGCGATCGTCGCCGCATTGTTGATTGCCATGGCGGCCGGTTTCTTTGGCCATGCCGGTTTCCTCGGCGGCGTCCTGATATTCATTGTTCTGACCATCGCCAGCGTCGTCCTGTTGCGCTGATATTGCAGCGCTGACCGATGCCGGGCCAATCGCCCGCGCTTTCCCATGATTCTGCAGACTACAGCGCCGCCGCATTCGGGAGCGGCGCCGTCTGATGCGAGGTGTCGTCGTTGAGCAATCTGGTTTTCGTGGCCAAGGAAAGCGTGGCGGAGGAGACGCGTGTTGCGGCTTCCGTCGAGACGGTGAAGAAGATGAAGAACCTGGGTTTCGACGTGGTGATCGAAGCCGGTGCGGGGGCTTTATCGCGCATTCCGGATACCGAATATGAAGCCGTCGGCGCACGGATCGGTTCCATCAAGGATGCGAAGGCGGCGGATGTCATTCTCAAGGTGAGACGTCCGACTAGCAAGGAGATCTCCGGCTACAAGAGCGGCGCGATCGTCATCGCCATCATGGACCCTTATGGCAACGAGGCCGCTCTTGCGGAGATGGCGCGCGCAGGGCTGACAAGCTTCGCCATGGAGCTGATGCCGCGCATCACCCGCGCGCAGTCGATGGACGTCTTGTCGTCGCAGGCCAATCTCGCAGGGTATCAGGCCGTGATCGAGGCTGCTGCCGTCTATGACCGGGCGCTGCCGATGATGATGACGGCAGCGGGCACGGTGCCGGCGGCAAAGGTCTTCGTCATGGGTGCCGGCGTTGCCGGGTTGCAGGCGATCGCCACCGCACGGCGTTTGGGCGCGCTCGTTTCGGCGACGGACGTACGGCCGGCTGCGAAGGAGCAGGTCGCTTCGCTCGGCGCAAAATTCGTCGCGGTCGAGGACGAGGAGTTCAAGGCAGCTGAGACTGCCGGCGGCTATGCCAAGGAAATGTCGAAGGAGTATCAGGCGAAACAGGCGGCGCTCGTCGCCGATCATATCGCCAAGCAGGATATCGTCATCACCACGGCGCTCATTCCGGGCCGGCCGGCGCCGCGCCTTGTCGGGCGCGACATGCTGAAGGCGATGCGTCCCGGCGCCGTGGCCGTCGATCTCGCGGTCGAACGCGGCGGCAATATCGAGGGGGCCGAATACGGCAAGATCGCCGATGTCGAGGGCGTCAAGGTGGTCGGATATCCCAACATGGCCGGGCGGATCGCGGCCAGCGCCTCGGCCCTCTACGCCAAGAACCTCGTTACCTTCCTGGAGACGATGGTCGACAACGATACGAAGAGCCTTGCCCTCAACCGCACCGATGAGCTGATCAAGGCGACGATGCTGACCGATGGCGGCGAGGTCGTGAACCCGAATTTCGTCGATCCCGACCAGCCGACGATCAAGAAGGGAGATCTCTGAGATGGCCAGCCAAGCAATGGACCAGGCACTCCAGCAACTGAATGATGCCGTTGCCGCCGTTACGGCCGCCGCAGCACAGGCGCCCGAGGTTGCCAGTGCCGCAGCCGGTGGAGCGATCGATCCTTTCGTCTTTCAACTGGCCATCTTCGTGCTGGCGATCTTCGTCGGCTATTATGTCGTATGGTCGGTGACGCCGGCCCTGCATACGCCGCTGATGGCGGTCACGAACGCCATTTCCTCGGTCATCGTGGTCGGCGCACTGCTGGCCGTGGGCATTTCGGCGAGCGGCCTTGCCACGGGCTTCGGCTTCGTGGCGCTGGTTCTCGTCTCGGTCAATATCGTCGGCGGCTTCCTTGTCACCCAGCGCATGCTGGCGATGTACAAGAAGAAGGACAAGTGAGGGCGGCATGCTGAGCAATATCGCAGCTTTCCTCTATCTCGTCTCCGGCGTTCTGTTCATCCTGGCGCTGCGCGGCCTGTCGCATCCGGCCACCAGCCGGCGCGGCAATCTCTACGGCATGGTCGGCATGGGCATCGCCATCGCCACGACGCTGGTGCTGGCGACGCCATCCTTCGGCGGTTTCGTGCTGATCGTTCTCGGCCTTGCCATCGGCGGCGGGGCAGGTGCTTACATTGCGCGCGTCATTCCGATGACCTCGATGCCTCAGCTCGTGGCAGGTTTCCATTCGCTGGTCGGTCTTGCGGCCGTCCTCGTCGCCGCTTCTGCGCTCTATACGCCGTCTTCGTTCGGCATCGGTGAAATCGGCCACATTCACACCGAAGCCCGCATCGAGATGGCGATCGGCGCCGCGATCGGCGCGCTGACCTTCACCGGTTCGATCATCGCCTTCCTGAAGCTCGACGGGCGTATGTCCGGCAAGCCGATCCTGCTGCCGAACCGCCATATCATCAATGCCGCTTTGCTCGTGCTGATCGTGGTCTCCATCATCAGCCTGGCGGCGAACGAGAGTCATCTCGCCTTCTGGGCCATCGTTGCGCTGTCGTTGCTTCTCGGCGTGCTGCTGATCGTGCCGATCGGCGGCGCCGACATGCCCGTCGTTGTGTCGATGCTGAATTCCTATTCCGGCTGGGCTGCCGCCGGCATCGGCTTTACGCTCGGCAATCTCGCGCTCATCATCACCGGCGCGCTCGTCGGGTCCTCGGGTGCGATCCTGTCCTACATCATGTGCAAGGGCATGAACCGCTCCTTCATTTCGGTCATTCTCGGCGGTTTCGGCGGCGAGACGGCCTCGGGCGGGACCGACAATTCCGACAAGACGGTGAAGCTCGGTTCGGCCGAGGATGCCGCCTATCTGATGGCGAACGCATCCAAGGTCATCATCGTGCCCGGCTATGGCATGGCGGTGGCACAGGCCCAGCATGCGCTACGCGAAATGGCCGACAGGCTGAAGGCGCATGGTGTCGAGGTGAAATATGCCATTCATCCTGTCGCCGGCCGTATGCCGGGTCACATGAACGTGCTGCTCGCCGAGGCCAATGTGCCCTATGACGAGGTGTTCGAACTCGAGGACATCAATTCGGAATTCGCCCAGGCCGATGTCGCCTATGTCATCGGCGCCAACGACGTCACCAATCCGGCGGCGCGCGACGACAAGACTTCGCCGATCTATGGTATGCCGATCCTCGACGTCGACAAGGCGAAAACCTGCCTCTTCGTCAAGCGCTCGCTCGGCTCCGGCTATGCCGGTATCGACAACACGCTGTTCTACAAGGATGGCACGATGATGCTGCTTGGCGATGCGAAGAAAGTAACCGAGGAAATCGTCAAGGCGATGAACGAGTAGGCTGCCGCTGCGCCCGCAAGAGCGATGTTTCCGCTCTCAGTTCCTTTGACGTTCCATCATGCTGCGCGGTGCGGTCAGTATCCAGACGAGGCCAGCCGGGCGGAAATCGACCTCGACATGGCCGCTGAAGGATGCCGCGGCGTGGGTTTTCGTGACGGTGGTGCCGAAGCCGGTGTCGCTCGGCGGCTTGACCGGCGGACCGCCGCTTTCGGTCCAGACGAAGCGAATCTTGGTGCCGGTTTCAGCGGCTTCGTTCGTCCATTCGATGGTGATCTTGCCTTCCGGCGCGGAAAGCGCGCCATATTTGACCGAATTGGTGGCAAGCTCGTGCAGGACCAGGCCGAGATTCTGCACCGCTTCCGGCTTCAGCAGGAAGTCATTGCCGAGAACGTCTAGTTGCTGGGGTCCCTGCAGGAAAGTCGCAAGGTGGATGTCGATCACGCGGCGAAGCGACACGCCGGACCATTGTTCGCTGGTCAGCACCTCAATCGAGCGCGCCAAGCCTTCGAGCCGATCGGCGACAGCTCGCTGGAAAGTATCGACGCTATCAGTCTGCCGCGCGAGCTGACGCGTCATTGCCTGCGCGAGCGCCAGCAGATTCTTGGTGCGGTGGACGAGCTCGTGCATGACGAAATGCAGCCGGTCCTCGGTGACGCTGCGGTCGAAGGAGGCGTTGGAAAGCGCGACAGCCACCTGGTTTGCCTCGATGACGCTGGTGTCGATCGGTGCCACGATCTCGCCGCGGCCCATGCGGTCCGCCATGTCGGCAATATCCTGTATGGTGGTGCGCACCTGACGTGCCAGGGCATAGACGGCAATCAGCGCAACCAGTAGCAGCGTCACACCGCCATAGATCAGAAAGCGCCAGGTGCTCATCAGCGAAGCCTGCGCGGAGGCGATCGGACCCCAGACGACGGCCTTCCAGGACCAGCCTGAGATTTGCGCGTAACCGAGCACCGCGTTCGGCAGAACCTTGTCATCCTGATAGACGCCGCTGGATGCGATCAGTTTCGGCAGGATGTTCTTATTGAATGCGTCGCCCGGGGCGAGGGTCGTCGGGCCACCGGCGGCAACGACATGTCCGGATTTGTCCAGAACGGCGGCAGACCAGCCGGGTGGCAAGGCTTCCGTCGTCACGAGCTTGGCGAGCTCGTCGGCATCCTGTGTTACCGCCAAAGCGGCGCCGGCCGGCGAATGTTCGAGGGGCAGGGTGACGTTATAGACCCAGCGGCGGGCGGTCGAGCCTATGAAGACATCGGATGCCTCGATGCGGCCGGAGTTCAGTGCCGATTGAAGCGCGGCGATGTTGCCGGTCTTGCCGAGTGGCTTGCCAAGCGGCCAACGGGTATTCAGCCGAAGCTGGCCGTCCTTTTCCATAAGCAGCACGAAAAGCGAATCCGTGCGTAATACCGTTTCCGTGCGGGCGAAGAAGGTGGCGATGTCGTTGCGCTCAAGTTCCGGCGAGGAAGACAGAAGGCGCAGCGTCGTCGCCATGTCCTGCAACTGGCGATCGATGACGCGCGAAAGCGCCTGCGCATCCTGAACTGTGTCGCCCTTCAAAGCATCGCGTTCATTATCCTCGAGTTGGACCAGAAGCAGCGCGACGAAGGCGAGAATAGGCAAGGCGATCGCCAGGGCTATGGCGATCAGATAGGCACCAATCGACGCTTTCGGAAAATGCGGCTTCCTCATGGAGCGATCAACCGATCGTGCCTCCATGAGGGTCCGACGCGCTGGCAAACGCGAAGAGAATGATATTGGTCATCATGCCAAGCGCCCCCGTGCCCAGATCATCGAGCTACATGCTCCTGAAGCGCCATGTTAGGGCTCGGTAATTTTCCTTGCAACATCTGAAAAGTCATTATTGCGAAATCGTAAGCGATCTCGGGTATTTACGACTGTGGCAATGCATCCCTGAAGTTGCGCTGGCAGGTCTTGTGTCCGAGCTAGGTAAAGCGTGAGAGACGGAAGGATGCAAGCTCGGGAGCTTCGCCACCATCGACGATTTCCTGCGCGGCGAGCAGGCCGACGAGCGGCGCCAGCGTGACGCCGGAGTGGAGAACTGCGAGGTAGAGGCCAGGTGCCGCGTCGACACCACCCAGAACCGGAAGGCCGTCTTTCGGTGTCGGGCGATAGCCGATGGTGTAGAAATCAAGCTCCAGCGCCTCGCCGCGTTTCAATGTCGTTTTGACCCTGGCGAAAAGATCGTCGGCTGCCGCTTGTGGATCGCTGCCGGGATCGGTGCCGCCGAAGTCGCCGCCGGCGATGATTCGCCCCTCTGCCGTCTGGCGCAAATGCAGTTCCGGCGCCATCACCAGACCATTCAGCATTTTCTGCACGGGGCGGGAATGGACGATAAGCCCTGGAGGCGTTTCCAGCGGCACGAGAACATCCGCCGAGGCCGCAAGTGCTGGCGTGCCCGCACCGGCGGCCAGAACGACATGATCGGCCTGCATCGGCCCTTCACTCGTTTCGATGCCGACAACCTGCTCTCCCTCTCTGAGCAGGCCCGCGACCTCGACGCCGGATAATAGGCTCGCGCCCTGACGGCGAGCATCCTCCAGCAGCAGCTTGGCGGCGGCAACAGGTTCGACGGCGCCTTCCTCGGCAACATGCAGGGCATAGTCTGGCGGATTGGCGAGGTTCGGTTCGATCATTGCGCTCGTCGCTCGGTTGACCGGCTGTATGCCATAACCCCAGCCATGATGTTGTGCCGCATAGGCATCGAGCTCTGCTTCCGGCAGATCCCAGGAGAGGCCGCCGCACCAGGACAAGGGAAGATCCGGCAGGTTGTCTTGTAGCCGCGACCATTCGGCCATCGATCGGCGACGGACCTGGAAATAGAATTCCGGATTGCCCCAGCTCGCATTGATCCAGGCAAAGGAGTTCGGAGTTGCGACGCCGCCGGTCTTCTGAGCGACCACCGTCACGGATGCGCCCTTGCGACTCAGATGCCAGGCGATGGAGGCACCGATGATTCCGGCGCCGACGACGATGACTTTTTGTGGGGAGGGCATGTCTTTGTCTCGCTTGAACGGGTGAGCCGAGACTAAGCGTTCGACAAGGCAAAGAAAAGCCGCCGGGCGAAGGATCGCCGGCGGCTGGATGTCTTGCCGCGATGTGGCTTTGTGTCAGGCGCCGGCGCCGACACGCGCCAGGCCGTCCCTGGCCGGCTGATAGTTGGGATCGAGATTGACCGCGTGCTGATAGGAGCGGCGGGCTTTCGCCTTGTCGCCCTTGCGCTCATAGACGAAGGCCTGGTTTGCCCAGGATTCGGCGAGCTTGTTGTTCAGCTCGATCGCATGGTTGAAATCGGCAAAAGCGTTGTCGTCGTCGTTCTGCGCGAGATAGGAGATGCCGCGGCTGTTGTAAGGCTCCGGCGAGTTCGGCGATAGCGAGATCGCCTTGGAGAAATCGTCGATCGCCTTATCCTGCTGATTGCGCTTCTGGTAGATCACGCCGCGGCCGTTATAGGCGCGGCCGTCCGTGGTGCCGAGGCTGATGGCCTTCGAATAGTCATTGAAGGCATCGTTGTCGCGGCCGGCCTGGCGGTAGAGATTGCCGCGGCCGATATAGGCGACATCGTAATTGCCGTTGATCTGCAGCGCCGCGTTATAGTCCGCAACCGCTTCCGGCAGCTTGCCCATGTTGCGATAGATGAGCGCGCGGTTGGCATAGGCCTGATAGAACTTCGGATTGAGCTGGATCGCCTGATTGAAGTCGGCAAGGGCGCGGTTGAAATCACCGCCGCGGCCATAGGCCGTGCCACGCACATTGTAGCCTTCCGGATCCTGCGGATTGGCATTGATGACCGACGTCAGCGAGGCGATATTTTCCGACGAGCCTTGCGCCTTGTCGATCTGGATCACGTTATCTGTGGTGGCAGTCTGGCAGCCGGAAAGGCTGATTGCGGCAAGTATCGCCAAGGCAGGCAGAGCCGCGGCGCGCTTCGAAACAAATAAGGAGAGGTTCGAAGTGCGGAACTTTACGGAAGTCGTCATTGCCATTATCGGGTTCGCTTTCCCCATGCGTCATATCAGGCTGTTCTGATTTAATCCGATTTGCGTAGAGAATAAATCAAAAAGGCGGCGGCGAACGACTCGCCCCCGCCACACATGCATCTGAAAACGTCGAAAAAACGGCGATTACTTGGCAACAAGGCCTTCGCGCTGAGCGCGCTTGCGAGCAAGCTTGCGAACGCGACGAACAGCTTCAGCCTTCTCGCGAGCACGCTTCTGCGACGGCTTTTCATAGTAGTCGCGCATCTTCATTTCGCGGAAAATACCTTCGCGCTGCATCTTCTTCTTGAGAGCGCGGAGAGCCTGGTCGACATTGTTATCGCGGACAAGTACCTGCACGAGAATCACGTTCCTTTGGTTTGGTTGATGCCAGCGGCGACGGCAGCGCCAGGAGGCAAAAATATAACGTTCGCGCAGCCGCAGCCTTGCGATTGGTTAGGCGAGATAGCAGATCGGTTTGTCAAAGTCTAGCCAGATCGTGAGTTTGCAGAGGAAAAAGCTAGTTGTCGAGTACCGAATTCAGCCGGCCGCGTTTGTGACGCTTCATCGAAGCTGTTGATTAAGCCATCGGCCGACCCCGATCTTTGCGACATTGACATGCTTATGTGAGTATGTCGGATCACAGTCATTCGTGTACTGCGGCGATTGCATCATCGGAAGCAACCGTTCGGAGCAAGGGGGAATCACCTTATGAAATCGCTCGGCTTTGCTGTCGTCGGAAGGCTGTTTGTGCCAACCATACTGGCGCTCATTGTTCTTGCTGGGGCGCTCGCGCCTGTCGCTGCCGGCGAAGTCCGCTTTGGCAAGAATGTGCGGGTCGGCGGCCACGATTTTTCCAATCAGACCTTTGACAACAAGCACCGGGCGAGAATTTACCTTTACAAGGGAAAGCCGCGGAATGACGGATGTGTCTGGCGCAAGGATGGCCATGGCGGGCGGGTGAAGGTCTGCCATCTGCAGCGCAAATAGATCTGCCAAGCAGTCACGGGCAGGCCACTCGGCTGATTGGCAATTTTAACCGTGTCGAAAGACGGTCCTGAATGCGTCGCAAAAGAGCCGTTGTGTCGGTTTTCGATTTGCGATTTGTATGACCCACAAAAAAGGGCGTCTTGCCTGAAGGAGTTGAGGGCGAATGCGTAAATACTCGGTTTTTGCCGTGGCACGGGAAGCGATGCGGGCTCACAAGGGCTGGGAGGCGCAATGGACCTCGCCAGAGCCGCGCAAGGAGTATGACGTCATCATCGTCGGCGCTGGCGGTCATGGCCTGGGTGCGGCCTACTATCTCGCCAAGGAGCACGGCATCACCAATGTCGCCGTCATCGAGAAGGGCTGGCTCGGCGGCGGCAATACCGGCCGCAACACGACCATCATCCGCTCGAACTATCTCTATGAAGAGAGCATGCACATCTACGAGCATTCGATGAAGCTCTGGGAGGGGCTGTCTCAGGATCTCAATTATAATGTCATGTATTCGCCGCGCGGCGTGATGATGCTGTCGCATAATGTGCACGACCAGCAGTCCTTCAAGCGGCATATCCACGCCAACCGTCTCTATGGCATCGACAATGAGTGGCTGACGCCGGAACAGGCCAAGGCTTATTGTCCGCCGCTCGATATTTCCAAGACGGCGCGCTATCCGATCAACGGCGCCGCCCTGCAGCGCCGCGGCGGCACGGCCCGCCACGATGCGGTGGCGTGGGGATATGCCCGCGCTGCTTCCGATCGCGGCGTGCACATCATCCAGAATTGCGAAGTGACCGCCATTCGCCGCGGGCCGGATGGCCGCGTGACGGGTGTCGATACCACCAAGGGCTTCATCGGCGCCAAGAAGATCGGCGTTTCCGCAGCCGGCCACACCACCGTCGTCATGCAGATGGCCGGCGTACGCGTGCCGCTGCAATCGAGCCCGCTGCAGGCGCTTGTTTCCGAGCCGCTGAAGCCGATCTTCCCCTGCGTCGTCATGTCAAACACGGTGCACGCCTATATCTCGCAGTCCGACAAGGGTGAGCTCGTCATCGGCGCGGGCACGGACCAGTACAATTCCTATAGCCAGACCGGCGGGTTGCAGATCATCACCCATACGCTGGATGCGATCTGCGAGCTCTTCCCGATGTTCCGTCGTGTGAAGATGATGCGTTCCTGGGGCGGCATCGTCGACAATACGCCGGACCGTTCGGCGATCCAGTCGAAGACGCCGGTTCCCGGGCTCTATGTCAATTGCGGCTGGGGTACGGGTGGCTTCAAGGCGACGCCGGGTTCGGCCAATCTGTTTGCGCATCTCATTGCACGCGACGAGCCACATAAGTTCAATGCTGGCCTGACGCTGGATCGCTTCCGCACCGGCCGCCTGATCGATGAGGCGGCAGCCGCCGCCGTGGCGCACTGATGCCGGCGGCGGTCGGGATCGTTCTTGCGGCGGGGCTTTCCTTGCCGGTCGGAGCGATCGCGACCGAAGTCAGTGACCTTATTCCGGGAGCCAAGGATTTTCGCGTGCAGGTGATCCACAAGGCAAAGGACGAGGCTGACTGGCCCTTCGTGGCCGAAAGCGGAATGTTGCTCTGCGCCAAGGTGCTGAGCGAACCAACGGTCTATTTCGTGCCGGACCCGACGCCAGAGGCGGCCAGGGCGTTTGTAATCGATACCGACCTGCTGGGCATGAGCCTGGTCAATCTTGGGATGACCAATGTGCTGAGACCCTATGGATCGCTGGAGGCGCTGCTGAAGCGCATAACACCTTTCGTCATCATGGGACGGCAGCTTTGCGCGCAGCCTCCCGGCACAAGCCTTACAGGCTCCGAGCTTTAACACAGGTAGAAAACGATGCTGCTGATTTACTGCCCCTATTGCGAGGAAGAGCGTTCGGAACTTGAATTCCGCAACGCCGGCGACGCGCATATCGTGCGGCCGGCCAATATTGCCGGAATCTCGGACGAAGAATTCGAGGAATATTTCTTCCTGCGCGACAATCCGAAGGGGCTGATCTTCGAGCGCTGGCGGCACATCCATGGTTGCGGCCGCTTCTTCAATGCGGCGCGCGATACCGTGAGCGATCACTTCTACCGAACCTACAAGGCCGGCGAGCCGAAGCCCGACCCCGCGACGCTTAAGCCTGGCGTTTCCGAGCCGGCAGCGCAGCAACAGAACGAACAAGAACAGACGGCACAAACAGAGGGATTCGTTGAATGAGCGGCGCCAATCGTATCGCGGGCAAGGGGCGTCTGACGCCGGCCAGAACCGCTCGCTTCACTTTTGACGGCAAGACCTATACTGCGCTCGAAGGCGATACCGTCGCCTCTGCGCTGCTTGCCAATGGCGTCCATCTTGTCGGCCGGTCCTTCAAGTACCACCGTCCGCGCGGCATCCTGTCGGCCGGAGCCGAAGAGCCGAACGCGCTGCTCGATATCTCCCGCGATGCGGCGCGGCGTCAGCCGAACGTACGCGCCAGCGTTCAGGAAGTCTTCGACGGCATGAAGGCGCAGTCGCAGAACCGCTGGCCGTCGCTCGCCTTCGATATCGGCGGCGTCAACAATCTGATGTCGCCCTTCTTTGCCGCCGGCTTCTACTACAAGACCTTCATGTGGCCGAAGACGGCCTGGAAGCATATTTACGAGCCCTTCATCCGTCGTGCCGCTGGTCTCGGTGTTGCGCCGACGGAAGAAGATCCGGATCACTATGCCAGCCGTTATGCGCATTGCGACGTTCTCGTCGTCGGTGCCGGCGTTGCCGGCCTTTCCGCGGCACTCGCCGCGGCTGAAACCGGCGCCAAGGTCATCCTCTGCGATGAGCAGCCTGAGGTCGGCGGCGCGCTCCGTTTCGATACCGGCATCAAGATCGATGGCGCCGAAGGATATGAGTGGGCGCAGGCTACCGTCGCCAAGCTCAAGGCGATGCCGAATGTCCAGGTGCTGACCCGCACGACCGCCTTCGGCTATTACAACCACAATTTCTTCGGCCTTGCCGAACGGGTGACCGACCATCTGGCGAAGCCGGGCCGTGACCTGCCGCGCGAGCGCCTGTGGCAGGTCCGCGCCAAGCGCGCCATCCTGGCAACGGGCGCCATCGAACGCCACATGGTATTCCCGAACAACGACCGTCCGGGCATCATGCTGGCGTCTGCGGCACGGGCCTATCTCAACCATTATGGCGTCGCCGTTGGTGCGAAGATCGGCGTCTATACGGCGCATGACTCGGCCTATGAAGCTGCCTTCGATCTCAAGCGCGCCGGCGTGTCCGTCGTTGCTATCGTCGATAGCCGCGCGCGGCCGGGTGAGGCTGTGTTGGCCGAGGCAAAACGGCTGGGCATCGAGGTGATGACCGACTATGCCGTCGTCGATACCTCAGGCAAGCTGCGCGTCTCTTCCATGACCATCTCGCGCAACGGCAGCTCGGCGACCCGCAAGATCCCGGTGGATGCCCTGCTGGTTTCGGCCGGGTGGACGCCTTCAGTTCATCTCTTTTCTCAATCGCGCGGCAAGTTGAAATTCGATGCCGAGAAGCAGCGTTTCCTGCCGGGCACCTATGTTCAGGATTGCCTTTCGGTCGGTGCCTGCAACGGCACGGATGGGCTGCAGGCGGCGATCGAGGAATCGCTGGCCGCCGGTGAGCTGATGGCACGCGCCACGGGCAGCACCAATGGAGGCGAGAAGATCCAGCTTCACGCCGAGCAGGCTTTCGAGTGGACCGGCGGCATGATCGGTGCGGCCGAAGGCGCCGGGCCGGACACGAATGCGAAGGCTTTCGTCGATTTCCAGCACGATGTCTGCGCCAAGGATATTCGTCTCGCCGTGCGCGAAGGCATGCATTCCATCGAGCACATCAAGCGCTTCACCACCAACGGCATGGCCTCCGATCAGGGCAAGCTTTCCAACATGCACGGGCTGGCGATCGCCGCCGAAATGCTCGGCAAGGATATTCCACAGGTCGGCCTTACCACCTTCCGCGCGCCCTATACGCCGGTGACTTACGGCACGCTCATCAGCCATTCGCGCGGGGCTCTCTTCGATCCCGCCCGCAAGACCCCGATGCATGCCTGGGAAGAGGCGCATGGCGCGATCTTCGAAGACGTCGGCAACTGGAAGCGTGCCTGGTTCTATCCGCGCGCCGGCGAGACCATGCACCAGGCCGTCAATCGCGAATGCCGCACGGCGCGCGAAGTGGCTGGCGTGTTCGATGCCTCGACGCTCGGCAAGATCGAAGTGGTCGGGCCGGACGCGGCCGAGTTCCTGAACCTCATCTACACCAATGCCTGGGATACGTTGAAGCCCGGCCGCTGCCGCTACGGCATCATGACCCGCGAGGACGGCTTCGTCTATGACGACGGCGTCGTCGGGCGTCTGGCCGAGGATCGCTTCCACGTGACCACCACAACCGGCGGTGCGCCGCGCGTGCTGCATCATATGGAAGACTATCTGCAGACCGAGTTCCCGCATCTGAAGGTGTGGCTGACCTCCACCACCGAGCAATGGGCCGTCATCGCCGTGCAAGGTCCGAAGGCACGCGAGATCATCGAGCCGCTCGTCGAAGGACAGGATCTCTCCAACGAGGCCTTCCCGCATATGAGTGTCGCCGAGTGCAAGATTTGTGGCGTGCCGGCGCGGCTGTTCCGCGTCTCCTTCACCGGCGAAATCGGCTACGAAATCAACGTGCCGGCCGATTACGGCCAGTCGGTATGGGAAGCTGTCTGGGCGCGCGCCGAACCGCTGGGCGCCTGCGCCTACGGTACGGAGACCATGCACGTGCTGCGCGCCGAGAAGGGCTACATCATCGTCGGCCAGGATACCGATGGCACCGTCACGCCCGACGATGCCGGCCTTGCCTGGGCCGTGTCCAAGAAGAAGACCGATTTCGTCGGCATTCGCGGCCTGAAGCGGCCGGATCTCGTCAAGGAAGGTCGCAAGCAGCTCGTTGGCCTCATTACGCGCGATCCGAAGGTTGTGTTGGAGGAGGGCGCACAGATCGTCGCCGATCCGAATGAGCCGAAGCCGATGACCATGCTCGGCCATGTTACTTCGGCCTATTGGTCGGAAAATCTCGGCCGCTCCATCGCCTTCGCGCTGGTTGCCGGCGGGCGTGAGCGCATGGGCAAGACGCTCTATGTGCCGATGCCCGATAAGACGATATCAGTCGAGGTGACGGATCTGGTGTTCTTTGACAAGGAAGGAGGCCGGATCAATGGCTGATCTCGCTACCCGCAAACTGCCGCTCGTTGGTCGCCACGGCGGTTCCTCGACCGTTCGGCTGACGCCTGCTGCTCCCGCAAGCCGTATTTCTCTGCGCGCTCCGGCCGATTCTGTCGGCGGTCTTTCGCAGGCGCTTGGCCTGCAACTGCCGACCCGGCCGAAGACTTCGGTCAGCGCCAATGGGCGTCACGCCCTGTGGCTCGGCCCGGACGAATGGCTCGTCATCGACGAAAACGGTGTCGAGCTGGTCGGCGTGGCTGCGTCGTCAGGCGGCTTGCATTCGGCGACCGATGTCTCGCATCGCAATACCGCTGTCATCGTCTCCGGCCCCGGAGCAGAGGCGACGCTTGCTGCCGGTTGTCCGCAGGATGTGTCGCTCAGCGCATTTCCTGTCGGCGCCTGCTCGCGCACGCTGCTTGGCAAGGCGGAAGTCGTAATCCTGCGGCTCGACGGGGAAACATTCCGCGTCGAAGTCTGGCGCTCCTTCTCCGATTATGCCTTCGGTCTTCTGGCCGAGGGTGCGGAGGATGCGAGCCTTTAACTCTCTTCCGGTCTGTCCTTGGGGTCGAACTGCGATATGGTCGTCCATGTCGCTGTCAGTGCCGGCTTGCGTTCGTTTTCGATCTCGACCGTCACGTCATAAGTCAGCATCAGCATATTGGCGCCGCGCAGCCGCGTTTCGGCGAGCGTGAAACGGCCACGGACCCGCACGCCGCATTTGACCGGCGACATGAAGCGGATCTTCTCGAAGCCGTAATTGATGCCCATGGTTTGTTCGCGGATTTTCGGCAGGGCGCTGTAGTTCATCGCTGAAAGCAGCGAGAGCGTCAGGAAGCCGTGAGCGATGGTGCCGCCATAGGGCGTTTCCGCCTTGGCGCGTTCGGGATCGACGTGGATGAACTGGTGATCGAGCGTCGCATCGGCAAAAGTGTCGATCATCGTCTGGTCGACGGTGATCCAGTCGGAAACGCCGATCTCCGTTCCCGCAAGCTTCATGATCTCAACAAGCGAAATTTCGCCGGGCATGCCATCCTCGTCAGTCTGTGTCGTCAAAGCCCTTTCTGGCGAATCGAGACTGAAAGTGCAACCGTGATCAGTTTTCCAGAAGGAAGGCGACAGCGCGGGCGGGAATAGCGATCTGCTCTCCGGCTGGCGTTTCGCCTGCTGTCGTCAGCAGGGACCAGCCGCCGCTCTCGGAAGCCGGCAATGTAACGGCGCGTTCGTCTGCGGCGCGATTGAAGATTATGGCGAGTCGCGTCGATCGATGCGTCGCGCGATCCGCTGTTTCCAGCGCCATGCCAAGCACGGCCGCTCCTGGCGCCTCCCAATCCGGCACCGTCATTGGCGTCCCTGCGCCTGAAAACCAAAGCACGTCACCATCACCCCGGAAGAAATTCATGTCGCCAAAGGCGGTGAAGCGGCGGCGCAGGCCGGCGAGCCAGGCAGTATGGCCGATCAGTTCCTCGTCCAGCGTCTTCCAGTCCATCCAGGTGATGGCGTTGTCCTGGCAATAGGCATTGTTGTTGCCCTGCTGGCTGCGCCCGCCTTCATCGCCTGCCGTCAGCATGATAGCGCCGCGCGTGGCAAAGAGCGTTGACAGCATAGCTTCAATATCGGCGCGGCGCTTGCGCTGGACCGAGGGATCATCCGTTTTTCCCTCGATGCCGTTGTTCCAGGAGAAGTTCTCGTTGTGACCATCGCGATTGTTCTCGCCATTGGCCTCATTGTGCTTGTTCTCGTAGGACACGAGATCCATCAGGGTGAAGCCGTCATGGGCGGCGAGGAAGTTGACGCTGCGCGTCTGTGTCCGCCCGTCACGGCCAAAGATGGACGAAGAGCCGGCAAGGATCGTTGCCAGATCGCCGATGCCGGCATCGCCGCGCCAGAAGCGGCGCAGGTCGTCGCGAGCGCGGTCGTTCCATTCGAGGAAAGGTGCCGGGAAATTTCCGAGCTGATAACCGCCTGGACCGATGTCCCAGGGTTCGGCGATCATGATTCGATCCTGCAGCACCTCGTCCGCCAGCATGGTGCGCAGCGTCATGCTTTCCGGATCGAAGCCCTTGCCGTTGCGGCCGAGCACGGTGGCGAGATCGAAGCGGAAACCGTCGATCCCGGCATTGCGGACGAAATGCCGTAGGCTGTCGATGATGAGCTTGCGTGTCGCCGGCTGATCGCATGCAACGGTGTTTCCCGTGCCGGTATCGTTGACAAGCGTCCCGGGCTGATCCGGCAGGCTGCGGAAATAAGTGGGGTTATCGAGGCCGCGCAGGGATAGCGTCGGGCCTTGACGGTCGCTCTCGCCCGTATGGTTGAAGACGAGATCGAGGATGACGGCGATGCCTTCGGCGTGAAGGGCGGCAACTGTCTCGCGCAACTCCTTCATGCCGCCGGGTACGAGACGCGAGTCGAGCGCCATGAAGGCAACGGGATTGTAGCCCCAGCCATTGGTGAGGCCGAGCGGCGGCAGATGACGTTCGTCGATCCATGCGGTGATCGGCATCAACTCGACGGCGTCGACCTGCAGGCGCTTGAGATGCGCAATGATTGAGGGATGGGCGAGGGCGCCAAGCGTGCCGCGCTGTTTCGCCGGCACATCGGGATGCAGCATGGTGAACGGCTTTACCGCGATTTCGTAGATCAGGCCGCCCGGCTGAAACAAGGGCTTGGCTGGCTTCACCGCGATATCGCGCGAGACGATCGCCTTCGGCATGAGATCCTGCGTATCGGCGCCGTAGACCCCAAGGCGCGGATCGTAGCGAAACGGCCGATCGATCTCCTTGGCATAGGGATCGACAAGCAGCTTGGATGGGTCGAACCATAGGCCGCGATCGGGATCGTAGGTGCCATGGGCGCGCAGGCCGTAGCGCGTGCCTTCCCCCACATCTTTCACAAAGAGGCGGTGTTCATCGCCGTCGCGGGCGAGCGGCAGACGCGCGATTTCCTTGTGGCCCTCGGCGTCGAACAGGCAAAGCTCTATCCGCTCAGCATGCCTAGAATAGACAGCAAATTCGACACCGGATTCAGTGAGGGTGGCGCCAAGGTAGCGGGTTGTCGGTTCGGACATGTCTTGCGGGCTTTCCATTTTAGGACGTTGGAACGAACGTGATGCAATTTGCCGTCGCTCCCGGATAACCCCCTCATCCGTCTTTCGGCGATTTCGCTCCGCTCAATCACCGAAATCCACCTTCTCCCCGAGGGGAGAAGGTCCTTAGGCACAATCCTCCTCTCCCCTCGGGGAGAGGGCAGGGTGAGGGGGTTCTGCAAATTGCCGTCAGGTAATCACCGTCGGTGCATCGCGGCCGGTGCGGCCCTTGATGTCGGCGATATCCTGAGCGGCCGTGATGAGATCGGCCAGCGCTTCCTGGGTCTCGATATTGTGGCGGGTCGAATCGGGCTCGTAACGCTCGATATAGACGCGCAGCGTTGCGCCCGTCGTGCCGGTGCCCGAGAGGCGGAAGACGACGCGCGAGCCGCCCTCGAACATGATGCGGATGCCCTGATGCTGGCTGACCGACTTGTCGACCGGATCGTGATAGGCAAAATCGTCGGCGGCGGAAACCGTGAGGTCGCCGAACTTCGTGCCCGGCAGGGTCGGCAGCTTTTCGCGCAGCGCTGCAATCAGGCCGTTGGCAGCATCGGTATCGACGCCCTCATAGTCGTGGCGGGAATAATAGTTGCGGCCATAGGCGGCCCAATGCTGCGTCACGATATCGATGACGCTCTCGCCGCGCACGGCAAGGATGTTCAGCCAGAGCAGCACGGCCCAAAGGCCATCCTTTTCGCGAACATGGTTGGAGCCGGTGCCGGAGCTTTCCTCGCCGCAGATCGTCGCCATGCCGGCGTCGAGCAGGTTGCCGAAGAATTTCCAGCCGGTGGGCGTTTCGTAGATGCCGACACCGCGCTTTTCGGCAACACGGTCGGCGGCGCCGCTTGTCGGCATCGAACGGGCGATGCCGGCGATGCCATGCGAATAGCCGGGAGCGAGGTTGGCGTTGGCTGCCAGGATCGCCAGGCTGTCGGACGGGGTGACGTAGATGCCCTTGCCGATGATGAGATTGCGGTCGCCGTCGCCGTCCGATGCTGCGCCGAAATCGGGCGCATCGTCGCTCATCATGTCGTCGTAGAGCTCCTTGCAGTAGACGAGGTTCGGGTCCGGATGATGGCCGCCGAAATCCGGCAGCGGCAGGAAGTTGCGCACCGATCCATCCGGGGCGCCAAGACGGATTTCAAAGATTTCCTTGGCATAAGGGCCGGTGACGGCGCTCATCGCATCGAAGCAGATGCGGAAGCCTAGGCTGATCAGGTTGCGGATGGCGCCGAAATCGAACAGCTCTTCCATCAGGGCTGCATAATCTTCGACCGGATCGATGACCGAAACGATCATGCCGTCGATATCTTCGCGGCCGATGCGGTCGAGGTTGATATCCGGGAAATCGGCAATCTTGTAGCTTTCGATCACCTTGGAGCGCTCGTAGATAGCGTCGGTAATCTTTTCAGGCGCGGGGCCGCCATTGCCGATGTTGTACTTGATGCCGAAGTCTTCCGTCGGGCCGCCGGGATTGTGGCTGGCCGACAGGATGATACCGCCGAAGGCCTTGTACTTGCGGATGATGTTGGAGGCTGCGGGCGTCGAGAGGATGCCGCCCTTGCCGACCATCACCTTGCCGAAGCCATTCGCGGCGGCCATCTTGATGGCCTTCTGGATGACTTCGCGATTGTAGTAGCGGCCATCGCCGCCGATGACCAGGCACTTGCCCTGATAGCCTTCGAGCGAATCAAAAATCGACTGGATGAAGTTTTCCGCGTAGTTCGGCTGCTGGAACACCGGAACCTTCTTTCGCAGGCCCGAAGTACCTGGTTTCTGGTCCGCGAAGGGGGTGGTGGGTACTGTTTTAATCATCGGGTTAAGCGCCTCTCGAGACTAGACTGGAGTAGAGAGCGGCGTAGCGTTCTGCGCTCCTGCCCCAGGATACGTCGGATTTCATGCCCTGCTTTTGCATCTGCGTCCAGACCTTTCGATCCGGGAAAAGATGCATGGCACGGCGCACGGCCTGCAAAAGCCCCTCCGCGGTGATGGGCGAAAATTGAATGCCGGTCGCGACTTTTGCCTGCAGCGCGGCATGGTTGGCGTCGATAATCGTATCGTTCAGCCCGCCCGTTCGCGCAACGATGGGTAAGCAGCCATAGCGTAAGCCATAAAGCTGCGTGAGGCCACAGGGTTCGAAGCGCGAGGGAATGATAATCGCATCACAGCCGGCCTGCATCAGGTGCGACATGGGTTCGTTGTAGCCGGCCGAAACACCGACGCGACCGCGATGACGGCCGGCTGCGGCAAAAAGCGCGCCCTCCAGCGCTGCATCACCTGCGCCGAGAATTGCGAGCTTGCCGCCCATGTGGACGATCTCGCTGGCAACTTCAGCCAGAATATCCATGCCCTTCTGCCAGGTGAGGCGGCTGACGACGCAGAAGATCGGACCGTCATCGTCGTCGAGACCGAAATGCTCGACGACCCGATGACGGTTGATGGCGCGATCCTTCAGCGTCGCCGCGCTATAGGTCTGCGCGATCATCGGATCGGTCGCAGGGTTCCAGATGTCATCGTCGATACCGTTGACGATGCCGTAGAGATTGTAGGCCCTGCTGGCGATGACGCCTTCGAGGCCCATGCCGAATTCCGGCGTCAGGATTTCTTCCGCATAGGATGGGCTGACGGTGGTTAGGGCATGTGCCGTCTGTAGCCCGCCTTTCAGGAAGCCGACATCGCCGTAATATTCGATGCCTTCCATGGAGAAAGCGTGGGCCGGCAGGCGCAGGCCGGGGAAGATGTCGGCGCCGAACTGGCCCTGGAATGCGATGTTGTGGATGGTCAGCACACTCGGCAGCTCCGGCGTCGGATAGTAGCGCATGTAGACCGGCACCAAGGCCGACTGCCAGTCATGCGCATGCACGAGATCCGGCCGCCAGCCGGGCAGGAGGCCGGCGGCAATTTCCGCACCGGCGAGCGACAGCGCGGCGAAACGACGCCAGTTGTCGGGGTAATCCTTGCCCGTCGCATCCACATAGGGGCCGCCGGTGCGGCTGTAATAGGCCGGCGCATCGAGCACGAGGAAGGAAATTCCCGCGTGCTCGACCTCGAGAATGGTGGCTGCCTCGCCAAGGAGGTCCGGAAGCTCCAGACGGGCAACCGGATCGCGGATGGCTTTCATGACCGCAGGGTAGCCCGGGATGAGGGTCTTGGTTTCAACGCCATAGGGCTTCAGTGCAATAGGCAGGGCGCCGGCCACATCGGCAAGGCCCCCTGTCTTGATGAGGGGGAAGACTTCGGACGAAACCGAGAGAACCTTCATAGGTTACAAATCCAGCTTGTCGATCATCGATTGGGTGATGAGGCAGATGCCGCTTTCCGTGCGGCGGAAACGCTTGGCATCGAGTTCCGGATCCTCACCGACTATCAGACCTTCGGGAATGGTGACGCCATGGTCGATGACGACATTCTTCAGCTGCGCGCGGCGGCCGATCTTGACACTCGGCAGCACGACGGCGCCTTCCAGCTTGGAGTAGGAATTGGCGCGGACACCGGTGAAGAGCAGGCTGTTGTAGAGGCTCGCGCCGGAAATGATGCAATCGCCGGCAATGACCGAGGAGATGGCGGAGCCGCGGCGATCTTCGTCGTCATGAACGAATTTGGCCGGCGGCGTGATTTCGGCATAGGTCCAGATCGGCCAGGATTTGTCGTAGATGTCGAGCTCCGGCACCACGGCGGTCAGGTCGATATTGGCCTGCCAATAGGCGTCCACCGTTCCGACGTCCCGCCAATAGGCCTCGCGCTCGAAATCCGAACGAACGCAGGATTGCGTGAAGCGGTGAGCGATGGCTTTGCCGTTCTTGACGATATGGGGAATGATGTCCTTGCCGAAGTCGCGGCTGGAATTTGGGTCGGCCGCATCGCGCTTCAGGCATTCGATCAGGAATTTCGTGTGGAAGACGTAGATGCCCATCGAGGCGAGCGCGAAATCGGGGTTGCCGGGGATGCCTGGCGGATCGGCCGGCTTCTCGACGAAGTCGATGATCTGATCCTTATCGTCGACGTGCATGACGCCAAAGCCGACAGCTTCCATACGCGGCACTTCCAGGCAGCCGATGGTGACGTCAGCGCCGGAATCGACATGTTGCTGCAGCATCCATTCATAGTCCATCTTGTAGATGTGGTCGCCGGCGAGGATGACCATGTATTCCGGACCATAGGGCTCGATGATGTCGATGTTCTGATAGACGGCGTCCGCGGTGCCCTCGTACCACTGCGTTTCGGAAACGCGCTGCGAGGCCGGCAGGATATCGAAGCTTTCGTTTCGTTCGGGACGAAAGAAGTTCCAGCCGCGCTGCATGTGGCGGATCAGCGAATGGGCCTTGTATTGCGTCGCGACGCCGATGCGGCGGATGCCGGAATTGAGCGCGTTTGACAGCGCGAAATCGATGATCCGGGTCTTGCCGCCGAAATAGACGGCTGGCTTGGCACGGCGGTCGGTCAGTTCTTTCAGGCGGCTGCCGCGGCCCCCGGCAAGAACGTAGGCCATGGCATCGCGTGCCAGCGGCTGGAAACGTTTTTCTACCATTTTTATTCCTCCCTGTCCGTAGTGATCTCAGAATTCCGGTTCGAGCATGATGGTCGCCAGCGGAGGCAGCGTTATGATCGCATGTACGCCTCCGCCTGCATTGACGGCCTGGACACGCCCGCCATTCCCCTTGCCGCTGCCGCCGTAGATGTCGGCATCGGTATTCAATATCTCGCGCCACCGCCCCTCAGCTGGCAGACGCAAAGTGTAATTCTCTCGATAGACTGGCGTGAAATTGGTGATGACGGCAACCGGCTTTTCGCCCGGCGCCTTGCGCAGCCAGGCGAAGACCGAGTTTTCGAAATCGTCGACGACAAGCCATTCGAAGCCATCGCCCTCGCAGTCGCGGGCGTGGAGTGCCGGCTTGCTGCGATAGGTGAAATTGAGGTCGCGAACGAGGCGGCGCATGCCTTCATGCATGCGGTACTGCAGCAGGTTCCAGTCCAGGGCACGCTCCTCGCTCCATTCGCTCCATTGTGCGAATTCCTGGCCCATGAACAGCAGCTTCTTGCCGGGATAGCCCCACATGAAGGCATAGTAGGCGCGCAGATTGGCGAATTTCTGCCAGTCGTCGCCGGACATCTTGGCGATCAGCGATCCCTTGCCGTGGACGACTTCATCATGCGAGAGCGGCAGGACGAAGTTTTCCGAGAAGGCGTAGATCAGGCCGAAGGTCAGCTCGTTGTGGTGATATTTGCGGTGCACGGGTTCGCGGGCGAGATAGCTCAGCGTGTCGTGCATGAAGCCCATGTTCCACTTGAAGCCGAAGCCGAGGCCGCCTTCATGAACCGGCTGGGATACTTTCGGCCAGGAGGTCGATTCCTCCGCGATGGTCATGACGCCGGGATGTGCACCATAGATCCGGGTATTCACCGACTGCAGGAAGCGGACGGCTTCGAGATTTTCGTTGCCGCCATATTCGTTCGGGATCCATTCGCCGTGCTTGCGGGAATAGTCGAGGTAGAGCATGGAGGCGACGGCATCCACGCGCAAACCGTCCAGGTGGTATTTTTCCGCCCAGTAGAGTGCGTTGTTCAGCAGATAGGCGAGAACCTCGGTGCGGCCGAAATTGTAAATCGCCGTGTTCCAGTCGGGGTGAAAACCCTTGCGCGGGTCCTCATGCTCGTAGAGGGCGGTTCCATCGAACCAGCGCAGGCCATGTTCGTCGGTCGGAAAATGCGCCGGCACCCAATCGAGGATAACGCCGATGCCGACCTTGTGGCAGCCGTTGACGAAACGGGCAAAGCCTTCCGGTTCGCCGAAGCGGGCCGTCGGGGCGTAAAGACCCGTGGTCTGATAGCCCCAGGACGGATCGTAGGGGTGTTCGGTGATCGGCAGGAATTCGATATGGGTGAAGCCCATGTCGACGCAATAGGGGATGAGGCGCGAGGCAAGCTCGTCCCATGACAGCATCGAACCGTCGTCGCGGCGCTGCCAGGAACCGGCATGTACCTCGTAGATGGAGATCGGCTGGCGGCGCTGGTCGACGCTTGCCCAATGTTCGCGATGCGCCGAATCGTCCCAGACCTGAAGCAGTTCGTTGGCGGTGACCGAAGCCGTCTTCGGGCGCAGCTCGCTGCGTCGGGCAAAAGGATCGGCCTTCAACGGCAGCAAGACGCCATCATGGCCACGGATCTCAAACTTGTAGGCGACCCCGGCTGGCACATCCGGGGCGAATATCTCCCAGATGCCGCTGTCGGCACGGAAACGCATGACGTGCCGGCGGCCATCCCAATTGTTGAAATCGCCGACGACGGAAACGCGCTGCGCATTTGGCGCCCAGACGGCGAAATGAAAGCCCTGCACGCCCTCGTGCTTCAGGGGATGGGCGCCCATCTTGTCGAACAGGCGCAGATGCGTGCCCTGGCGCGCAAAATAATCGTCCATCGGCCCGAGAACTGGACCGAAGCTATAGGGATCGGTTACCGCCCATTCTGCATCGCCGCGCCGTGCGCGATAGCGGACCGGCTGCTGCTTGGCGAGCTTGACGTCGCCGGAAAAGAAGCCTGCCGGATCAAGGCATGCGAGCTCGCCGATGACGGAACCGTCGAGTGCCGTGGCGGTGACGGCTTCCGCGCCAAGGATGAAACAGCGGGCCACATAGCCGTCATCCGTCTTGTGAACGCCGAGAACGGCGAACGGATCGGAATGGGTGCCTGCGAGAATTGCAGCAATATCCTCTGCCGAAATATCGCTCGAGCTCGTGGCGTCAGCGGTTTTTTTCGGCTTTTTCATCCGGCTCTCCAGATTTCCTTGGCGTATTGACGGATCGTCCGGTCGGAGGAGAACCAGCCCATGCGAGCGGTATTGTTGATTGTCTTTGCGTACCACTCCGACGGGTTGGCCCAGAGAATGTCGACTTCGCGCTGTGCCGAGGCATAGGCGTCGAAATCGGCAGCGACCATGAACCAGTCGTGGCTATAGATGCCGTCGATCAGGCTGGCGTAGCGGTTGCGATCGTCGGGAGAGAAGACGCCGGAGGCAATGGCCGAAAGTGCTTGAGCCAATTCGCGCGAGCGCTCGATAATGGCGCGCGGATTGTGACCGTCGCTGCGCAGGTTCGCGACCTCGTCGGCCCGCAGTCCGAAGATGACGATATTGTCCTCGCCGACATTGTCGCGCATTTCGACATTGGCGCCGTCAAGCGTGCCGATGGTCAACGCGCCGTTGAGGCCGAATTTCATGTTGCCGGTGCCGGAGGCTTCCATGCCGGCGGTCGAAATCTGCTCCGAAAGGTCGGCGGCCGGAACCATGACTTCTGCCAGCGAGACGTTGTAGTTCGGCACGAAGACGACCTTCAGGAGGCCGCGTACGGACGGATCGTTGTTGATGACGCGGGCGACGTCGTTGATCAGCTTGATGATGAGCTTCGCGTTGTGATAGCTCGGCGCCGCCTTGCCGGCAAAGAGCTTGACGCGCGGCTGCCAGTCAAGTTCCGGATGCGAGCGGATCTGGTCGTAAAGTGCCACTGCCTCAATGACGTTCAGGAGCTGGCGCTTGTATTCATGGATGCGCTTGATCTGGATATCGAACATCGCGTTCGGATCGAGCTTGATGCCCATGCGGCTGGCGACGAGGTTGGAGAGCTGCACCTTGTTGGCACGCTTGACGGCGGCGAACTTCTCCTGGAAGGCGCTGTCGTGGGCGAACTGATCCAGCGGCTTCAGCTGTTCCGCATCGTCGAGGAAGGCGTCGCCGATAGTTTCGCGTACGAGATTGGTCAGCCCGGGATTGCATTGCATCAGCCAGCGCCGCGGTGTGATGCCGTTCGTCTTATTGTTGATGCGATCGGGATAGAGCTTGTGCAGGTCGGCGAAGACCGTGACCTTCATCAAGTCGGTATGAAGCGCGGAAACGCCGTTGATCGAATGCGAGCCGACGAAGGCGAGATTGCCCATGCGCACGCGGCGATCACCATTCTCGTCGATCAGCGAGATCGAGCGGATTTCGGTGTCGCTGAAATTGCGCAGCTTGCGCGCTTCGACCAGAACCTTGGCGTTGATGGCGTAGACGATCTGCATGTGCCGCGGCAAAAGCCGCTCGAATAGCGGTACGGGCCAGCTTTCGAGCGCTTCCGGCAGCAGGGTGTGGTTGGTGTAGCCAAAGGTGTTTCTGGTGATATCCCAGGCCTTGTCGAAATCGAAGCCGTGGACATCGATCAGCAGGCGCATCATTTCCGTGACGGAGACGGCCGGATGCGTGTCGTTCAGCTGGATCGCAACCTTGTCGGCGAGATTGGTCAGGTCGTCATATTGCTGCAGGTGGCGGCGAAGGATGTCCTGCAGCGAGGCGGACGAGAAGAAGAATTCCTGGCGCAGGCGCAGCTCCTGACCGGCGGGCGTCGCATCGGCGGGATAGAGAACGCGGGTCAGGCTTTCGGCCTTGTTGCTTTCGCGTAGCGCGCCGATGTGGTCGCCGGCGTTGAAGGCATCAAGCAGGATCGGGTCGATCGGTTGCGCCGACCAGAGGCGCAGCGTGTTGACGCGCCTGCCGCGCCAGCCGACGACGGGCGTGTCGAATGCCGTGGCGATGACGCGCTCGGCCGGCTTCCAGACGTAACGCGGCTGATCGTCGTGACCGCCGATGGTCTCGACAGCACCGCCGAAGCCGATTTCATAGGAGCTTTCCTGGCGTTCGAATTCCCATGGGTTGCCGTGCGCTAGCCAGGTTTCGGGCAATTCCACTTGCCAGCCATCGGCCATCTGCTGACGGAAGAGACCATGCACGTAACGAATGCCATAGCCATAGGCCGGCACATCGACGGTTGCCATGGATTCCATGAAGCAGGCGGCAAGACGGCCAAGGCCGCCATTGCCGAGCGCTGCGTCGGGCTCAAGGCCGGCGATGACACGAATATCGACGCCCAGCGAAGCGAGAGCGTTGGTGATTTCCTCCATCAGGCCCAGATTGGAGATGGCGTCGCGCATCAGGCGGCCGATGAGGAATTCGAGAGACAGATAGTAAACGCGCTTGGCACCGGTCTGATAGACCTTGCGGGTGGATTCGATCCATTTGTCGATGACGCGGTCGCGGATGACCAGGATCGTTGCCGTCAGCCAGTCATGTGGCTTGGCGACCTTCGCGTCCTTGCCGATACGGTATGTCAGGCGCTCGATGATTTCTTCGGCAAGGATTTCGGGGCGGGAACTGCGCGGGGCTGGAACGGGGAGATCGGCTTTCGTCAAGTTATTCATACTATCAACTCTCGCCATTTATGATTTATATTCAGCGTGTTACGCTCAATTAAATCGATTTGCCTTTCCGTGTCACTATCAGTTTACGCACCGATGTAAAGCAGTTGCAACAAGCGAGTTGGGCGGATGCGAAAAATGCCGCCAAAGGTCTGCCCTGAGTCGGAAAAGACTTGATTCCGATGATGTTTCGGGCTTTTATTCGCGCATCGATCAAACGAAAAGCCGCGCGATACTCGCATCGCGCGGCTTTTTCTTTGCTGTCTATCTATGGTTGCTTGGTGCTATTGCCAGCGAGATCACTTCGTCAGCAGCGTCATCTGCTTCGATGTTTCCGTGGCGATTGTCGTAAATGCCTTGAAGAGATCCGCAGCGCTTTGGGGCGTAAAGTAGTCGGAGGCTGAAGTAGCGCAATACTTCAGCAAGGCCTGGCCATTCTCCGGTGCCATGAAGGCAATCGTGTACACGTGGATGCCGTTGCTGCGCGCCTTGTCGCATTGTGCTTTGGTATCCGTGTCCGCATTTGTCACGTTGTTTTCTCCGTCGGTCATGAATACGATGTACATGGTCGGGTTCAGGACGCCGCTCTTGTCCTTATGTTGGAGCTGCTCATATGTCAGTCCTGACGTCGGGGACGATTTCGTCAATGCGTCGACAGCGGCCGTAAACGCGGGGGCCGAATTCGTGGAGCCGCTCGAAGTCAGATTGTTGACATACGTCGTGATGCCGCTCGTACCCCAAGCCAGGGCCGTAGGTGTCTGAGCGACATTGTTATAGGAGTCCGCGCCTGTTCGAACGTACATCATGTTCGGGTCGGCACTGTTTAGCTGTGCAGCCAGATTGGACGTGGCAATCTTCAGCGATTCCATTTTGGTGTAGTAATTCGTCTTGGTGCCGGTGCACGTACTCCACACCTGTCGGCCGTTCGCATTCGTCTTCAAGCAGCTATAGGTATATGTCGTGGTCGGCTGCTGGGTATTGACCGTGTCCGTGGCTTCATCCATGGATCCGGAGCGGTCCAGAACAAAATACATCGACAGCGCATTCTGCTGGGTTTCGGTAGTCTTTCCGCTGGTTGACGTGCTGGACGCAGAAATGTTCAGGGAACTCTGGCCCGTCAGGCGGGTCATGCTGTTCACGGGCATTGAATAGGATGCATTTACA
The DNA here is from genome assembly GCF_057784455.1 of Martinezella sp. CNPSo 3890. NCBI lineage: Bacteria > Pseudomonadati > Pseudomonadota > Alphaproteobacteria > Hyphomicrobiales > Rhizobiaceae > Martinezella > Martinezella sp. CNPSo 3890. Next base: position 99,472 of record NZ_JBXSOR010000007.1, on the reverse strand, counting down.
ACGACCGTGTAACCCGAATTCCCGGAGGAATCGGTCGTTTTTGTAACCGTCGTACTGGTGCCCGCTTTCAGTGAATTCGTAGCATCCACATTGCCGGCGAGATAATTCGACATCTGGCCGAGGACAAAATTATTGGCCATATCCTTGGCGGTCGTCGTGGTCGCACTGCCTTCAGCGAGCGCCGTTGCTGTAGCGAGTGCCGCAGCATCCGTTGACTCCTGCAGCTGACTGCGTGTCAACGACATGTTCGTGACATCGACGGCTACACCTCCCGCAACAGCCAGCACGGGTACTGCAATCGCCGTCAGGATGCCGAAGTTCCCGGCTTTATCTCGTAGAAGTTGTTTTGCAATGCGAAGTAAATCCGAGCCGGCAACCATCATGTCCGCCTATAAAAGAGCTTCAGTCTCAAGAATGGCGGGACTATCGATTACAGATATTAGTTGAAGGTTTAAGCGGTCAGTTGATTTTTAACAAACTACATAATCTGGCGCGATTTGCTTCAGATTTTTACTACTTTAAGTATATTCTATTTTAGTGGAACGACATCTACTGCCTGAACGGCTTTCTGATTGCCGTAGCTCTTCAGTACGCCGATAACGGGGGCAACGTCCGAATAATCGCGACCATAGGCGACGACGATGTGATCCGTGCCGGCAGGAATATTGTTGGTCGGATCGAGCTCGATCCAGCCTGCCGTCTCACCGCACCAGACGCGCACCCAGGCGTGCATGGCGTCGGCGCCTTCCAGTCTTTCCTTGCCGGGCGGCGGAATGGTGCGCAAGAAGCCGCTGACATAGCCGGCAGGGATACCGAGGCTGCGGAGCGCGATGATCATCACATGCGAAAAATCCTGGCAGACCCCGCGCTTGAGGCGAAATGCGTCCTTGGGGGTGGTATCGACCGTCGTCGCCTTGGGATCGTAGGTGAAGTCCTTGTGGATCTGCGCGCAGACCGCATGCGCAATCTGCAGTGTCGTCAGTTTGGTCGATTTCCATTGCCTGGCGTAATCGGTGATTTCGCCCGTGTCCGGCAGGCGCGGGCTGCTGCCGAGGAAATGGTGGGGTGAAGACGGATCGATCGACCAGCAGTCTTCGATCTCTTCCGGCAACTTGGCCAGCAGCGGCGAGAAGTCGGCCCCGACGGGCTGGCTTTCCACCTGAACGCGCGCCTGCATGCGGATGTCGAGCCTTTCATGCGGATCGCGAACCAGGATCGAGGTCGCCGGATGCTGGAAGAAATCCGTGAAGTTGGATTGCTCGTCCGGACCCGGGGTTATCTTTACCGAGCCGGCGATCAGCCTCTGCCGATTGGGCAGTGAGAGCGGCATGACGCGCAGGATATGCCGCGCGCCGCTTGCCGGCACGTCGTAGATGTAGCCCATGTGAAGCGAGAGATCGTAGAGCATTACGTCATCCGAGATAGGTGCGTGCCAGCAGGTCGGACAGCCGCTCCAGTTCGCGCGCCAGCTGCTGGTAGACTTCGACCGTCATCGCTTCGGGCGTCATGACAGCCAACCCTGAATGCAGGCGCATGGCCTCGCGGAAAAAAGGCGACATCTGGCCGTTGACGTAAGCGTTCGGGAGCTGTTCGACCTCGCGGTGGATCTCGTTCATCTGGAAGAGAATCGAGCGCGGGTTGAGCGGATCGAGTGCGAGCAGATCCGTCACTGTCAGCCGAGCGGTATTGACGTTGTAGCGGCGACGATGGGTCATGACGCTGTCGCCGATTTCAAGCAGCATGTCGAGCGCGCCGTCGGGCGCATCGGGGCCGGACATATGGCCGAGCAGCCGTGTCATGTGCAGGCCGCGCTCGATATAGCGGCCGAGCGACAGAAAGCGCCAGCCGGTGAAGCGGTACATGTTTTCATGCACGAGACCGGCAAAGCCCGCGAGCTTGCGCAGCAAGATCGTCATGGCATGGCTGGCATCGTCGCCAGGTTTCACCCCTTCCTTGAAGCGGCGTGCCGTCTTGGCGAGATCGTTCAGCGCCAGCCAGCCGTCGGGAGAGAAGCGGTCGCGAATATTGCTTGCCGAATAGACGGCGCTGTCGATGTTGCGCAGCAGGGTTTCCGGCACCGCCTGCTTGGTATCGATATCGATGGCGGCAAGATAGGCGCTGACATCGGCAAGCAGCGGCTGGTTCGGATCGGCCGCTTCGGCAAAACGGCCATGCCAGGCGCGCAGGATGCGCAACGCCCCTTCAGCGCGCTCGATATAGCGGCCGAGCCAGAAAAGGTTGTCGGCCGCCCGGCTCGGCAGGCTGCCCGGCATGTTGCGGGTGAAAGTTTCTTCGGCCGGCAGAAGCGTGTGCGCCTCGACGGGCTTGTCGGAGACGATCCAGACATCGGCGGCCGAACCGCCGGCCTGCATTGCGATCGCCGCGACATCGTCGCCGCTGCCGATGCGGGCAAAGCCGCCCGGCATGATCTGCCAGCCGTTTTCCGTGCGGGCGGCGAAGACGCGCAAGCTCATCGGCCGTGGCGTCAGCCTGCTATTGACCCAGGCCGGCGTCGTCGAAAGTGTCACGACCTCCTGGCCCACCAGCTTGTGACCCTCAGTCGCCAGCCAGTCCGCGATCGAATCGCGGGCGGTGCTGCGTAATGTCGAACCCAACACCGATTGGCCGTTGTCATCAAAGAAGGGCATGCAGGAATAGGCCGGGCCGATGACCATTTTTTCGATATTGGCGGCGACATGTTCCCGCTCGCGCTTCTGACCGCACCACCAGGTCGCGATAGAGGGCAGCTTCAGCTCCTCGCCGCGCAAATGCCGGCAAATGGTCGGCATGAAGGCGAGCAGCGCTCTGGTCTCGAGAATGCCGGAGCCGAGTGCATTGACGATCGTCACCGTCTGCGCCCGCAGGGCTTCGACGAGGCCGGGCGTGCCGATATGGGAATGCTGGTTGAGCTCCAGCGGATCGGCATAGGAGGCATCGAGGCGGCGCCAGAGGACACTGATCGGTCGCAGCCCCGCGACGGTGCGCACCATCAGCTGATCGTTGACGACCGTGATATCCTCGCCCTCCAGCAGCATGAAGCCGAGATAGCGGGCGATATAGGCGTGCTCGTAATAAGTCTCGTTGGCAGGCCCCGGCGTCAGGACGGCGACACGTCCTTCGGCTCCGCGCTTGCCGCCAAGAAGCGCATCGCGAAAGGCACCGAAGAAGGAGGCAAGACGATGAACCTTGGTTTCGGCATAGATATCGGAAAAGGCACGGGTGGTAGCGACACGAGTTTCGAGAGCGAAGCCGGCGCCGGATGGCGCCTGTGCGCGGTCGGCCAGTACCCACCAGTTGCCATCAGGACCGCGGCCGACCTCGAAAGCCAGGAAATGCAGATAATGGCCGCTTGCGGGCTTGACGCCGACAAGCGGACGCAGGAATTCCGGATTGGCGGCAATCAAGGCTGGCGGCAGCAGCCCTTCGCTCACCAGCCGGCTGTCACCATAGATATCGGCGATGATCGATTCCAAGAGATCGGCGCGCTGTTGCAAGCCTTCGGAGAGCGCCTGCCATTCGCGCTCGTCGATGAGCACTGGGATATGGGAGATGGGCCAGTTGCGTTCGCTGACGCCCGCCGTTCCGTAGGCGCGATAGAAGACGCCGGCGTCGCGCAAATAGCGGTCGGCGCGGGCGAAGCGCTCGGTCAATCCCTCTTCCGTCATACGCGTCAGCGCCGAGAGGAAGTTTTGCCAGACTGGGCGGACCGCGCCGGTATTGTCGACCATTTCGTCGGCCACACCGGGCAGGGGACGATAGGCAAAGGCCGGCGCCTTGGCAGTGCCGGTCTTTGCCTCATCCCGCCGTTCCGTCGCCGGTTTTCTACCCATGCTCAGTTCCGTCTCAAATTCCTGCCGGACGCCTGAGGTCGAGCGTCAGCGGGAATTCCACCGATGCAGTCTCCGGTCTTACGGCATAGCCACCTGCTGTATGCCCCCAAGGCTCGAAACGCGCAAGACGTCGCGCTTCCGCCTCATTGCCATTAACGGGGAAGGTGTCGTAGTTGCGGCCGCCCGGATGGGCAACATGGTAGATGCAGCCGCCGATCGAGCGGCGCGACCATGTATCGTAGATATCGAAGGTCAGCGGCGTGTCGATGGGAAGCACGGGATGCAGACCTGAGGCCGGATGCCATGCCTTGTAACGCACACCGGCGACCGAGATGCCTGCCATTCCCGTCGGCGTCAGCGGTACAGGACGGCCATTGCAGGTTACCGTATAGCGGGAGGGATTGGCGGTTTCGAACCTCACCTGCAGACGCTCAACCGATGAATCGACATAGCGCACGGTGCCGCCGATCGCGCCTTCTTCGCCCATGACGTGCCAGGGTTCCAGCGCCTGGCGCAGTTCCAGCTTGCTGCCCTCGTATTCGACTTCGCCGCAGAAGGGGAAGCGGAATTCGAGCTGCGCCTGGAACCATTCCGGTTTGAGGTCGAAACCGTTTTCGCGCAGATCGGCCAGGACGTCGAGGAAATCCTGCCAGATATAATGCGGCAGCATGAAGCGATCATGCAGCGTCGTGCCCCAGCGCACGAACCTTCCGTCGATGGAATTGCGCCAGAAGCGGGCGATCAGCGCGCGCACCAGCAATTGCTGGGCAAGGCTCATGCGCGCATTGGGCGGCATTTCGAAGCCGCGGAATTCGACGAGGCCGAGGCGTCCCGTCGGTCCATCAGGCGAAAACAGCTTGTCGATGCAGATTTCCGAGCGGTGCGTGTTGCCGGTGACGTCGGTGAGAAGATTGCGGAAAAGGCGATCGACCAGCCAGGGAAGCGGCTGAATGCCGCGACCGGGCGCCGGCACCTGCGCCAGCGCGATTTCCAGTTCGTAGAGACTGTCGTGGCGGGCCTCGTCGATGCGCGGGGCCTGGCTGGTCGGGCCGATGAACATGCCGGAAAAGAGATAGGAGAGCGAGGGATGGCGCTGCCAGTGCAGCACCAGGCTCTTCAACAGGTCGGGACGGCGCAGGAACGGGCTATCCATGGTATTGCGGCCACCCACAACGACATGGTTGCCGCCGCCGGTGCCGGTGTGGCGGCCGTCGATCATGAACTTGTCGGTGCCGAGCCGGCTGGCGCGTGCCTCTTCGTAAACCGCCGTGGTGATATCGACGGCTTCCTTCCAGCTCGATGCCGGATGGATGTTGACTTCGATGACGCCGGGATCGGGCGCAACGCGGATGACGTTGATGCGTTCGTCCTGCGGTGGCGGATAGCCCTCGATGTGAACCGGCAAGTTCAGGGCTGCGGCTGCGCGTTCCGCTGAGGCAACAAGATCGAGGTAATCCTCGACGCTGACCGTCGGCGGCATGAAGATGCAGAGGCGCCCGTCGCGAGGCTCGACGCTGATGGCCGTGCGGACATAGCCGCCGATCTCATCGACCGATTGCGGCATGATCGGCTGCTGGCCGGTGAAGGGTTGGAAATGAGCGGCTTGCAGCGGCCGGCCCTTGTCTTCATTGTAATCCGGCAGGGCCTCGCGGGGGATCGTTGGATCCATCGGGTTGATGTAGGGATATTGCGATGCCGGTATCCAGCCAAGCGAATTCAGCGGCAGGCGATAGCCGACCGGGCTATCGCCGGGCGTCAGGAAGATGCGGCCGCGGCGCGTACGCCATTTCTCGCTCGTCCAGCGGCGGCCGCTGGCGCGCGCATTCCATGCCTGTATGGGAAGGACATAGCCCGTCGGCCGAGTCAGTCCACGTTCGAAGACGCGGGCCATGCGCGAACGCTCTTCCGGATCCTTCAGTTTCGAATTGGATGGATCGACATTTTCGGGCAGGTTCGCTTCCTTGACCAGCCATTCGGCCGGGTCCTCGAAGGCGGGCGCCACATAGTCCGGTTCGATATCGAGTTCGCCGGCAATGGCCGTCAGCAGTCGGCCGGCATCGTCTTCGGTGACGCTGTAGTTGCGGCCCTCATTGGCAATTAGATCCGGGTTCGACCAGATCGGCAGGCCGTCGCGTCGCCAGTAGAGCGAGAAAGTCCAGCGCGGCAGGCTTTCGCCGGGATACCATTTGCCCTGGCCGTAATGCAGGAAGCCGTTCGGTGCGAAGCGTTCGCGCAGGCGGCGGATCAGCGTATCGGCTTTCTCACGCTTGGTCGGGCCGACGGCGGCTGTGTTCCATTCGTCGGACTGGAAATCGTCGATCGACACGAAGGTCGGCTCGCCGCCCATGGTCAGGCGTACGTCGTCTTCCTTCAGGATCGTGTCGACCTTTTCGCCAAGCGCATTCAATGCATCCCAGCTTTCGTCCGAGAAGGGCTTGGTGATGCGCGGATGCTCGGCGACGCGGGCAACCTTCATGTCGAAATCGAATTCGGTCTTGGCCTCGCCGAAATAGCCCCCCGAGATCGGCGCGGCATTGCGGTAATGCGGCGTGGCGGCCAACGGAATATGGCTCTCGCCCGTCAGAAGGCCCGAGGTCGGATCGAGGCCGACCCAGCCGGCGCCGGGAAGATAGACTTCCGCCCAGGCATGCAGGTCGGTGAAGTCGACTTCAGTACCGGAAGGGCCGTCGAGCGCCTTCAGATCCGGCGTGAGCTGGATGAGGTAGCCTGAGACGAAGCGGGCGGCGAGTCCGAGATGGCGCAGCACCTGAACGAGCAGCCAGCTCGTGTCGCGGCAGGAGCCTTTTGCCTTTTCCAACGTCTCCTCAGGCGTCTGGACGCCGGCTTCCATGCGGATGACATAGCCGATCTCCTGCTGCAGGCGCGTATTGAGGCCGACGACCATGTCGACCGTCTTTTGCTCTGAGCGGTCGAGCGTGGCGAGGAAGGCTTTCAGCCGGGGGCCAGGCTCCTCCGGCTTCATATAGATCGACAGATCCTCGCGGATGGTCTCGGGATAGTCGAAGGGCCATTTGGTGGCTTCCTCTTCGACGAAGAAGTCGAAGGGATTGTAGACTGTCATGTCAGCGATGAGATCGACCTCGATCTTCAGCTCGGTGACCGGATCGGGAAAGACGAAGCGGGCGAGATAGTTGCCGTATGGGTCTTGCTGCAGATTGACGAAATGGTTTGACGGCGTGACTTTCAGCGAATGGCTGAGCACGCGCGTCTTGGAATGCGAGGCGGGTTTCAGGCGGATGATCTGGGGGCCGAGGCGGACCGGGTTGTCGTATTTGTAATGGGTGAGATGATAGATGCTCGCCTTGATCGCCATATGTCTCTTCGCCTAGCCCGCATCGTTGTGCGGTGATTGCTGTTCCCTTGGAGCAGTGTGTGCAATGCAGCGAAAGAAAGCAAGGTGTCTCCCGGCGCTTCGGAAAGTCCTGCCATGTAACCCCAAAACAAAAACGGCGAGCTTTTGCCCGCCGTTCTGAAATCTTGATCTGTTTGCCTGCGCTCAGCTTCTGCCGAACTCGTCGACAAGGCGGATGATATCGTCTTCGCCGAGATAAGAGCCGGTCTGCACTTCGATGAGCTCCAGCAGGATCTTGCCCGGGTTGGCCAGGCGATGCACTTCGCCGAGCGGGATATAGATCGATTCGTTTTCGCGGAGCATCTGCACGTTCTCGCCGACCGTCACTTCGGCCGTGCCCTTGACGACGATCCAATGCTCGGAGCGATGGTGATGCTTCTGCAGCGACAGCTTCTTGCCCGGCAGCACGAAGATGCGCTTCACCTGGAAGCGCTCACCGTTCAGCACGGAGGTATAGCCGCCCCAGGGGCGGTAAGAGGTGGGGTGCGTTTCCGTGAGCTTGGCCGTCTTCTTCTCGCTCGCCAGCAGCTTGACGAGCTTGCCGACTTCCTGGCTGTCCTTGAGGTGGCCGACATAGACGGCGTCTTCGCTGGCGATGACGGCGACATCCTCAAGGCCCTGCACGGCAACGTGCAGGCTATGCGACATGACGAGCGAATTCTTGGTGTTGACCAGCGTCGTGGCGCCGGCCGACACGTTGCCGCTTTCGTCGCGGCTGCCGACTTTCCAGACCGCATCCCAGCTGCCGAGATCGGACCAGGTGAAGGGCGAGGGAACGACGGCGGCGTTAGCCGTCTTTTCCATAAGCGCGTAGTCGATGGAGATGTCCGGGCTCTTGGAGAAATTGTCAGCGTCGAGGCGGGTAAAATCGAGATCGCGCGTCGATTTCGAGACGGCCTTGCTGGCAGCCTTTTCGACGTCGGGCGCAAATTCCTTCATTTCGGCGAGAAGCTGGGCGGCCGAGAACATGAACATGCCGGAGTTCCAGTAGAAGCTGCCGCTTGCCACCATCTCCTTTGCCTTTTCCAGGACAGGCTTCTCAACGAAACGCTTGACGGCATGGGCGCCGGTCGAGAGCGCCTTGCCGGTTTCGATATAGCCGTAGCCGGTGGCCGGCTCGGTCGGCTTGATGCCGAAGGTGACGAGCTTGCCCTGCAGTGCCGTGTCGCGGGCCAGGCGCACGCAATCATAATAGATAGTGTTGGCATCGATCTCGTAATCGGAGCCGAGGACATGCATGATCGCGTCCTTGCCGAAGAGCTCGGTAACGAGCGCAGCGGCGGCGGCAACGGCAGCGGCAGTATTGCGGGCGATGGGCTCCAGCAGCACGGCGGCCAGTTTGAGGTCGAGTTCGCGGGCCTGCTCTGCGACGAGGAAACGGAATTCCTCATTGGTCAGGACGATCGGCGCTTCATAGAGCTCGGGATCGGCCACCCGCTCCAAAGTGTTCTGGAACAGCGTCTTGTCGCCGATGAATTGGATGAATTGCTTCGGAGCGGAAGCGCGCGACAGCGGCCATAGCCGCGTACCCTTGCCACCTGCCATGATCACCGGAACGATCTTTGCTGCCATACTCTGCCTCTCCTGGACACTTCAAACGAGAGCCGGCATCGAGAGCGCAACCGTTGCGCTTTCCGCCGTGCTCCTTCGACAACGTCAATCGCCATTGCGATATTTTTTGGCAAAACGCTAGCGCTAATATGCCAGTAGCGTAAACATTCGGCGATCTCGGCTCGGAAATCCCGATGAAAGTCCGCTGCGCGCGCCTTTCCGAAAGGGGGGAGAGAGGCAGAATCGATAAGTACGATTCTGCCCTCAGGATCCGCCATAGGCCAGCGAGGCCATGGTGATGATCGTCATTATGTCGGAGATCAAGCTTCCGCCCTGTCGTGCTCTTCATCGTGCACCGGCGCATGGCCGAGACCATTGCGCCTGTTGTACCGGATCGAGGACCAGAGCGAGATGCCGATCAGGGCCGCGCCGCCAAGGCCGGTGATGACTTCCGGAATATGCGTCAGCGTCTGCACGTACATGATCACCGAAAGGATCAGTATGGCGTAGAAGGCGCCATGTTCGAGGTAGCGATAGTGGGCGAGAGTGCCTTTTTCCACCAGCATGATCGTCATGGAGCGGACGTACATTGCGCCGATGCCGAGGCCGATCGCGATGATGAAGAGGTTCTGGGTAAGAGCGAAGGCGCCGATGACGCCGTCGAAGGAGAAGCTGGCGTCGAGGATTTCGAGATAGAGGAAAGCGCCGAATCCACCCTTTGCCGCCGCGCTCATCGTTCTTTGCGAGGCATCCAGAAAGCCGGCCAGAACCTCCACGAGCAGGAAGGTGAGGAGGCCGTAGATCGAGGCGTGCAGGAAGGTCGTGGCGTCGTCACCGTCAAGCACGGAGGTGAAGATGAGGACCATGATCAGCACGAAGGCGATCTCCACGCCCTTGACGGTGGCGAAATGCGCCATCCGCTTCTCGATGAAGCTGATCCAGTGCACGTCCTTTTCGTGATTGAAGAAATAGGTCAGGCCCACCATCATCAGGAAGGTGCCGCCGAAGGCGGCGATCGGCAGATGTGCCGCCTGCATGATCTCTGCATATTGCTCAGGCCTGGTGGCGGCGAGTTGCAACGCTTCCCATGGATTGATCCAGGCGGCGATGGCGACGATCGCCAGCGGAAAGATGATCCGCATGCCGAAGACGGCGATGATGATGCCCCAGGTCAGGAAGCGATGCTGCCAGACCGGCGTCATCTCCTTCAGCTTGTTGGCGTTGACGATGGCATTGTCAAAGGAAAGCGAGATTTCGAGCACGGCGAGGACGGCACAGATGAAGAAGGCCGTGGCAAGACCGCTGAAGGTGCCGGTGGTGTTCCAGCCCAGCAGGGCACCGAGGGCAAGGCCGCCGACTGTAGCGGCAAAAGCCCAGCCGAAATAGCCGAGTACGGATTTTGAAGCGGTGCGCGAGTTCATGTGCGCGCCTCGCCGCAAAGGGAGTGAATCTGTCCGGATTGCGCGCATAGCCGCATACCGAAGACGGCATGCGGGTGAGGCATGGTCAAGCTGATCATGGAAACGAAGTCCGCCGGCTCATCTGCAGGCGGTACCGACATCGCGAGAGCGCCGTGAAAACTCTCGCCAGAGGGGCCCGGCACCAAAGTTCAATCCGTCGCCGATGTCAGGGAGGCACGGAGATGCTTCATAGTTAGTGAAGTTGCGATGCAGGTCAAGAGTTGAAATCGTGGCGACAGCAACTGCCCTTGATAATTGCGAATTCGAGGAACCAAACAGGGAGGGCCGCGTTTGCCCTTCAAGCGGCCTTGTGCCGCCCCCCGCCGCTTCAAAACCTCAGGCGGATCGTTATCCCGATAACAGCGACAGACAGGAGAAGCTCCGATGAGCCCGACACCCATCCACCCCAAGTCGCAAACGCAAAAACCGGAACTGACGGAACGACAGAAAAAGGCACGGCCGAATACGCTACGCCAAGCTCAGGTCCTGCCGCCGCATCAGGTGGATCTTACCCTGCATCCCGTCACCCACGAGGATGTGCATGTTCCTGCACACGTCAACGGCGCAGACCTGTCGCGCGAGTCGCCGGCGGATGCCAATCATGGTCGGAAGCAAAAGACCACGCCGCGGCATTAATTCGAGTGTTGGAGCTCGGACGGTGGCAGCGCGGCGAATGGGCGCTACTTGTGTCGAGGCGTCTTGCCGTCGGAAGTAAAGCTGCCGTTGAAGCTCATCTCGGTCGATTTGGCCGAGCATTCGATGGCGATCGGCTTGCCGGCATAGGGATTGGCGAAGGTGCAAGTGCCCCTGGCTTCGACCTGGCCCGATATCTTGCCGCCGGCACCGGTCGAGATGACGTCGATCGGCAATTGCGCCGTCCCCTTCTGGCTGCCTGCCTTGATGCCCTTGCCGTTGCCTTGGAAGCCAAGCATCTTGCCGCCGGACGTGAAGATGAAGGTCACGGATCCATCGGGGCCGGTGACGCTGGCGATTTCGGCCTTGCAGCCCTTGGAGGCATCGAGCTTGCCGACCACGAGCTTGGAGCATTTTCCACTAACGACGGTGACGCCTTTCGATGGGAAATCATCCACTGCGCCGGCCGAGGTTGCGGCCAAGATGGTCAATCCAAAAGCAATGCCTGCGAATCTCATAAGTGGGGCTCCTTTCAAGCCCCAGCAAATTCGCCGATCCAAATGTGGCAGTCAACCCGAAGCGGGGCGCAAACCCGAAACCCGCTGAAATCGCTCGGATTCACACTGGGCGCTTCAGCGTTTGACGTCACACATCTCGCTGTTGCAAGGCCATCCGCGGTCCTTGCGCGAAGTGCGTTAATGTTGCTGCGCCGATTCCGGAACGAGCGAGCCGATCAACTGTAGCAGGGCATTCTGGCGATTGCCGCCACCGGCCAGGAATTCATAAAGGGTCATGCTCTTCTCGCTGCCGCCGTCGACGACATAATCCGCTTGGCGAATGACGTAGACCTCGCCGCTTTCGGTGTCGCGGGCGAGGTGAAACATATATTCATCGCCGTTGGGCTTGTGGTTCTTGTAGAACTGCCGCTTCACCACCGTCATCTCGTCCTCCCGTATGATCGATGCGCTGATATGACAGTAGGATGACGGCGCGGCCGGAAGTCAAGCGGCTTGTGGCGGGAACTTGTGTCGCAGGTTCCGTTCAACTCGCAATCGCAGCGAACAGCAGCATGTGATTGGCTATCTTTCAAAAGACTACTATTCTCGACCTGCGCTCGAATTTTTCGGGACGCAGCTAGTTGGAGATCGAAGCACATGAGAATGATGTTAGCGCTGGGAGCGATTTTGAGCCTGGCATGCGTCTCTGCCGGTGAGGCGCCTTCGAATTACCAGACCTACTATGGCGGCATTCGCGCCGACAGCGATCCAGTGGTGCTGGCAAGATATGACAGGGCTCTCAATCATTGCGAGCCCGAAGCCTATTCCTGGCGGCGTGGATCGCCGGATGCGAACAGCACACTCTACTGGCTGGCTCTCAGGGATTGCCTCTACCGCCAGGGCTTCGTCGATCGTGGCGTCTATGCCTACCCGACGACGGCGGTGCTGCGGCATATTCTGGATCGCTGACGGTCGACAAACGGCCGCGGCCTGGCGAAACACTTTGCCCATGCAAAACTTCCGCGACATGCGCAGATGTAGCCAAACGACAGGAAATGAAAAAGGCCTTTCGATTTCTCGAAAGGCCTTGCTTTTCAGCGAATTAGGATGGTGGGCGTGACAAGGATCGAACTTGTGACCCCTACGATGTCAACGTAGTGCTCTCCCGCTGAGCTACACGCCCATCCGATGGCGGCGCATAGATCACAAAACCTTGGTCGCCGTCAATAGGCTTTTTTTCGGTTTTGTGACTGGGCCGCCGAAAGCCTTATGCAGCAAGGAGTTTGTTGACCTCGTCGACCAGCTCGCGGAGGTGGAAAGGCTTGGAAAGGACCTTGGCATCCTTCGGCGCCTTCGAATCGGGGTTCAAAGCGACGGCGGCAAAGCCGGTGATGAACATCACCTTCAGGTCGGGATCGAGCTCGGTGGCGCGCCGCGCCAGCTCGATGCCGTCCATCTCGGGCATAACGATGTCAGTCAAAAGCAGCGAGAACGGCTCTTCGCGCAGCCGGTCGTAAGCGCTGGCTCCATTGTCAAAGGACAAGACCTTGTAGCCGGCTTTTTCGAGTGCCTTCACGAGAAAGCGACGCATGTCGTTGTCGTCTTCGGCAAGAAGTATCTTCTGGGTCATCATCTCTATCGCTAATCAACTTTGTCTTGTTGGACTCGTCCAGCGTTTAGGGTACCGCGACGCCGTAAACAAGCCGTGAATGGTCAGCCAAAACGCGCCATTCCAGCATTTGTTCGAAGCATAGGTGGATTCCACGAAAACGTCCTGCGTTTTCGCTAATCGGGCTTCCGAGATTCCGAATACGGTGTTTTGGATTAAGGCCATTTCGCTCAAGTTACTATGGACTTGCGGTCATGCAACTGGCAACATGATTACCGCGACAAGTTGTTGACATGGTAAAGACGTTGATGTCCGCAGAAATGCGCAGTTTCGAGATTTTCGAGGTATTGGAGCCAGCCTCCCAGACGATACCGTTTGTCTACAGCTCGCCTCATAGTGGTCGCATCTATCCCCCCGATTTCGTCGCCCAGTCCCGCCTGCAGGGCATCGCCATCCGCCGCTCCGAGGATCATTATGTCGACGAGCTTTTTTCGGCGGCAAGCTCTCTCGGTGCGCCGCTGCTGTTTGCCAATTTTCCGCGCGCCTATATCGACGTGAATCGCGAGCCCTATGAGCTTGATCCGCGCATGTTCGACGGTGCACTACCATCCTATGCGAACATCAATTCGCTGCGGGTCGCCGGCGGTCTTGGCACGATCCCGCGAATCGTCGCCGAGAACATGGAGATCTATGCGCGCCGCGTCCCGGTAGAAGATGCGCTGAAGCGCATCGACACGATCTACAAGCCTTACCACGCCACGCTGCGGCGACTGATCGCGCGCACCCATGTCAAATTCGGCTTCGGCGTGCTGGTCGATTGTCATTCCATGCCGGGCAATATCCGTATCGCCGGCAGCAACATGCGGCCGGATTTCATCCTCGGCGATCGCTACGGCACCAGCGCCTCCGCCGAGCTTTCGCGCGCGGCCATGCAGATTCTCGAGGAGCTCGGCTTCAACGCGGTGCGCAACAAGCCTTATGCCGGCGGCTTCATCACCGAACATTACGGCCGCCCATCCCGCGGGCTGCATGCCCTGCAGATAGAGGTCAATCGCTCTCTCTATGTCGACGAGACAACGCTCGAGAAGCGTCCGGATTTCGACAAGGTCGCCGCCGCCATCACGCTCTTCATGAAGCGCATGGCGGAGCATGTGGAATCCTATACGGGCGATCCGGCGCTGGCCGCCGAATGATCGTTTTGTCGTCGTTGAGTTTGCCGAATTGACGCGCGGCCAGGCAAAATCTGCTTATGGGCGACGTCGGAATTCGAAGCTGCCGATAGGCTGTGCGTAGTGGGTGGGCGATGCATCGGACTATCACCGTCACCTACACGGAGGAAATGCTGCGCGATGCCGTGACGGCCTTTGTCTGGCGGCGGCTGATTGTCAATCAGCGCCTCTGGGTCGCTGAAATTGCAATAATCCTGCTTTTTCTTTGGCAGCTTTGGAGTGATGGCACCGGATGGCTGACCGGCGTTTTCGGCAGCCTCGTTCTTCTCTGCCCGGCTATGATTATCGTCTTATGGATCGCGCATTACCGCAATACGGTTGGAAAGTTCCGCAAAATGTCGACACGACAGGCGGTGTTTGCTTTTCATCAGGAAGGGTTTGACGTAGCGTCCGAGTTGGGGTCGGCTAAAATTCCCTGGTCCACCGTTACCGAAATCTGGCAGCGGCCGACCTATTGGATGATATTTACAGCCATCAACCAGTTCATGACGCTGCCCACTCAGACGGCAGACAGCAATGATCTCGATTTTGTGAAATCGAAGGTGCCTTCCACAGTACCGCAGTGAATGCGGATTCCCTTGCAAAATAGGTAGGCCAGGCAAAAAAGAACCGCGCTCGTGGCGCGGCTAAGTCTAGGGAGGAAACACCCAAGGAGGGTATTTACAGTCAGAAGACTGCATGAGGATATTGCTGCTGCGTTGCACAAATGTCAAGCACTTTATTGCAGTGCAAAATATTTAGGCAAACTTAAAAATCCTGCCTGATCCGCAGGCATTGCGCCCAGCGCGTCATCAGCCGGTTTGCTTCGCGACTTATATGCGTTATGACATCGCCGTCCCGTCACTTATCCGGATTCACCATGCTTCCCGATCGCTCGTTCTTCTATCGTCTGGCCGAAGCGGCCAAGGCCGAAACCCTGCCGCGCTTTCGTGCCGGCATCGATGTGGTCAACAAGGAAGCCAAGGGCTTTGATCCCGTGACGGAAGGAGACCGTGCGGCCGAACAGGCGATTCGCGCATTGATCGAGGCCGAATTCCCGGAACATGGCATTCTGGGCGAGGAGCATGGCAATGTCGGGCTCGACCGCGAGCATGTCTGGGTCATTGATCCGATCGACGGCACGCGCGCCTTCATCTCAGGCGTCCCGGTCTGGGGAACACTGATCGGCCTGCAGAAGAACGGCCGCGCCGTCATGGGCCTGATCGACCAGCCCTTTACCGGCGAGCGCTATTTTGCTG
This sequence comes from Martinezella sp. CNPSo 3890, assembly GCF_057784455.1. Lineage (NCBI taxonomy): Bacteria > Pseudomonadati > Pseudomonadota > Alphaproteobacteria > Hyphomicrobiales > Rhizobiaceae > Martinezella > Martinezella sp. CNPSo 3890. Next base: position 84,052 of record NZ_JBXSOR010000007.1, on the reverse strand, counting down.
ATAGCAATGGCGCTACCTATTCGGGCCCTGATGGCGAGAGACGGTTGCAGGTCCGCGATTGCGGCAGCCTCTCGAATGCCATCCTCTTCACCACCTCGCCGCATCTCTTCGTCGGCGATGAGCTTGCCAAATATCGCGAAATCGAAAGCCAGGTCCGGCTCTTCCGCTACGGCTGCGATTGCTATGCCTATGCGCTGCTAGCGGCCGGCCATATCGATCTCGTCATCGAGAATTCGCTGAAGCCCTATGATGTCGGCGGCATCATTCCAGTCATCGAGCAGGCCGGCGGCATTATGACCACCTGGGAAGGCGGCCGGCCGGAAATGGGCGGAACGATTATCGCGGCCGGCAGCCGAGCCGTTTACGAGCAGGCTTTGGCCGTCCTGTCCCGCTGAGAATCAAGCTTGCGCTTCGATCTCATAGGCATTGCTCTCGGCGTCGCTGCCAGGGATGAAGGCGTGGATCGCGGCAAGTGCCTGGTTGCGATAGATGTCCCGTTCCTGCAGGATTTCATGCTTGGCGCCGTGAATTGGAACCAGCTGAGCGGCACGGAAATAACGCGACAGCCGCTCCTGATCGGCATAGGGCACCACGCCGTCGCGCGTCGGCGCGATCAAGACGGTGGGGACCTGAATTGAAAACAGGTGTTCGGGCCTGTTGACCCGTTCGATCGCCCGCAGGGCCTGCGACAGCCATCGTGCCGTCGGCGGTCCCAGGCAAAGCTGCGGATAGGTGGCGCCGATGCCGATGTTGCGGCGGTAGCGCTGCTCGTCCGTCGTTAACGGGTTTTCAGCAAATGGCCTTTCCTTGAACTTCTTGCTGAACTGCATCCGGCCTAGGCCGACACCGCTGACCGCGCCAGACAGAAAGCGGATAAAACCAGGGGAGGCGCCATGGCCGGTCAAGCCGATGAAGGGAGCCGACAGCACCATGCGCTCGACGCGGCTTGCAAGCCTCGGCGCCGCTGAGAGCGCAATCAGCGCGCCCGTCGAATGGGCGAGCAGAAAAAAGGGCAGGCGGGTATCCGGCAGGACGATCTTGTCGAGAAAGGCGGTCAGATCCCGCTCATAATCGGAAAAATGGCGGATATGGCCGCGCAGCGGGTCTTTCAGCAGCCGCTCGGATCCGCCCTGGCCGCGCAGATCGAAGGTCGCGACCCACAGACCCTTGGCCGTGAGGTCACGGATCGTCTCGAAATATTTTTCGATGAATTCGTTACGGCCCTGCAGCAGAACAACGGTTCCCTTGGCAACCGGCTGCTCGCAGCGGAAGACGGCATAGCGCAGCTTGCGGCCGTCAAAACTTTCGAAGAAGCCTTCGGTGCGGTTTTCCGGCACCTGATTATCTGCTGTGGAATAGAGGACCGAATCCATGACGGTGTCGCGCCTCGCTGACCAATGGCTCATTCCAAGGGGATAGCGCAGCCTCGTGGAATTGCAACAGGTTTGTTAGCGGTTCCGGCAATCGAATTCCGCGCTTCTCAAGACGATACTCTTCCATCGGCGATTCCGATGACGCTATCGTTTTTCTCCGTTTCATCTTCTTGCGCAGCTTTGCGAATGTTCGGCCATGGTCATCACCTGCTGGAATGGAAGACATGGCAATCACTGAAATTGCGAATTCGAGAATTCTTATTGTCGGCGGCAGCTCCGGAATGGGATTGGCGCTGGCGAAACGCGCGCTCGCAGCTGGAGCCGAGGTCATTATCGCTGGACGGAACGCGGATAAGCTCAAGCGCGCTTGCACGGAACTTCAAAGGCCGTCGCTTTCCGTTGAGACAGTCGACATTACGCAAGAAAGCCAGGTCGCCGATCTGTTTGAGCGCATCGGGCGGCTGGACCATATCGTAAGCACTGCCGCCGATATCGAGGGCGCTTATGAGCTGCTGCCTTCCCTGGACCTCAGGGCTGCGCAGAGGGTCGTGGACAGTAAATTCTACGGTCCGCTGCTGCTTGCGAAATATGGGTCGCCCTTACTCTCTGCCGCTGGCTCCATCACGTTCACGTCAGGCATTGCTGCTTATCGCCCGGCTGCACGAGGGTCGGTGGTCGCTGCCGTCAATGCTGGTCTGGAAGGGCTGGTTCGCGCACTCGCCGTCGAGTTGGCGCCCATTCGTGTGAACGCCGTTTCACCTGGCTGGGTCGATACGCCCATCTGGACGTTCGTTGCCGGTGATCGGAAAGAGGAAGCATTGGGCGCGATGGCAAAGCGGCTGTTAGTCGGACGAGTGGGACAACCGGAAGACATCGCCGATGCTATCAGCTTCCTGATGGGCAACGCCTTCACAACAGGGACGATACTGCATGTCGAGGGCGGACATCGGCTGATCTAGTGGACGCAAAGCCGGCGCTTGCGAAAGCCAGGAACAGCTTCAAAGCCGGCGGCTGAACACGCCTGCGCCGCCAGATCATCACAAGCGAGGCTGTCCGCATTGGCCCCGGCCAGGGCATTTCGTCGATTTCGCCACGATGGAGTGCGTCGGCGACGGCAAACCGAGGAACAAGGCTCGAGCCCGTACCGGCTGCCACGAGCCGCGCAATGGTGCCGATGCTGCCGACTTCGGCGGCGAGCTTCGGTGCTGCCGTCCCTGCTGCCTCGAATGCCTTGTCGAACAGGTGCCGGTAGATGCAGCCGTCTTCGGTTGCTACGAAGTTCATCGAAGCGAGTGCCGCCAGATCGCTCGTCTTTGATGACGCCTCCGGTGCGGGAGGGGTGATGAGGATCAGCGGCTCCGTCGATATCACTCGCTTTGCGAGGCGTTCATCGACCTCGCCCCTGTCAAAGCAGAAGGCGACGTCGATCTCACCGGCTTCAAGCTTGCGCAATAGATCGCCGCTGCCCGCGATCGTAACACGCAGATCGATATCGTGATGATCGCGCCGAAGGGTCGGCAGCCATTGCGGAAGCTTCATGGAAGCAATGGTCTCTAGCGCGCCGATCGTCACCTTGCCAGCCGCAGCTGCGGAGACTGCTTCAACGGCAGCGCGCGCCTCGTAGGCGATTGCCAGTAATTCCTCGGCATAGGGTTTCAGTGCCTCGCCAGCTGCCGTCAGCTCCAGGCCCGATCTCGACCGGATAAAAAGCGCAGTGCTCAATTCAGCCTCGAGCGACTGGATCTGATCGCTTACGCTCGATTGCGCGAGATGGACCTCTTCGGCTGCACGGGTGAAATTCCGGTTCCGCGCGACCGCCAGGAATGTCTTGAGTAATCGGGGGTGCATCGAGCCGTGCCGAACCAATGTGAAGGCGCCCTCGAATAAGGAGACGGCGCTCAATACTCGTCAGGCTGCCATATCCGTTATATCGACGTCAATGCACCACGGGATGGCAGTCGGTATCCGCAGTTTATTGTGCTCTCGGAGAATCCTGCTGCATGAAGCCGATCGCGTCAAGCCTTCGGTGCCGCCGCTCTCCGTTCGAGCGCGGTCTGGCGGATGATCTCGGCGATCTCGGGGCTGCTGCTCGATAGCATCTGGAAATCCGACGCATAGAGCGACAGCAGCGAGACTTCGGTCGCGGCGCTGACGGTCGCTGAGCGGGGTTCGCCGGTGATCAGCGCCATCTCGCCGAAGAAGCTGCCGGAACCAAGTTCCACTGGGTTCGGCGTGGCGACGCTGACGCGGCCCTCGACGATGAAATACATCTGGTCGCCGGCTTCGCCCTTGCGGCAGATGATGCCACCGGCCGGCACGACGCGAGGTCTCAGCGCCCGTACGATCTCGATGAGAGCACCCGAACCGAGCTTCTGAAACAGCGGAACTCCGGCAACCAGCTGCCAGTTGCGCACGAAGTCCTGGCGGCGAACCTCTTCGTAGAAGCCGGTGGCAAGAATACCGGCCCATAAGGCAAAGATGCCGATTCCGCACATCATGACCAGTCCGGCAAGGGTGCGACCGGCGAAACTTTGCGGGATTTCGTCACCATAGCCCGTGGTCGACAGCGTTGTCACGGCCCACCACATTGCTAGGGGGATACTGCCGAACTTGTCAGGCTGGACGTCACGTTCGATGATGTAAGCCGCAAGTGCTGCGGCAAACAGAACGATGACAAAAATAGAGGTGACGCCGATCAGGTTGCGCGCTTCCTTGGTCAGAACCCTGCCCAGCAGCCGGAAGAAGATCGAACCCCGCAGCGGCTTCAAAAGCCAGATGGCGCAATAGAGGCTTTGATCGCGCCCTCGGATGAGAAAGAAGGCGGCCAGAGGGACCAGAACGGCCAGCATGTCGACGGCGATTTCCGGGATTCTGCCGCGCACCTCCTTTGCGCGATGTATGACCAGCGTTTCGATCAATTGCAGAACATAGATGGCCCAGACGCCAGCAAGCACGACTTCCAGGATGAGCCTCGTCTGTCCGACGATATCGGGCGTCGTAAGCACCGCCACCGTCAGCAGACCGATTGCAGCCAGAAGCGTATTCAGCGATGAGGAAATCTTCGAGAAAGAAAGCGCCGACATTATATCCCCCGGGCAATACCCTGGGGGCAGCCACTCGCCCGAGAATAGGATGGCTTAGATCCAAACGTAAAGAGCGCAGGGACGTGCTGCTTCCTCCATGCCTAACCTGGCACTCTGTGCCTTGCGCTGCTATCGCTGGCCGACCTCAAGCGGAAAGCCCTTGAATGGCTTGATTTCCTTCAGCACGAATGTGGTCTGCATCTCCTTGATGCGCGGCAGGCGGCGCACCACCGCCATGGCGAAATCGGCGTAGCTGTCGAGATCAGCGGCTACGACTTGCAGCAGGAAATCCGCATCCCCGGCGATGCTGTAGCAGGCCACGACCTCGTTGAGTTTCAGCACGTCGCGCGAGAATTCCTCGGCTTCCGCCTCGCTATGGCTGTCGATCTTCACCCGAATGAAGGCAAGGACGCCGAGGCCGATCTGGCGCCTGTCGAGGGTGGCCGTATAACCCTGGATCACGCCCGTTTCTTCCAGCTGGCGCACGCGCCGCCAGCATGGCGACGTCGAGAGCCCGACTTCGGAGGAAAGCGCCTGATTCGTCAGGCGTCCGTCCTTCTGAAGGGCGCCGAGAATCTTCAAATCAATGGGCTCAAGAGTATTAGGCATATCCAACCGTATATCCGCAGAAACGGGGTAGATGCTACCATGTTATCCAATTATGCAGCAATAAAAGGCAAGATTGTCCCCGATGCGCGAGATATCCTGCGATCACTTTTATCAATTGCAGCAGGTCTCCATGCTTCCCGATATTCGTCTAGCCATCGTCATCAATCCGGCATTGCCGCTCGGTCTGATCGCCAACACCGCCGGTGCCATCTCGATCGGGTTGGGCGCAAAGTTTCCTGCGCTCGCGGCCAGGCAATTGACCGACAGGGAGGAGCGCACCATCGACATCAGCTCGAACATGCCCGTTCCGATACTGCAGGCGGATGCGGAAACCATACGATCTCTGTTGCTGAAGACCCTGCCGGTCGAAAACGACCGCGCAATCGTTCCGTTTCCTGCCTTTGCCCGCTCGCTGCACGATTACAGGGAATATGAGGCGATATTTCCGGATCGCGATCTTGCGGGCGAGGCGATCGACGGTCTTGGGCTGGCCGGCCCTGCGAAGTGGGTGAAATCGCTGACTGGTTCTCTGAAGTTGCTGCGATAGTGTCCGCTAAGAAAAAAGGCCGGCTTGCGGAGATAGAGAGATCCGCTTCGCCGGCCGAGCAAGGACTGAAGAAGAAGGGACGATACACTTCAGTCATCGGACGATGGTGTTCCGATGGTTTGGACGATAGGCCAGCCAGCCTGAACCGGTTCCGAACCATCCGTTCATCTGCGGTTCACGCAGCGATTTTCCGCAAAATGGGAGGCGGGCACAGGGGCTTGAACTCCGCAAAAGCGATCCCCATCTCTTTTTCGCGGGTGCCAAACGGGCCTGCGAAACCGTCCCGAGGCCGCCGAGAGTGGGGTCATGGGACAGAATTGAAATCGCAATTGTCGCTCACAGGAGGACTTCCATGCGTCACGTAGACTTCTCTCCCCTTTACCGTTCCACCGTCGGTTTCGACCGTCTCTTCACCATGCTCGACAGCCTTGGCCAGCCGGATCAGGCCCAGACCTATCCGCCCTACAATATCGAGCGCACGGGTGAAAACACCTATCGCATCACCATGGCCGTTGCCGGTTTCGATGAAAAGGAACTGAGCATCGAGGCCCACGCCCATGTCCTTCAGGTCAAGGGCGAAAAGAGCGAAGAGCCGGCTGAAACCAGCGAATATCTCTATCGCGGTATCGCCAAGCGTGCCTTCGAGCGTCGTTTCCAGCTTGCCGACCATGTCGAGGTTCAGGCTGCTTCACTGAAGAATGGTTTGCTGCACATCGACCTGCTGCGCAACATTCCTGAAGCCATGAAGCCCCGCCGTATCTCCATCGCGGCCGAGCCCGTGGAAAGCCCGAAGGCCATCGAGGCTCATATCAACTAAGTACGGCTGACGGTCTGGGACCGTCATGCCGGGCTGGCGGTCTCTGGCCGCTAAGCTCCTGATCCTCCCAAGATCAAAAGAAGCGGCGCTCCATCAGGGTGCCGCTTTTGTGTATGCTTGGCAGTTGATTTTATTCTACTGCGCGCTCAGCTCTCATATCGGGAGCGCGCGAAGTTTTGCGTTCTTATTGATTGGTACTTCATGCATGGATGGCGCCTGAAGCAGATTGGTAATTTGTAATATTTCAGGCCAGCGCCAAATCAAGATGGATGCGACCTGATTTAGTGGCGCCTTCTGGTAAGCCGGCGCCAGAATAAAGCCGTGAAGTCCCGCTGACCGAAGCGCCGCTCTTTCAGCGGAATTTCTTAAGACGCGTCCATCTCCGGAGATGAAAATCCATTGGTCATTAGATTTTCGAAGAAGATCGATCCACTCCAAGTCCGTGGAATGTCTCCCGTTCGGCAGGGCTGGTACATCACGTATATGTACTGCGGTGTGACCTTGATGTTGAACAAAACCGTGTAACGTGGTGGCAAAGACAGGAGATGTGCAATTGTCAAAAAAGACGTTCACGCCGCTAGCCGTTGTTCCATCATCGTTTCAAATTCGATGGCGTTTTTGATCGCTATCTCGGATACGTCGTATGCCAGTGCGGCATTTCGAATTCCGCCATCGTGCTTAGCCGCGGCTGCTAGAACTGCCGTTGGTACACTCGATGACGCATCTATGGGTTGGCCGAACGAGCGAGCGGGATCGATAACGACATTAAGTCGCCGGCCTGCTGGCCACCAAGCCAATGGATTTCCATCGCTGCCAAAATCAACAGTCTTCAGAATGGGATCTAGAATAGTATTAAATTCAAATTGCTTGCGAAATAGGTTGAGTAAAAGTTCCCGCCTTTCACCGTCGTCGTCTTCTTCAACAATGTGGAGGAAAATTTCGCGCCCATCTGTTCGGAAGCGATTAGTCGACAAAGGTCTGTCCCGGCCGATGATGTCTCTGGCGACCTCGATCGCGGCACGCACTCTAATTGCTGACACTCCGACTTGGATAAATGCGTCCGCTACACGCACTTCCATAAGATCGCGAAACCCAAGGAATATTCTATCATCACCAAGCGAAATCTCAGGTGTCCAAAGAGGCGGATAATACTTCCCCTTAATATGGTGGCCTCTTAGCCAGCGTGAAATTTTGGTTGGTGCGATGCGCAAGAGCTTTCCTGCTTCCGCAGGAGTATATAGGCCGACACCAATCAATTGATCATTGCTCATGCAGCCATAATCCATCAGGTTGATTCGCTGTCAACAGTTCAACATCACCGCATGCTGTTAAACCTATAGTCGGATTGGTTTAAGCCGTCAGGCCGCGTTTGTCGCTTCGCCGGACTTTGCGCCCGACTTTGCTTTCGCAGCCTCGCGCCGCTTGGCGGCATCGGCATATTTCTGGGCAAGCACGGCGCAGGTCATCAGCTGGATCTGATGGAACAGCATGAGCGGCAGCACGATGGCGCCGATACTCTGGCCGGCGAAGATGACGTTGGCCATCGGCACACCGCTTGCCAGCGACTTCTTCGAGCCGCAGAAGGTGATGGTGATCTCGTCAGCCTTTTCAAAACCAAGGGCACGGCTGCCGAACATGGTGATGCAGATCACCATTGCCAGAAGCACCATGTTCGCGATGATGACCGTGACGATGTCGAGGACGGAGAAGGTATGCCACAGCCCTTCCACCACAGCCTCGCTGAAGGCGGAATAGACGACCATGAGGATCGAGCCGCGATCGACCGGCATCAGGATCTTTTTCTTCGAACGGATCCAGTCGCCGATCCATGGCTGCAGCAGCTGGCCGGCGATGAATGGGGCAAGCAGCTGCAGCATGATCTGCCACAGAACATCCCAGGAAAAGCCACCGTCCTGGCCGCCGACCGAAAACAGGATGCCGACGAGCAGCGGCGTCAGGAACATGCCGAAGATATTGGAGGCGGACGCGGAGCAGATCGCAGCCGGCACATTGCCGCCGGCGATGGAGGTGAAGGCGATCGAAGACTGCACGGTCGAAGGCAGCACGCTCAAAAACAGCATGCCGGTATAGAGCGATACGGGGAGGATGCTGTTCGGAACGATATGGCCCATGGCCAGCACCAGCAGCGGGAAGATTCCGAAGGTCGTCAGCAGGATGACGAGGTGCAGCCGCCAGTGCAGCAGGCCGGCGATGACGACATCGCGCGAGAGGCGCGCGCCATGGAGGAAGAACAGCAGGCCGATGGCGAAGTTGGTGGCAATGCCGAAATAGTGAGCGCTGGCCCCCTGCACCGGAAAGAAGGATGCCGTCAGGACGGTGAGCACCAGCAGCATGGTGAAGGTGTCTGGAAGAAAGCGGCGCATCGTGCCTACCCCAATCGCATTGCAAGTCTTGATGATGACTCCTTGCAGATAGACCTATTGTGATCCACGATGCAAGGAATAACAGTTATCACAATGTAGGATAACCATGCTGGATCTCACGCAGTTGCGCAGCTTCGTCGCCGTCGAGCAGATGGGCAGTTTCACGCTTGCGGCCGAGCGGCTGGGGCTCGGGCAGTCAACGGTCAGCCAGCATATACAGCGGCTGGAAGCCGAATTGGGGCGAAAACTTTTGGCGCGTGACACGCACCGTGTCGTCCTCACCGGCGATGGCGAGGCGCTGCTCGGCCATGCGCGCCAGATGCTGTCGATCGAAGGGGAGGTGCGTCAGCTTTTTGCCGGCAACAGCCTGCGCGGCAATCTTCGGCTCGGCGTTTCCGAGGATTTCGTCACCAGCCAACTCCCGGACGTATTGGAGGAATTCGTGCGTTCGCATCCTTCCGTCGATCTCGAGCTGACGGTCGCGCTTAGCGGCGTGCTTTATGAAATGCAGGACAATGGCGATCTCGATCTGGTGCTTGCCAAGCGGCGGCTCGGCGACGCGAGAGGCAAGCTCGTCTACCGCGAGCCGCTGGTCTGGCTGGCCCGCGACCCGGATCGCATCCGCAAGCTTGCGGGGCCATTGCCGCTGATCGCCTTTCCCACCCCAAGTGTCACGCGTGCGGTCGCGCTAGAGGCGCTGCGTCGACAGCAGATGCCGTGGCGCATCGTCTGCACATGCGGCAGCCTGAGTGGCCTGACCGCAGCAGCGCGCGCCGGCATGGGTGTTCTCGTGCAGCCGAAAAGCATGGCTCCCGCCGGATTGATCGAGATAGCCCCGGGCTGGCTACCCGTCCTTGAGGACGTGGAGTTCGTGCTCGTGCCGCGCAAGGGCGCGGACCAACTTCTGGTTAGTGCGCTCTCTGACGACATACTCTCCAAGGTGCGGGGGCCCCGATCAAGCTGACAACGAAATCGTCTATCAGCTATCGTTAAAAGCCGTTTCCCATCATGCAGATGAGATCCGGATTTATTTTGCCGGCTGATCTATTGTTGCGCCCGTTTTCAGGCGGAAGTCAGCTTATTCTGCTATCTCCGGTGGCGATGGGGGAGTTGCGGGGGGATAGCCGTTCCGATGACATATGGTGCGATCTTCATTTCCGGGCTTGTCGCCTGCGTCGTGGCAATGACGATGATCGTACATCATGCACCGGCGTCCGACCGCGACGATCTATCGAACTTCGCAATGATCGCCCATCGGAATCAAAACTGACTTTTTGCCGCTATTGCGAGCGCCGTCCGGTCCGGAAGCCGGCTCCGGCGCTCTTTTTCTTGCGGGTCAGTTCAGGCAGGCGAGGAAATTCGCCACATCGGCTTCGGTGGTGGCGAAGCTTGTCACGAGTCGGATCAGCGTTTCATCCCTGCCGACCAGATCCGGCTGCGACTCTGGAATTGGCCATTCGTAGAACTTCGCTCCCTTGTCTTCTGCAGTCTTGGCGGAGCATTTTGGGATGATCGCAAAAACCTCGTTCGAGGCAGTCGGCCAGGCGAGACGAGCGCCGCTGGTCTCTTCGAGGCCGGCGCGCAGCCGATCGGCCATCCCGTTGGAATGGCGGGCAAGGTCGAGCCAGAGGCCGTCCTGGAAATAGCCGTCGAACTGGGCGGCAATGAAGCGCGACTTGGAGAAGAGCTGGGCGGCGCGCTTGCGGATGAAATGCATTTCCTTCGCCTTCTCCTGATCGAAGAAGACGATCGCCTCGGCGCACCAGCAGCCGTTCTTGGTGGCGCCGAAGGAAAGAATGTCGACGCCGCGCTTCCATGTCATTTCGGCAGGCGTAGTGCCGAGCGCGACCAGGGCGTTGGCGAAACGCGCGCCATCCATGTGCAGCGGTAGCCCGTTTGCCTTGGCGATGGCGGCGATGGCGTCGATCTCATCCAGCGAATAGACCGTGCCGATTTCCGTTGCCTGGGTGATCGTCACGGCGGCGGCGCGGCCATGATGGACGGCATCCTGCGGGAAGCGGGCGATCTTGGTGGAAAGCGCCTTAGGATCGATCTTACCGAGAGCGCCTTCGACGGTGGCAAGACGTGCGCCGCTGAAGAAGTCAGGAGCACCGCATTCGTCTTCGGCGACATGCGCCTCGGTATGGCAGAAGCTGATGCCGCCCGGTTTCTGGACGCTGGCAAGCGACAGCGAATTAGCGGCCGTACCGGTTGCGACAAAGAAGACCGCGACCTCGCGCTCGAAGATCTCGGAGAATCTGGCTTCGACACGCTGGTCGAGCTCGCTTGTGCCGTAGGCGGAGGCAAAACCACTCGATGCGGCGAGCAGACGTTCGGCGACTTTGGGATGGGCGCCGGCCCAGTTATCGGAAGCAAAGAACATGAAAATGCACCAGATGAAGATTGAATTGCGGCTGGATTAGATAGGGTTGGCCGGACATTACGCCAATGCAAAAACCTATCAAGAGTATGAGTTTGAAGAATGCATCACAGAAATTGATTGACGCAATCAACAAATAAAATGATGCGCCGCAGCGAAACTTTATTGCTCTATTCCTGCAGCAAAGGCAATCTTCCGTCTTTCGTTGACGAAATTTTGCCGTTTTGCTCTTGCGAAGGCGTAAGCTTTCTGGCATAGAGCTGATGAATTAGGACAGGGTTGCTGTCCTATTTTGGCCGCCGAGGCCGAAGATGTGCCCCAGGGTCCTGACGATGTCGGGATTTCGAGCTATAGTTACCAGGAGCATGCCCTTTCGAGCCTTTTGAGGTGCGGGCAATGCGGCGGTGGAATAGCAGGGCGCGGAACGCTGACGACGGGCTCCACTTAAAGGAGCTGCGGTTCGCGGCCGGATCTTCACAATGCAACAGCGCTGTCGCGCGTCGGCCCCGGAAACGGACCGCGCGGGACGAAGGAGCGCCCGCGACGCGGGCCTTACCGGAGGGAAGACCATGACGAACAGGACGACGTTGACGAGTTTTGACCAGACCGCTGCAGTGAATGCTGCCGCTACGGCCAAGACGTCGAAACGCGCTGTCGGCATCCCGCCGAAACAGGGCCTCTACGATCCCCGCAACGAGCATGACGCCTGCGGCGTCGGCTTCGTCGCGCATATGAAGGGCCAGAAGTCGCACCAGATCGTGCGCGACGGCCTGTTCATTCTCGAAAACCTGACGCATCGTGGTGCTGTCGGCGCAGATCCGCTGATGGGCGATGGCGCCGGCATCCTCGTGCAGATCCCCGACCGCTTCTTCCGCGAGGAGATGGCGAAACAGGGCGTGATCCTGCCGAAGGCGGGCGAATATGGCGTCGGCCATTTCTTCCTGCCGCGCGATGAGGCGCTGATCGAGCATTTCAAGACTGCCATCACGCAGGTCGTTGCCGAAGAAGGCCAGGTGCTGCTCGGCTTCCGCGACGTGCCGGTCGATAACTCCTCGCTGTCGAAGGCGCCCGATATTGCCGCCACCGAGCCGCATCATGTGCAGGTCTTCATCGGCGCCGGCCGCGATGCCGGCACGAACGAGGAATTCGAGCGCCGCCTCTTCACCCTGCGCAAGGTGATCTCCAATCGCATCTATGCGGAATACGAGGGCGAGGAGAGCAGCTTCTATCCCGTGTCGCTGTCAAGCTCGACCATCGTCTACAAGGGCATGTTCCTCGCCTATCAGGTGGGCGCCTATTATAAGGACCTCTCCGATCCGCGTTTCGAAACGGCGGTTGCGCTCGTGCACCAGCGTTTCTCGACCAACACTTTCCCGTCATGGAAGCTTGCCCATCCCTACCGCATGGTCGCGCATAACGGCGAAATCAACACGCTGCGCGGCAACGTCAACTGGATGGCGGCACGCCAGGCTTCGGTCTCTTCGCCGCTCTTCGGCGAGGATATCTCCAAGCTCTGGCCGATCTCTTATGAAGGTCAGTCGGACACCGCCTGTTTCGACAACGCGCTCGAGTTCCTCGTGCGCGGCGGATACTCACTGGCGCATGCCATGATGATGCTCATCCCCGAAGCTTGGGCCGGCAACCAGCTGATGGCGCCGGAACGCAAGGCGTTCTACGAGTATCATGCCGCCCTGATGGAGCCATGGGATGGCCCAGCCGCCGTTGCCTTCACCGACGGCAAGCAGATCGGTGCGACGCTTGACCGTAACGGCCTGCGTCCGGCCCGCTATCTCGTCACCAGCGACGACCGCATCATTATGGCGTCCGAGGCCGGCGTTCTGCCTGTCGAGGAAGAGAAGATCATCCAGAAATGGCGCCTGCAGCCGGGCAAGATGCTGCTGATCGACATGGAAAAGGGTCGCATCATCTCCGACGACGAGGTGAAGTCGGAACTATCAGGCAAGCATCCCTATCGCAGCTGGCTGAACCGCACGCAGCTGATCCTGGAAGACCTGAAGCCTGTGGAGCCGCGGGCGCTGCGCCGCGACGTGTCGCTGCTCGACCGCCAGCAGGCCTTCGGCTACACGGCTGAAGACACCAAGCTCCTGATGTCGCCGATGGCGACGACGGGGCAGGAAGCCGTCGGTTCCATGGGCACGGATACGCCGATCTCGGCGATGTCGGACAAGCCGAAGCTGCTCTATACCTACTTCAAGCAGAACTTCGCGCAGGTGACGAACCCGCCAATCGATCCGATCCGCGAAGAGCTGGTCATGAGCCTGGTGTCGTTCATCGGCCCGCGCCCCAACCTGCTCGACCATACCGGCATGGCCAACGCCAAGCGTCTGGAAGTGCGCCAGCCGATCCTGACCAACGGCGATCTCGAAAAGATCCGCTCGATCGGTCACACCGAGGATCGCTTCGACACCAAGACGCTCGACTTCACCTATGATGTCGAACGCGGCGCCGAAGGCATGCCCGAGATGCTCGACCGTCTCTGCGAGCGGGCGGAAGCGGCCGTTCGTGGCGGCTACAACATCATCGTGCTGTCAGACCGCCAGATCGGACCGGATCGTATCGCGATCCCGGCGCTGCTGGCGACGGCTGCGGTGCACCATCACCTGATCCGCAAGGGTCTGCGCACCTCGGTCGGTATCGTCGTCGAAACCGGCGAGCCGCGTGAAGTGCATCATTTCTGCCTGCTGGCCGGCTACGGCGCGGAAGCGATCAACCCCTATCTGGCCTTCGACACGCTGCTCGACATGCATCAGCGCGGCGAATTCCCGAAGGAAGTGGACGCGACCGAGGTCGTCTACCGCTACATCAAGGCTGTCGGTAAGGGCATCCTCAAGGTCATGTCGAAGATGGGCATCTCGACCTATCAGTCCTATTGCGGCGCGCAGATCTTCGATGCTGTGGGCTTGCAGCAGGAGCTGGTCGACAAGTATTTCTTCGGCACGGCGACGATGATCGAAGGCATCGGCCTTGAGACGATCGCCGAGGAAACCGTCTCCCGCCACAAGGCTGCTTTCGGCCGCGATCCGCTGCTCGCAAGCACGCTCGACATCGGCGGCGAATATGCCTACCGTATGCGCGGCGAAAGCCACGCCTGGACGCCGGACGCTGTCGCGGCCCTTCAGCACGCCGTGCGTGGGAATGCCGAGGACCGCTATCGCGAATTCTCCGAGATGGTGAACGAGTCGGCGCTCCGGATGAACACGATCCGCGGCCTCTTCAAGATTAGGGGTGCGGAAGCCCTCGGCCGCAAGCCGATCTCGATCGAAGAGGTTGAGCCGGCCGCCGATATCGTCAAGCGCTTCTCGACGGGCGCCATGTCCTTCGGCTCCATCAGCCGCGAGGCGCATACGACGCTGGCCATCGCCATGAACCGCATCGGCGGCAAGTCGAACACCGGTGAAGGCGGCGAGGAAGCTGATCGCTACATGCCGCTCTTCGACGGTTCGCCGAATCCGGAACGCTCTGCCATCAAGCAGATCGCCTCCGGCCGTTTCGGCGTGACGACCGAGTATCTGGTCAATGCCGACGTGCTGCAGATCAAGGTCGCGCAGGGTGCCAAGCCCGGCGAAGGCGGCCAGTTGCCCGGCCACAAGGTCGATGCGACGGTTGCCAAGACCAGGCATTCGACGCCGGGCGTCGGCCTGATTTCGCCGCCGCCGCACCATGACATCTATTCGATCGAAGATCTGGCACAGCTGATCTACGATCTGAAGAACGTCAACCCGACTTCGGATGTATCGGTCAAGCTCGTCTCTGAAGTCGGCGTCGGCACGGTTGCTGCCGGCGTTGCCAAGGCGCGCGCCGACCACATTACCATCTCGGGCTATGATGGCGGCACCGGCGCTTCGCCGCTGACCTCCCTCAAGCATGCCGGTTCTCCCTGGGAGATCGGCCTTGCCGAGACCCAGCAGACGCTGGTCCTGAACGGGCTGCGCTCGCGCATCGCCCTGCAGGTGGATGGCGGCCTGAAGACCGGCCGCGATGTCATTATCGGCGCGCTGCTCGGTGCTGACGAATTCGGCTTCGCCACCGCGCCACTGATCGCGGCCGGCTGCATCATGATGCGCAAGTGCCACCTCAACACCTGTCCGGTTGGTGTCGCCACCCAGGACCCAGTCCTGCGCAAGCGCTTCAAGGGCACGCCGGAGCATGTCATCAACTACTTCTTCTTCGTGGCGGAAGAAGTGCGTGAGATCCTCGCCTCGCTCGGCGTTGCCAAGCTGGATGATATCATCGGCGCTTCCGAGCTTCTGGAGAAGGACGACATGCTCGCCCACTGGAAGGCCAAGGGCCTCGATTTCAGCCGTATCTTCCACAAGGTCGATGCGCCGAAGGAAGAGACCTACTGGACGACAGTGCAGAAGCACCCGATCGACGACATTCTCGATCGCAAGCTGATCGAGAAGGCTGAACCTGCCCTGTCGTCCAAGACGCCGGTCGCCTTTGAAGTCGACATCAAGAACGTCGACCGTTCGGCCGGCGCCATGCTGTCGGGTGCGGTTGCCAAGCGTTACGGCCACCGCGGCCTGAAGGACGACACGATCAACGTCACCCTGAGGGGCACCGCCGGTCAGTCCTTCGGCGCGTTCCTCGCACGCGGCGTCACCTTCAACCTCATCGGCGACGGCAATGACTATGTCGGCAAGGGCCTTTCGGGCGGCCGCATCATCATCCGTCCGCCCGAAAATTCGAAGATCGTTGCTGAGAATTCGATCATCATCGGCAACACCGTGCTCTACGGTGCGACCGAGGGCGAGTGCTACTTCCGCGGTGTCGCGGGTGAGCGCTTCGCGGTCAGAAACTCCGGCGCGATCGCCGTCGTCGAAGGCGTGGGCGACCACGGCTGCGAATATATGACCGGCGGCGTCGTCGTCGTGCTCGGCGAAACCGGCCGCAACTTCGCGGCCGGCATGTCGGGCGGCGTAGCCTATGTTCTCGACGAAAAGGGCGATTTCGCCCGCCGCTGCAACATGGCCATGGTCGAGCTGGAGCCGGTTCCGGAGGAAGACGAGCTGCTGGAGAAGCTGCATCATCACGGTGGCGACATCATGCACAAGGGACGCGTCGACGTCTCCGATGACATGACACGCCATGATGAAGAGCGCCTCTTCCAGCTGATTTCGAACCACGTCCACTATACCGGCTCGACGCGAGCAAAGGAGATCCTCGATCACTGGGCCGACTACCGCCCGAAATTCCGCAAGGTCATGCCGGTCGAGTACCGCCGTGCCCTTGAGGAAATGGAACGTAGCCGGATGAGCGTGGCGGCGGAATAATCCGTCCCGGTTCTGAAACCAGCCGAGGGTTTCGCCTCGCATTGCGATCGCCATATGGCGATCGCGACTGTCGAATAGCGGAATCGGATTTGAATTAAAGTGCCGGACAGGGAAACCGAGATGACCCTCAGGCACGGGAGCCATGAGCTCCTCTTTTAGAGTGAGGAAACGAAAGCATGGGCAAGGTAACAGGCTTCTTGGAAATCGACCGGCAGGTGGCGAAGTATCAGCCGGCGTCGGATCGCATCCGGCATTTCCGTGAATTCACGATCCCCATGTCGGACCAGGAAGTGCAGAAACAGGCAGCTCGCTGCATGGACTGTGGCATTCCCTATTGCCACGGCCCGACCGGCTGCCCCGTGCACAACCAGATCCCCGATTGGAACGATCTCGTTTACAACAACAATTGGGAACAGGCGATCCACAACCTGCATTCGACCAACAACTTCCCGGAATTCACCGGCCGCGTCTGCCCCGCACCCTGCGAGGAAGCATGCACGCTGAACCTGGAAGATGCGCCGGTCGCCATCAAGACTGTTGAGCAGGCGATTGCCGACAAGGCCTATGAGCTGGGCTTCATCCGCCCGCAGCCGGCAACCGTGCATACGGGCAAGAAGGTCGCGATCATCGGCTCTGGCCCTGCCGGCATGGCAGCCGCCCAGCAGCTCGGCCGCGCCGGTCACGACGTCCATGTCTATGAGCGCGAAAGCAAGCCCGGCGGCCTGCTGCGCTATGGTATCCCGGACTTCAAGATGGAGAAGAACTTCATCGATCGCCGCGTCGAGCAGATGAAGGGCGAGGGCGTCACCTTCCATTGCGGCGTCAATGTCGGCGTCGATGTCAAGGTCGAGCAGCTTCTGGCGGAGCACGATGCCGTGCTCTATTGCGGCGGCTCGGAAACCCCGCGCGAAGCCGGCATTCCCGGCACGACGCTGGCAGGCGTCCATGACGCCATGCCCTATCTCGTGCAGCAGAACCGCCGCGTCGGCCGCGAAAATATCGACAGCGTCGGCTGGCCCGCCGATCCGATCCTGGCTGGCGGCAAGCACATCGTCGTCGTCGGCGGCGGGGATACGGCATCCGACTGCGTCGGCACCGCATTCCGCCAGGGCGCGGTGAAGGTGACCCAGCTCGACATCCGTCCGCAGCCGCCGGAAAAGGAAGACAAGCTCGCCGTATGGCCGTTCTGGGCGACGAAGATGCGCACATCTTCCTCGCAGGCCGAAGGCGCGGTTCGCGAATTCCAGGTCGCAACGCTCGAGTTCATCGGCGAAGACGGCGTGCTGACGGGCGTGAAGTGCTGCGAAGTGGATGAGCGTCGCAAGCCGATCGCCGGCACGGAATTCGTCATCCGCGCCGACCTCGCCTTCATCGCCATCGGCTTCCGCGGTCCGTTCACCGACAGCGTGCTCAAGGAACTCGACGGCAAGCTGACACTGAACACGGATCGCCGCGGTTCGACCAACGTCGTTGCCAACGACAGGGACTACAAGACTTCGATCGACAAGTTCTGGACAGCCGGTGACGTCCGCCGCGGCCAGTCGCTGGTGGTCTGGGCGATCCGCGAGGGCCGTCAGGCCGCCCGCGCGATCGACGAGGCTCTGATGGGTTCGACGGTTCTGCCGAACTAAGTTTCGCTGTCCGTTCGCGCAAAGTTATTGAAGGCCGGGTTCTCGATGAATCCGGCCTTTGTCGTTAACGGCTTGCGGCGATATTCCAGTTGTAGATGCAGCGATCGAGGCCGATGGCGATTTCGAGCACCGTGACGTCATGGTCTATCGCGGCCCCCTTCTTCGGCTGGCTGCGGTAGCGCTGAGGGAAATCCGTGCGTTTCGAGATCGAGCAGACCTCCATCCATTTATCGCCGTTATCGACCTCGATATCCATCGTCACCTCGGAATAGGCCGGAAGCCGATCGGATGGGGCGATCCGTGTCGGCAGATGGACGACCGAGGCGATCATCCGGCGGACCGGTTCAAGGGAGGCAGAGTGATAATCGTTGCCGCTATCGGTGGTGAAGGCGCATTGGAATTCGAGCTGCCAGAGCTCCTTGAGCCGCACATGCTTGCTCGGTTGGTCCTGTTCCCGGCGATAGGATTTTCCCGCCTGCCAGACGCATAGTGGCAGCCTTGTTCTGGAATGGTTTCCGAGAAGATGCTGCATGTAGGCATAGGTTGAAGATGTCGTTTCCGGCCGCAGCACAAGTTCGGTCTCGGTGTTCGACATTTGCTCCTGCACCCATATGTCTGAGTTGGAATAGGCGTCCGAAACGAGGTTTCGAGGCATCAGAGTCGGTGCTTCGACCCTTCGCATACTCCAGGCGGGATTTGCCGATCGCAGGAAGTTCGCGACTTCATCGGAAAAGAAGCGGATGAAATCGTCGCGCAGTTTAATGTCCCGCTCTTCCCAGTGAACGAGCGAATTGACGTTATAGATATTGAGCACGTGCCATTCTCCATGGGCAACGTTGAAGTCTTGAGGTTGAGGGCTTTACGTCCAGCAGCCGCCGGACGCATCAACGCCTCCGGCTGTCACGACTGGACGCGGAGACCTCGGCCGGAGAAAGCGCGCAAAACCGCAACCTGCGGGCAGGTGCGGTAACGATCGATCTGATCTGCGCTTTTGGTGCTCATGCAGTTCTTCTATTGGCGGGGCGCCGCGTTGTCAAACCGCCTCCAGGTCGCCTATCGTGCAACCGATCCCGGCAATCGGTAGTCGTCTACGCGGCCGACAGGCGCCGGATCCATCAGCCCCTTCTCGACCAGAAGATCGCGTGGCGATGAAGTCGTTGCGGCAGGAGCAGGGTTGCTGCCGAGAAGCTGCGAGCCGCCGTCGAGATCGGGATCGGAGAGGCTCATCGGCTGCGTGCGGGTAATCTTTTCCGGTTCTGCGCCGGGAAGATTGGCCTGTTGCGCAGGCAGCGGATTGCCCGTGTCCAGGCGCGTGATGTCTGGGCTTGCCTGATCGCCCAGGATCCGGCGTGCGGATTTCTCCAGATAGAAAGCGACCTTGCGCTTACCGGCTGCCGTCAGATTGACGCCGTCGGCCGTTCTCAACCGGACCTGCTGGCCGTTGATATCGGAGCCGGTCACGATGAATTCGCCGCTCTGGTCGGTAAATCCGTCCCATATGTCGATGAACTCGCCGCCGACGCTGGTGGTCTGGCTTTGATAGATCTGATTGAGCTTGACCGCACTGGCGGTCAGCTGATCGGAGCCGAAGGAAGGAAGGCCGACCCAGAGCAGCGGAATATGGTGGCTCGTCACCAGCTTGGCGAATTGCTGCACGCGCTCTTCATAGGCGAGGAACCACGGGTCGGTGCCGTATTTCTCGTTGAGCCCGTCGCCGATCATCTGCTGGCGGTCGTTGGCGCCGATCATGACGACGACCATGGCCGGTTTCAGCTGATCGATCATGCCAGGCAATTGCTGCGGCCAATTGTAATAATCCTGCCGCACGAGACCGGAGGCGACGTTGCCGCGGGACTGGATGACGACGCCGGGGGAGGTGGAGAAGGCATCCTCCAGCCCGGTTGCCAAGCCGCTTGCCAGAAAATCGCCGACGACAAGGATGGTCTTGGCATCGGGGAGCTTTTCTGCGGGCGGTGGCGTTTCAGGCTGCGCAACCGGCTGGCGCGGCGGCGGGGTTGGCCGCTTTTTCGGCTGCACCTTGCGTCGTGGCGGCGGCTGCTCGATGGGCTGATCCGGGTAATCGGGCTCGCGGGTGCCGAACAGCATATCGAACAGGTTCCGCCGCGGCCGCTCCTGCGCCTGCGCCATATTCTGCAGGCAGCCAAGCGCGATGACGACGCTGAGAAATGCCGTCAGAACAATCCTTAGAGTTGCCTTGGTCGCGCGGGCAGAGTGTTTCATCATAGCTTCTTTTCCGCTCACGAGTCCGGGCCGCGGAATGACGAGTTCATCGTCCTGGCGATCCGGATTCGCTGGAGGCGGCCTACTTGCGCAATGCTTTCAGCAGGCTCATCGAAGGCTCGCCGTCCGCATCCATACCCATGCGCTGCTGGACAGCCGATATTGCGGCCTTCGAGCCCGAGCCGAAATTCCCGTCGACCACGCCGTCATAATAGCCGAGCTCCTTCAGACGCGTCTGCAGTTCGAATTTCTGCTTGACGTCGAGCGCGCCGCTCGGACGCGGCCAGGATTGCTGCATGCCGCCATATCCGGCGATCTGGTCTGCGAGCAGACCGACGGCCAATGCATAGCTGTCGGAGGCGTTGTAGCGCTTGATGGTGAAGAAGTTGCCGGTCATCAGGAAGCCGGGACCGTTCGGCCCGCCGGGCATCTTCAACTGCGCACGGTCGGAGGTCGTGCGGAAACCCTTGCCGTTGGGACGTACGAAACCGAGGGCCGCCCATTGCGCGATCGTATGCGTCTTGCCGGCCTGGGCGTTGCCACCGGGCGGCACGACCACCTCGTAACCCCACGTCCGGCCGGTATCCCAGCCATTCTTGGCGAGAAGATTGGCTGTTGTCGCCAGGGCGTCCGGAACGGAATTCCAGATATCGGCATGGCCGCTGCCATCGGCATCGACGGCATAGAGCAGATAGCTCGTCGGAATGAACTGCGTATGGCCCATGGCGCCGGCCCAGGAGCCGTTCAGGTCCTTGCGCGAGATATCGCCCTTCTGCAGGATTTTCAGGGCGGCGATGAGCTGCTTCTTGGCGTAGTTCGCCCGCTTCGGATCGGCATAGGCAAGGGTCGCCAGCGCGCGGGGGACATAATGCAGCCGATCGTTCTTGGCGAGAACCTCGCCGTAATTCGACTCCATCGACCAGATGGCCAGCATGATATTGCGATCGACGCCGAAATGCTGTTCGAGCGTGCGCAGTGTGGACCCGTACTTGACCGCCATCTTACGGCCAATATCGACCGTATAGGGATTGACACGGGAGTCGAGGTAATCCCAGATCTGGGACTTGAATTCCGGCTGGTATTGCGCCTTTTCAAGCACCGTGGGGTCCGGGTCGGTTACGCCGGCAAATGCATTGCGATAGGTGGATTGCGTAATGCCGCTCTTTGCGGCGGTGGCGTAGAAGCCCGCGATCCATTTCTGGAACCCAGGGTCAGCATTGGCGTTAACGGGAAGGAATCCCGCCAAGGCGCCGAGCGCGAGCGCCAGAGCGAGACCACGAAGGGAGTGTTTGCGGTTTACGGTCATCTACAGCCTTGTCCATCAATCGTTGGATTTCGGTGCGGCGATGCGCGTTGCATCGGCCCATGCGTGACGCTAAACGAACGAAGTCAACAAATTCTTTACCATGGAAGTTTGCGTCAGTCATTATTTGCAAAACAGTAGCAAATCTAATCTACTGACCTTTAGAATGGCTTTGTGCCAACTGATTTAATGCCCAGGAGGTATGCGTGGGACAGCATAAGAAGGTTCGTAAGGCAGTATTTCCGGTCGCCGGACTAGGGACGCGGTTCTTGCCGGCGACCAAGGCGGTGCCGAAGGAAATGCTGACCGTCGTGGATAAGCCGGTGATCCAGTATGTCGTCGACGAGGCGATGGAAGCGGGCATCGAGCATTTCGTGTTCGTTACCGGCCGCAGCAAGCATGTTATCGAAGATTATTTCGATATTCAGTTCGAGCTTGAGCAGACGCTGCGCCAGCGTAACAAGAATGCCGAATTGTCGCTGCTGAGCGGCCTGCTGCCGAAGGCCGGCACGGCAAGCTTCACACGTCAGCAGGAGCCGCTCGGTCTCGGTCACGCCGTCTGGTGCGCCCGCGAGATCGTCGGCGACGAGCCTTTTGCGCTGCTGCTGCCCGACATGGTCATGCGCGCCGAAAAGGGCTGCATGAAGGGCATGATCGAGCTTTATGAGCATAGCGGCGGCAATGTCATCGCCGTCGAGGAATGTGCGCCTGATCAGACCCATAAGTATGGTATCGTTGGCGTCGGCGAGACGATCGGCAGCGGTTTCCGCATCACGGAAATGGTCGAAAAGCCGGCCAAGGGCACGGCTCCGTCCAACTTCTTCATCAACGGTCGCTACATCCTCCAGCCGGAAATCTTCCGTATCCTCGAAAGCCAGGAGCGCGGCGCCGGCAACGAGATCCAGCTGACGGATGGCATGCTGAAGCTTGCTAAGACGCAGGATTTCGCCGGCTATCACTTCCAGGGCCAGACGTTCGACTGTGGCGCAAAGGACGGATTCATCCTTGCCAACGTCGCCTTCGCCTTGGCGCGTGACGACATCCGCCCGACCATTGAGGACGAGTTCAAGGCGCTGATCGCAGCCCTGAAATAGGGATCCGACCTTTTGAGAAAATCTTGAGGCCTGGCATATGCCGGGCCTCGATTCATTTGAGCTGGTAGTTTGGATCTAAGCGAAGGCGGTGCCTAGCGTTTTACCGTCAAACCGAGGCCGGCCTGGAACTGCCGAGTGCTGTCGCCCACATCCCTCGTTGTCAGCTGATAACCGACATTGCTGGTAAGATCGAGGTAACGGTTGATCCCCCAGGTTAGCCCGAAAGCGGCGTCGTATTCGATTTCGTCGGCGGCGCTGCCATTGGAGGGGTAATTTCGCCACGTCGGGCCTCCCGTCAGCTTGGCGGTGAGATCGTCGCGCAGCTGATGGCTTATGGTGCTCGTGAGCTGATAAGCGGTGTAGCCGCTGAGGCCGGCCGTGGTCGACGGTTGTACGGTCGTCGAAAGGCCGACGCTGATATCGGTGCCGCGCTGCGGCGACCAGGCGAGGCTGCCGTCGATCGTCGGTGAGTCGACCGAGCCCAGGCGCGAATCGTCGAATTGTGTGTGCTGGTAGCCGAAGCCCAGCTCGCCCTTGAATTTTTCGCCGAGGTCGAATTCGACGCCACCTTTGCCGCCATAGCTCTGGTTCGAGCGGGCATAACCGTTGCTGTCGCGCGTCTGATCGTAGACGGCGCGACCGAGAGTGACTTCGACGAAGGGAATGATGGCGGGCGACAGCTCGTAGCCGATGCGGCCGCGCCAGGTTCCGGCCGTCTGATTGCGATCGCTGAGGGTGACCGTCGTCCCATCCGAAAGCACGGCGTCGGAATAGACGCTGCGTGTCAGCGCCACGGCCGTCGTGCCGCGCAGCAGGCCGAAATCGCGTTCCAGCGAGAGCCCGGCCGTGTATTGGTTGACGGCGGATTGCTTCGATGCGCCGGCAATCGCATTCGGATCGCTCGTGTCCTCACGGTAGAATTGATAGCCGGCGGTGACATGCGCAGTCGTGTCGGCGGGAAGATCCAGACGCAGGTCGGCATTGAGGTTGACGGTTGGCTTTTCCTCGCCAGTGCCGCTGATGTTCTTCTGCCAGACGCCCTCACCGGTGACGGTCAGGGCATGTCTGTCCCAGTCCGAAGTCAGGGTGCTGCGCAAGTCGGTCTGCAAAAAGCCGCGGTTATCCTTGGTGTCGCCGGTGCGATCCCGCTCGATGTTGATCGACTGGTTGATCGAAGGCTTCAGAGTGAAGGTGCCGAGCGGGATGCCCTGTGCATCTGCCCGATCCGGATACCGGCGGGCTCTCAGGTCATCAACGCTTGGTTCGCGCAGGTTCACGCGGCGCAGATCGTTATCCAGCGTCGAGCCGGTGGTTGTAGGGTCGATGCCGGTGAGGCGCAGCGGCGCGTTCAAGGGTGCGTTGCTGGAGGTCGACGGCTGGTTTGTTGGCGTGGCCGCCTGGTTGTCGGTGTTGAGTGCGGCATTCGGATCGGTCGGAGATGCCGTCGTCGACGCTGGCAAGGTATCGTCGGCGTTCTGGTCGGATGGCAAGGATTGCGCGTTGACCGGCAGCGGTGCGGCAAATGCGATACCCCAGCCGAGCACGGCGGAGGTCGCCCATGCCGCCAGCCGGAAGGCACCATGACCCGCCTTGTCCTTGCCGATGCCCATGTTGTTTATATCTGACCCTGCTGGAAATGACCTAAATTCTTACCCAAGTGTAAAGCCGCGTGGTTAACGCTTGGTTGCCAAGTGATGGCGACAAGAAAGGGTTCGATAATATTTGTCGGGAAGGCGCTGCAGGCTGCCGTATCGCCATAAGTCGATCTTTGGTGGACAGATTTGCAGAAAAGCGTTAGGCCTCGCTCATGAATAAGAGAGCTGTAAGACTCATCGAGAACGGTGCGATCGAATCCGCAATGCGAACGATCGAGACCGAGAGACGGGGCATGGAAGCGCTGGAACGCGCACTGACCAATGGTCTGGCCGAGCCCTTCAGCCGCGCCGTCGAGCTCATCGGCGATATTAGAGGTCGTGTCGTCATCACCGGCGTCGGCAAGAGCGGCCATATCGGCAACAAGCTCGCCGCAAGTCTGGCATCCACCGGAACGCCGGCCTTCTTTGTGCATCCGGTCGAAGCCAATCACGGCGATCTCGGCATGATCACGCAGGATGATGTCATCATTGCCATCTCCTGGGGCGGCGAGAGCGCCGAGCTGCGCGGCATCATCAGTTATTCCCGCCGTTTCTCGATCCCGATGATCGCGATCACCGCCGGCGAGACTTCTACGCTTGCGCGTGAATCGGATGTTGTGCTGCTGCTCCCCAAGGAGCAGGAAGCTTGCCCGCACGGTCTGGCGCCGACGACATCGACGCTGCTGCAGCTTGCGATCGGCGATGCGCTGACCGTCGCTCTTCTGGAAGCACGCGGCTTTACCGCCGAGGATTTCCGCACCTTCCATCCGGGCGGCAAACTCGGCGCCAGCCTCTCGCACGTGGCCGATATCATGCACAAGGGCGACCGTGTGCCGCTCGTCAAGCTCGGAACCGGTATGCCGGAAGCGGCGATGACGCTATCGAAGATGCGGTTCGGCTGCGTCGGCGTGGTCGATGATGACGGTTGCCTGTGCGGCATCGTCACCGATGGCGATATCGCCCGCAATCTCGGCACCAGCCTCGCGGAGAAGCTGGTGGACGAGGTGATGACCCCCAATCCGAAGACGGTGAAGGAAACGACGCTGGCGACGAGCGCCATGGCCGTGCTCAATCGTCATAATATTTCCGCGCTGATCGTTGTCGACAACGAGCGGCGCCCGATCGGTCTGGTGCACTTCCACGATCTGCTGCGGATCGGCGTCGCCTGATCAGACAGGCTCGACGGTGAGCTCGCGGCCGTTGCTGGCGACCACCTTGACGCGGGTGCCGACCGGCAAGTCCGGCCCGCTGACGGTCCAATAAGTGTCATTGAGGCGAATGCGCCCACGGCCTTCGGCTATCGGCTGGTCGAGCGTTGCCGTGCGCCCGACAAGGCTGGCACCGCGCTGGTTCAGGAACGGCTCGTCGGTCACCTGGTTGTTGTTATAGAGATAGCGGCGGCCGAGCAGGGTGACGATAACAGCCATGGCGGCGAAGACCAGCCCTTGAACCTGCCAGACCCAGAAGCTGCTTTCCCAAAACAGAAGCGACAAGGCGCCGACGATGATCGCGGCGAGCCCGATCCATACCAAGAAGAAGCCGGGCAAGACGAGTTCGGCGGCAAGCAGCGCCAGACCAGCGAGCCACCAGCTCCAGGGGCCGAGTTCGACGATGAGATTGTCGAACATCTCAGCTCTCCTTCGGTGGCAGCGGATTGATCGTTGGCGTTGTGCGGACGGGGCCGGAGCGTGGCCGGGCCGGTTGCGTCGCGCCGTTGCCGTCGCCATTGTCGCCGAAGACTTCGCGGACGATGGCGCCGATACCGCCGAGCGAGCCGATGATGGAGCTCGCCTCCACCGGCATGAGGACAATCTTCGAATTGCTGGCGGAGCCGATCGCGGTCAGGGCTTCGGTGTATTTCTGGGCAACGAAGTAGTTGATCGCCTGCACGTTACCCTCGGCAATCGCTTCGGATACGACGCGGGTCGCCTTGGCTTCGGCCTCGGCCAGGCGCTCGCGGGCCTCGGCGTTGCGGAAGGCGGCTTCGCGCTGGCCTTCGGCTTGTAGGACGGCTGCCTGCTTTGCACCCTCAGCGCGGAGGATCTGCGCGTTGCGCAGGCCTTCCGCCTCCAGGACCTGGGCGCGCTTTTCGCGTTCGGCCTTCATCTGTCGGCCCATGGCGTCAACCAAGTCTTTCGGCGGCTGGATGTCCTTGATTTCGACGCGTGTTACCTTGATGCCCCAGGGCTCTACCGCCTCATCGACCACGCGCAGCAGTCGTTCGTTGATGGCATCGCGATTGGACAGAAGCTCGTCCAGATCCATAGAACCCATGACGGAACGGATATTGGTCTTTGTGAGATTGAGGATCGCGGTTTCCAGATTGGTGATCTGATAGGCGGCCTGCGCCGCATTCAGCACCTGGAAGAAAGCGACTGCATCAGCGGATACGCTCGCATTGTCCTTGGTGATGACCTCCTGCGTCGGCACGGCCAGCACCTGCTCCATCACGTTCATCCGCACCCCGATTGTTTCGATGAAGGGCACGATCAGGTTGAGCCCCGGTTCCAGCGTGCGGATATAGCGGCCGAAGCGCTGAACTGTGTACCGATAGCCCTGAGGTACGGTCTTGATGCCCGCAAACAGCACCAGAATGACGAAGACCACCAAGGCAATCACAACGATGCTGAAACCACCCACTACCATCGAACTCCTCCATGGACGCGGCTGTCTGAGCAGGCTCGCGTCGCCTAAAATGCTACCGTTTGGCCTCGCTATGCTCGGTCGAGCTCACGAGGCGGCAGCTCAATCTTATGTGGTGGGTTAGCATGTTCTCAGCAAGTGAGGAATGGGGCTACAGCAGGCGTTTTGCTATGAGGCAGGTCAACCAATCACCGTCTGGGTCTTGCGTCCGGCGATTGATATTCATACTTTATATGGAGATTTCCGGCTCCGCTGCCACGCAGCTTTTCGGGTCAGCCTTAGCGCATTATCAGGGTGAAGCTATGAACTTAGATAGGACCTTGCGGTCGGTTGTGGCCGTGCACGCCTCAATTCCGGAAGACGCCTTCACGGCGGCAACCCTCGGCACACGCAGGGAAGGCAGCGGCGTCGTCATTCGCGGAAACGGCTTGGTATTGACGATCGGCTATCTCATCACCGAAGCCGACGAGGTCTGGCTCACGACCAATAGCGGCCGTGTCGTGCCCGGTCATGCGCTTGCCTACGATCAGGAAACGGGTTTCGGCCTCGTGCAGGCGCTCGGGCCTCTCGATGTGCCCGCCCTCGAATTTGGCGATACCGACAAGGCTGAGATCGGTGATGAAGTCGTCATCGCTGACGGGATCGGCCAGTTTGTCGAGGCGAAGATCGTCGCAAAGCAGGAATTCGCCGGCTATTGGGAATATCTGCTCGACGAGGCGATCTTCACGGCACCCGCCCATCCATCCTGGGGAGGTGCGGCTCTTATCGATGAGGACGGCAAGCTTCTCGGCATCGGCTCGCTGCATCTGCAGATGGCGACCCAGAACGGCGACAGCGCCGATATCAACATGATCGTGCCGATCAACCTTTTGATGCCGATCCTGGACGATCTGATCAAGCGCGGCCGCGTCAACAAGCCGCCGCGGCCTTGGCTCGGTGCCTTCTCGGCCGAAAGCAATGGCGAAGTCGTCGTCATGAGCGTCACCGAGGGTGGTCCGGCCGCCAAGGCTGGCTTGCGTCGCGGCGACGTCATTTCGGAAATCCGGGATGGCGAAGTCGATGGGCTCGCGGATTTCTACCGCAAGATCTGGGAGAGCGGTCCGGCTGGCTCCGAGATCCCCATGCGCGTATTGCGCGACGGCCGCGAGGCCTGGCTGCGCGTCAAATCCGCCGACCGCGGCAGCTTCCTCAGAAAGCCGCAGCTTCAGTAGGATCGCGTCGCCGGGATCAATCCCGGCGGTCTCGTTACGTCCAGCCGAGCAGCTCCCGCCGTACCACCTTCTCCAGCACGTTCATGCCGTCTTCGCTGTCGTTGAGACAGGGAATGTGGCTGAATTTCTCACCGCCATTGTGGTGGAAGGATTCAGCGGCCTGTTCGGCGATCTCTTCCAGCGTCTCAAGGCAGTCGGAGACGAAGCCGGGATTGAGCACGGCGATACGCTTGGTGCCTGTCCTGGCAAGCTCTTCCACCGTCTTGTCCGTATAGGGCTGCAGCCATTCCTCAGGGCCGAAACGCGATTGGAAGGTGACCATGAACTGATCTTCGGAAAGACCCAGTTTCTCGCGCAGCAGGCGGCCAGTCTTCTGACAGAAGCAGTAATAGGGATCGCCCAGCTTGAAGTAGGACATGGGAATGCCGTGGAAGGAGGCGATGATCTTTTCAGGCTGCCAGTCCAGCGTCGCGAGGTGGCGGGTGACGGAATTGGCAAGCGCCTCGATATAGGTCTCGTCGTCGTGATATTGCGGCACGGTGCGGATCGCCGGCTGCCAGCGCATCTTCTGCAGTTTCTCGAAGGCCTTGTCGTTGACGGTCGCCGTCGTTGCCGCCGCATATTGCGGATAGAGCGGAAAGAGCACGATGCGCTCGCAGCCATCGTCCTTCAGCGCCTGGATGCGATCGGCGATCGAGGGCTCGCCGTACCGCATGGCCCAGTCAACCTTGACGTTGGGCAGGTCGCGCAGCCGCTCGGCCATTAGGTCGGATTGGTTGCGCGTATAGGTGCGCAGATAGCTCTCGTTCTTATCCTTGTTCCAGATCGTCTCATAGGCCTTGCCGACCTTTTGCGGTCGGGTGTTAAGCACGATGCCGAATAGGATCGGATACCATTTCCAACGCGACCACTCGATGACGCGGCGGTCTGTCAGGAATTCGCGGAGGTAGCGGCGCATCGAGGAGTAGTCGGTGCCGTCGGGCGTTCCCAAATTGATGAGCAGCACGCCGACCTTGCCGTATTTCACGCTAGGGTGATCGGGCGGAAGCGTGGTCAGGGCTGCTGTCATCGATTGAATTCCTCTCAAGATATGAAGCACTTCACATAAGAACAAAAGCCGGTCCGGGAAAGCCCGGACCGGCTGGAGCAAGCGAGACAAATCGTCTTACTTGGCCGGAATCTTCAACTTTTCGCCAACCACCAGATGATGCGGCTTGATATTGCGATTGGCGGCCACGAGTTTGTGCCATTGTTTGGCATTGCCGTAATAAGTCTTGGCAAGATCCCAGAACGTGTCGCCGGCGACGACGATGTGGGTTGTCGGCGTCTTTGGCGGCTCGTTGACCTTGGCCTCCGGCGTTGCTGTTGCCGGAGCCGTGGTCGCGGGTGAAGACGCAGCCGGCGTTTCAGCCGCTGGAGCTGAGGTGGCGGGTGTCGAGGCTGCCGGATCCGATTTTGCCGGGGCAGACGGCGCAGCCGCCGGGTTTGCCGGCATGGTGGTGCTTGGCGTTGTCACCGTGGGAGGCGAGGAGGCCGGAGGGGTTGTCGTGGACGACGCGCCACCGCTATCTCCAGCGGCCGGTGCGGGCGTCTGCGCTGGTGCTGCCTGCTGGGTGGTGTCCGCCGGCTTTGCGGGTTCCGGCTGCGCAGCTGGCGCCGCCGAGGCTATCTGGGTTATGCGGCCGTCCGTGTAAGGCTTGTACGGATTGTGTGCGCCAAGATAATCGGCGACCACCGATTCCAGATTGGGGCCGAAGTCATAGGCGTTCTTGCCGTCCTTGGCGAAGACGGCGTAGCCGTCGCCGCCGGCGCGCATGTAGTTGTTGCTGACAACGCCGTAGGTCTTTTCGGGACCGATCGGCTTGAACTCGCTGCCTTCCTGTACGTCGACGGAGACGAGGCGACTGCCCGGCGGCTTCGATTTGTCGAAGCTGTATTTGAGGCCGGCGACCTGCGGGAAGCGGCCCGCCCCGTCATCGATCTGGCTGAGGCCGTTTTCGAGTGCCGCCTTCACGTCGGCTCCGGTCAGCTGGAAGGTTGCAACCGTGTTCTGGAAGGGCAGCACGGTCAGCACGTCGCCCATGCTGACATCGCCTGCGGCGATCGAGGCACGCAGGCCGCCGCCGTTCTGGATGGCGATGGAAATGCCCTGCGTCCTGGTGCGGTCAAGCATCGCATCGGCGACAAGATTGCCCATCGAGCATTCCCGAACGCGGCAGACTTCACGCGCGCCTTCGATCGGCCCCTGCGAATTACCGATGACCTTCTTGCGCAGTTCCTCGATCGGCTTTGCCATCTCCTGCACGCGTGACAGGATCGTCGGATCCGGCTTAATGGAGGAATCGAGCAGGATCGGATCGCCTTTGGCGTCCTTGACGGCGCCATTGTCATCGAAGGTGACGACGACGTCGCCGAGATATTTGCTGTAGGACGCGGCCTGTACAACGGGGACCTTATAGCCGGCCGGATTGTCGACCATGGTCGGATAGGGGCCGGCTGCCTTCGGGTCGGTATTCGACAGGAGCGTATGCGAGTGGCCGCCGACAACGACGCTGACGCCGGCGATCTTGGCGATCTTCTCGACATCGCGGGGATAGCCAACATGGGTGAGCGCGATGATCTTGTTGACACCCTGCGATTTCAGCGCGTCGACTTCGGCGCTGATTGCGGCGGCATCGTCGGTGATCTTCACATGCGGGCCGGGGGAGGCGAGTTCAGGCGTTTCGGTGGTCACCGCACCGACGATGCCGATCTTCTGGCCGCCGATATCGAGCACGATCGACTTCTTGATGCGGTTGCCGAGCTTCGATTGGTCGTCGACTACCAGATTGGCCGTTACAACGGGGAACTGCGCCTTGTCGAGGAAGGCGGCCAACGGGCCTTCGCCATCGTCGAATTCGTGATTGCCGACCGTCATGGCGTCGATCTTCATGTCGTTGAGAAACTCGACTTCGGCCGCACCCTTGTAGGTGGTGTAGAACAGGGAGCCCTGGAAATTGTCGCCGGCATCAAGGACGACTACGTTCTGGCCGGCAAGGGCGGCACGCCGCTGGTCGATGGCGGCTTTCAGCCGTGCCGCACCGCCGAAGCACTCGTTCTTGGCTTCTTCGGCTGCAGAGCAGGTTGCGTCGAATTTGTTGATCGATTCGACGCGCGAATGGAAATCGTTGAAGTGCAGGATGTTGAGCTGATAGTCCGCGAAGGCGGCGCTGGTACTCAGCGCCAGCAGCGTGGCGGCCAAAAGACCCACTCCGAAGGGCTGCTTCATCTGTCTCTCCTGTTGGTCATTGCAATCCGGCCCGCCAATGCCCAAGGCGGTCCCCCACAGCGATGTTTTCATCCCGGCGGAGCGAGCGCAAGCAAAAGCTGTTGGCGTTATTAGGATTTTTACAAAGCGGCGAAATGCGCTGCCGGATCAGGCGCATGCCTCGACGGAGGCGGATCCATAGGATTCCCGCAATGCCGCAACGGCATTCCAGCCGACAGAGCAGAAGACGAGCACACAGCAGAGGGCGGTGACAAGATGAAGGCGTCGATTCCGCTTTCGATAGAGCAGAATAGCGCTGGCGCCGTAAATGAGCAAAGCCGGTACGGCGAAAAGGAGGACGCTCGCCGGGCCATCGCAATCAAGGGCGTCGATGCCCTGGGCTTGATAGCTATTTGCAGGGAGGACCGCCGCCAGAATAGCGACGGGCAATGCTGCGATCAGTAACAGATGGAGGATCAGCATTCCGCGCATGATGCCTTATCCGTCCATCGGGCCTTTATCAGCCCTGGCGATTGAGCGAGAAGTGTCCGCCGGTTTCGGAGGTGCAGTTGAGCTGGCTGGGATTGGCCAGGAAGCAATTCACCTTCGACGAGGTGCGCTTGATGTTCGAATAGAGGTTGATCTGGATCATGCCCGACGGATCGGTCGTGTAGGTTCCAGAGGCCATCTGCTGGTTCGTGCCATCCGTCGTGTGCGTTTCGAACCGGCCGCCGTTAAAGGTCGAATTCAGGCCATTGGAATCGGCCCAGCTGCCTTCCACGGAATTCGTGCGCGGCTGGCCGCCGCCCGGATTCATCGCCATCGGCGGCGGTCTGGAGCCGCCAAAATCGACGCAGGCAGATAAAGCTGCCGCAGCAGCGAGGAGGGCAAGAACGGTTCTCATCTTCATAAATATCTCCCGCAAATAGAGGCGGTCTAAAGGCGTATCGGTTGTAAGGAAGATGGCGCGGCCATCGAGCTAAAGCAAGACTTCACAGGCGATCTGCTTGATTTATCTGGCTTGCGTAACAAAAATGCCCGCACGACCTGTGCGGGCATTCGCTCTTACATCAAGCTGACACTATACTTTTAGCGAACCAGAATGTTCCGGAACTGCCAGGGATCCTTGGTGTCGATGTCTTCCGGGAAGAGGCCCGGGCGACCATCGAGCGGGGTCCAGTCGGTATAGTGACCTTCGACCGGGCCGAGATAGGGCAGCTGCACTTCGAGGCAGCGCTTGTAGTCGATCTCGTCGGCTTCGACGATGCCGGCCTTCGGATTCTCCAGCGCCCAGACCATGCCGGCGAGAACGGCTGAGGTCACCTGCAGACCGGTGGCGTTCTGATAGGGGGCAATGCGGCGGGTTTCTTCGAGAGACAGGCGCGAGCCGTACCAGTAGGCGTTCTTGGCATGGCCGTAGAGGAGCACGCCGAGCTCGTCGATGCCGTCTTCCAGCTCGTCCTCGTCGAGAACGTGATGAACCGGCTGCGGCGTGCCGCCATTGCCGAACATTTCGTGCAGCGAAAGCACGGCGTCGTTGGCCGGATGATAGGCGTAGTGGCAGGTCGGACGGAAGGTGACCTCGCCGTCCTTGTCGCGCACGGTGAAATAGTCGGCGATCGAGATCGACTCATTATGGGTGACGAGGAAGCCGTATTGCGGGCCAGGCGTCGGGCACCAGGTGCGGACCCGGGTGTTTGCGCCCGGCTGCTCCAGATAGATGGCGGCCTTGCAGCCCTTCTTGTGCTTCTTGGCGTTCTTCGGCATCCAGTTTTCATGGGTGCCCCAGCCGAGTTCTGCCGGCTGCATACCTTCGGAGATGAAGCCTTCGACCGACCAGGTGTTCCAGAAGACGTTGAGCGGCTTCGGATGCTTGGTGCGCTGTGTGTCGCGCTCGGCGATGTGAACGCCCTTGACGCCGACCTTCTTCATCAGCTTGGCCCAGCCTTCGCGATCGTGCTGATCCGGCTCTTCGAACTTCAGGTCGATATCCTTGGCGAGGTTGACGAGCGCCTGCTTGACGAACCAGGAGACCATGCCCGGATTGGCGCCGCAGGTGGAAACGGCCGTCGTGCCGCCCGGGTTCTTTTCCTTCTCCTTGCGCATGGTTTCGCGCAGCGCATAGTTGGTGCGGTCTGCGTTCTTCAGGCCCTTGTCGAAGTAGAAGCCGAGCCAGGGCTCGACGACGGTGTCGATATAGAGCACGTCGAGCTTGCGGCACAGCTTGACCAGATCGAGCGAGCCGGTGTCGACCGAGAGGTTCACGCAGAAGCCCTGGCCGCCGCCTTCCGTGAGAAGCGGCTTCAGGAGATCCTTGTAATTGTCCTTGGTGACATGGGCCTGGATATGGCGGACGCCATGCTTTTCCAGGATCGCCAGGTGCTCGGCATCCATCTGCGGGTCGATGACGACCATCCGGCTCTTGTCGAATTTGAAATGGCGCTCGATCAGGGGCAGGGTGCCACGGCCAATAGAGCCAAAGCCGATCATTACGATCGGACCGGTAATTTCGGCATATACCGGATAGTTTTGTTTCGTCATTCTTTTCTCCTTCGAAAGGCAGGGCGCCGTTCGGTTCACGAAATCTAGTTAGAGTTGGCGCGAAAGCGCTGGCAGAGTTTGCGCGAAAACGCGGGGTGAGCGGCTCTAATCATAATTTGATGTCACAATAAAGAGCTGTTGAGGGTTAGCCGGCCAAAGTCAAGTCGAGGCAAACATACACGCCATATGCGACGAGTTTGTTGCTCTCAGGGTTGGCTTTCGCTGACATAAACGGAATGCGACGGAAGGCAAGCGCCTTCCGTCGCTTAGGCCTTCAGGCTTTCCAATCCGTCGACGACGGTGGTGAGGGCGATTTCCTGGACTTCATAAGCGGCGACGCCGTGGATCGTGAAGGGGTCTGCGGCGACATAGGCCTCCAGTTCCGCTCGCTCGCCGCGGGCGAAGATGATGCCGCCTGTGCGCGGCACCTTGCGGCCGGAAGCGAGGAACCAGCCCCTGGCATAGCCTTCCTTCACCCAGGCCATGTGCGGCTCCATGTGCTTATCGGCTTCGTCATTGCCCTTGAGATAGGTAAGCGACAGAATGAACATTCAATCAATTCCATAGGAGTTGCGCGCGGATCAGGCCGCGCAGTGAGTTTCCGACATAAAGGGGGCGATCTCTCAGGTCGTCGAGCCGGATGCGGCCGACACGGGCCTTGCGCTGGCAGATGAGTTCGGTGCGCAGGACGCCTGCAAGTAGACCGGATGATATGGGAGGAGTGCGGAGCAGGTCCGCGCTATCCTCGAGGAAGACAGAGGTGATCGTCCCCTCGCAAACCTCATCCTTCTCATTGAGCAGCAGCACTTCGTCTGCCTCGTCTGGCCGATATTCCGCGCGGGCTGCTTCATAGATGCCTCGTCGCGTGGTTTTGAAACGCAGCAGCTTATCGGAGGAATCGAGCCGGGTCGCAGCGACGCGCAAGCGCCAGACGGTATCAGGCAAAAGCGGGACGAAGGGAGCCGTCGTCAGTTCCGTTTGCCCTTTGCGATCCAGAGTGAGGCGAACTCTCAAGGGTGCGGCGGCACCGGCGACCGCGTGCTCCAGCTTGCCAAGCACGTTCTGCGGCGCGGAAAAGCCGAGGCGGCGGGCGGATCGTTGTAGGCGGGCAAGATGCAGGCGCAGGCGAACGAAGCCGGTTTCCGGCTTGTAGCGCAATGTCTCGATCAGGGAAAAGTCCTCTACCGGTCGATCCATCGGTCCCCCACGGCGAAGCGCGCCTTAAGGAGGCATTCTTCATATTCCGCTTCCGCCGTCGAATCGAAGACGATGCCTCCGCCGACATTGAACACCGCGCGACCGTCTTCGAAAAGCGTGATCGTGCGGATCGCCACGGAAAAACGCATGGCACCACCAGGCGAGATCATGCCGATCGCGCCGCAATAGGCGTCGCGCGGGCCGTCTTCCAATTCATGCAGGATTTCCATCGCCCGCATTTTCGGCGCACCGGTGATCGAGCCGCAGGGGAAGAGTGCTGCAAGGATATCGCGGATCGATATGCCTGGCAGCAGCTTGGCCTGCACATGGCTGACCATCTGGTGCAGGGTCGGGTAGGTCTCGATCTCGAAGAGTTTCGGCACATCCAGCGTGCCGACCTCAGTGATGCGGGAGATATCGTTACGAAGCAAGTCGACGATCATGCGGTTTTCGGCCTGCGTCTTCTCGTCGGCGAGCATGGCGGCGATGATGCGGTCGTCCTCGGCAGCATTTGCGCCGCGCCTGGCCGTGCCCTTCATCGGATGCGTCTCGATCCAACCGTCCTCGTCCGTGCGGAAGAAAAGCTCCGGTGAACGAGAGAGGATGATCGGGCCGCCGAGATCGACCAACGCGCCGTATTTCACCGGCTGCCGTTCGATCAGAGACCAGAAGGCGGCGCGGGGATCGCCGTTCCATCGCGCATGGATCGGCATGGTCAGGTTTGCCTGATAGCAGTCGCCCTGGCGCAGATGCCAATGCAGCCTGTCAAAGCGCTCCTTATATATCTCGAAACTCCAAGCGGCCTTCGGCTCCGTGAGAAACTCTCGGTTTTCCAGGCGCTGTACCGGCTGGCCCAGCAGATGGCCATCAGCGGCAGGAGCATCGAAAACGCCGAAGCAGAGCAGGGGCGTTTCCCTGTTCTCCTCGGCGAAAGGTGCGAGTTTTTCCTCGAAGAGATGGCCGGCCTCATAGGCCATGTAGCCGGCAAGCCATTGTCCCTGCCGCTTGGCTTTTTCCATCCGATCGAGGGCATCGAAAAATTGCGCACGCGTATGGGCGACAATGATCTCGGCCGGCTCGGCGAAGATCATCATCTGTCCTGTGCTGTCGTCCCTGAAAAGGACGTAGGGTACGGCATCGGCCATGCGCGGGTGTCTATCGGGTCGTTGTGGTGTCATTTGTCAGGCACGTCCATCATTGCCGCGACTTCCGTGCCTGGCCCCTCACCCCAACCCTCTCCCCGCTTGCGGGGAGAGGGAGTTACCGCAGCCGCTACAGCGTCTTTGGCGAAGAACGATGCGGTGAATACAGAGCCAGTTCCCTCTCCCCGCAAGCGGGGAGAGGGCTAGGGTGAGGGGCCATGCACAGAGCTGCAGCAAAGGCGGACGTGCCTGTCCTGCTTCTCTTCAGCTCAGTTCTTATCTAACGCTTCCAGCTCGTCGATCAGCCCTTCGATCATCGACAGGCCCTTGCTCCAGAACGACGGATCGGTTGCGTTGAGGCCGAAAGGCTTCAGGAGTTCGGAATGATGCTTGGTGCCGCCGGCCTTCAGGAGCTCGAAATACTTTTCCTGGAAGCCCTTTTCGGCGTTTTGGTAAACGGCATAGAGCGAGTTTACCAGGCAATCGCCGAAGGCATAGGCATAGACGTAGAAGGGCGAGTGGATGAAATGGGGGATATAGGCCCAGTAGGTCTCGTAGCCTTCGGAAATCTTGATCGCCGGGCCTAAGCTCTCTTCCTGCACAGAGAGCCACAGCTCGCCGATGGTGTCCGATGTCAGCTCGCCATTCTTGCGGGCGGTATGTACCTTGCGCTCGAATTCGTAGAAGGCGATCTGGCGCACGACCGTATTGATCATGTCCTCGACCTTCTGGGCGAGCATCGCCTTGCGCTCGCGCTTGTCGGTGGTCTTGTCGAGGAGCGCGCGGAAGGTCAGCATCTCGCCGAAAACGGAGGCTGTCTCAGCTAGAGTCAAAGGCGTCTGGCACATCAGTGCGCCCTGGCCTCCGGCCAGCACCTGATGCACGCCATGGCCGAGCTCATGCGCCAGCGTCATGACATCGCGCGGCTTGCCCATGTAGTTGACCAGTACGTAAGGATGAGCCGACGGCACGGTCGGATGGGCGAAGGCGCCCGGCGCCTTGCCGGGGCGCACCGGCGCATCGATCCATTCCTCGTCAAAGAAGCGCTTGGCGATATCAGCCATTTCGGGGGCGAAATTACCATAAGCCGATAGAACCGTATCCTTCGCATCGGTCCAGGGGATCAGCGCGTTGGGCGTTTCCGGCAGCGGCGCATTGCGGTCCCAGAAGTTCATCTGGTCCATGCCGAGCCACTTGGCCTTCATCTTGTAATAGCGATGCGAAAGCCGCGGATAGGCCTCTCGCACGGCGGCCGCCAGCGCATCCACTACCTCGCGCTCGACGCGGTTGGCGAGATGCCTGCTGTCGGCAATATCCTCGAAGCCCCGCCAGCGGTCGGCGATTTCCTTGTCCTTGGCGAGCGTATTGGTAATCAGCGTAAAGGTGCGCAGATTGGCCTTGAAGGTTTCGGCAAGCGCCATGGCTGCCTTGCGGCGCACTTCCGGGTCCTGCTCCTGCAGCATGTTCAAGGCGACTTCCAGCGGCTGCTTCTCGCCGTCGATCTCGAAGCGCAGCTCAGCCATCGTCTCGTCGAACAAGCGGTTGAATGCGGCGGCGCTCGTCATGGATTTTTCCAGGAACAGCTGCTCCAGCCTGTCGTCGAGCTGATGCGGCTTGTCCTTGCGCAGGTCGACGATCCAGGGACGATAATGGCCGGCGACGGGGTCGTTCGTCATGCAGGCGTCCATCATCGTATCGTCGATGCGGTTCAGCTCCAGCGGGAAGAACAAAAGGTGAGAGGAATAGTCCGTGAGCTTTGCCTGGACGTCGCCATAGAGCTTGCCGTTGTTCGGATCGATGGTATTGGAGAAGTAGGTGAGCCCGGCGAATGAGCCGAGACGGCCCATGATATCGTCAAGCGCTTCATACTCCTTGATGGCTGCGCCGATGCCGGCGTCGCCTGTCTTGGCGGCGGCATCGGTAAGCTTCCCCTTCCACTTTTCCTCGAAGGCAATGGCCATCTTGCCGGCCTTTTCCAGATCCCCGACGAACTCGGGGGACGTGGAGGAAGGATAGAGATCGCTTAGCTTCCAGGCTGGCAGGTCTCCAAGCGCCTGGCCGGCTGCCGGGCTTGCCGAGAATTTAATGGCCGAGAAATTAATGAGGGGGTGGAGCGAGGTCGGGCTCATGGGCGAAATTTCCTCTGCTTTTATTTTTCGGATCGTCCGATCCGTATGGTGTCTATTCGGCTGGAAAGCCCGCTGCAAGGCCTGATTTTCCTGCACCGAAGGTTGAATCATAAGCGCTTTTACATTCGTCATAATGATTAAAATGCGATGCTTTGGCAAAACTTCATGTTCAAGCCTTTCTGCGATCTTCGCCTCAGGTTTCGCATGAAGTGAGGCACCAATGACCGTTTACAATAGCGCCAAGGGGGGCGCGCAGATTCTCGTTGTTGAGGATGATCCGATTCAACGCCGTCTGCTGAAGAATGCCATCGAGCGGCACGGACACGTTGCCCATTTGGCAGAAAATGGCCGTCTCGGCCTTGAGTTCCTGAAGCGTGGCAACGATCAGATCAACGTGATCGTGCTCGATCTCATGATG
This sequence comes from Martinezella sp. CNPSo 3890, assembly GCF_057784455.1. Lineage (NCBI taxonomy): Bacteria > Pseudomonadati > Pseudomonadota > Alphaproteobacteria > Hyphomicrobiales > Rhizobiaceae > Martinezella > Martinezella sp. CNPSo 3890. The sequence continues at coordinate 45,134 of NZ_JBXSOR010000007.1, read as the reverse complement.
CCGGAAATGAACGGCATCGAGTTCCTGGGCGCGCTGAACGATATGGGCATCGACCTGCCCGTCATCGTGCAGACGGGGCAGGGCGGCATCGATACCGTGGTGCAGGCAATGCGCGCCGGCGCCTTCGATTTCGTCGTCAAGCCGGTATCGCCGGAGCGTATCGCGGCATCGATCGCCAATGCTTTGAAGCTCGACCAGCGCGAGGCGAAGGCCCGCGCCGGGCGCAAGTCGCGCTCGAGCAGCATCACCTTCGACGATATCGTCTCGGCAAGCCCGGCGATGATGCGGGTGATCGATCTCGCCCATCGCGCGGCGCAATCGAACATTCCAGTCGTGCTGGAAGGCGAATCCGGTGTTGGCAAGGAACTGGTGGCCCGTGCCATCCAGGCCGCCAGCGACCGCGCCGGCAAGCCGTTCGTGACCGTCAACTGTGGTGCGATCCCGCACAATCTCGTCGAAAGCATCCTGTTCGGACATGAGAAGGGTGCGTTCACGGGTGCAACCGAGCGCCATGTCGGCAAATTCATGGAAGCCGATGGCGGCACGTTGTTCCTCGACGAAATCGGCGACCTGCCGCTGGAGGTCCAGGTCAAGCTTTTGCGCGCCGTGCAGCAGGGCGAAATCGAGACCGTCGGCGCGCGCGTCGCGCAGAAGGTCAATGTCCGGCTGATTTCGGCGACCAACAAGGATCTGATCGAAGAGGTCAAGGCTGGGCGCTTCCGCGAGGATCTCTATTATCGCTTGAACGTCTTTCCGATCACCATGCCGGCACTGCGTCGCCGCAAGGAAGACATCCCGCATCTTGCACGCGCTTTTGCCGACCGGTTTGCGCTGGAGCAGAAGCTCGATCATCCGCTCGGGATCAGCAACGACGCGCTTGCACTGCTGACCGCCTATGACTGGCCGGGCAATATCCGCCAGCTCGAAAACGCTGTTTTCCGCGCGGTCGTCCTGTCCGAGGGACCAGAGCTGCTCGACACGGATTTTCCGCAGATCGCCGCACAGCTGCCCGGCTATTTCGCTGCCGAGCATCCAACCTTGGTTGTGGATAATTCGCATGCCTCTTCGGCCGAGCTTCTGGCGGCTGAACGAAGCGAACGGGTCGCTTACGGGGTTTCGCACGGATCGGCTGCAACCACTCCGCTTGCCTCAGCCGATGCATCGGCCGGTACTTCCGACAATGTCATCGTCAGCACAAATACCTCGGGAGATGTCAGGAAACTGGCTGATGTCGAGGAAGAATTGATCCGATTTGCCCTCAAATTCTATCGTGGGCAGATGAGTCAAGTCGCGAGAAAGCTCGGCATCGGCCGCTCAACTCTCTACCGAAAGTTGAAAGATTACGGCATAGACCCGGATGACCCGCAAAAAAACGCAGCATGAAGTAAAGCTTAACGTTTAGGCAAGCATATTTTGTTACCCGTCGTAAAGCACTTGTTAGTGCATCGTTCACCATGTATGAAGGGGTCGACCATGTGTGGCATTTTTGCCATCGTGTCACCGCAATTGACAGCCATTTGGAACACGATGCGACATTGTCTGTCGGACGGGGATCGAATTGCCGAATTTGAGTGCAAATACCAAGCCTAATAGCTTGAGCTGGCATTCTGCGTGCTCTAACCTATTTAGCAAGGTGGCCAAGGTTGTAGCCGTTGGCCTCCTTGCTTTGTCCGTTTCTACCCCTGTTTTCGTCGGCACTCCCTCTCAGGCAGGCGGTGAAACCCGTAGCCTCAAGATTTACTACGTCCATACCGGCGAGAAGGCCGTCATCACCTACAAGCGCAACGGCAAGTTCGATCCGGACGGCCTGGAGAAGCTGAATCGCATTCTGCGCGACTGGCGCAAGAATCAGCCGACCAAGATGAACCCGCGCCTGTTCGACCTGATCTGGGAAGTCTACCGCGAAAGCGGTTCACACGAATTCATCTATGTGATCTGCGGTTTCCGTTCGCCGGGCACCAACGAGATGCTGCGCACGCGCTCCGCCCATACCGGCGTTGCCAAGAAGAGCCAGCACATGCTCGGCAACGCGATGGATTTCTATATTCCTGACGTCAAGCTCACCAAGCTGCGCGAAATCGGCATGAAGCTGCAGGTGGGCGGCGTCGGCTACTATCCGACCTCCGGCTCGCCCTTCGTGCATATGGATGTCGGCGGCGTGCGCGCATGGCCGCGCATGGATCGCCAGGATCTCGTCCGCCTCTTCCCGGATGGCAAGACGATGCATATTCCGGCGGACGGCCGGCCGTTGCCGGGCTACCAGCAGGCAGTCGCCGATTACAAGCGCCGTATGTCGTCCGACGATATCCAGATCGCCAGCTCCTCTTCGCCGCGTCGCGGCTTCTTTGCCCGCCTGTTCGGTGGTGGCGGTGCCGATGAGGAAGAGGATAATGCAGATAGCGGAACGACGGCGGCACCGGTGGCTGTCGCCTCAGCTGCCCGCAAGGGCCAGCCGGCTCCGGCTGCCAGTGATGATGGTGACGAGGGCGCCGCTCCGGCTCCGGCCCAGGTTCAAGTTGCCAGCGTAAACGCGCCCGTTCCGCAGGTTCGCCCGGCATTCGGCAATCAGCCTGCCGGCAGCGATGTGGCTTCCGCTCTCGTCTCACCGTCGCGTAACGCGGCGCAGGATGCTCTTGCCGCCGCCATGCCGGATACGGGCGACCAGCCGCAATATGCCGACCTTCGCTCCTATCATGTGCCCGTGCCGTCCCTGCTTGACCGTCGTTCACCCGGGGATGCCGAAGTGGCATCGGCCGAGGCTGACATGAAAGGCCAGCTGGCTGCCGTTCCGGTGCCGGCGCAGCGTCCGGAATTGGCCGAAAGCCTGCTGGCATCAGCCGATGCCGATCAGGAGGCCGCCGACGACCAAGCTGACGCAAGTGCACTTTCGCCTTCGGTCATTGCGGCTCTCGAGCAAAGCCGTCCTGATCGATCGGACGCCAACAATGCGGTTGCGGTGATGCAGCCGTCGAACAACGTCGCGTCCAAGGATCAACTGGCACCCGCCGGCAACGGCATGGCTGCCGGTAACGATGCGGCGCAGGCAATTGCCGCCGTCCTGCCGCAGCAGAGACCGGCACAGCAAATGCCGATGCAGGTGGCCGCGCTTGCACCGGTCCGCAACGAGGTGAAGGCCAGCAGCCGTCGCTTCAATGACGGGTTCGAGCCGACTACGCCGCAGGAACGTCCGATCGCCGCCGGTATCGCGACCAAGGGCGGCCGGCCGAACAAGCAGGACGCCGTGGTGGCCGATTCGGGCCGCGCAACGGTGACGACTGCGCCGACGCTGACGGAGAAGATGATCTCGCAGTGGGCGATCGCAAAGGCCCGGGTTGAGATTGTAAACCGCCCGGTCAAGGCGCCGCGCTTCGTGAGCCCGACGCTCCGTGCCCAGCCGACTGCCGTTTACACGGATGGTTTCAAGGTACAGACGGCTTCGATCGATCCCGAACGCTTCAGCGGAAGCGCGGTGAATTTCCTTCAGGTGAAGAAGTTCAATTCGGTCGAATAGGCAGCATCCACTTCAGCGTGATTTCAAGGAGCCCGTTTGGGCTCCTTTCTGATTCGGCAGGGTGCTATCCATTTATGATCGCGATCGGGTTTGCGTGGCCTGCGGGCGGCATGCAAATCTGAGCTGAGCCCGGTTTTCAGGCACTGCTGTTGCTCGTAGGTGACATTGCGACGGCTTTCAGGTTCGTGTCAGGATTTATGCATCCTTCCCCGATCCGCCATTCAGTTTGGCTTCATTCGGCTCCGTTAGGTCGGCGACTTCAGACCTGATGGATATTCATATTTGACCCGCAAGACTGCAATCATCATTGGCAATGGCAAGCTGCAGCGTGACCTCTCTGAGGTCGTGGACAATGCAGAATTTGCGATGCGTTTCAACGAGCCGAAGGCTTCGATCGGCATGAGCGGTTCACGCACCGATATTCTCATGCTTGCAGCTTCCAGCAAGCCTATGCAGCGCCGATTGACGGACCCGACCTTCCTGACCAGCGCGACGTTCACGGCAGCCAAGGAGGTCGTGCTTGCCTATCATCCCGATATCATCCGCAAGTATCACCCCAAGCCCAATCTGCTCTCACGCCTGAAGGGCCGAAGAAGCGATTGGACGATGCGGACGATCGAATTGGTCGGTGCTGCCGGCAAGGAAATCCGCATCATGCCGCCGCAGTTTTACATCGAGGGCTGCGAGGAACTCGGTGTGAGCCAATGCCGGATGCACCAGCTTTTTCCGAGCACCGGCTTCTTCGGCATCCGATATGTGCTGTCACGATTGCCTGCAGACGAGTGGGAGGTGAAGCTGTGCGGTTTCAGCTGGGAAGGGTGGAAGCGCCATGCCTGGCTGGATGAGCGCCGCTGGGTTGAAGACAAGATGGCGAGCGGCCGCATCAGCATGCTCGTCTAGCTTCCTTCAGTTGTTCAGACCCGTTGAAAACAACCATTTTCAGTTTCGCCTCAGGTTTGCCTAAGCTCGCTTTCATTCAGGGTTGCTAGAGCCTCGCGAAATATGACCTCGAGGTATCCCTTCATGCAAGCCCACGAATTCAACCCGTCTTCGGCGATGCCGCTCGAAAGATCTCATACGGGATTCGAGTTCGCTCCTGCGTCCAATTCGGTCGGTACTGTTCTGGACACGCCCGGCCAACCCGTCATTCGTGGCTTCATCATCCATCTGGATCGCGCCCGTGACCGCATGCCGCAGGTCGAAAGGCTTGCTGCAAAGCTTCCGGTGCAAAGCGAGATCGTCGAGGCAGTCGATGGCCGCACTCTGAGTGCCATCGAGATCGACAGTGTCTATCGTCCGCGGTTGCAGAAGCCTTATTATCCGTTTGCCATGAGCACGGGCGAAATCGCCTGCTTTCTGTCGCATCGCAAGGCTTGGGCTGCCATTGTCGAGCAGAATATCGATGCTGGTCTTGTCTTTGAGGACGATGTCGAGATCGACGACGCGTTCCACGCAGCCTTTGCTGCTGCCAAGGCCTGCCTGAAGCCAGGTTCTTTCATTCGCTTCCCGTTTCGCATGGGCAAGGAGCATGGCAGATCTGTTCTTTCCCAAGGGGAGACCGATGTCATTCAACCGACGAGGATAGGTCTCGGCATGGTGGCCCAGCTCGTCAGCCGAGATGCCGCCATCCGCCTGCTGGAAGCGACCTCCGTCTTCGACCGGCCCGTCGATACCACCGTGCAGATGAGCTGGTTTACGCGCGTATCGCCGCTCTCGGTCCTGCCTGGCGGCGTGCGTGAAATTTCCCCTCAGCTCGGCGGCAGTACGATCAAGAGTCGCAAGACACTGGCAGAGCGGCTCTCCAGAGAGGTGTTGCGGCCGCTCTATCGCGCCAAGATCGCGCTTCGCTCGCGCCGCATCATCTGAGACGATCCATCGTGGCTGTTCCAATCCTCGCATATCATCAGATTGCGGTGCCGCCGTCGCGCAAGGCGCCGTTCAGAAGCATGGTCGTCCATCCCGAAGCCTTCCGCCGTCAGATGGAATGGCTGAAAAAGCTTGGAATTCAGGGTGTGTCGCTGCGTGAGGCAATGCCTTACATCCGCGGCGAGAAGGCCGGCAAAGTCGCTGCCATCACCTTCGATGACAGTTATGCCAATGTCCATGAGAATGCCTTGCCCGTGCTGCAGGAGTTTGGCTTCACTGCCACGAATTTCGTTGTGGCGAACCAGATCGGCGGCAGCAATGTCTGGGATGTCCCCCTTGGCGTGGCTCAGGCGCCCTGCATGTCGGTCGAACAGCTGAAGCATTGGCACAGCCTCGGGCATGAGGTGGGATCGCATACGCTCGATCACGTTCGCCTGCCGCAATTGCCGATGGAAGAGGCGCGCCGTCAGATCACCCATTCGCGCGAGTTGCTCGAGGATTTGCTCGACGAAGGCGTTTCGTCCTTCTGCTTTCCCTATGGCGACGAAACGCCGCTCGATCGCGTGCTTGCCTATGAAGCCGGTTACAGCGCCGCCACGACGACACGCCGCGGCCGGGCGCGGCCGGGCGACGATCCGTTCGGCCTGCCGCGCGCGACCATCCGGCGCAACGACAGCTGGCTGCATTTCGTCAAGAAGTGCGTCGTCGGATAGTCAGCCCTGTAACTAGGATGCCGCCGTAAAGCTGTAGTTGCCCTTGGTCCTGTGGCCGTCGGCGGAAGGGCCTGCCATTTGATGGTCTATTTGTCAGGTGCGAGCTTATCGCTCACGGGCATGGCCAGCGTTTTTTCGCTATCGGTCGGTGTGGCCGCGGCTACAGCTATGGCTGCTTTTTCGGCGCGGGATCGGCAATCGGACGGCCATTACCGTCGCTGAGTGTGACAGCTCCGCCGACATGGTTCTGTGTTGTCGCCGCCGGCGGCATGAGGGTCCAGGTGAAATAGGCGATGAGTCCGCAGACGCCGAGCAGGAAGACACTGAGGATCGCGGGGATAGACCACTCCTTCGTGAACATCGGTGTTTCCGAATGCGATTTGAAAGAGGCGCGACGTGTGGCCGCCGTCTTATTGAGCTGTGTTGGCACAAGCGCCTCCAATACTACGCGTCGCGGTCGAGAGTGTTGTTCCGAAGGTCCGTTTCCGCACGATCTTCCTCACTATCTGTCTGGATGAAGCACGTACGACATTCGCGGTTTCAGCTCAATGCGGCAATTTGGTATCCCGTCGTCGCGCCCGTTTACAGGCCGCGCCGAGGTCGGCTACACATGATCGACAGGGTTCGCGCCGGCGGATTGGCGAGCCTCATATCACCAAGTCGCGCGGCTGGTTTGTTCTCCAGCGCTTGCGCGAAGAGGAATTGGAATGCCCATCGAATCCTGGAGAGGCGGCGAGATTGACGTTGCCGTGATTGGTGCCGGAGCGGCAGGAGTAAGTGCTGCCCGACAGCTGCAATTGCTTCGGCCGGATCTCTCGATCGTCTTGCTCGAGGCTTCCGATCGCGTCGGCGGCCGCGCCCGCTCGATCCACCCATTCGGCACCGATGCCGCCGCGCTCGATCTCGGCTGCGGCTGGCTGCATGGCGCGCGCACCAATGCCTGGACTGATATTGCCGAGGAAATGGGCCTGACCGTCGATCGCACGCCCGCGCCCTGGAGCGACGGCGGCCATCGGTTAGAACAGAACGATCCCGATGCCAAGGCTGCGGCTGCCGCCGTCAACGCCTTCTTCGAGCGGGTCTATGAGTATGAGGGAGATGCAGACGCCGATCTCTCGGCCATGTTGTCGCCTGATGATCCGTGGAATGAAAGGATTTACGCCGTCGGCGCCTTCATGACCGGAGGAGAGCTCGACAAGTCCTCGGTGATCGATCTTGGCCGCTACGATCCCGGCCCTGGTCCTGACTGGCGCGTGCGGCAGGGTTACGGCACTTTGGTTGCGACCTACGGCTTGCCGGTGCCGACCGTTCTCGGCGCCGAGGTCAGCCGCATCGACCATAGCGGCGCTGGCCATGTCGTGCTTTCCACGAGCAAGGGCGAGCTGCGGGCGAGGGCCGTCGTCGTCACTGTTTCCACCAATGTGCTTGCGGCTGGACGTATCGCCTTCTGGCCGCCTCTGCCGGAGAAGATCGAAGCAGCCTCCCGCCTGCCGCTCGGTCTGGCAAACAAGCTTTTTCTTCGCGCAGCCGAACCTCGGACGTTCCCGGAGGATGCGCATGTGATGGGATCGCAGCATAGCCGCCGGACGGGAGCGTATCAGCTGAAGCCATTCGGTGCTCCGGTCATCGAGGCCTATTTCGCCGCTGATCTCGCGCTCGATCTGGAGAGGCAGGGCGTCGATGCGATGTTTGATTTTTCGGTGGAACAGCTGAAGCGCGTCTTCGGCGCCGATGTCGGCAAGACGCTGTCGCCGCTGGCGGCGTCGGCCTGGGCGGGAGAGCCCTTCTTTGGCGGCTCCTATTCCTATGCGACACCCGGTGCGTCCGACCTGCGCAGCATCCTCGCCGCTCCCCATAACGGACGTTTGTTCTTCGCCGGGGAAGCGTGCTCGAAGACGCGTTATTCGACCGCGCACGGTGCCTATGAAACCGGCGTTGTCGCTGCTGAAGCCGTTGCGGAAGCGCTCTGATGGAAAGCCGATGAAACCGATAGCCAGCTTGCAAGCGAGAAATAGCGATTCGCCTCATAATTTTATGCAAATCGCTCTTAAACTTGCGTGAGAACAGGCGTAAACGCAATCAAATACCACCCGATTTGATTTACACCATCCTTCGGGAGATGGGCGGCGAAAGCCGCGACACAAGAAGCATTGGAGGAGCCATGAGCACCGGCGAAACATTAACCTTCGACATCCAGAAAAACCCTAATCCCGCGACGGCGAGCGAGCGGGAAGCGCTGCTGCAGAACCCGGGCTTCGGCCGCATCTTCACCGACCACATGGTGACGATCCGCTATTCGCAGGATCGCGGCTGGCACAGCGCCAAGATCGAGCCGCGCAAGGCGCTTCCTCTCGATCCCGCGACCGTGGTGCTTCACTATGCGCAGGAAATCTTCGAAGGCATGAAGGCTTATCATCTGCCGGACGGCGGTGCGGCCCTTTTCCGCCCGAGCGCCAATGCGCGCCGTTTCCAGAATTCGGCGGAGCGGTTGGCGATGCCGCGCTTGCCGGAAGAGCTCTTCGTCGAGTCCGTCCGCGAGCTGGTCAAGATCGATCGCGAATGGATCCCGACCGCCGAAGGGGCGTCGCTCTATCTCCGGCCGTTCCTGATCGGTACGGAAGTCGCCCTCGGCACAAAGCCATCGGCGGAATACATCTACTGCGTCATTGCTTCGCCGGTTGCCTCCTTTTTCAAGGGCGGCGGATCTGCCGTCACGCTCTGGGTTTCCGAGAATTTCACCCGCGCCGCTCCGGGCGGCACCGGTGCTGCCAAGTGTGGCGGCAATTATGCCGCAAGCCTCTCGGCGCTTGCCGAAGGCCAGCGTGAAGGCTGCGATCAGGTGGTCTTCCTCGATGCCGTCGAAAAGCGTTGGATCGAGGAGCTTGGCGGCATGAACGTCTTCTTCGTCTTCGACGACGGATCGCTGCAGACACCGCCGCTCACCGGCACGATTCTGCCGGGCATCACCCGCGATTCGCTGATCAAGCTCGGGCGCGACATGGGCCTGACGGTGCGCGAGGAACCCTATTCGATCGAGCAGTGGCAGGCGGATGCCGAGAGCGGGCGCCTGCGCGAATCCTTCGCCTGCGGCACGGCGGCCGTCGTGACGCCGATCGGCAAGGTGAAGGGCCGCAAGCACAGCTTCACCATCGGCGACGGCAATGCCGGCGCTACGACGCAACGCCTAAAGGCAGCCCTGACCGACATCCAGTTCGGCCGCGCGCCGGACAAGAACGAGTGGCTGGACCGCCTGTTCTAAGCGAACCGTGAACCCATACCCGGCGGGAAAGGTATATGAGCTCTCCCGCCGGCTCTGACACAAGAAATCGCATAGTCACCCGAACCATCGGAGTTGTTGTGATGACCAGCGTCAGCGAACGTCCCGGCGGCGAGCCGGGCGCGGAGATCGGTTTTGTCGGCCTTGGCGTCATGGGCCAGCCGATGGCCCTTAATCTCGCAAAGGCAGGCACCAGGCTGGTGGTCTGGAACCGCTCTGCGGCAGCAGCCGATCCGTTGCGCGAGGCGGGTGCCACGGTGGCGGCGAGCGTCGAGGAGGTGTTTGCGCGCACGCGCATCGTCATCCTGATGCTGGTCAACGAAACGGTGCTGGACGAGGTGTTGCGGCGGGGTACTCCGGACTTCGCCAAGCTGCTGTCTGGACATATCGTCGTGTCGATGGGCTCCAATCCGCCCGGCTATTCGCGCGGGCTTGCCGCCGATATTCTTAGCGCCGGCGGGCAATATGTCGAAGCCCCGGTTTCGGGGTCGAGGAAGCCTGCCGAGACGGCGCAACTCGTCGCGCTGCTCGGCGGCGATGCGGAGACGGTTGCCGAGGTGCGGCCGCTGCTTGCGCCTATGTGCCGCGAAACGATCCTGTGTGGCCCGGTCGGCAATGCGCTGCTGATGAAACTGACCGTCAATCTCTATCTTTGCACGATGCTTGCGGGGCTTGCCGAAGCTGCACATTTTGCTGAGAGCAACGGGCTCGATCTTGAAACTTTTCAGGCGGCTATCAATTCCGGTCCTATGGCCAGCGATTTGACACGCGTGAAAATTCCAAAGCTTGTTGCGCGGGATTTTTCAGTGCAGGCGGCGACGGCCGATGCGTTCAACAGCACGAAACTGATTGCGGAGGCAGCTCGCGCCGCGGACATGGCATCGCCCGTCCTCGATCTCTGCCGCACTCTCTATGGTGAAAGCGTCGAACTCGGCAATGGCCGGCTCGACATGGTGTCGGTGATCAAGGCGATCGAGGCCCGCACCGAAGCGCTTGGTCGCTCCTAGCAACTCATCGCGCAACCCCTATGTTGGGTTAAGACTTGGGCAGGCATTTCCGGAAGGACGGTCCTATGGGCAGCAATCTTTTTCAACAGCTGGGCCTGAAGCATCCATTGATCGTCGCACCGATGGCCGGTGGTCCTTCGTCGGTAGAACTCGTGGCTGCGGCTTCCGCCGCCGGTGCCCTCGGCGCCATGGGTGGCGCCTATTTAAATGCCGCGACGATTGAAACCTTTGCAGCTCAGGTTCGCCAGCGAACCGACAAGCCGTTTTCGATCAATCTCTTCATTCCGCATTCGATCACGGAGGTTGGCACCGATCGGCTTGAGCGCGCCGTGGCCGCGACCGCAGGATATCGCCAGGAGTTGGAACTGCCGTCGCCGCAGCTTTCTCCTCCCTACGAAGAGGATTTCGATGCGCAATTCGAAGCTGTCTTGCGCATCAAGCCGGCCTGCTTCAGCTTCGTCTTCGGCCTGTTGCCGGCCGACCATGTACGAGAGGCGAAAAAGGCTGGTATCCCGCTGATCGGCACGGCAACGACACTCGACGAGGCGAAGGCGCTGGAAGAGAGCGGCGTGGATGCGATCGTGCTGCAAGGCTTCGAAGCGGGTGGTCATCGCGGCATTTTCGATGCGAGGGCAGCGGATCCGGAAATCGGCATGCGAGATCTCCTGGCGCAATGCGTCGGCACCATTCGCGTGCCGCTGATCGCAGCCGGCGGCATCATGAGCCCAAGCGATATCCGGTCGGCACTGCAGGCGGGTGCACAGGCCGTGCAGATGGGCACGGCTTTCCTTGCCTGCGCTGAAGCCGGGACATCGGCACCCTATCGTAAAAAGCTGCTCGAAACGCCGGAGCGAAAGACGCGGACGACGCGCGCTTTCTCAGGTCGCTTTGCGCGCGGGATCGAGAACCGCTTCATGGACGAGATGGATGGGAAGCCTGACGCCATCCTTCCCTTTCCGGCGCAGAACAAGTTCACGCGGGACATACGCGCTGCGTCGACAGCGAAGGGATCTCCGGATTTCCTGTCTCTCTGGTCGGGAACCGGCAAGGGCGAGCTGTGGCAGGGGAGTGCCGCCGAATTGATCGGTCGTCTTTTTGCAGAGCGACGCTCAAAAAGAAAGGAGCCGGCAAGCCGGCTCCCGATCATCTTTCAAGACTGATAAAGTCTCGATCATTCCATGCCGAGTGCGGCCATGTAGGTCTGCAGGATGGATTCTTCTTCCAGGCGCTCGTTTGCGTCCTTCTTGCGAAGGCGAATGATGGTGCGGATCGCCTTGGTGTCGTAGCCGCGGCCTTTGGCTTCGCCCATGACATCCTTGATGTCGGACTGGATGGCGGCCTTTTCTTCCTCGAGGCGCTCGATGCGCTCGATGAATTGACGCAGTTCCGCCGCGGCCACGTTCTCGACGCTGTTCTCTTCCATGCACTTCTCCTAAAGGGTCTCAAAGGGGTCGCTTGCAGCCCGTCGCAGATGAGATCGGTCGGTCACCGATACGGCACATCGCTTCATGGCTTGCGCGGGATTTCGAATTCGATCGGGCAGTTGACGTGCCGCGAATGGCGCGCAAGGTCAAGCCGAATTGGTGAAGGGAGCGTTAATCTTTCGGCTTGTTCTGCTCGAAAGCGGCTTTTTGCACAGGAGAGGCTTCTTTCTGGTGCAGGTTCTTCCAATCCTCGTAGGGCATGCCGTAGATCACCTCGCGCGACTCATCCTTGCTGACCGGCAGCCCGGCCTCTTCGGCCGCTTCGCGATACCAGTTGGAAAGGCAGTTGCGGCAGAAGCCGGCAAGATTCATCAGGTCGATATTCTGAACGTCGCTACGTTCGCGCAAATGCGCAACGAGACGGCGGAAGGCGGCAGCCTCGAGCTCGATCTCTTGTTCCTTGGTGAGCGTGGTCATCTCTTTCTCCTCAATTCGCTTGCCGGCTTACGCCTCATAAGGGCCGGTGCGCGAAGGATAGCGCTTATATTCATGGAGCGCCGGATCGGCATTGATCTCTGCGAAGATCGGTGCGAGGCGATCGGCCCATTCGACAATGCCGGCCTCGTCGCCGATCAGATCCTGCCGGACCTCCAGCAGCGCATGCGCAATGCCCTTCATCATGCAATGGCGGAACATGGTGTCATTGCGCAGGGCACCGTCATAAGGCTCGTTGTCTCCTATCACGAGATCGGTATCGGCGCCGAGCTTTGCAAGAAGCTGCGCGACGGCGCGATCGTCGCTGTCCCAGAGCACGCTGGCATGCCAGGGGCGCGGCACGCCTTTCCATGCCGGTGTGAAGGAGTGCATCGAGAAAACCAGGGGCGCCTTGCCCGTCGCCTCGGCTACGGCGGAAATCGTCTCATCCACCGCCTTGTGATAGGGCCGGTGGAAGGCTTCTATGCGGTAATTCCATTCCTCGTCCGTAATCGGATGATTGCCCGGTATGATGGCTCCGTCCGAGATCTTCATGATGAGCGTCGGATCATCCTCGCCGCGGTTCGGATCGATCAGAAGACGGGAAAAGCCGCCCAGCACGCCGGGCACGCCCAGCCGCGCGCAGAGATGACGGCACAGGCCTTCGATGCCAATGTCATAGGCGATGTGGCGGGAAAAGGCAGTCTCCGGCAGGCCAAGGCTGCCGTAACGCTCGGGCAGGCGCCGCATGGCGTGATCGCCGAGAATGACCATGCCTTTGTCACGATTGCCGGGTATGAATTCAAACGGTCTGAAATCGGTCATGCGGATTGTCGATTATTGAAATTTTCAACTCTTTGTTTGATTGCATGTGCGGATGGAAGGTGCAAGGTTTGCAGCTTCGATCGGATGGAGAGCGGCGCATGGTGCCGTCACCATCCCGTGAAGAAAATATAATCGATTAGAGTTGCGTTGACATTCATGGGATGGCGGCGCAAGAAGACGCAACAACGAATAACCGGGAGCCAATTGGAAGCCGTGTCCAGCCAAGTCGCGCCACGTTTCGTTAAGCGGTCAGGCCCGCTCGCCCGAATCGCCTTCCTCATCCTTGCTGCGGCCGCGCCGTTCTTCTTCATGCCGAATGCCGCCCATGCCGATTTCCGAACGTGCAATGGTACGCAGAACCTTGTCGGCGTTGCGATCGGCTATCGCGCGAAGGACGGCTGGGTGACGGAGGGCTGGTGGCAGATTCCGGCCAATACCTGCGCGACTTTGATCGAGGGGCCGCTTCAATCCCGCTATTATTACCTCTACGCAGAAGACGCGGCCCGCGGCGGCCGCTGGACGGGCGACGTCGAAATGTGCGTGGCGGAAAACGAATTCAAAATCCCAGGCGTCAAGGATTGCTACGCGCGTGGCTACCAGAAGATGGGATTCAAGGAATACGACACCGGGCGCCAGGCGAGCTGGATGGTTCAGCTTTCCGAGCCCTCGGGCAGCCAAGAAAGCCAGAATTGATGAGACGAAACCGAAAAGTCAAAATCCTCGCAACGCTCGGTCCGGCCTCCTCTTCGGAGGACATGATCCAGAAGCTTCATGAGGCCGGCGCGGATCTGTTCCGCATCAACATGAGCCATGCCAGCCATGATGTGATGCGCACGCTGATCCAGCGCATCCGCGCCGTCGAAACCCGTTGCGGCCGTCCGATCGGCATTCTCGCTGACTTGCAGGGTCCCAAGCTGCGCGTCGGCAAGTTTGCTGACACCAAGGTCGACCTCAAGCCCGGTCAGACTTTCACGCTCGACAATCAGGATATCCCCGGCGACAACACGCGTGTCTACCTGCCGCATCCGGAAATCCTGGAATCGGTTCAGCCCGGCCACCGCCTGCTGATCGATGACGGCAAACTGGCGCTGCGAGCCGAAAAGTGCGACGGCAAGAGCATCGTTACGACTGTCATTTCGGGCACCAAGATTTCCGACCGCAAGGGCGTCAGCCTGCCCGATACGCTGCTCGGCGTCGGCGCGCTGACTGACAAGGACCGCGCCGACCTCGACGCCGTTCTCGCGACCAATGAAGTCGACTGGGTTGCGCTCTCCTTCATCCAGCGCCCGGAAGATCTGACGGAAGTCCGCAAGATCTCGCATGGGCGCGTCGGCTTGATGTCGAAGATCGAAAAGCCGCAGGCTGTCGAGCGCATCGAGGAAATCATCGAGCTTTCCGACGCACTGATGGTGGCCCGCGGCGACCTTGGCGTGGAAATGCCGCTGGAAGCCGTTCCCGGCATTCAGAAGCAGCTGATCCGCGCCTGCCGCCGTTCCGGCAAGCCGGTGGTCGTTGCTACGCAGATGCTGGAATCGATGATCTCCGCGCCGGTCCCGACCCGCGCCGAAGTCTCCGACGTCGCGACCGCCGTTTTCGAAGGCGCTGATGCGGTTATGCTCTCGGCGGAATCCGCATCGGGTGACTATCCGGTCGAAGCCGTTTCCATGATGGCCTCGATTGCCGGCACCATCGAGCGCGAGCCGCATTATCCGGGCATCATCTATGCTCAGCGCGCTCTTCCGGAAGCGACCGGCGCCGATGCGATCTCGCTCGCCGCCCGCCAGATCGCCGAGACGCTGAAGCTTGCCGCCATCGTCTGCTACACGTCCTCCGGCACCACCGGTCTGCGCGCCTCGCGCGAGCGTCCGCAAGTTCCGATCCTGGCGCTATCGCCGATCATTCAGACGGCACGCCGCCTGTCCGTCGTCTGGGGCATGCACTGCGTTGTTACCCACGATGCCACCGACCTCGACGACATGGTCAACAATGCTTGCCGTATCGTTGCCGAAGAAGGCTTCGGCAAGCCGGGAGACCGCATCATCATTTCGGCCGGCGTTCCGCTCGGCACGCCGGGCGCCACCAACATGCTGCGTATTGCCTATATCGGTTCGGACGGCCAGTCCGGCGTGTGATTGCCGACATCTGATTGCGGCAGCACCTTAAACATCCGAAACCCGCTGTCGAAAGACGGCGGGTTTTTTCTTGAAACCGAAGCGTCTGCGATCCCCAAGCAGGCGGATTGAGAAGGAGATATTCCAATGAAAGTCGGATTTATCGGATTGGGCCAGATGGGCAGCGCCATGGCCGTCAATCTCATCAGGGCCGGGCATGAGGTGACTGTCTATAATCGGTCGCGCGACAAGGCCGAGGCTCTGGCCGGCGAGGGCGCCAAGGTTGCGCCGACCGTAGCGGAAGCCTGCGGCGGCGAGGCTGTCTTCACCATGCTCGCACATGACGATGCGCTATCGGCCGTCGTCGATGGCGATGGCGGCGTTCTGGCAAGCCTTGGCAAGGGTGCAGTTCATATTTCCGCCAGCACGATCAGCGTCGCCATGTCCGAACGCTTGACCCAGGATCATGCCGCCAAAGGCCAGCGCTTCGTTGCTGCCCCCGTCTTTGGTCGTCCGGAAGCGGCGGCTGCGGCAAAGCTTTTCGTTGCTGCGACGGGTGCACCCGATGCGATCCAAACGGTCACGCCGCTCTTCGACGCCATCGGTCAGCGGACTTTCGTCCTCGGCGAGGAGCCGAAGTCTGCCAATCTCGTCAAGCTCAGCGGCAATTTCCTCATCGCTTCGGTCATTGAGTCGCTCGGCGAGGCCATGGCGCTGGTCGAGAAGGGCGGTGTCGACCGGCATGCCTACCTCGATCTCTTGACCTCGACGCTGTTCAACGCGCCTGTCTACAAGACCTATGGCGGGCTGATCGCGGATCGCAAGTTCCAACCAGCCGGTTTCACCGCACCGCTCGGCCAGAAGGATATCCGGCTGGCATTGGCTGCCGGCGAGGCGCTGAACGTGCCGCTGCCGTTGGCGAGCCTGCTGCGCGATCGGTTCCTCAACCTGCTGGCGCATGGCGGCGAGGAGCTGGACTGGTCGGCAATTGGCGCGTTGGCGGCAAAGGATGCGGGTTTGGTGGGATAATGGCGGGCTGAAGGAGTTTTATTCACTGACGACCGAGTTTGTGGCGGGTATGCATCGGCGGACTGAAAGCCTCGTTGAAGCCCCCTTGCTAACCGCCGCTCCACATGCAACCTTCCTCTCTTCCAAGAGGAGGGACCCCATGCATCTCACCGCGCTGCTTGCCTTCGCCGCTGTTTCCTTCATCGGTATCGCAACGCCGGGGCCGACCGTGCTTCTGGCGCTGACCAATGGTTCGCGTTTCGGCGTCAGGCGGGCCCTGCCGGGCATGATCGGTGCCGTTCTTTCCGACGCCGTACTGATCAGCGCCGTTGCCATCGGGCTTGGCGCCCTGCTGGCGGCTTCTGAATTCTGGTTTTCGGCTCTGAAATGGGTGGGTGCAGCCTATCTTGCCTTTCTCGGCATCATGATGCTGCGCTCCAAGGGAAGCATCGACGGCGCTTTGCAGGCGAGCGCGGGCCAGACGAAAGGAACCGCTTTCTCGATTGGGCTGAAGAGCTTCATGGTCGCTGTCACCAATCCGAAGGGCTATCTCTTCTTCTCGGCCTTTCTGCCGCAGTTCATCGATCCCTCGGCGCCGCAGATGCAGCAATATATCGTGCTCGGCGCGATCTTTGCCGCGCTCGATTTCATGATCATGTTCGGCTATGCGGTCTTCGGTTCGCAGGCCGTGCGTGTGCTGAAGTCGGAAGGTGCGAAATGGCTCGAGCGCGCCTGTGGCGGCGCGCTGCTGGCTCTTGCCGGATCGCTGGCGCTCTATCGGCGCGCCGTGAATTAAAGGCCTAGTGGCGGCTTAACGCCGCCTCGAAGACTTCCCTGTCGACATTGCCGCCCGACGTGACCGCGATCACCGTATCGCCGTCGATGTGCTTGCCGTGGAAGAGTGCTGCAGCAAGCGCGACGGCGCCGCCCGGCTCGACCACGATCTTCAAACGGGTGAAGGCGAGCGCCATGGCCTTCTGTGCTTCCTCATCCGTCACGACGAAGCCGAGGCCACAGAGGCGCTTAAGGATCGGGAAGGTGATGTTGCCCGGTTGTGGCGTGATGATGGCGTCGCAGATCGAGCCCTGCAGTGCGGCATTGCGCTCGATCTTACCCGAGGCCAGCGAGCGCGTGGTGTCATCAAAATTTTCCGGCTCGCATGGATGCACCTTCAGGCCCGGAGCGCGGGATTCGAGCGCCAGTGCAATCCCCGAAGTCAGGCCTCCTCCGCCGCAGGGAACAAGGACGCTGGCCGTCTTGATACCTTCCTCGGCGGCCTGTTCGGCAATTTCCAGCCCGGTCGTTCCCTGACCGGCGATCACCTGCGGCTCGTCGAAAGGCTTGATGAGCGTCAGACCGCGCTCGCTGGAAATACGCGCGCCGATCTCATCGCGATCTTCCTTTACGCGATCGTAGAGCACGACCTCGGCGCCGAAGGCGCGGGTATTGGCGATCTTCAGTTTCGGCGCATCGGTCGGCATGATGATGACAGAGGGGATGCCATGAAGCTTTGCGGCCAGCGCCACGCCTTGTGCGTGATTGCCGGAGGAGAAGGCAATGACGCCTCTGGAGCGTACGGTTGGCTCCAGCGCTGAAACAGCCGACCAGCCGCCGCGAAACTTGAAGGAGCCGGAATGCTGCAGGCATTCGGCTTTCACGAACAGGCGGCGCCCGGCGATTTCATCCAGAAAGGGCGAGGAGAGGAGCGGCGTGCGGCGCGCCCGGCCGCCGAGGCGAGTGCGGGCGGCTTCGATCATTGCGATATCGACCATGGAGGGATCACTCTTCTGATTTAGAAAGGCTTCCATCCATAAAGCGCCGGACCTTCCTTTAAAATAGAGAGATTGTCTCCATGACACTTCAGGCGATACCAGGCAGCGAAAGATGTCCGACATTGTAGGTTTGGACACCCGGCCGCGCCGGATCTTTCGGCGGCTCTGCCAAGAGGCGGAAGCGCACCAGCGTCCAGTGGGTCGGCTCGAAGGCGGCGACCGAGGCCAGTGCTTCGCTGTTCGAGAGGGCTTGCGCTGCCGCCTCAGTTTCGCTCGCGCGGAGCTCGGCGAGCGATGTCTCGGCATCGATCGTGACCACCTCGCGTGTCGCGAATTTGGTGCGGCGGATACCCGCAGATGCCTCGGCGTGCCAGGCGATCCAGGTATTGACCTGGGGGCGACCGAAATTCTCCGTCAAGGCTTGGAAGCCTGGGCCGCAGACGAAGTCGCTCAGGCCTTCCTCTTGCTGCCAGACATAGAAGGGCGAGTAGAAATTCTGCCGGCTTTCCGTGACGGCATCGCCCTTTCTCGCCGTCAGGTAAGCCTTGAATTTCAAGCCTGGAAGATTGTCGAGCAGCGGACCTTTTTCGCGGATACGACGATCGATGATCGCCATGTCATAATCCGCTGGGAGGGGAAAGTTATATTGCATGGCGATCATCGGTCATTCCTCCAGCCAGGTCACGGCGCTTCCATTCTCCGCCGCCTGGATACTGATATAGGAGAAGGCGTTCTCCGGCCCCGCGCCGTGCCGGTGGCGCTCGTTCGGGGCGAAAGTGATGCAATCGCCGGCGCGCAGCTCTTCGGCCGGGCCGCCGAAGCGTTCGGCAAGTCCGACGCCGGATAGAACGTAGAGGATTTGTCCGTGCGGATGCGTATGCCAGCGCGTCATGACACCGGGCTCGAGTTCGCAACGCATGGCCGCGAGGCCGCCGTTTTCGGCATTCTCCACCAGCGGCTCCACCAGGAAGGAGGCCGTGGCGATGCCCTCGGGCGACGGCCGCATGTTCGTGCCGGCGCGATGGATGGCGGGCGATGGGGTAGATGTGGTCTGAGGCATGGCTCTCAAGCCTGTTCGATCATTTGCGCGCGGCCGTCAGAGAAGGACCAATCCTCGCGCGTCGCGGTGGTGATGGTAATCATGATGTCTTCGGGGCGGATGCCAGGCGCATCGCCAAGGAGTTCAGCGACGCGTTGATAGAAGGCTTTCTTGACCTCGGTGCTGCGCGGCTTGCCGATCGTGACATCGAAAAAGACGTAATCATCCGAGCGCGGCTTGCTGGCGAAATAGGTGCGATCGAAGACGAGTTCATGCGGCTCCAGCTGATGAATGGACTGGAAGCGGTCGGTCGGCGGTACCTCGAAGGCTTCGACCAGAGCGCGGTGGAAATTATCCGAAAGTGCCTTGAGATATTCCGGTGACTTGCCGCGCAGAAGGGTGATGCGGGTGAATGGCATGGGATTACTCCTGTTTTCGTGTCACTTGACGATCATAGAATGCCAGCGGATAATCATCCTGAAAATCAGATAATTCCGAATAAATAGTCCTAAAAATATGGATGGTTATCCATGCGAAAAGTCATCTTCGATCTCGATGTGCTGCGCAGTTTTGTCACTGGTATGGATCTTGGCAGCTATGCCAAGGCGGCAGACCGGCTCGGCCGCTCCACTTCCGCCATCAGCGCCCAGCTGAAGAAGCTGGAGGAGCAGGCCGGCACGCCGATCTTCCGAAAGGCGGGTAGAGGGTTGGCGTTGACGGAGGCCGGCGAGACGATGCTTGGCTATGCCAGGCGGCTGCTTGATCTCAACGACGAGGCGGCTACGGCGCTGCATGGGACGGAGCTTGAGGGCTGGGTGCGGCTCGGCTTGCAGGAGGATTTCGGCGAGACACTCCTGCCGGACGTATTGGGCCGCTTCGCCCGCGCCCATCCGAAAGTGCGCATCGAGGCGCGTGTCGTGCGCAATGCGGAACTTGTGGAGCGGGTGACCTCAGGCAAGCTCGATCTGGCGCTTGCCTGGAGCGATGGTTTCCGCACGGCTTATACGGATCGTATAGCCGAAGTACCGCTCTGCTGGGTCGGTCCGGCCAATGGTGACATGCAATGGCACGTCGATGGCGGCGAGGCCATGCCGCTTGCCTCGCTGGAAGCACCATGCCTGTTGCGGAACATCGCAACCAAGACGCTCGATCGCGCCGGTATCGGCTGGCGGATATCTTTCGTCAGCCCGAGTCTCGGGGGGCTTTGGGCTGCGACGGCGGCAGGTCTTGGCCTGACGCTGCGCACACCGCTCGGTCTGCCGCCAAAGGTGCGGCAATTGACGCCTGATGAGGCCGGTCTACCGGCCTTGCCGACGCTCGATCTCGTCCTGCATCGTACCGAGGCGGAGGGAAGCCCGGCGACGGAGCGGCTGGCATCCATCATGTTGCAGGCAGTGCGGCAGACCATCGAGACCGTGCCGCAGAGCCGCATATTCGAGGATGCGCCTAGTCACGATGTCGTCATGGCCTGAGATACGGCAGCGGATTCCGAAGATTCCTCCGTCAGGCTGGCGATGCGGATTTCAGCCTGTGCGGCAAGCACTTGCAGATCGCGCGGCTGGCCCGCCAGCCTTTCCATGGCGGCGATCGCGACATCCGTCGTTACATAATCCGGCTTGTGGCCGAGATTGCGGATAGTGATGAGTTCGGCGCCTGCGATATCGCGGGCGAGCCCGCGCGAATGCAATTCCTCCAGCACGACATCATCACTGTCGCCGGTGATGATGATGGTGGGCGCCCTGATCTCGCTGTAGCGCGGCGCGTGAGCGGAGACATAGGCAAAGAGATTGACCACGTCGATTGCGTTGTTGCGGAAGGTCTGGGGCCGCAACACCAATTCCGGTGCCGTCTTCATGATGTAGTCCGCTGGTCGCGCATTCGGGCGGAAGATGCTGAGCGTGCCGGTCTCGACCCGGCGCAAGCCGAGCGGGATGACGAAAAGCTGAGTGAAGAGCCAGCCGAAGACGGGGGTGGCGGCAAGCGTATAATACCAGTCGACGCCGCCCGACCAGGGGTGCGTCGCCGGGGAGAGGAAGAGCAGCCCCTCGGTCTTCTCCGGATGGCGCATGCCGAAGGCGGCCGCGATCGCACCGCCGAAGGAGTGGCCGATGATGATGGCGCTCCTGATGCCGCGCTTCTCCATGAGTTTGGCAATGGCATCGGCCTGACCGGAGGGAAGGGCGTTTTCGGCAGGCCCGCGTTCGGAATAGCCGTGACCGGGGCGGTCGACGAACAGCATCTCAGCGCGGCCGGCCAAAGGTGCGGCAAAGGCTTCGAACTGGTCGCGCAGATTGCCGCTCGCCCCATGGATAAAGACCAAGGCCGGCAGATCAGCTGTTGCCGGGCGTGGCAAATGCACAGCGTTGAGGCGATAGCCTCCGATATCGGTAAGCTGGCCAATATTGGGATAGGCCTGCTCGATGGCACGGGTTTTGTAGGCGGAAAAGCCTGCGGCGAAAACGATAAGGATAACGATGACGGCGAACAAGGAATCGATCATTGCGGCACAGATCAAATATCTTAAGACGCTAATCTAGCGCGATATTGCGGCTTTTCATCCCTCCAAATGCGATTTCCGCCGGGAGATCGCCGCATGCAATCAGGTGCGGCTGCCGGCAATCTTTTCCGAAAGCTTGCCCGCTTCTTCCTGGGCCGATCGATTCGCGGGATAGACTTCTAGGAAGCGCTCCCAGGCCTTGAGGGCGAGGGTATCATTGCCGCGTTCGGTCAGCATCGCTGCCATGCCGGCCAGCGCTCCGAAATGACGCGGTTCGATGCGCAGCACCTGATTGATGTCTTCCATCGATTTGCGATAGTCGCCAATCGCGAAATTAAGGGTGGCGCGGCGGTTCCAGCCTTCGACATAGTCTGGTTTCAGCGAGATCACCTGATCGAGATAATCCATCGCGGCGGCATTGCGCTTGTCCTGAATGGCCTTGTCGGCCCATTGCATCAGGAGATTGATGGTGGCGCTGCCGGAATCGGCGAACTGGGTACTGATCTGATCCGCAATTAGACTTGCCTGGTCGGGATCGCGTTGCCGCTTCAGCGTCATGAACAGATTGTCGAGCTGCTGCTTGGGCGACAGGGTGCCGGAGGAATTGCCCTGATTCTGCTTTTCCACAGGGTTTGGTTCATCAGCCGGCGCTGCATGGGGTGCAGAGGCAGTCAGAGCAAACAGAATCGGCAGGGCTAGATATGACAAAGCAAAAACGCGCATGGCGGGCATAGTAGCCCGCCAATGTCGAAGATCAAAAACAAATTTGATGCGATCAACTAAAACTGAGACTCGATCCGTAGGATCGGAGCCGCGCGCTGTATCAGCCCTGACGAGCCTTGTAGCGCGGGTTCAGCTTGTTGATGATGTAGATGCGGCCCTTGCGGCGGACGAGACGGTTGTCACGGTGGCGCGCCTTGAGCGACTTGAGCGAATTCTTGATCTTCATTTTTCTGATCCGCGATCTCTGAGGGGGAATGTCACATTCGCCCGGGTCTTTTAACAATCAAAAGCGCGCTCGGGGCGCGCTCTTTAGGGTGGGGAGCAAATACCCTGTCATACCGGGCCTGTCAACCATGTCAGGGCTTTTTCCCGCTGCTCTTAGCGGAGAAGCTGTGTGACATGGCCCATCTTGCGGCCCGGCCGGGCTTCGGTCTTGCCGTACAGATGCACGAGCGTGTCGTCAAGGCGCAGCCATTGCGGCAGTGCCAGGATGTCGTCGCCGATCAGATTCGTCATGACACAATCCGAATGGCGCCGGGGATTTCCGAGCGGAAGACCGGCCACGGCGCGGATATGCTGCTCGAATTGCGAGATGACGCAGGCGGCTTCCGTCCAGTGGCCGGAATTGTGAACGCGCGGCGCCATTTCATTGGCGATCAGGCTGCCATCGGCAAGTACGAAGAACTCGATACCGATGACGCCGACATAACCAAGCGCCGTCAATATCTTCTCGGCAGCGTCGCGCGCAGCCGCGGCTGTCTCCTGCGAAATGCTCGCCGGCAGCGTCGAGGTGTGGAGAATACCGTTGCGATGAACGTTCTCCGCCGGATCGTAGCAGGCGAGCTTTCCGTCGCTTCCGCGGGCAGCGATGATCGAGATTTCGCGCTCGAAGGATACGAAGCTTTCCAGAATCAACGGCACGCTGCCCAAGGCTGCATAACCGCCTTCGGCGCTGTCGGCGGCGGAGCGATAGACGCGCTGCCCTTTGCCGTCATAGCCGAGACGACGGGTCTTCAGCACGCCTTGGCCGCCGAAATCAGCGAGCGCCTTTTCGAGATCGGCCTGGCTGTCGACGGCATGAAAACGGGCCGTCGGAATGCCGCAACCATTGATGAAGCTCTTTTCGGTCAGCCGGTCCTGCGCCATTTCAAGCGCCTTGGGCGGCGGATAGACCGTTACCTGCAAGGCAAGATCCTCAGCGGCGGTCACGGGCACATTCTCGAATTCATAGGTCACGACATCGCAGCGCTTCGCCAGTTCTGCAAGCGCGGCCGCATCGTCATAGGCGGCAGCTATCTGTGCGTTGGCGACATGGGCGGCCGGGCAATCCGCCTGGGGCTCGAGGATGACGGTGCGAAAATTCAGGCGTGCGGCCGCCATGGCCAGCATGCGGCCGAGCTGGCCACCGCCGATGATGCCGATCGTCTTCGCGTTCATAGGTCGTCCATCGGATATTCGGCGACCGCCGCGCTCTGGCGTGCCCGCCATTCGTCGAGCCGGTCGGCGATCTCTTCATCGCCAAGCGCCAGCACGGCGGCGGCAAGAAGGGCGGCATTGACCGCGCCGGCCTTGCCGATCGCAAGCGTGCCGACGGGAATGCCGGCCGGCATCTGCACGATCGAGAGAAGACTGTCCTGCCCGGAGAGCGCGCGGGATTGCACCGGCACGCCGAAGACCGGCAGCGGGGTCATGGAAGCCGCCATGCCCGGCAGGTGTGCTGCGCCGCCGGCGCCAGCGATGATGACCTTGAAGCCCTCGTCCTTTGCGCCCTTGGCGAAGTTCACCAGTCTGTCCGGCGTACGATGAGCGGAAATGATGCGCGCATCATAGGTGATTTCAAGCGCTTCCAAGGTGTCCGCAGCATTCTTCATGGTTTCCCAGTCGGACTGGCTTCCCATGATGATGGCGACAGGCGGTCTTTCGGTCAGCATCGTTGCGTTGTGCTCCTCAGGCGATGATATCGGGTATAATCTGGTCTTCCAGCTTGGTCAGCTTGTCCTTGATGACGAGCTTCTTTTTCTTCATGCGCTGGATACGAAGGGCGTCGCAGCCCGTTTCAATCATGGCATTGATTGCGGCATCATAATCCTCGTGTTCCTGGCGCAAACGCGCCACGATCAGCCTGATTTCCGCCTGTTCCTGATCGGCCATGTTCATTTCCCCAGCATATCGCGGAATCGCATTCGTTCCGCCTCCTGAATTCCGCAAGCTCCTATCACCAAATGGCGATAACGGGAAGTTATCCTTCATCACGAATTTGCCGCCTATAGGCCACGTTTTCGCCTTCGACAAAGGCTCGATCTTATGGCACAGTGGGAGGGTTGACACCTAGAGCCTTGGCGAATGGATGGTCAGGGCTCTTAAGAGGAAGGAAGGGTCATATGACTGTTCAAGCTCATCTTGAATCGCTCGAAAAGAAACATGTCGCGCTTGAGGAGGCGCTCCATGCGGCAATGTCATCTCCCTCTAGCAATGATACGGAAATAGCCGACATCAAACGCAGGAAACTGCGCGTCAAGGACGAAATCCAACGTCTGCGTTCCTCAGTCCACTGAGGCAACGTTCCAAAGTTTAAAAGCCATCGATCTTGAGGGCAAGAGAGGCGGATCGAAAGGTCTTAAAGCAAATTCCCGGTCAGGATCGATGAGCATTTCCGTTTAACGGATGCGCCAACTTCATAGCGTCGGAGGTAGGGGTTGGCGCAATTTTCCCCATCTTATGCAACAAATGTCGTCGGTGACGACTCTTGGCTCGTTGTGATCCTCCGGCAAATCTCGCAAATTGCCGAAATTCGAGGCGCCGAGATGATATGACGACAATCGTGCTGGCTGCATTCATCGAAAGCGGCCGGATTCTGATGGCGCGTCGCGCCGCAAACAAGCAGTATTATCCGGGACATTGGGATTTAGTTGGCGGCCATGTCGAGGCGGATGAGCCTATCGTTGCCACGCTTATCAGAGAAGCCCGCGAAGAGGTCGGTGTTACACCTGTCGCCTTCCGCTATTTGGGTTTCTTCAAAGATAGCCGATACGAAACCACCTATCATTTATATGAGGTTACAGGCTGGTCCGGCGGATTGCCCAGGTTGATCGGACACGAACATACCGATTTGGCGTGGGTGGCATTGAATGATACCAGCTTTGTCGTGCCACTGGCTCATCCAGAAGTCATGTCGTTTCTGTCACCGGCTTAGCTCTAGCGGCGGCAGGCCAAAACCTCTATTCGTGTTGCAGTGATTGCCTGCCAAATGCCGCAAAGCGAAGGTCTCTTTTCAGGACCAGAATTGATCCAGCCACAAATTCAGCTTGTCGAAGCCGCGGCTGTTGACCGCATAGATGCGTTTCGTGCCTTCGTTGGTGACTGAGACGAGGTTGCTGTCGAGCAGCGCCTTGAGATGCTGTGAGACGGCCGGGCGGCTGATCGGCAGGCCCTGCGCCAGTTCGTTGACCGTCTTGGGTGCGCGGCGCAATTCCTCCAGCAGATGACGCCGGTTCGGATCCGCGATGGCTGCGAAAGGGTCCATGGTCGACATGGGCGAAAGCTACGTCAAACACCAAAGGGCGGCAAGTTAATTGTGCGCTGCATGATATATTGTGAAAATGGTCGCTTGCGAAGGTTCGTATCATGAGTGTCCTCTGCTGCGAATTGCCGGTTTCGGCCGCTGCCCCTTGTCAGAGAGAGCTAACGGATTTACTCACGATTATCGAACCGGTGCGCCGTCGCTGACGATGGAAGCCGAAACCATGGAAGCTCGCATGACCGTGCCCGAAGATCGTTGCCGCCTCGTTCTCATCGTTCCCGACATTGCCGATATCGAGCAGCGGGCGAAGGCGGTGGCCGATGCCTTGAGGGGCGGAGACGTCGCCTCGGTGATCATTCCCCAGTACGGTCTCGATGACAGTACCTTCCAGAAACATGCGGAAAAGCTGGTGCCGGTCATTCAGGCCGCAGGTGCGGCAGCGCTCATCGCCGGGGACAGCCGCGTCGCGGGCCGTGCCAAGGCTGATGGGCTGCATATTGCCGGCAATATCACCGAGCTTACGGAAGCCGTCGAAAAATTCGTGCCGAAGCTGATCGTTGGCGGTGGCAGCGCGGCCGACAGGCATAGCGCGCTGGAGGTCGGCGAGCTCAGGCCGGACTATATCTTCTTCGGCAAGCTTGACGGCGACATCAAGCCGGAGGCGCATCCGAAGAACCTGGCACTCGGCGAATGGTGGGCCTCGATGATCGAAATTCCCTGCATCGTCATGGGGGGCACTGATCCGAAGTCGGCGCTGGACGTAGCCCTGACGGGTGCCGAGTTCGTCGCGCTGCATCAGGCGGTTTTTGCCGACCCTGCGGCAGCCCCCTCCATCGTCGCGGAAGTGAATGCGCTTCTGGACGAAAAAGCGCCACGGTTTGAGGATTGATAGCGATTCATGTCGTCAACGCCTCGATTCCGCCATCGATCCTTCCTTGCCGTGCTTGCAGCCGGGCTCGCGGCATTTCCGTTGCTGGCCGCAGCGCAATCAGGCAACAGTGATACGTCGCTGCCCGGTGTTTCGCAGCCGGCGGAGAAGGGCGCGCGTCCCGATGACAACGCACAAACCGACGACGACACAACTGTGCCGGCTGCGCCGCAGCATAACGACAATGTCATGACGCGGCCTTTGGGCGCCGATGCCGGCACCTTCAAGACCGAAAAGATTCAGCCGGGCGCCGAGCCGAAAGCTGACAGCGACATCAAGCCATCCCAGGGTGTCGGGGTTTTCGAGCGCATGGGGGCAAACTTGCCCGACCTGCCGCCGGAAAAGCCCTTCACCGGCAAGGTGGACGATGCTTATGGCGCCTTCCAGCGCGGCTATTACCTGACCGCCTTCCAAAAAGCATTGCCGCGGGCGCAGCTTGGCGATCCGGCCGCACAGACCTTGATCGCGGAGCTGATGGCACAGGGCCTGGGCGTTAAACGCGACACGAAGGACGCCGCCTTCTGGTACGGCAAGGCGGCCGAGGGCGGCGATCCCACGGCGATGTTCAAATACGCGCTGATCCTGATGGAAGGGCGCGATGTGCCCCGCGATCAGAAGAAGGCCGACGACTGGATGAAGAAGGCGGCCGATGCGGGTCAGCCTTCGGCGGAATTCAACGTAGCCCAGATGCTGACGGCGGAAAATCCTGGCCCCAAGGGCCTGCAGATGGCGCTTCCCTATTATGAGAAATCTGCCGAGCAGGGCATCGCCGACGCGCAATATGCCGTGTCGCAGCTCTATCTCAACCTTCCCGACCTGCCGCCGGAAAAGAAAGCGCGTGCGCGGGAATGGCTGTCGCGTGCCGCCAATGCCGGCTTCGATACCGCACAGCTCGACATGGGCATCTGGCTGATCAACGGCACCGGCGGCGCACAGGATCTCGAAAACGGCTTCAACTGGATGAGGGTTGCAGCCTATCGCGGCAACGTCGTTGCGCAGAACAAGCTGGCGCATCTTTATATCAACGCCATCGGCACGAAGCAGGATCCGGTGGCGGCCGCTACCTGGTATGTCATTTCCCGCCGTGCCGGCCTGAAAGACCCCGAGCTCGAGGATTTCTATCAAGGGATCGAGGACTATCAGCAGAAGGCAGCTATCGACGCAGCCAACAAGTATCGGCGCGCGCGATAATAAAGTGTCGGATTGAGCCTTGGCGGAGCTGATCTGAGGTCAGTTTGCGTCTGCCATGGTCTCGCCACTTGAAATTCCCCCGATTTTATGGTCTTGAGGCCGCCAATCTTTATTTCCGCTGACGCTCCCGCTCCGTCGGGGCCTGCTTTCAGGCCCGATCAGCGCTTTCTGCATTACCCAAGGAAACCCGATGGCCCGTTCTGCTCTTCTCAATGTCATGGTTCAGGCTGCCCTCAAGGCAGGCAAGTCGCTCAGCCGCGATTTCGGCGAAGTGCAGAACCTGCAGGTTTCGGTGAAGGGACCGGGCGATTTCGTCAGCCAGGCGGATCTGAAGGCGCAGAAGATCATCCGCGACGAGCTGCTGAAGGCACGCCCGACCTATGGTTTCCTCGGCGAGGAAGGTGAAGAGGTCAAGGGCACGGATGGCGCTCATCGCTGGATCGTCGATCCACTCGACGGTACCACCAATTTCCTGCACGGCATTCCGATGTTTGCCGTTTCGATCGCGCTTGAGCGCAATGACGAGATCGTCGCCGGCGTCATCTTCAATCCGGCGACCGACGAACTCTATACGACCGAACGCGGCGGCGGCGCATTCCTAAACGATCGTCGCCTGCGCGTCGCCTCGCGCCGTGTGCTGTCGGACAGCGTCATCGGCTGCGGCGTTCCGCATCTTGGCCGCGGCAATCACGGCAAGTTCCTAGTCGAGCTGCGCCATGTGATGGGCGAAGTCGCGGGCGTGCGCCGTCTCGGTTCCGCATCGCTCGATCTTGCCTATGTCGCTGCCGGCCGCTTCGACGGCTTCTGGGAAACCGGCCTGTCTCCCTGGGATATTGCAGCCGGCATTCTGCTGATCCGCGAAGCCGGCGGTTTCGTCTCGGATTTCCATGGCGGCACGGACATGCTCGGCACCAATTCGATCATCTGCGGCAACGAGCATATCCAGAAAGCACTCGCCGAAGTGGTTAAGCGACCGATCCCGACGAAGTAAGCCATTCCTCCGTTCGCTTTTTCGAATGACAAAACAGTCTGTTGCCAACGGACTGTTTTGTGCTTTCCGTCTCTTCAATTCGGCACAATGTTGCTCTAGTCTCCGCCTGCGGAAGATGCGGTGTCGGAGCGTGTGATGGAAAATGTGAATCTGTCGGATCTCGGATCGACCGACAACGTATCGGGAAATTACGCCTACAAGCTTTCCAGCCCGATGGCTTTCTTCTGGACGATGGTTCTTTTCCTGGTCATCGTCGGCTTCATCGTGGCAATCCTTTTCCGCCAGGCGCAGGTCGCCTTCCTGCACAATCCCGGCCTCAATGGCCTGATCGTCGGCGTTTTGGTCGTCGGCATCCTCCTGGTCTTCAACCATGTGCTGATGCTGAGGCCGGAGGTTCGCTGGTTCAATCATTTCCGTGCCGTCGGCAATGCGGACAAGGTCGGCCGCAATCCGCGGCTGCTGGCGCCGATGCGGGCGCTGCTCGGCAACCGCCGGGCGATGCAGCTCTCCACCGCGACGCTGCGCTCGATCCTCGATTCGATCGCCACGCGTCTCGACGAATCGCGCGATACCTCGCGCTATCTCATCGGTCTGCTCGTCTTTCTCGGCCTTCTCGGCACTTTCTGGGGTCTGATCGGCACGATCGGCTCGATCAACGACGTCATCCAGGGCCTCGATGCCGGCACCGGCGACACCGGCGATATTCTGAGCGCCCTGAAGACCGGGCTTTCCGGCCCGCTGGTGGGCATGGGTACGGCCTTCTCGTCGTCCCTGCTCGGCCTTTCCGGCTCGCTGATCCTCGGCTTCCTCGACCTGCAGGCGGGCCGCGCGCAGAACCGCTTCTATACCGAGCTCGAAAACTGGCTTTCCTCCGTTACCGATGTCGGTTCCGACCTCACGCCTGTCATCGAAAGCGCGGCCGGTGCTTCCTCGGAAGATGTGCGGGCGCTGTCGGACTATCTGCGCAAGATCGCGGAGGAGGGCGGCGGCCAGCGTTCGGTGACCGCCATGGCAAACCTTGCCGAAGGCATTCAGGGCCTGGTCAAGAACATGCGCAACGAACAGCAGATGCTGCGCGATTGGATCGAGGCGCAACAGGAAGAGGCGAAATCGATGCGCCGCACGCTCGATCGCCTCGCAGACCGGATCAGCCATACCGAGAAGACCGGGAGCAAGTAGGCCATGGCGCTCGCCCGCAACCGACGCCATCAGAGAAGCGTCGACTACTGGCCCGGCTTCGTCGACGCGTTGTCCACGCTGCTGATGGCGATCATGTTCCTGCTGACGGTATTCGTCGTTGGCCAGTTCATCCTCAGCCGTGAGATTTCGGGGCGCGACGAGGTGCTCAATCGGCTCAACAGCCGCATCAACGATCTGGTGCAGCAGCTGGCGCTGGAGAAGGGCGGCAAGCAGGATCTGGAGGATGCCGTCGCCAATCTGCAGGCGTCGCTGTCCTCTGCGGAGACAGAGCGCTCGCGGCTGCAAGCCCTGCTTGCAGCAGGCTCGGGCAGCAGCCAGGCCGCGGAAAAGCGGGCTGGATCGCTTTCGCAGGAGCTTGACGAGCAGAAGCAGGTGAGCGCGCGGGCAATGAGCCAGGTCGATCTGCTCAACCAACAGATTGCCGCCCTGCGCAGCCAGATCGCCGCTATCGAAGCTGCCCTTCAGGCTTCCGAGGCAAAGGATCAGTCATCGCAGGTGAAGATCGCCGATCTCGGCCGGCGGCTGAATGTGGCACTGGCGCAGCGTGTGCAAGAGCTGAACCGCTATCGTTCCGACTTCTTCGGGCGCCTGCGCGAAATCCTTTCCGACCGCGATAACATCCGCATCGTCGGCGACCGCTTTGTGTTCCAATCGGAAGTGCTGTTCCCCTCGGGTGCCGCGGATCTCAATCCCGCCGGTCAGGCAGAGATGGCCAAGCTTGCTGCAGCACTGATCGATCTTGCCAAGGAAATCCCGCCTGAGATCAACTGGGTGCTACGTGTCGATGGCCATACCGACAATGTGCCGCTGTCGGGCAGCGGACGCTATGCGGACAACTGGGCGCTCTCCTCGGCGCGTGCCATTGCCGTCGTGAAGTTCCTGATCTCGCAAGGCGTTCCCGCCGACAGGCTCGTCGCCGCCGGCTTCGGCGAATTCCAGCCGATCGCACCCGGCGATACACCTGAGGCACGCGCCACCAACCGGCGCATCGAGCTGAAACTGACGGAGAAATAGGGTGCGGCGGCCCAGAGCTGGCTCAATCAGCTGGCGCGATGGATCTTAATGATCTCGGGAGCCGCAGCGTCCATGAACATATAGGCCCGGCCAAGCAGCGCTTGCTTACCGAAGTCGTCGAACTTGTTCGGTCCTTGCGGTGTGATCAGCACTTCCGATTCCGCTAGCCCTTCAAGGTGATGCTGCTCTATTTCTGGCCAATGCGCCCGTGCGACGTCATGTAGCACGACGTTCATCGCTGGGTGATTGTAGCGGACCAGAATGTTGCCATCGTCCATCGACAGCGGATTCATATCGGGATGAGAGTTAAAGATGGTGGAGAGGGTCGTCAGCGAGAACGACTTGGCATCTTTGTCGTTTAACCCCTGCTTCAACACGACACAGGTGCCATTGCGGAAGACTGAAAAGTCGCGCTTCCCGTCCAAATAATAGGAGATTCGCTCTATTACCTTGTCGGTTGGCTGCCGAAAGGACGGTTTCCACTGCGGAACCGGCGGAAAGTTCTCATTTTTCGTCACTGCGGCGTGACCTTTGCCAACACCGACTAAAGCAAGCGCGATGAAAGCAACGGATCCGGTGACAAAGGAACGTCGATGCACTTTCCTATCCCTTCGTTTGTGTCGTATCCATTCTATGGAATTGTTTACATTAGGTTGTAATATGCCGTCTAGACATTCGACAAGCTAAGCGCGATCAGAGGGCAATTAGCTTCTTCTGCAACCAATCGCGTACAACATTGCTCTCGCTCAAGCCGATTGCCATCCGGTAGGCCGCGACGGCACCTTTCGTATCCCCCGCCTCGGCTAGCAGATGCGCACGCACCGCCCAATAGGGCTGGTAGCTGTTGAAATCGCGCTCGGCCATCTGATTCAGATGACGTAATCCGACCGCCGGACCTTGCACCCTGCCTGTGACGGCCGCATGGCTGACACGGGCGCCGACGGTCGGTTTCATCATCACCAGCGCCTCATAGAGCTTGGCAAGGGCCGCCCAGTCGGTGATACCAGAGCGTCGTCGGTCGGCATGTACGGATTGAATGGCGGCCTGGCACTGGAACGGGCCGAAATGGCCGGATGCTCCGGCTTGCCGCAACAGCCTGTCGGCCTCGGCGATCATCTCGGCGTTCCAGAGAGCCGTATCCTGCTCGTCGAGGGGGACATACTGTCCCGCAGCACCCCGCCGCGCCTCGCGCCGCGCCTCGCTGTAGAGCATCAGCGACAGCAAGCCAGCGACTTCCGGTTCCTGGGGCAGGGTTGCCAGCAGGGTGCGGCCGAGCCAGATGGCTTCGTCGGCGAGGGAGCCTTGCTTGCCGCTCTCTCCGTCGACCCCATCCCAGCCGAGGCCATAGGCGGCATAGATTGCCGAGAGCACACTCTCCAATCGGTCTGGCAAGGCGGGTCGGTCCGGAACGATGAAAGGGATGTGTGCATCGCGGATCTTGATTTTTGCCCGCACCAGCCGCTGGCTCATCGCCTGCGGCGAAACGAGGAAGGCCTTGGCTATGGTTGCGGCATCCACGGCCAATACCGATTGCAGCATCAGCGGGGTGTGAGCCGAGCGATCCAAAGCCGGATGGGCGCAGACGAAGAGGAGCTTCAGACGCTCATCTGGAAAGGTGGAATTGTCGGCATTCATGCGTTCCTCCGCTTCTTCGAAGGCCATCATGATCCTGTCGCGCGCTCCGGCCCTGACGCTTTCGTGCCTGACCCGGCGAAGGAGGTTACGCTTGGCTACAACCAGCAGCCAGGCTTCCGGATTGTCGGGGATGCCGCGTTCCGGCCAGGTACTCAGCGCTGCAGCGATCGCATCGGACAAAGCATCCTCGGCCGCCGGCACGTCGCGGAAGCGTGCGGCGAGAAAGGCAATCAGCTTGCCATAGGATTGACGCGCCGTTTGCTCGGCGGCGCGTCCGGCATCTAGCGTCATTTGGTGGCTACATCTGCAGTCGCGGCCGTATCTCAACCGAACCTTGCTGGGAGATCGGTACGCGTAGCGCCCATTCCAGCGCGGCATCGAGATCCGGCACGTCGATCAGGTAGAAGCCGCCAAGCTGCTCCTTACCTTCAGGGAAGGGACCGTCCTTTACCTCATGGTCCTCGCCCTGGCGACGGACGACCGTTGCCGTTTCCGGCGCCGTCAATCCCGCGCCCCCCGTCATGATGCCGGCCTGGATAAGGGCCTGCGTATAGGCGACCCAGCCGTTCTTATAGGTCGGATCGGCACGACGCCCAAAATCCTCGGCTGATTCACGAATAATCAAAGCATATTGCATGAGAAAAGTCTCCCATTTGCAGTTTTGACGATGGCCGAACGGCATAACCTGCAAAGCTGAATGCCGGAATATACAACACCGCTGGCAAAACGGCTTCCTGCCGCTTCGATATGATGAGCCGTGAGCCTGCGTGAATTCGACACTCGCGGAAAGATTTTTTGAAATTTGTGGCCGAAAAATCAAACGGCCGGCATGCCCGAAGGGCAGCCAGCCGTTGATGGCTTTGCAGCGAGTGCGTGACGCGAGAATTATGCGGTGGCGGTGGTCTGGTCGTCGATGACGGCGCCGCCGACGTGGGCCTTGATCGATTCGATGGCATGCAGGGCCGAGGCCTTCGCCTTATAGCCTTCCGAACCGAACATGGTTTCACCGTTCGAGGCCTTGAAGCGGAAGCGAAACTCGCCAGCCTTGTCCTTGTAGACTTCAAATTTATACATGGTTCTCGTCTCCTAGAATCGCGTCAGCGCGGGATAACGCTGAAAATCTAGCTCAACTTTGAAACTATTTCTACAAGGTTGTATTTGGCACGACTTGCGCGATTATCGCTATTTCGCAATGAGCATATGCTCCTCGATGCCGGCATCGAATTGCAGGCGGGCGAGCTTCGCATAGATCCCGCCGTGGCGTATCAGGCTCTGGTGCGTGCCTTCCTCGACGATACGGCCCTGATCCAGCACCAGAATGCGGTCGGCCTTGAGGACGGTCGCTAAGCGATGAGCGATGACGAGGGTCGTGCGCCCTTCCATCAAGCCCTCCAGGGCCTTCTGAACGAGCGTCTCGCTTTCGGCATCGAGAGCGGAGGTTGCTTCATCGAGCAGCAGGATTGGCGCATTCTTCAGGATCGCGCGGGCAATGGCAACGCGCTGGCGCTGGCCGCCTGAAAGGGTGACACCGCGCTCGCCGACCTGCGTATCATAGCCTTGTTCAAGGCGTGAAATGAACTCGTCCGCCTGCGCGGCGATCGCGGCGGCGCGCACTTCGTCGCGCGAAGCGCCAGGGCGGCCGAAGGCGATGTTGTCATGAATGGAGGCTACGAAGATGGTGGTGTCCTGAGGGACAATTGCGATGCGCTCACGCAGGGCATCTGGCAGCACATCGCGCGCATCGACACCATCCAGGGCGACGCGGCCCTTTTGTGGATCGTAAAAGCGCAGCAGCAGCGAAAAGATGGTGCTCTTGCCGGCGCCCGACGCGCCGACGATTGCGACCGTCTCCCCCGGCTTCACGGAGAAGGAGAGCCCATGCAGCGCCGATCTGTTTGGTCGTGACGGGTAGGAGAAGTGGACGTCGGAAAATTCCACGCGACCCTGCGGCGGCTGCGGCAAGGGCAGGGGATTGGTGGGGGCGGCAATGGGAGACACTTCGGCAAGCAACTCGCCCAGGCGATCGGCAGCACCTGCGGCCTGAGAGAGCTCGCCCCAGACTTCCGACAGCGAGCCCAGCGAAGAGCCAGCGATGACGGAATAGAGGAGAAACTGGCCAAGCGTGCCGGCAGACATGGTGCCGGCAAGCACATTCTGCGCCCCGACCCAGAGAACCGCGACGATGCTGCCGAAGACCATGGCAATGGCGAAGCCCGTCAGCAGCGAGCGGGATTTAATCGCCGCGCGCGCCGCCTGATAGGCATCCTCGACGGCGCTGCCATAGCGCTGGGCCGCGGCGTTCTCGCCATTATAGGCCTGAATGGTGCGGTTGGCCGCGATGGTCTCGTTGGCATAGGCGGATGCCTGCGCCAGTGTCTCCTGCGCGGCACGCGAGCGCTTGCGCACGGAACGGCCGAAACTGACAAGCGGCAGGACAATGATCGGGATCGCGATCAGCACGATGCTCGAGAGCTTCGGACTGGTGACGATCATCATGATCACCGCGCCGAGACAGAGAATGAGATTGCGCAGCGCGACGGAGGCGGTGGCGCCGACGGCGGACTTGATCTGCGTCGTATCCGCCGTCAGCCGCGAGACGATCTCGCCGGATTGATTGACGTCGAAGAAGGAGGGCGACAGCCGCGTCACGTGGTCGAAGACCTCGCGGCGCATATCGGAGACGATGCGCTCGCCGATGGATATGACGAAGTAATAGCGCAGCGCGCTTGCAGCCGCGAGCAACAGGGCCATGATCATGATCGCTACGAAGTAGCTGTCGATCAGGCCGCGGTCGGCCTGATCGAAGCCGTGATCGATCATGCGGCGGACGGCGACCGGCAAGGCGAGCGATGTAACGGCGGCGATGACGAGCGATATGATTGCGCCTGCCACCATGCCCCGATATCGCCTGAGGTATGGCGCCAGTCGTCCGAGAGGACGGATCGAACGGTTTTTCTTTTCCTCAGCCTGGCCAGTCTCTGACAAGTCGTCTCCAATCCCCATATCAGCAAGGGACTCGACGTTTTCGCCCCTTGTTATCGCCGCTGCCTTCATGTATAGGCACGCCATCTTAATTGGAAGCCGTGGCCTTTAACGGACTGCGGCTTCATTTATTCAATCGGTTCGGTTGCCGCAATGCCTTGCGACAAATGGACCCTGGCATGACAGGAAGATTGTTATGAAGGCCAACATCCATCCCGACTACCACACCATCAAGGTGGTCATGACCGACGGCACCGAATATGAAACCCGCTCGACCTGGGGTTCTGAAGGCGCTGTCATGAACCTCGAAATCGACTCCAAGTCCCATCCGGCTTGGACCGGCGGCAACCAGCAGATGATGGACCGTGCCGGCCGCGTTTCGAAGTTCAACAAGCGCTTCGGCGGTCTCGGCATCTAATCGCATTGCGATTTGCCGCTTGAAAAAGCCCGGTTTTGCCGGGCTTTTTTGCGTTGATACAGAGCCTCGCACCCTCATCGCACACGTCGCAGGTAATCCGCGCGATCGAACGGATTTGCCGCTGCGCGCTCCCGTACACGGTGCGGACCCGATAAGGGCATATGGTGATCGAAGGCGTGCTCCAGGACGCCGGCTCCGCCCGACAATCCCGGCAATTGCCTTTGGATCGTGTGGATCATCGATGATGCCACCGTGCCCTCCAGTCGTGCGATACCATCGTCGATCAGCGATCTTCTCATCGATGCGCCGGATTTCGCGAGCAGGCTGTGCACGCCAGCCAACGCCGTTGCCGGTATCTCGACGTGAAAATGCTCGATAGGCTCGCATAGGATCGTCTGTGCGGATGAAAGCGCGGATGCGAGCACCAGCGGCGTCAGCTTGCGGAAGTCGACCGCCGTGCTCGCCGGCGAACTTTGCCGCGCCGCCGTCATGGCGACGTGGCAATCGATGATCTGCCAGCCGAAAAGACCTTCCTTGAGCGTTTCGAACGCAGCTTCCTCGACTGCCCGATAGAAGCTTGCCGGCATCTGGCCGACATCCACCTCGAGGGCAAAGCTGTTTCCGCTGCCTTCCGGCCGTGGCTCGACGCGCAATCCGACGGTTGCGAGAAACGGATTGGGCTCCTTGAATATGTGCTCAACCGCGCTTCCCGTTCCAGCCGGCCTTTCGACATAGATGACGGTGCTTTCCTCGAAGGCGATGTCGAGGCCGAACTCGGTCGAGAGGGTTGCCTGGATGACCTCCTTCTGCACTTCGCCATAGAGCGAGACATATATGTCGCCTGTTTCCTCATTGGCGCGCAGGTTGATGAGCGGATCCTGCTCTGCAAGTTGCCCCAGAGCCAGCCAGAGTGCTGCGTTTTCAGACGGGCGCAGGGCGCGAATGCGAGTTTCCAAGGTCGGCGGCGCGAAGTGGCGAAGCGTGCCGGGCGGCCCTTCGATGCCGATCCAATCTCCGATACGGGCATTTGCGAGCCCGCCGACCTTGGCGATCTGCCCCGCGTGAACCTGCGAAACCTTGTCCGCTTTGCCATCGCGGAAAAGCTGAAGACTGCCGATCTTCGCCGAGCCGCGAGGAGTTTCGATATCATCTCGAAGGTTGATCGTGCCCGATGCCAGATAGAGGTAGGCGAGCTTCTCGCCGCCCCACCCGCGTTCAATCTTGAAGATCGTCCCGGAAACCGGGTCGTCATGGTTCGGCTGCCGGCTCGGCAGCAGGGTTTCGATTGCCGAGATCAAGGCAGAGATCCCGAGACCCCGCGTCGCCGCACCGGCAAATGCCGGATGGATAGAGGACTTCGCTACCTGATCGGCCAAGGCTTGTTCCAGCCTCTGTCGTGTCAGGCGCTCGGGAGCCAGAACATAATCTTCTAGCAAAGCCTCGTCGTTGATTGAAAGTGCTTCACACAGGCGCGAGAAATGCGGATCGCCGCCGAGATCGGCAGCTTCCACTGTGGCGAGCCTGCTGCCGGCAGCATGGACGATCGACATTGCAATGGGGCGAACCGCCAGCTGGGTCGCCATATCCTCAAGCACCTCATCATAGCGTGCGCCGAGGCGGTCGACCTTGTTGACGAAGAATATGAAGGGTATCCCGAGGCGTCGCAATGCTTTCACAAGCACGCGCGTCTGTGGCTGCACGCCCTCGACTGCCGATACGACGACCACGGCCGCATCGAGCAGCTGCAGCACCCGTTCGATCTCGGCGATGAAGTCGGGATGGCCCGGCGTGTCGATGAGGTTCACCATCACATCACCGATGGTAAAGGAAACCACAGCGGCGGCGATGGTGATGCCGCGTTGTCTTTCGAGTTCGAGACTATCGGTCTGCGTGCTGCCAGCGTCGACGCTGCCGAGTTTGTCGATTATGCCGGTGTCAAAAAGGAGCCGTTCCGTGAGGCTAGTCTTGCCCGCGTCTACATGGGCGAGGATGCCCAGATTCAATGTGCGCATGGTTCATCATCTTCTCAGAATTTCGGATTTGATTTTCGTGAGAAGTGAGTCGGCGCATTGGGTCCTCCACGCACATTCGATATTGGCCTGCTCCTCCCTTGAGAGAAGCACGCACTCTTTTTTACAGAGGTTTCACGGAATCCGTCAAGTTAGGCCCAGCTTCAACTTCAGGCCTAACTCTGCGCACGGCTTTTCGGAGCGCTGGATGATTGCTCAAAACAAAACCGGCCACGTCAGGCGCGGCCGGTTTGAAATCATTGCGGATTGTCTGAAGCTCAGTTGCCGCCAAATGCGGTCTGCAGCAGGGTTAGCTGTGCCTTGACGCTGTTCTGGTTGTCCGGAACGATAGCAGCTTCCGTCGGGCGGTAGATTTCGCGATCGAGAATGGCAACGCGGTTCTGCAGGCGCAGCGAACGCTCCACGAGATCACGGAAGGATTCCGGCAGGTCATTCCAGCCCGGCGCATTGCGGTCGACGTTGAAGCCGTCGAGGCGAACCTTGTTCTTTTCGGCCAATACCTGATCGCGCGACATTTCGCCATTGTTGACGGCGCGCTGCAGCAGCAGCCAGGAGGCCATCTGCATCAGACGGGTGGTCAGCCGCATGGATTCGGCGGCATAAAGCACGGAGGCCATGCGCGGCAGAACTTTGGAAGCGGCGCGGCCTTGGCCGTCGAGATAACCGGCGGTTTCTTCGACCAGCGACATGCCTTCAGAATAAAGCGCCCTGAACTGCGCCGACGATGCGGCGTGGCCAGCAAAGCTGATCGTGTTCAACCCAAGTTCCGACATCGAATAAATCCCTGCTTCACGCAACACTTTTGTTCAGGAAAAGCCGGTCAAGTCCCTAAGAGCTTTCGGCATCCGCTTTTATGACTTTAAGATGGTTGTTTTAACTGAAATTCGCAAGGCGATTCTTAAGAAAGGGTTAATCTCCACAGTTTCGGCGAGGTCCGCGATACAGGACAAAAAAGAAGAGCCGCAAAAGCGGCTCTCAAGGTAAAACAGGGAGAAAAATCAGACCAATTCGCCAAGTGGAGGAACTGTCTGAGTCCAGAGCGAATCTGGATGGTCATAGTAATATGTCGTAAAGCTTAATATTGAGTTGACCATGCCTTGATCCTGGACTCCCCCGCACGGATTTCGTGCTATGGCAAGCCACCTTGGAACGGTGCGTCAGAAGCGGAAAAGACTATCCGCCGCCTTTCGGCCGGAGGTCTTGGTGGCGATTTCCTCTTCCAGCCGGGCTATCTCGCCCTGAAGCAATGCGACGCGACTTTTCAGCTCGTCCACCGACAGTAACGACAGGTCACTACCGATCTCATGGGCGGACGGCTGCTTGGGACGATCATCATCGAATAGGCTCATTTCGGCTCCTCCTTTCCCTTGTCGAGGGATCAGGTGCCGTAATTTACAGTTATATCGTCCTTTTTTGAAGTCTCGCTGCGCGCGAGCGCCATGCTCTCCGGCGTGATCATCTGCGCGTTGGCCGACGGCATGGTCGTATAGGCGTCGCGATCGCCCGCCGGCTTTGCGGCACGCATGCGGCTGCGGAAGATCGAATAGGAGGTAATCAGCACATGGGCGATGGCGGTGACGAAGAACAGCGAGTAGGGGCCGATGGAGGACATGACCGGGCCACTCAGCGTCGGCCCTATGATTGTGCCGATGCCATAGAGCAGCAGCAGGCCGCCCGACACCTTGACGAAATCCTCCGGCGCGGCGAAGTCATTGGCATGGGCGACGGCAATCGGATAGAGGGTGTTGGCGACGGCGCCGTAGATGACGACCATGCTGATGAGGAAAGCCGGGCTGCCCGGCTTCAACAGGAAGAGCAGCAGGCCGTCGAGGGCTGCGATTGCAGCCATGCCCGCAAGCACGTAGCGGCGGTCGATGCGATCGGACAGGCGGCCGGCCGGCAGCTGCATCACGGCGCCGGCAAAGATGGTCGAACTCATCATCAGCGCGATATCGCCTTCTGAAAGGCCGGCCTTGGCGCCGAAGACGGCGCCAAGCGTGCCGTATGCGCCATTGGCGATGCCGACGAGCAGGATGCCGATCGAGGCGACCGGCGAATTGCGGTAGAGCGCTCTCAGGTCGAGGCTGACGGCCTTCAGCGGCTGCGGCGAGGCGGCGGTCGACAGCGTGGTCGGCAGCATGGCGATACAATAGCAGATGCCGCACACCATGAAGAGGATGGGCGTATGGACATCGGCGAAGGGCACCATCATCTGGCCGGCGACGGCGCCGATGAGGGTGATGCCGATATAGAGCGAGAAGATCGCACCACGGCTTTCATTGGTGGCGCGTTCGTTGAGCCAGCTTTCGATGATCATCGAAGTGCCGGCCGTGCAGAAGCCGGTCACCGCGCGCAGCGCCACCCACCAGATGGGGTCGACGATAATGCCGGTCAAAAGCGCGATAATGGCGATGACGGAGATGAAGCCCGAAAAGGCACGCACATGGCCTATGCGCCGGACCAGTTTCGGCGCCGTCAGGCAGCCGA
Source organism: Martinezella sp. CNPSo 3890 (assembly GCF_057784455.1). Lineage (NCBI taxonomy): Bacteria > Pseudomonadati > Pseudomonadota > Alphaproteobacteria > Hyphomicrobiales > Rhizobiaceae > Martinezella > Martinezella sp. CNPSo 3890. The sequence goes on along the minus strand of NZ_JBXSOR010000007.1, from coordinate 4,491 downwards.
GCACGAAGCCCGTCGCCCAGGTGGTGCCGAGCAAACCGAGCGTCGTCGTCGCATAGCCTTCGGCCGTGCCGCGCACGGGCAGCAGCAGGCTGTGCAGGCCATTGCCCGTAAACAGGAACAGCGTGCCGAACAGCAGAGCGAGTACCGGCAATATGTTTCTTTTCATGCTCCCCACCTTCATGCCGCTCCATTTAAGGAGCCGAAAGACAGGATCGTGCCCTGCCTGCATTCGCTATTGATTGTGTCCCGGATTGCCGCTATCGGCCTGTAGAAACAGTCTGTTGGCGCGGAAAAATGTCCGTCCTATGACGATTAGAGCATGATCGCGAAAGGCGTGCAGCGGTTTTTGGTCGCGGCTGCCCTCACTCTTGCATAAACGGGGAAAAATAGCGTGACAAAAGCCATAGCGATGCTGCTTCTGCTCGCCATGGTGGTGCACATCATCAAGCCTTTGGGGCTGCCGGGCCTGAGGCGCAGGGCCGATTTTTGGAAGATCGCTATCTTCGCCTTTGCCGTCTGGACCGTGGCGCTCGTTATCAACGAGGTGTTTTAGCGCATTTTAGGCTAAATTCAGGGCTTCAGCGCCGCCACGCGCGGCTGCCTAAAGTTGGATCTCTCCGCGCATGAGGGAGACGCAGCTGCCCGACAGCAAGACTTCGTTTACCGTGCCGGCAGATTTCCTGACATCAACGCCGATAAGGCTGCGTCTTCCCATCTCCACGCCCTGTTCGATAGTGATTTTCACCTCCGCATCCTGTGCCGGCAGCAGGGAAGTCAGATAGGCGCCGATCGCGGCAGAGGCGCTGCCGGTCGCCGGGTCTTCCGTGACATTGTCGAGCGGGGCAAACATGCGGGCGCGAATAGCCCACGGATTTTCTGCCGAGCGCACATAGAGAAAGAGCGAAAAGCCGGTCTTGTCTTCCTTGTGGCGTGCGGCCGCTTCAGCAAAAACGGCGGCGTTCGGCCATGCCTTGGCGAGCGTTTCGAGGCTATCCAGCTCTGCGAAGGCGAAAGGCAGGCCGACGGACGCGAAAGTCGGCGCATGGGTTGTGTGGCGGATCGATTGCGGATCGATCTGCACGCAAGCGGCAATCAGTTCGTCGGCAATGGTTTCGCCGATCGTAAGCCTGCCCGGTGCGCGGATGCTTGCGCCGGAGACGCCGCCACCGTTGCGCAACAACATTACCTCGACAAGCCCGGCATCCTCTTCGAAGATCAGCCTATCGCTTATGGATTTTCCGAAGATCGCTTGCTGCTGGCCGAGGACGAAGGCGGTGCCGACATTGGGATGGCCGGCAAAAGGGATTTCGGCCGTGGGCGTGAAGATGCGGACGCGGGCCGTATGCTCCGGGTTTTCCGCCGGCAGCACGAAGGTCGTTTCCGAATAACCGAACTCGGCTGCAATCTTCTGCATGGCGCTGCTGCTGAGGCCACGCGCATCCGGGATGACGGCCAGCGGATTGCCGACGAAGCGTTCGGATGTGAAGACATCGACGGTGACATAGGCGACGGTGTTCATGACGGCTCCCGGCAGCTTTGGTGGAACTGCCAGGATTTAGCCGCTGCTCGGGCAAGCTTGAAAGCCGGAACTTGTGTCCGTGACAAGTTGGCTAACGGTTCTGGCGAAGATAGCCTCTTATCCCAACCCCTTCTCCCCAACGGGAGAACGGGTTTCTGCAGCACGCGTGAAGATCGCTTCAATTGCTCTGGAACTGTTTGAGCACGCTGGACCAGAGCTCGACGAGCTCGGCACTGCCGGCATCGCCGGGCTTCGCACGGACCGCAGTGTGTACGAGAACCAGATGTGTCGTCGGGTCGACCAGGATGCGCTGGCCGGCTTTGCCGTCAAGGAAAAACGTTCGGCGCGGACCGGGCATCAGCCAGGTCTGATAGCCGTAGCCCCAAGGGTTCGTTTCGTGATTGACCGCCAGGAACGAACCTTGCTTGACCGGCTCCGTGGCATCCAACAGCCATTGGCGGGGTATGATCTGCCGGCCGTTCAAGGCGCCGTCATGCGCGAGCAGCAGGCCAAAGCGGGCATAATCGCGAAGTGTCGCGCTGAAGCAGCAGTAGCCGACCTCTTGGCCGGTGCTGTCGACCTGCCAGTTCGCGCTGGCTTCCGCACCCATCGGCTGCCAGATGCGGGTCTGGAGATAATCCGCCATGCTCATATGGGTGGCGTGAGTCAGGACCAGGCTCAGCCCTTCGGTGTCAAGATTGCTGTAGTGCCACACCGTATCGGGAGGAGCGACCCGCTTGTTGAACCGCGATATGGCCGTAATGGGGTCGAGTTTTTCCGGGCCGAGCAATGAATTGCTGAGATGAACGTTGTCGTCGGGGTTGCCGAAGTTTTCGGTGAAGGCAATGCCGGAGGCCATATGCAGCAATGCGCGGATCGGCGTAACGCCCATCTCTGTGCCTTTCAGCTCCGGCACATAGGTCTCAACAGTATCGTCGATCGAATGGATGGCACCCTCGGAAATCGCAATTCCGATCATCATGGCGGTCAAGGTTTTCGCCATGGATTGCGAGACAAGCCGGTCGCGGTCGGTGCGGCCATATTGGTAATGTTCGAACAGAATCGTGTCGTTGTGGGCAATCAGCAGGCCGGTGGTGGGATTGGTGTCGAGATATTTCGACAAAGAGCCGGTTTCCGTGCCGAACGTGAACTTGACCGAAATCTCGGACGGCGCGCGTAAGAGGGGTAGCGGATGCTCGGCGGCGGTGATCATATGCGTTGGCGCAAGCTTATCGGCGTGACTGAAATTGCCGATCATGTTCCGTTGTTCGCTCAGCGGCAGGCCGACGGGATAGCCGAGTTTCTCACCGTAAGCCTCTGCATCCGGTCCTGTCGCGGAAAAGACGGGAACGGCCGTCTGCAATTGTTGGGCGCGAGAAGTGTCTATTTGTGCAACTAAGAATACAGAAAGAACAGCAACAAAACTGCGCCAGGCAAGCATATGGCAACCCCTCTATTTGGCCCCTTTTATTATAAGTGGGACAATCCAGTGCCGTGTTTTCGTAACATCCATTTGACACGGATTGTTTTCCGATATCACGGCAAGCCTATTCTTGTCATTGTGACAGATGTGACTTGCTCTGTTCTGAACGCCGAGCTGGCTATTCCCCGAAAGCAAAAAAGCCTCGGTCGCATCGCGACCGAGGCTTTTCGTTCATTCGAATACTCAAGTGGTTCAGCTTTTCACAGCGTCATCGAACCGCTCTATCCCTTTGTTTCCACGCAATTCCGCGGAGATTGCAGTATCCTTTTCCCGGAATTGCTCCAGCTGACATCAGGCAGCCTGTTCGCGATCCTTCGTCCAGCTACCCTTGGCGGCGAGATAGTTCATCTCGGCACGATGGGTGAAAGCACGTTGGCCGGCGGCAACGTTTTCCGGCTTGCCGCCCCATGCCTTCAGCGCGCTGTCCTGCAGGGCGCGACCATAGGAGAAGGTCACTTTCCAGGGCAGTTCATAACCGGAGTTGATGGCGGAGAGATGGGCCGTCGCCTCTTCGGTGGACTGGCCGCCGGAGAGGAAGGCGATGCCGGGAACGGCCGACGGAACGGTTTCCTTCAAAACCTTGACGGTGCGTTCGGCGACCTGCTCGACCGAGGCCTTGCGGACCTTCTTGCCGTCGATGACCATGCTCGGCTTGAGGATCATGCCTTCGAGCTTGATGCGGGCTTCTGCGAGTTCCTGGAAGACGATCTGCAGCGTCCAGCGGGTGACTTCCTCGCTGCGATCGAGGCTCTGCGTGCCGGGTTCGCCATCCATCAGCACTTCCGGTTCAACGATCGGGACGATCTTGGCCTGCTGGCAAAGGGCGGCATAACGGGCAAGCGCGTGGGCGTTGGCCTTGATGGCGCCATAGGTCGGCAGCGTATCGGAAACGGCGATCACGCCGCGCCACTTGGCGAAGCGGGCGCCGGCGTCATAATATTTCGCCAGACGATCGGCGAGGCCGTCCAGGCCTTCGGTAACGGTTTCGCCGGGGAAGGCGGCGAGCGGCTTGGCGCCGACATCGACCTTGATGCCGGGAATGCTGTCGGCAGCCTTGATGATATCGACGAAGGGGGTGCCGTCCGCGGCCTTCTGGAAGAGGGTTTCCTCATAGAGGATGACGCCGGAGATGTACTTCTTCATTGCGTCGTCGGAGCGGAAGAGCATTTCGCGATAGTCGCGGCGGCTCTCTTCCGTTGATACGAGAGAGATGGCGTCGAAGCGCTTCTTGATCGTGGCGGTGGATTCATCCGCCGCCAGGAGGCCCTTGCCACCAGCAACCATCTTTACGGCAATGTCTTCAATTCGTTCGCTCATTTTGTTTCTCCAAGGCGATTTCATTCGGCGACAAGAACAATATAGATCGGCGATAACAGAAGTGTAGAAGGAGGGAAATGGCAGGCTAACTAATTGAAACGATTGAAATGATTTCAACCGTTTGAAAGTCTTTCATGTAATCCTAGCACTCATGGAAAAGCCGCGAAAGCTT
>NZ_JBXSOR010000006.1:0-307252 GCF_057784455.1 Martinezella sp. CNPSo 3890 | reverse complement strand
AATATATTTTATGCCTAAACCAAAGTCTCGGATAATACGCCGACTTCCGTGTGCGCCGACGCCAAGTGCCTGAGTATTCCTCAGATGCCTTTGAGCCACTTGACGGAATGTTATCGATAACATAGCCTTCTCTCATCGAAGCTTTGGGAGGAGCAGGATGGACAACGGAAAGCTGCTCGAATTTTCCGATATCACCAAGGAATTTGGCGGAACGCGCGCGCTGTCGAACGTATCTCTCGACCTGCAGCGGGGCGAAATTCTCGCGCTTCTCGGAGAGAATGGTGCGGGCAAATCGACGCTCATCAAGACCTTGGCAGGCATCTACAAGCCGGATGGCGGGCAGATCCTGTTTCGCGGCAAGCCCTATCATCATCGCCCGCCGCAACCCAATCAGCGCCAGCCGGTCGCCTTTATCCATCAGGATCTCGGGCTGATCGAATGGATGACGGTGGGCGAGAATGTCGGGCTCGCCCAGGGCTATTCCCTGCGTGGACGGCTGATTGATTGGCGGGCGACGGAGCGGCGCACCGCGGAAGCGCTAAAACTCGTGGGCTGCGATTTCGATCCGTCGACCCGCGTGCAGGAGCTGACCCGTACGGAAAAGTCGCTCGTGGCAATCGCCCGCGCACTCGCTGTCGAAGCCGACGTGCTTGTGCTTGACGAGCCCACAGCTAGCTTGCCCGCCGATGAGGTCGAGAAGCTTTTTGCCGCCATCCGTCCGCTGAAAGAGCGCGGCGTGGCCATGATTTATGTCTCGCATCGTCTCGACGAGATTTTCCGTATCGCCGACCGCGTCGCCGTGCTGCGCGATGGTCAGCTGGTGGGCCAGAAGCCAGTCTCCGAAACGACGCCGGATGAGCTCATTCGCATGATCGTCGGGCGCAAGGCGGACCAGCTCTTCGTCAAGGCGGAAAGAAGCGCCGAGCCTGCCATCGTTTCAGTAAAAGAGCTCACCTGCCGCGGCGCAGGACCTGTGTCCTTCGATATCCGACAGGGCGAATTGCTCGGGCTCGTCGGCCTGCGCGGCGCCGGTCAGGAATTGATCGGACGGGCGCTATTCGGTTGCGAGCCATCGCAGGGCAGCGTTCGCTTGAATGGGGCCGCACCCGACCTTTCCAGCACCGTCGCCGCGATGGCTTCAGGTATCGGCCTGATCGCCAGGGATCGGACGGAAGAATCCGTCGCCATGTCGCTCAGCCTGCGCGAAAATACCTTCCTCAACCCCGGCGCCTCCGGACGAAGCCTGTTTTCGTTCCTGTCTCCACGCCGCGAAGCAGAAGCTGCCTATTCGCTTGGCAGCCGTGTCGGCCTCAGGCCTAACGATCAGAGCCTTGCCATCGAAGCCCTATCTGGCGGCAATCAGCAAAAGGTGGTCGTAGGACGATGGCTGGCGACGGGCCGCAAATTGCTGATCGCCGAGGATCCGACTGCCGGCGTCGACGTCGGCGCCAAGGCCGACATCTATCGGTTGATCGCCGAGGCCGTCGAGGCTGGCCTTGCCGTTCTCGTCGTCTCCACCGATTTCGAGGAAATCGCTCATATCTGCCATCGTGCCCTGGTGTTTTCGCGCGGGAGGATCGTGCGCGAACTCAGCGGTGCCGACCTTACAACGCCGGCGGTTATCGCCGCCGCATCTGCATCAGAAGCGGCCTGAACCGGAGGAGAACACCATGCAATCGATCGAATCCAACGCGCTCGAGCCGACCCGCGCCGAGCTTTCGGCCATGAGCCTCGGCCAGAAGATCCAGCGCTTGCTGCCCGTCTATGGCCTCGTCATCCTGACGGTCTTCCTGATCCTGCTTTTCTCGATTCTGCTACCGCAGACATTCCCGACGATGCTCAATCTGCGTTCGATCATTTCGGACAAAACGATCATCGCCATCCTGTCGCTGGCCGCGATGATCCCGATGGCGGCGGGGCGCATCGATTTGACCATCGGCTACGGCATCGTGCTCTGGCATGTGCTGGCGATCAGCCTTCAGACGATGTTCGGCCTGCCCTGGCCGGTTGCGGTCCTGATCGTCATCGCGCTTGGCGCACTGACCGGCTTTCTGAACGGCCTGCTGGTGGAGATTGCCAAGATCGATAGCTTCATCGCAACGCTCGGCACGGGCACTGTTCTTTATGCAATCGCACTCTGGCATACGGGCGGGCGGCAGGTCGTGGGCATGCTGCCGCAGGGATTTTATGCGCTGAACGGCACGATGGTCTTCGGCCTGCCGATCACCGGCATCTATGTCCTGGCGCTTGCCTTCGTCATGTGGATCGTCCTCGAATATCTGCCGATCGGCCGCTATATCTATGCGATCGGCGCCAATCCAAAGGCTGCCGCGCTCAACGGCATTCCCGTCCGCCGCTTCGTCATCGGCGCCTTCGTTACCTCGGGAACGCTTGCCGCCATTGCCGGCGTCCTCCTTGCCTCCAAGCTGCGCATTGGCCAGGCAAGCGTCGGGCTCGAATATCTTCTGCCTGCATTGGTCGGCGCATTCCTCGGATCGACCACCATCAAGCCCGGTCGCGTCAACGTCTGGGGCACGATGATCGGCGTCATCATTCTGGCAGTCGGTATTGCCGGCATCCAGCAGTTCGGCGGCTCCTTCTATGTCGAGCCTCTATTCAATGGCGTCACCCTGCTCGTCGCGATCGGTATTGCCGGTTACGCCCAGCGCCGCCGCAGCCATGCAGGACGCATGGCCCCCGCCCAGGCGCCGCAACTTTCCGCCAAGCCGGCGGAGAAATGAAGATCATCTGAAGTTCGAATGTTCAAAGGGAGGAGAAGACATGAATCGTAGACAATTCCTGCAGGCCACGACGGCGATCCTGGTGCTATGCGCCGGCCAGGCCTATGCCGATCCGTTGGCGGATGCGAAGGCCGTCGTCGACAAATACGCAACCCCGGTCACCAAATGGGACGGCCCGACGACAGGCCCGAAGGCGCAGACCGGCAAGACCATCGTCGTGCTCGCGGGCGATCTCAAGAATGGCGGCATTCTCGGCGTCAGCAACGGTGTCGAGGAAGCGGCGAAGGCGATCGGCTGGGAGGTGAAGGTTCTCGATGGCGCGGGCTCCATCGGCGGCCGTACAGCGGCCTTCGGTCAGGCGATAGCGCTGCAGCCCGCCGGCATCATCATCGACGGCTTCGATGCCGTCGAACAGGCCCCTGCGCTGGAACAGGCGAAAGCCGCCAAAATCCCTCTGGTCGCTTGGCATGCCGGCCCGACCATCGGCCCCGACGACAAGAATGGGCTCTTCGCCAATGTCAGCACCGACGCCATGGAGGTCTCGAAGGCTGCCGCCGATTGGGCATTCGTCGATGCCAAGGGCAAGCCGGGCGTCATCATCTTCACCGACTCCACCTATGCGATCGCGATCGCCAAGGCCGACAAGATGAAGCAGGAGATCGAGCGTCTGGGCGGCAAGGTTCTCGAATATGTCGATACTCCGATTGCCGAGACATCGCAGCGCATGCCGCAGCTCACGACATCCCTCCTTCAGAAATACGGTGACAGCTGGACGCATTCGCTTGCGATCAACGACCTTTATTTCGATTTCATGGGTCCATCGCTCGCCTCCGCCGGCAAGAGCGGCACCGATGCGCCGATCAATGTCGCTGCCGGCGATGGCTCGCAATCGGCCTATGAACGCATCCGCGCCGGTCAATTCCAGAAGGTTACGGTTGCCGAACCCCTTAATCTCCAGGGCTGGCAATTGGTCGATGAACTCAATCGTGCCTTCGCCGGTGAAAAATGGTCCGGCTATCTCTCACCGCTACACGTCGTGACGGCAGACAATATCCAATCCGATGGCGGCCCGAAGAACACCTTCGATCCGGACAACGGTTATAAGGACGAGTATAAGAAGATCTGGGGTAAGTGATCCCAATAACGGGGGGTGGCCTGGCTTAAAGGCCGGGCCACATCATTCGACAACAACACTAAGCTTGGCGGCTGCTATCGCGTGCAATCAGTTGCGGCAAGATCCTGACATCAGGAATCGACTGCGTGCCATCGAGAATATCCAGGATCAATTGTGCAGTCCGCTCGCCGATCTCACGCGCGAAGGCATTGATCGTCGTCAAGGTCGGCACGCAGACCTCGCCGATTTCGTAATTGCCGAAACCACCGATGGAAAAGCGTTCCGGCACCGGAATCCCGAGCCGCCGACATTCGGTAAGTGCACCGTAGGCGGCAAGATCCGAGACGCAGACGACGGCTTCCGTATCGGGATAAAGCTCGATCAGCTTCGCCATGGCATTGGCGCCCTCCCGCATCGAGATCGGCGGCGATCCGGCCGCGATCAATCTCGATGCATCAAGGCCATGTGCCTGCATCGCCGCAATGAAACCGAGCCTGCGTTCGCTGCCGCGTGAATCCCGCTGGACGTCACCGCCGATAAAAGCGATGCGGCGGCAGCCGAGCGCGACGAAATGATCAACCATATCGCGCATGACGGCCCTGTTGGAAAAGCCGACATAGTGGCCGATCGGATTGGTCGGGATATCCCAGGTCTCGATCACGGGGATTGCGACGGTCTGCAGAAGTTTGCGGGCGCGATCGGTATGGGTGCCGCCGGTCACGACGATCGCCTGCGGTCTGCGGCGGAGCAGCTGCTCGATCAGCCGCTCCTCCTCTTCGACATCGTAGTTCGTATAGCCAAGCAGAATCTGCATGTCCCGCTTGGACAAAGTGTCCGAGAGGCCGCCGACCGTATCTGCGAAGTTGGCATTGTTGATGGATGGAATGGTAACGGCGACAAAGCCGGACTTTTGCGAACGCAGGTTGGACGCGGTGCTGTCGAAGACATAGCCCAGCTCCTCCGCCGTTCGCAGGATCGCCTCGCGCGTCTCCGGACTGACCAGGCTATCGGCCTTGAAGGCACGCGACACGGTCATGGGAGAAACTCCCATGACGCGGGCTATGTCTGCCATGGTCGGCGTTTTGCGATCGTTACTCATCAATGGCCTATGTTATCGTTACCATGAGAGTAATATGCCTCTTCCCAGAATGGCAAGAGGCGCTTTCAGCTATCCCGCCATGCGCGCAAGACACGACCGGCGCCGGGCATCGGAAAGCGTCCTGCGATGTTCTACAGCTGGAATTCATGGGCAAGCGTCACATGATGATGGATGCGTCCCTCGAAAAAGCGCGAGAGAACCGCTTCCGTCGCCGCACGTGCCTCCGTGCGTACCGGGCTTGCAAGCGCCTTCTCCACGGCGGCCATATCCGGATAGTTCACCGCCAAGATCATCGGGAACTCCGGGGCACCTTCGTCGCGTGCCTCGGCAAAGGTCACCCGCACGTCGAGGGCACCCGGAAACTGCTTCCACTTCGGCAAAATGGTTTCCATGACAGCCGTTCGAAACGCCTCTGCCTCTCCGTCTTTGACCTTGCCTTCGAATAATGCGTATCGGGTAATCATCCTGCGACCTCCTTGTTCGGCCCTTTGAAGAATTCCATCAGCGCGGCCTGATCCTCACCGCCAAGCCCGGAAGCCGTCAGCATGCGGTGTATCTCGGCACAAACCGCCGTCAGCGGCATGGCGGTATTGGTCCTGCGAGCGAGATCCTGAGCGCCGTTCAGATCCTTGACCATGTTGTCGATGCGGCCGGTGCGGCGATAATCCTTGCTGACGTAGCGCGGCATATATTCCTGCAGGATGGCGCTGTCGGCCCGTCCGCCCTTCAGCGCCTGCGGGATTTTCGCGGCATCGACGCCGGCATCGAGCGCCAGTTGCGTTGCTTCGGCGACGGCGAGGAAATTCAATGCGCAAAGAACCTGATTGATGAGCTTCGTGGTCTGGCCCGCACCGACGGGACCCATATGCGTGTAGTTCGAGGCCACATGGCGCAGGACTTGATGCGCGTCCGCGACATCCTGCTCGCTGCCGCCGGCCATCAGCGTCAATTGTCCGATCAGGGCCTTTGGCGCTCCACCGGATAGCGGGCTATCCACCCAGCGCAGCCTCTTTTCCGCTGCCTCTGCGGCAAGTGCCTTTGTCGCGTCGGGGTCGATCGACGACATATCGATGATCAGCGTGCCCGGTTTAGCACCTAACGCGATACCTTCAGATCCGAAAACGGCGGCATGGACGATCTTCGGCGAATTGAGGCTGAGGATGACGAAATCGGAAACGGCAGCAGCAGTCGCCGCACTGGCGGCAGCCGTCGCGCCTTTTGCAGTCAGTGCCGCGACCTTCTCCTTGTCGAGATCGAAGACAGTGAGTTGGTTGCCCGTCTCCACCAGGCGAGCGCCGATTGCTCCGCCCATTGCACCCGCGCCGATCAGCGCCACCTTGCTGGTCATGATTGCGTCTCCTCCAATGCAATTAAGATGGCCGCCACGACTTGATCCAGCGGCTGATCGATATCGACGGTGATCGCCTGCTCGTCGGCCCCCGGCGGCTCCAGCGCGGCAAATTGACTGTCGAGCAAAGCCGGCGGCATGAAGTGATCGCGCCTTGCCTGCAGACGCCTCAGGATCGTTTCCCTTGAACCGGCCAGATGGATAAACGAAACCGGCGCGCCGACGACCTCGCGGATCCGGTCACGATAAATGCGCTTCAGCGCCGAACATCCAATCAGCGCGATCTCATCGGCCAAGGTCAGGCGCTGACCGATTTTGTCGAGCCAGGGCCATCGATCGGCATCCGTCAGAGGAATGCCGGCGCTCATCTTCGCGACGTTGGCCGCGGGATGAAGATCATCGCCATCGACATAGATGCCGCCAACGCACGCTGCGAGTGCCGAGCCGACCGACGACTTGCCGCAGCCGCTGACGCCCATGATGACGAAGTGGCGCGGCATTGCGTCATCAAAGCGAAGCTGTGATGCCGCCGTCGACATAGAGCACATGACCGTTGACGAAGGAGGAGGCATCGGAAGCAAGGAAGATACAGGCGCCGACCAGTTCTTCGACGCGGCCCCACCGACCGGCCGGCGTGCGCTTTTCGAGCCATGCGGAGAAATCGGCATCGGCAACGAGAGCTGCATTCAACGGTGTATCGAAATAACCCGGCGCGATGGCGTTACATTGCAGCCCGTACTTCGCCCAATCCGTCGCCATACCCTTGGTGAGATTGCCGACGGCACCCTTGGTTGCCGTGTATGGCGCGATCGACGGGCGCGCCAGCGCCGTCTGTACGCTCGCGATGTTGATGATCTTTCCGGCGCCGCGCTTGATCATATGACGGGCGACGGCCTGGCCAACATTGAAAACGCTCGATATATTCGTCCGCAGCAGCCGCTCGAAGGCATCGGCGGGAAAATCCTCCAGCGGCGTGCGAAACTGCATGCCAGCATTGTTGACGAGAATGTCGATCGCGCCGCCCTCGGCCTCGAATGCATCGACGGCCTTGCGCGTAGCTTCATGATCGGTGGCATCAAATGGCAACATATGCACCTTGCCCTCGAAGTTCTCGGCCGCCTTGGCGAGTTTTTCCTTGTCACGGCCGTTAAGCACCAGCTCGGCGCCGGCGGCCGCCAAACCTTTCGCGAGCGCAAGCCCGATACCTTGGGAAGAACCTGTCACCAGGGCGCGCCGCCCCTTCAGATCGAAAAGACCAGCAGACATCGTTTCCTCCGTTTTTATCTCGACAATGGTCGCCTCCCTTGTTTATGTTATCGATAACATTTGATGTCAAGGGAGGACATACACGATGAGCAAGCCACCAATCCTGCAGATTGGCCCCTACCCGCCATGGGATCAAGAGCCGCTTGACACAGCGTTCGAGGTTCATCGCTATTTCGAGGCTACCGACAAGGAAAAACTACTTGCCCAGATCGGACCATCGATCAGGGCTATTGCCACCCGCGGCGAGCTCGGCGCCAATCGCGCTATGATCGAAGCCTGCCCGAAGCTTGAGGTCATTTCGGTCTATGGCGTGGGCTTCGATGCCGTCGATCTGCAGGCCTGCCGCGAGCGCGGCATTCGCGTCACCAATACGCCTGACGTTCTGACCAATGATGTGGCCGACCTCGGAGTTGCCATGATGCTCTGCCTGTCGCGCGGTATGATCGGTGCGGAGACATGGGTGCGTGACGGCAGCTGGGCACAAAAGGGGCTTTATCCCCTCAAGCGGCGTGTCTGGGGACGGCGCGCGGGCGTGCTAGGCCTCGGTCGCATCGGTTTCGAAGTCGCCAAGCGCCTGAAGGGCTTCGACATGCAGATTGCCTATTCGGACGTCGAGGCAAAATCCTACGCCTCCGACATGGCCTTCGTGGCCGATCCCGTCGAGCTCGCGACACAATCGGATTTCCTGTTCGTTACGCTCGCTGCTTCAGCGACGACGCGGCACATTGTCGGTCAGAAGGTGATCGAGGCGCTCGGCCCGGAAGGGATGTTGATCAACATCTCGCGCGCCTCCAATATAGACGAGGAGTCACTGCTTGACGCGCTGGAAGCCGGCAAGCTCGGATCGGCGGCACTCGACGTCTTCGAAGGCGAGCCGAAACTCAATCCGCGCTTCCTGGCGCTGAACAATGTGCTGCTGCAGCCTCACCATGCCTCCGGCACGGTCGAGACGCGCAAGGCCATGGGTAAGCTCGTGCGCGACAATCTCGCCGCTCATTTCGCCGGCCAGGCGCTGCCGACACCCGTTCTTTGAGGGAGAAAGACATGAAGGCCATCATCGCCCACGCCGCCAAGGATGTGCGCATTGAGGATTATCCGGAGGAAGAACCGGGTGCGGGAGAAGTGAAGCTGAAGCTCGCAACCGGCGGCGTCTGCGGCAGCGACCTGCACTACTATCATCACGGCGGCTTCGGCACCGTGCGCCTGAAGGAGCCGATGATCCTTGGACACGAGGTCAGCGCGACCGTCACCGCACTCGGCCCGGGCGTGCAAGGGCTCGAGATCGGTCAGCTCGTTGCCGTCTCCCCCTCCCGCCCATGCCGGACTTGCCGCTACTGTCTGCAGGGATTGCCCAATCAGTGCCTCAACATGCGCTTTTATGGCAGCGCCATGCCCTTCCCGCACATCCAGGGTGCGTTCCGCGAGACGCTGGTGGCCGATGCCATCCAATGCGTGCCAGCCGATGGTCTGACGCCGGGTGAAGCGGCCATGGCAGAACCTTTGGCCGTGACCTTGCATGCCACGCGTCGCGCGGGCGAGATGCTCGGCAAGCGCGTTCTCGTGACCGGCTGTGGTCCGATCGGCGTTCTCTCGATCCTGGCCGCACGCCGTGCCGGTGCCGTCGAGATCGTCGCAACCGATCTTTCGGATTTCACCTTGTCGCTTGCTAGGCAAGCGGGTGCCGACAGGGTCATCAATACAAAGAACGAGCCCGAAGCGCTTGCCGCCTATTCCGCAGACAAGGGCACTTTCGACGTGCTCTACGAATGCTCGGGCGCTGCCGCTGCCCTTGCCGGCGGCATTACCGCATTGAGGCCGCGGGGGATTATCGTACAGCTTGGTATCGGCGGCGACATGAGCTTGCCGATGCTGGCGATCACGGCCAAGGAACTGGAACTACGCGGCTCTTTCCGCTTTCATGAGGAGTTTACCGTCGGCGTCGATCTGATGCGCAATCGTCTCATCGATGTGCGGCCGCTCATCACCCATACGGTACCGCTTGCCGACGCGATCAGCGCCTTCGAGATCGCTTCGGATCGAAGCCAGGCGATGAAGGTGCAGATCGCCTTTACCTGAACCGAAACGGCGCGAAATCCACCGATCGAAAGCGAAAATGGATTTCGCGCTCAGGTCCGGCCTAGTCGAGATCGGCGCCGATCGCTTTGAGCGCAGCGCGCGCAACCTGCTCGTCCTGCTCGCCTGACCCGGAACCAACGCCGATACCGCCGACAAGCGTGCCGCCGACACGGATGGGCAAGCCCCCGCGCAAACCCGTCATGCCACCATGGGTCGCGATCGCCAGCGGCACTCGCGCATGCTCCGGCAGCGAATGGCTCGGCCCGCCGATGGAAGCAGCCGTCTGTGCCTTGGCAGTGGCGCTTTTCAGCGACTGAAAACGTGAACCGTGCATGCGGAAGGACCCTAGCATCACGCCGGATTGATCGACGATGACGATGCATTGCGGCTGCCCCATCTGCGAAGCAGCCGAGATCGCAGCGGTCAACAACGTCATCACTCCTTCGTCGCTAAGACACTCGACGCCAGAACATGGCTCATGCACTATCCTCCCGACTTGCGGACTTTATTGAATATGTTATCGATAACACATCGATCTCTCGATGTAACCTTATGGGAGGTATTGTTACAATGTCGTTCTTCGAGATCATGGACCCGGCCTTCGGGAAATTTGTTCTTGGCAATGCTCCCGTCAAGCAGATCGCCACCGGTTTCGACTGGGTGGAAGGGCCTGTCTGGTTCGGAGATCTGAACTGCCTGCTCTTCTCGGATATCCCGAATAACCGCATCATGCGCTGGATACCGGGGCTAGGCACCAGCATCTTTCGCGAACCCTCGAATTTTTCGAACGGCCATACGCGTGACCGGCAGGGCCGGCTTGTGAGCTGTGAGCACGGCGGCAGGCGCGTCACGCAGACCGAATATGACGGCTCGATCACGGTTGTCGCCGACCGCTATCAGGGCAAACGGCTGAATTCGCCCAACGACGTCATCGTCGCCTCGGACGGCGCCATCTGGTTCACCGATCCGCACTACGGCATTGCGACGGACTACGAAGGATACAGGAGTGAGCAGGAGCTGCCCTGCAATGTTTATCGCGTCGATCCCGATGGCTCCATGCAAGCCGTCCTGACAGATTTCAACTGCCCGAACGGCCTCGCCTTCAGCCCTGACGAGAAGAAGCTTTATGTCGCCGATACCGGTCGTATGCATGGCAGCGATCCGCAGCATATCCGGGTCTTCAATGTCGGTGAAAACTGGCGGCTATCCGGCGGCGAAGTATTTCATGCGATTTCACCGGGCTGCGCCGACGGCATGCGCCTCGACAGCGATGGCAATCTCTGGTCGTCGGCCGCCGACGGTGTGCATTGCATCGCCCCCGACGGCCATCTCATGGGCAAGATCCTGGTGCCGGAAACGGTCTCCAACCTCTGCTTCGGCGGCCGCGGCAAGCACAAGCTGTTCATCACAGCGACGACCAGCGTTTATTCGATCTCGCTCAACCGAAGCGGCGCACTTTAACACCAGGGCTGGGACCGCATTACGAAACGATCCGTAAAGCGGCGCAGCAACAAGGACAGCCCTATCGAGGCTTCGGAAAAGCCAGCGATCCTGGATTGCTTGGAGACCGGTAGAGACGTTCAATACGGAAATGCTGCAGCGACAATCGCCGGGATCATCTGGCGATCGTCGCTGTCGGATGACGGAATATCAGCGCAGGTCGGCTTGCGATACGGAACGTACCGCCGCATGCGCAATCGACGCGAGATTGGCGGACAAGGCGCGTTCTTGCCTGCGTGCAGCATCCTGCAGCAGATCCGCCATCCGGGTTATGGATATGCGATCTGCGCGCATGACCTGGCGGATCAGCGGATCTTTAAGAACTTCGGCGATCGTCAAGTCCCTTTGGGTCATGGTTACCTCCTGTTCGTTAGCGCAGAAGATAGACCGCTTAATTAGCACTGCGATGTCAAAAGCCGGACAAAAACAAGGCAGTTCGTTCAATTTTGTTACAGATTAATCGCAAATCGAATGAACGGACATATTCCCAAAATACAATAGGACCCTAGTTGTCGGCTAAGGAAGGGTTGATCAATTGCGATCAGCCTTAAGTGGGAGGGCCGTTTGCTCCGCGAACGCGCAACGTTTTTGCAATAAATTAGACCATAATTTTGCAACTTTTGCGTTTATAGTCTCGCGGTGCTGCGGCTCTGTAGTGTAACACCAACGATCGGCCACGCGATGTACTCAGATCAGTCCACAGAAGACGAGCGTCTCATCTATCATGCAGATCTTCTCAGCCAGCTCTCCAATCCCAAGCGCCTGGAGGTCTGTATTCATCTGTCCGGCCATGAGGAAGATGTGAACAGCCTGGCCAAGAAGCTGGGCATATCGCAATCGGCGCTCAGCCAGCACCTGACCCGCCTGCATCATTCCGGTATCGTAAAAGTGCGCCGTCAGGCGCAGTTCAGATATTATACCTGCGATCATCCAGGCGTCCTGCAGATCCTGAAGACGCTTGCCGGGATTTTCGACGCCGAACTCAAACCGGCGAGACCGAAGACCGGCGACAATGACGATCACGACAAAAAACCATGACAAAGAGCCGATGCGGCTTTGCCGCCATCGGCCACCGAATGCGAATTTCGGATGTCGATGGATCGCGCAGGCATGCTATGGCCAATCGCAATTGCTCACACGCCGCGCCTGTTTCCCCAGATAATCACATGCAATTGCGGCAGCACCCTCGCTTCGAACCATCGGTCATCGCCGACCTTTTCCACGAGCCAGCGCATCCTTTCGACGATGCCGTCGATATCGACAAGCGCATCTTCTGCATCGGCTGGCGGCGGCGTGTGATTGCCGGGTTGCAGATAGACGGACAATTGGGGATAGCGAGCGGCCGCGTCCCGCGCATATTCATAGTCGAGATCGTCGAATATGACGATCTTCAAAGCGATTTGCGGTCCGTCGCCTGCCATGCGCAGACAGTCGTCGAAGGCGATCCAGTCCGTCGTCATGCCACTCGAAGGTGGCTTCGGGCTGAGCACCAGCACATCGAGTTCGGCAAACCACTCCTTGGCCAGGCTCCCTTGAGTCTCCAGCGCGAAGCGATATCCCTCCGCATGACCGCGTGCAATCAGCGGGCCGAGCGGCTGGATCGCGGGATTGCCGCCGGAGAGCGAGATCGTCAGCGGCTTACCGCCGGAAAGCCGTGTCACCTCTTGCCAGATCTCATCGACCGGCATCGGCCGCCATTGATCGCGATAGTCGCTGTCGACGGCATGCAGCGTATCGCACCAGGAGCAGCGATAATCGCAGCCACCGGTGCGCACGAAAATCGTCGGAAGACCGATCAGGATCCCCTCGCCCTGAATCGTCGGCCCGAAGATCTCGCTGACGCGGATGAGCGCGCCGCTCATGGCCGGTATTCCGCCCAGGTCTTCGGCGTCTCGCTGACCCGCACAGCGGATGCTTCCGGCAATCGTTCCTTGCACCAGTCGTAGAAATGCTTGGCGAGATATTCGGACGTGACGCGATCGTGTCCGAAGACATCGTTCAGATGACGATGATCGAAGGTTTCATCGATATAGCGCTTTAACGGCTGTAGCTCATGATAGTCTCGCACGAAGCCGTTCTGATCGAGTTCTGTTGCCGAAAGCTCCACCACGACGATGTAATTGTGCCCGTGCATGCGCGCGCACTGATGATCATCAGGCAGATGCGAAAGCTGATGCGAGGCGGAGAAGTGGAATTCCTTGGTGATGCGGTACATCACTTCACCTCTTCGGCCGAAAAGCCCGATGTCGCAGCAATCCAGAAATCGGCATCCTCATATTCGGTCGGATCCTCAATGCCGGCGAGATGAAAGGCCTCGCGCCGCTCAACGCAGGTGCCGCAGCGGCCGCAATGACGTTTCCCGCCTTTGTAGCAGGACCAGGTTTCGGCAAAGGGGGTCTTGTGCCGGGCACCGTCGGCAACGATATCCGCCTTGGAAATCGTCACATAGGGCGCATAGAGTGAAACGCTGGCATAGCCGTCGAGCGCATGGTGCTGCATCTGCTGGAAAGCGTCTATGAAACCCGGGCGACAGTCGGGATAGATGAAATGATCGCCGCCATGAACCGCGACGGCAACAGCGTCCGCTTTTTGCGCAGCCGCAAGCCCGAAGGCGATCGCCAGCATGATCGCATTGCGGTTCGGCACGACCGTCGCCTTCATGGTTTCCTCGGCATAGTGCCCATCCGGCACCGCGACATCATCTGTCAGAGCCGATCCGGTCAAATGCTTGCCGATGGCGGTGATGTCGATGATCTCATGCGGCACGCCGAGACGCTTGGCGCAGGCGCTTGCGAATTCCAGCTCCTTGCGGTGCCTTTGACCGTAATCGAAGGAGACGAGGCCGATAAGCTGATATTCGGCTGCGACCTTATGGGCGAGCGAAACGGAGTCCAATCCGCCGGAGCAGATCACGATAGTCTTCATAATTCAGGATCCCTTGTTTTGACCGGGTGGGCTGCGACCGGATTTCATGGGCTCTTCAAAGCCACGGCCGGCTCACTAGCAGCAGAACCGGGAGGAAACAAGGCATTCCGCAACATTTCATGGCAACGCGCCGGCACCTGCCGGCGCGTCGAGGTTTTGTAAGGCCGTCAGCTGACCCCAGCAAACTTCCCGGAAATATTCAGATCTGGATAGTAACCCGCCGGCTTGCCACCGACCGTTTGGCCGCCCGTCAAGCTGCCCTGGATCTCCGAGCCGAAGAAGGAATAGGGGAAAGTCGCCTGCAGGGCGCTGACCTCGTCCAGGCGCCGCCGCAGTTCGTCCGGTATCGTGAACTCAAGGGCGCCGAGATTGTCCCTCAATTGTTCCAGTTTCGTGGCGCCAATGATGATCGAGGCAATACCAGGCTGGGTCATCGCCCAGTTGACCGCGACCTGCGCCATGCTGCGGCCGAGCTCGGCCGCCACCTTCTCCAGCTCGGCAACAACAGCCCAATTGCGCTCGTTGAATTTCTGGAAACCTGGATTGGTCGTACCACGCACGGTTTCCAGCCGGCCGGCGGTCTGCCCCTCACTGCTCGGCCGATATTTGCCGCTCAGCAGACCGCTCGCAAGCGGGCTCCAGGCCATGATACCGGCGCCGTAACGCGTTCCGAACGGCACGAATTCATTTTCGATGTTGCGTTCGACCAGCGAATATTCGAGCTGAAGTGCGGAGATCGGCTCGTAGCCGCGATGTTCGGCGACCGCCTGGGCTCTGCTGGCGTACCATGCCGGAACATCGGACAAACCAACATGCCGCACCTTGCCGGAGCGGACCAGGTCATCGAAGGTGCGCATCACCTCCTCTGGCGGCGTAAGGCGATCCCAGCAATGCATGAGATAGAGATCGATATAATCCGTGTTGAGCCGTTTCAACGACCCTTCGACGGCCCGCAGGATATTCTTGCGGCCATTGCCGGCCGCATTCGGCGTTTGTGCGGTAAGGTTCATGGTGAACTTGGTTGCGATGACGGCGTCGTCGCGCAAGCCGCGCTCGGCGATGAATTCACCGAGCCAAGCCTCAGACGTACCGCCCGTATAGGCATCGGCAGTGTCGAAGAAATTGCCGCCGGCGTCGACATAAGTATTGAAGATCGCCCGTGCCGTTTCCTTGTCTGCCCCCCAACCCCATTCCGTGCCGAAGGTCATGGTGCCAAGGGCAAGCCGTGTTACCTTCAAGCCGCTATTGCCCAGCGTATAAAATTCCATGCTCATCGCTCTGCTCCTCTTTGGCTAACCGGGCGTATCGACGACCGACCCGGCGATGCGTAATGCACCTAGAGTCGCTGTTTTCGGGCTATTCGATAAGATTATTTAATTTGCATGCATTATGCGATATGGTGCAGCAATGGATCGCGATCTGCTGCCACATCTGCCCATCGTCGCCGCAGTGGCCCGCCGCGGAGGGTTTGCCGCCGCCGCCAGCGAACTGGGCATGAGCGCATCGGCCGTTAGCCATGCCGTTCGGCTCGTGGAAGAACGGCTCGGCCAGCCCCTCTTTGCCCGCACGACGCGGAGTGTGGCGCTGACCGAGGCCGGCAAGAGCCTGATCGCCACCATCACCCCGGCGCTGCAGGACATTCACGACCGCATCGAGCGTATCAGGGCCGTCAAGGGCAGGCCAAGCGGACTGTTGCGCATCAACGCATCCCGCATCAGCCTGCCGCTGGCAGTCACCCGCGTGATCGCAGCGATGGCCGAACGCTATCCCGAAGTCGAAGTGGAAATCTTCTCCGATGAAAGGCTGACCGATATCGTCTCCGAGGGTTTCGACGCCGGCATCCGCGTCGGCGAAATGATCGCGCAGGACATGGTCGCCGTTCGCCTCACCCCTCCTTTCCGATCCATCGTCGTCGCTTCGCCTGGATATATCGGGCGTTTCGGGCGTCCAAACACGCTTGCGGAGCTCTCCAACCATAATTGTATCGGTTACCGCCTGATCCGCTCCGGCGGCCTTTATCAATGGGAATTCGTCGAGGATGGGCGGGATGTCGCGGTGACGGTGAATGGCCAGGCGATCGTCACCGAAGCACATTCGGCCATAGAGCTGGCCGTTGCAGGCGTGGGATTGGCCTATGTCTTCGAACCGCTGGTCAAGGCGGAGATCACATCCGGCAGGCTTGTCCACCTTCTAGGTGACTATGCGGTGACGGAAGCAGGCCTTTTTCTCTACTTTCCGCGTCGTGCCGAGCTGGCCCCGAAACTTAGGGCTTTCATCGACACGGTACGACAGCTCAATCGTTGAGTCGCTCCTCGGCGGGCAAAAAGCGCCATTTGCTTCCCATCGACATGCTAACGAATGGTCAAATCGCGCAGCCATTGTACGAAATACGCACGAAATGCAGCGCTGGATCGCGATCCAGCTGAATCGCGATTGCCGTCTCTCACGGCACTCGGCAGTCATAGTTGGAAAGCTCCGCCAATGAGGGCATGCATGGGTTCGGGGCATTCGCCCTCGCCTCCTGTCGGTCGGATTGGCAGCCTCCCGGTCTGAAAGAGGAACTCGTGCAAGATATTTCGAAGAGAAAGCCGCCCAGCCCGATCGATATCGAAGTCGGCAAACGCATCCGCGCGCAACGGCGCCTGCTGGGTATGAGCCAATCGGCGCTTGCCGAAAAACTGGGCCTGACCTTTCAGCAGGTTCAGAAATACGAAAAAGGCGCCAACCGTGTCGGCGCAAGTCGCCTGCAACATGTTGCCGACTGTCTTGGCGTCCCGATCTCGCACTTCTTCGATAACGCAGCCTTCGACAACCCTGTTTCGACCGAGGAAGCAAGAGTGATCCGCAACGACCTCGTCGGTTTCATTTCGTCCGAAGAAGGTATTGAGCTCAACCGAGCCTTTGCAAAGATCAAGGATGTGAGGACCCGACAGAAGATCGTCGGCCTGCTCAAGTCGCTGGCGTTGACTTAAAGCAATTCCGGAATAAGTGCGCGGCGGCTTTCCGTCCGAATTTACGAAACAAAGTGATGGAGCGGTTTGACGATTCCGTGAAGCCCCAAACCGCTTCAGCCTTCATTGCCCCGCCAATTCAATGCTTCGCCGTCAGCTTGTGATACGTGGCGTACGAATGACCTTCAGGAACAGAGCGTTCATCGCGTCCGAGATGCCTTGCGTCGGACTCACCTCGAAATAGAGGCCGGGTGAGGCGCAAGTCTGCAAATTGGTGCCGATCTGCGATTGGAAGGGTGCGATCCACTGGTTGTACCAAGGGTTTGTCGGCAGGGGAAAATAGGTCGTATAGAGGATAGCAATCTTGATGTTCTGGTTCTTCAAGGGCTGACAGAAGGTGGTGTCGAGCGGCTCTTGGCAACGCCCGCCGGTCGTCGGCTTGGTGCAGGTGTTTGGCTTCTTGCTGTCACCGACGCCGTCAGTGACAAGGAAGAGGACCTTCTGACGATCGGAAGTGGTTTTTCCGCTGCCGCCCGTACCAATGATCGGCCCGAGTTGCGTCAGCACCGTATCAAAACTTGTATCCTCATCGCTGTTGTCGTTCTGTCCTAGAACAACCATCAGATCCACGTTGTTCTTACTGACGGCACCGCTAACCTGCGCCATATCGGATGACAGCGGCGATACGTTGGTCAAGCCAATTGTCGTCGTGTCTTTGCCGAATGTATAGACGGCCATTCTGTACTGATCGGGTGTTACTCGGTTGTGCACGGCGGTATCGGTCAGCGACTGTGTCGCCTGGCGAACGACGTCGATACGCGTATTGATCTTCAGTACATTCGTCGCAAGATTGTAATAGTCGCTCGTTGAACCTTTAATATGGCACGCAAAGGCACATTTGTCTGACGTGTTTGCCACCATTTTATCAATATCGGCCATGGTAGCGCCGATCCCCATGGAAGGCGTGTTATCGAGCAGCATGTAGAAATCCATGAAGTTCGCCGTCTGATACTGCGCAGATGCCGAGCCGCTGACGGGAATAGACGTCTTGCCGATGACCTGGCTTAGTGTCGTCGGTACGTTCGCCGAAAAATTGACCGTGGAAGAGACGATATTTCCCGTGCGCGTTACCCCGGCGCTGACGCTGACCGGTATATTCTGAAGATCGCTGGACGCCTGGCCGTAGAAGAGCTTGTTGGCGTCGCCTTGACCGATCGTGACGGTGCCGTCGCTTGTCATCGCCATGGCAGCCGCAACCGCCGGAGATGAATCCGCGATTGCACCCACAGCAGCGGCGTCGGCGGCATTTTGCAATTCCGTTCTGACGAGCATCGCATTGGTGACATCGAGCGCCAGCCCCCCCACCGCAATCAACGGAACGGCAATCAGCGCCGTCGTGATTGCGAAATTCCCCGAACGGTCCGTAAACAGCATCCCTGATAGTTTGCGCAATGCGACAAACGATTGTGGATAGATCCTGAATCTCTTCACGAGCAAGCTCTCTGTAGCATAAGTTGTATTTTCAAAACATTCGCGAAACGAAAGTATTATTACTTTCAAATATACTTATTTATATTATCGAACGAAAATATTTAGATTCTCATAAGAGCAAACTTCTTATTTATACTGCAAAAATTGAGAGGAAATTTACCAAGAATACAGGATATAGTCGTCGATCCCGTGGTCGAATTGAATGAAGTTCGATACGGTACTCACACTCCGACGGCCTTAAATCGGGCATAAACCGAACATTTCATGAAGAAAGACGCATGATCCGCAATATATACGCGAGGCAGGCACCATAAACATAACGCAAAAATTGCAAATCTACCCTAAGTGTCTTTACCCGATTTTTAGTGTTTACCCGCGAAAGCAATCGCCATCGATTTCAGGTGCGGCAGCCGTCGTTGCAACTGTCTTCTTCGCCCTGATGGCTATGGTTGGGATCTTTACGTGCGCGTTCTTTCCTGCATCTTCACGGAACACAATCTGTGGCTCGTTCTTCTCGCGGCGTTCGTCTGCGTCAGTGGCGGCTGGATCACGCTCAATCTGCTCAAGCGAGCCGAAAGGACGCTCGAACTTCAGCGTGGCGGCTGGATCTTTCTGACCGCCGTGGCGGCTGGATCTTCGATCTGGTGCACGCATTTCATTGCCATGCTGGCCTACGAGGTCGGTGCGCCGGTCACCTTCGATCCGATCCTGACGATGGCCTCCTTTCTTTTGGCTGCCATCGGCTGTGCCGGCGGTTTTGCGATCGCCTTGTCGCGCGTGCCGCGCGTTGCACCGGAATTCGGCGGAGCCGTCGTCGGCCTTGCCATCACCACCATGCACTATACAGGCATGCTGGCCTATCACGTCGACGGGATCGTTGAGTGGAACCAGGGCTATGTTGTCGCCTCGGTCGCACTTTCGGTGATTTTTGCGGCGCTTGCGCTCAATCAGACGGTGCGCCGGCCTTGGCAGCTCTCCCCGATCGCCGGCCTCGCTCTTTTCGTCATCGCCGTGGTTTCGCTTCACTTTACGGCAATGACCGCCGTATCGGTCACCCCGCTTGTAACCGGCGCAGCCATCGCTGACGCCTACGCACTGAAGGCCATGGCCGTTGCCGTAGCGGGCGGTGGGTTGCTTATCATCGGCACCGGCGTGGCAAGCTATATGATCGACGAGCGAGCCTCGCGCGAATCCATCGAAAAACTTCAGCATATGGCCCTCAACGACCTGCTGACGGGCCTGCCCAATCGCAGCAGCTTTGCCGACCATCTTCAACGCGAGATGGGACATGCCAGCGAAGACGGCGTAAAGCTTGCAGTCATCGGCATCGACCTCGATCGCTTCAAGGAAATCAACGACCTGCGAGGACACAAGGCTGGCGACCAGGCACTCAAGGCGATTGGACGCCGGCTGCTCCGCCTCGTCAGGGACGGCGAGTTCGTCGCACGCGTCGGTGGTGACGAGTTTGCCGCGGCCAAGCGCTTCCGGGAGCAGAGCGAACTGCTGGATTTCGTTGCCCGACTGGAGAAGGTCCTGTTCGAGCCCATCCGGATCGACGATTTCGAGACGGCGACAGGGGCCAGCATCGGCGTTGCCGTCTATCCGGACGATGGCGTCGACCAGGAGCGCCTCGTCAGCAATGCCGATCTCGCAATGTATCGCGCCAAGGCCGATATCGGCCGCGCAGTCTGCTTTTATGAATCCAAGATGGATGAAGCTGCCCGCGCCCGTCATACGCTGGCCCAGGACCTGCGCCGCGCTGTCGAACTGGATCAGCTCGACCTGCACTATCAGGTGCAGACCTCGGTTCGCACAGGGCAGATCTGCGGCTACGAGGTCCTCGTCCGCTGGCATCACCCCGAGCATGGTGCTGTGCCGCCTTCGGAATTCATTCCGATCGCGGAAGAAAGCGGCACGATCCTTATCATCGGCGAATGGGTTTTACGCACGGCCTGCAAGGAGGCAGCGTCATGGGAGCAGCCCTACAAGATCGCCGTCAACCTATCACCCGTACAATTTGCTCATGCCGATCTCGCAAAACTCGTTCATGCGATCCTTATCGAGACCGGCCTTGCTCCGTCGCGGCTGGAGCTTGAGATTACCGAATCCACAATCATTGCCGACAAAACTCGTACTTTACATGTCCTGCGACAGATCCGGGCTCTTGGCGTGACCGTTGCCATCGACGATTTCGGAACAGGATATTCGTCGCTCGATACGCTTCGCTCCTTCCCTTTCGACAAGATCAAGCTCGATCGCTCCTTCATGAACGAAGTGGATCACAGCATCCAGGCAAAAGCGATCGTCCGCGCCGTGCTCACGCTCGGCAAGAGCCTGGATATCCCTGTTCTCGCGGAAGGCGTCGAGACCAACCATCAGCTCGAAATCCTCCGTGTCGAGGGTTGCGACGAGGCGCAAGGCTTCTTCCTCGGACGGCCGAAGCCCGTCGGGCAGATCTTTCAAGAGGAGACGTCCGTGGAGGACGATGAAGCATTGGCATTTTCCGGCCGGTTGCCGCCCTATCGCATGCGGCGTCGCTAGGACGTTCCTCACGCGTCAATGCAAAATCCGCAGCAATTACAGGGCGCAGACCTGCGCCTCCTTTCCTTCTTCGATTTGGTCAGCCGCTCCGTTCGCAATATCAGATCGAGCGGTCCGAAACCTCGCCGATCCATTCGCTCGCGAGCTCGATTGCAACTGTGGAGCGGATATCGAGAGCATTGGCGGCCACGAGAAGCTCATAGCGACCGGCGATAGCTCGAAATGTTCCCGTCTGCTCGTCGAAATAGCTCAGATCGCGTGGGCGCACGACAAGCGAAGCCGTCCCCCTTTCACCCGGCATCAGCCGAAGCTTGGCAAAGGCACGTAACTCCTTGTCCGGCCGCTCGACTGCCGAAGCAGGCGCGCGCACATAAAGCTGCACGAGTTCGGAACCGGTTCTGTCGCCGATATTGGTGACATCGACCATGATGGTGATGCCCTCCGCGCCCATCGTCGTTGCCGAAGCTTGCGCCTCGCCCCAGGAAAATCGCGTATAGCCAAGACCGAAGCCGAAGGGGAACAGGGGCTCGATATCGCGCGTATCGTGATGACGATATCCGACGAAAACGCCCTCGGCGTAGCGCACATGCCCATCCTTGCCAGGATAGACCGACGCATCACCAACCATGGCGGAGTTATCCGACAGGTGCTTCGGGAAGGTCTGCGGCAGGCGCCCGCCGGGCTCGACATCGCCGAAGAGCACATCGGCAACGGCGTGGCCGAGTTCCTGGCCGGGATACCACATCTGCAGCACGGCCCGAACCTTGTCGAGCCATGGCATCTCGATGGGACCACCGGTCTGCAGCACGACAATCGTATTGGCATTGGCGGCCGCCACCCGGTCGATCAATTCCTCTTGCCGGCCCGGCAGACGCATGTCAGGCAGATCGAGCCCTTCCGTATCCCACTCGCCATCGCGGCCGACGAAGAGCAGAACGACATCTGCATCGCTTGCTTTTTGAACGGCATCCAGCATGGCCTCTTCACCGAGCGGCTTCTCCACGCCGAAGCGTACCGCCGTCAGATTGATCCCCTCCTCGGTCGTCGCGGAAGAGCAATACTCCACCGCCACCTTGTAGCTCTGTCCGGCTTCCAGATGGATGCCTTGCCGCTGCTCGACATTGGCCGTGCCGAAATAATTGTCGCCTCGGGCCCAGCCGTCATAGCCATTCACGACGAGCTTGTCGTCGACAAAGAGCCTGGCAAGGCCTGCATTCGTCATGCCGAATACGTGCTCGCCGCTCTCCGTCGGCACATAGGATGCCGTCATGCGGGCGGAGAACTCATTGGGATCGAGTTCCGAGGACGGCAGGTCGAACCAGAAGAATTCGCCCTTGCTTGCCGTTTCGGTGGCGATCACCGGTCCTGCAAGATCGCGGCCCTTAAAATACTCTACCCGCATCTCACCGGAGAAGACATTGATGAGGCGATTGTTGCGGCAGCCGGGGGCATGGTGAATGCTGTTGGCATTCGATAGTGCCTGCCGGATGCCTTCCAATGGGCTGACCCTGTAGTGGGCGGCAATCTGGGCGCTGCCGCCGCCCATGACACGCGCTTCGGCAGCATTCGGACCGATAACCGCCACATGCCCAAGGCCTGCCTTCTGCAGCGGCAGAATGCCGTCGTTCTTCAAGAGCACGGCACCCTCGGCCCCGAGCTCGCGGATCAAAGCACGATCCTCAGGCAGATCGAGCGCGTGTTCGCTCAAATCGGGCACCTTCTCGAAGGCGCCGACACGCTCCAGCAATGTCAGAATGCGGCGGGCGGCTTCGCGCACCGTCTTCGGCTCGACCTCGCCGTTGCGGACTGCCGCCACCAGCTTTTTGCCACGGTCGCGCGTCGGACCGGGCATTTCGAGATCGAGCCCGGCATTGATGGTCGCCGCCGTCGAATGCGAACCGAACCAGTCCGACATGACGATGCCGTCGAAACCCCACTCCTGTCGCAAAACTTTGGTCAGCAGCCAGGGATGCTCGCTCGTATAGGTGCCGTTCAGCCGGTTGTAGGAGGACATGACGGCCATGACGCCAGCCTTCTTCACAGCCTGCTCGAACGGCGGCAGATAGATTTCGCGAAGAGCACGCTCATCGATATCCGACGACATCGTCTGGCGCTCGATCTCGGATTCATTGCCGGCGAAATGCTTGATCGTGGCCGCAATGCCCTGGCTCTGCACGCCCTCGATATAGGCAACGGCAAGCGCGGCCGTCAGCATCGGATCTTCCGAATAGCATTCGAAATTGCGGCCGTTGAGACCGGACCGGTGAATATTGACCGTCGGCGCCAACAGCACCGAGGCGCCCTTGCTCTTGGCCTGACCGGCAAGTGCCACACCCATGCGCTCGACAAGAGCCGGATTCCATGTCGCGCCAAGGGCGATGGCGACGGGAAAGCAGGCGGCATTGACGCCCGCAACCAGCGAGCCGGCACCGCGGGCTCCGTTCGGCCCATCCGTAACCTTGATCTTCGGAACACCGAGGCGCTCGACCGGCACCGTGGTCCAGAAATCGGCGCCGGACAGCAGCGAAACCTGCTCTTCAAGCGTCATCCGGTCGAGAATATCGTCGATCATAAAGGCCTCCCGAGCAATTCGCTGGCTGTTCCATCGTCCATCCGCGATGGAGATTCGCATTTAAGACCAACAAATCATAAACACGCCAGATGTTCTTCCGATAGTGCGATATGTGAATGAAATTCCATATCTTTTTTTGCCGACATTCAGGTCGCAGCCGCTACGGAGCACGCTTCGCAACCGATCGGAAATCATAAGTTCGGCACAGGAATGGACGTCCCTGATTGCCGTACCGGTCAAAAGCGCCGGTTCGATAAAATGCGAATAATCTTTTTCCGAATAAATTTGACCGCGTCGGATTTCATGAGCCCAACTCATGGAGCCGAGTATGCGTTCACTTCTAGTCGCTGCAAGCTTTCTCTTCGCCGCCGGCCTGCTGTTTTCGACGGCAACAACGGCAAAACCCGTGGCCAATACCGCCGCGGCACACGCACATCAGTTTGCGCGTGAGGTGACGGATGCGAGCGTGCCCGTCGGCTGGACGAGCTTCTGCAAAGCGCAGCCAGCCGAATGCGTGGCTGGCCAAAAGAGCGTGGAGTTCGCCGATCTCGATCATGACCGCTGGGAGCAGCTGCAGCAGATCAACAGCCTCGTCAATCATGAGATCGAGGGTGTCGGCGACAACGATCATTACGGCATCTACAAGCTCGGCATCATCAACTGGTGGACCTATCCCGACGATGGTGCCGGCAACTGCAATGACTATGTTCTCTTAAAGAAGAAATTGCTCGTGGAAGCAGGCTGGCCGCGATCTGCTCTGCTGCTGACGGTCGTCCTCGATACCCATAACGAAGGACATCTTGTCTTGATGGCGCGCACCAATAATGGCGATCTCATCCTCGACAATCTCACCGATACGGTGAAAAACTGGAGCGGAACGGGCTACACTTTCATCAAGCGCCAGACGGCCGATAATCCGAACAATTGGGTTCGGCTGGAATCCGGTCGCACACCCGAAGAGCTTGCCATGATCAGCAAGGCACTGGCGTCTCACTCGCAGTGATTGGCGGCCCAATAGCTGTCGACCAGGCCTTTCCCATCCTGGTCCAGAATGGCAAAATTGCCGGGGATGACGACGAAGAAGCGTTCTGCACCTTCCGCACCGGCGCCGTCATTCGCAGTTCCCGTATCGACACGACCGCAAACGACGAAGCCTGGCATTCGTTCGCTCGGCTTGGCTTCCAGAATATGGATAGCTGAGGGCGGCACCTCTATTCGCCGCGCGACCGCCGCCTTGGCCAGCGCCGGAACATCCGCCATCGTCGGCAAGGCTTCGCCGGGGGCGGCTGCAAGCAAGATGCTCCCTGCGATCACGAGATGTTGCATCGACATCCTTTCGAAAGCCCGGACCACGGGAACGCAACCCTGGACGGCCATATCCCCTATGCCTGTGCAGCCGAGAGCTGCTTTGATCGAAGTTTATTGTGATTCGTGAGACGGAAGAAGCTTACGCTCTTGCCTTCGGATAGCGATCGCGTATCAAGATCGTCCCCGCGCCGGGGAATATTTTTGGAAAGCCACTTTGCGAATGCGAACACGCCTGTCGATACTCCCGGCACTCGGTCTTCTTTTTATCCTTGCATTGACGAACGCGGTTTCTGCGCGTGAGCTCGTGCACGTGCCGCCAGGCAATCGCAACGGCGTTCAGCCGCCCATCCCCAATACTTCGGTACTGCGGGCCAAGGCCTTCAACACCACCTACGACGAAAAATATCAGAAGATCATCGGCGTGCTTCGCGACGACAAGGAGCTGATGGCCTCGATCAGGAAGGCCGGGCAGGCCTATGGGATCGACCCCATCCACATTGTTGGCGCCCTGGTCGGCGAACACACCTACAACATCACGATCGTCAACAGGGTGAAGTCCTACTACGTCAAGGCGCTCGCCTATTCGCAGTCCGATTTCAAGTTCGCCTATAAGGACGTGACGGTCCAAACCTTCCTGAAGAAGCCGGAATTCGCCCATTGCAACGCCTTCACCGGCAGCGCCGAACTTTGGGAATGCCGCGACGAGACCTGGGACAAGAGTTTTCGAGGCAAGGTCATCGATGGTGTCACTTATGAAAACATGACGTTCCAGCGCGCGTTCTTTCAGCCCTTCTTTGCGGGCCAGACCTTCGGTCTTGGCCAGATCAGCCCTTTGACCGCCCTTGAAGTCACCGATCTCGTCCACGCGACAAGCGGCCTGCCGAAGCTATCGGTCGATGATCCGCAGGCGATCTATCGCGACATCATGGATCCCGATCGCAGCGTGATCTATATTGCCGCCATCGTAAAGGATGCCATTGA
This sequence comes from Martinezella sp. CNPSo 3890, assembly GCF_057784455.1. Taxonomy (NCBI): domain Bacteria; kingdom Pseudomonadati; phylum Pseudomonadota; class Alphaproteobacteria; order Hyphomicrobiales; family Rhizobiaceae; genus Martinezella; species Martinezella sp. CNPSo 3890. The sequence goes on along the minus strand of NZ_JBXSOR010000006.1, from coordinate 281,339 downwards.
CGCCTATCGCGCGGAGGGCTTCGACATCACCGACAATCCCGGCCTGACGGCTACGCTTTACAATGTCGGCCAACCGCGCCGCCGTGCGGCTGCCCTGCGGCAGGCGGCGGATGCTTCGGGCGGGAAGAAATTACCGGAAGAAAATTATTATGGCTGGCTGGTGAACGACAAACTGCCGGAGCTTCGTGGGTTGCTCGGCAGCGACAATAGCCAGTAAGCCGTCAGAACTTTATCCATGAAGAACACCGGTTTGATCAGGCAATCAGGCTGACGCGATCATTGGCAATCTTGTTTTCGACCCAGGCTCTTTCATTCTGCCAATCATGCCGCTTCCATCCCTCCCAGCCAAAGCCGCACAGCTTGATGTCCCATTCCGAGGCGGGAAACCTTGAAAGCGCATAACAGATGCCGAGGAAGCCTGTGCTAGGAAAGACCTTGTGCATGCGACGCCCGGAAATACCGAGCTCGTCGCAGCCGTCAATGTAGGTCTGAGGCGGCATGATGCGGATCTCCTTGCCGGCCCTGCCCAGCAACTCGATTGCCTGCATCGTCCAGTCAGCCTTTCGACCCTGCAGACGCTGGAAGATGTTCGGTCGGGGGTGATATTTGCGAATGATATCGGGGTGATAGGCCAGCATGAAGACCTTTGCGGCCTTGAGCGCGGCATTATCCATGAAGCTCGGATCGAGAAGCCGCCGATACAAGATCTTGCTTGATGCGGCCAGCATGATCATGTCGGTGCGCTCGCCGCTCATGCCTTCGGAAAGAACCGGCTCGTTGAAACGCATGACGAATTGCGCCTCGTCTACGATATCGGCGATATCGTGTTCCAGCTTTCCATTGCCGACAATGATTGCAGTCTTACGCGCCAATGCGGTCGTCCAGAAAATACGGGCCGTGCATTAACAAGCCGTTCTGACAGCACACTGAAACATTGATGATGCAGAACTGAAATCCCCTCGACCAGCCGTTCCAGCACGTCCGGTCGAATTTGATCCGCCTACCAAGCGAGCATATTAACGGCATCTGCACAGAGCAACCGCAGTGAAAGAGGCTTTGCTGGCAGACCGCGCCAAGTCGCTATAGACTGTTGCCTCTCAATGCCAAAAGCGGATCGAATGGAGAGTTTATGAAGCAAATCGATCGCATGAACTCGACGTCGAACGAGTGGGAGGCTGACCCGTGGGATGCTCCCGACAAGGTGGCGGACTTACAATTCGCCGGATTTCAGAACAGGGCTGCAAAGGCGATTGCCTGGGCTTCCATATTCGGTGCCGACCAGTCGCTGTTCGGCATGGAAGCAAGCGACCTTCGCAGTTTTGATGCCGAATTTTATGCGACGTGTGACGGTGAGGACATGCTTTTGATGCGGCTGATTTGGCATGGCTTCCCCGATCCACCGGAATGGCGGCTCGCGACGCGACCAAGCAACAACGGCGATCTCCCCTGGGCCTCTTGGGGTTATTTCGCCGACCTGCCGGAAAGCTGGCAGATACCGGCTAGTCAAGCGGCGTCATCCGATAATCCTGCATAACGGGCGATCGGCACGCTCACAAGAAATACCGGAACTTCAACGGCAGCAGGGCCGCGCCGATCGCGCTGGCGTCACCTTCGGTTTCGCTAAGAACCAGCCGAGGCCCGGGCGGCGCGGCACCATAGCGATGCGGACGCTGCGACGGCAGGCGGGCGCGCGCGATCATCATTCGCCCAAGTTCGGGCGGGAGTTGGCCGCCGAAGACGATGGCTTGCGGATCGATCACCCCAGCAAGCGTGGCAATCAGACGGTCGAGCATCGGCATGGTCTCGGAGAGCCAGCTCTCGACGCCGGGCCAGGAAGGGTCGAAATTCTGCTTGAGTTCCTCAAGGGAGCCTATGTCGACACCGCTCTCCCGCAATGTGGCGATGAGATATTGCAAAGCCGGCCGGCGCTGCACTTCGTCGGGATTGTATATGACGCTGAACTCCCCGGCATTCCCATGAAAGCCCAGATAAGGCCTGCCTTCCAGAACAAGGCCGCCGCCAAATCCATAGTTGAAGGACAGGTATGCGAAGGTCTTGCACCAGCGCCCGACACCACGCAAGCTTTCGCCGATTGCGCCCGTTGTTGCGTTGTTTTCCAACCAGGCCGGCAATGCAAAGACATGCTCAAGTTCCGGCTGCAGATCGACCAACGACCATTCGCGCAGCGGCTCCGGAGCATTGAAACGACGATCATCGCCGACGAAAAAGCCCGACATGGCAAAGCCAAGTCCGATGAGACTTGCGCGCGATATTTCGTGGCGCGTCAGGATCGAACTCAGTTTCTCGGCAAGGATTGCCAGCGTTGCCTTGCGGTCGGCGGGCACGCCGCTGAGCACCTCCTGATCGACGATGTCGCAGCCGAAATCAGCAAGCGACAGTGTCACGGCATCGGTATTGACGGAAATACCAACCGAATAAACCGCCTTCCGTTCCAGTTCGATAGTAGGGCTCGGCTGCCCGCGCGCACCCTTGAATGGCGCACCGGCGCGAAGCAAGCCGCGAGCTGTCAGTGTCTCGACGAGCCGATGCACCGATTGCTGCGTCAAATTGGTGTGGGCCGTAATGGTCGCGCGCGGGATTGGCTCGCGGCTGCGGACAATATCGAGGATGAGGCGCTCGTTCTCGCTTGCCAGTGGGGATTTTTCAAGCGCTGCCATGAGTGCAATCCTGCTTCCTGTCATGCCGACTTAGCCCGCGCCTGTCAGCGTACAATCCGAACCCCATATTCGCGGCTCTCGTCATAAATATTACACTTTATGTGTATTAATAGCCATAGCAGCGATCGATGCCAATACATCGCGTCGGCCACACCCATTGGTGCTCACATTCGACATCGAACCTCGCATCCGCTCATTCCCGCCTGAAAACCGACAGCCCACGAAAGCTTTTCCCATGCATAGCCAGACCGCCACATCGCCCTCATCCCGCAATGCCGATATCTACGACCTCCTCTCCCTGGCCAATCCGAACATTCTGACGATCGCCCATCGCGGGCTTTGGTCGGCAGCTCCCGAAAATTCGTTGGCGGCAATCCGTGCGGCAGCCGAGCTTGGGGTGGAATTCGTCGAAATCGACACGCAGGCGACCGCCGACGGCCATCTCGTCGTCATTCACGACAAGACGCTGGACCGCACCACCTCCGCCAAGGGTGTCGTCGGAGCGAGCAGTTTCGCCACAGTCCGCGATGCACGATTGCGTGCCGGTGCCGGCGGAGAGCTGGCTGTAATGACGGATGAACGCGTTCCCACGCTCGAAGAAGCGCTGGAGGAGGCGCGCGGGCGCGTCTTCGTCAATATCGACACGAAATTCCCCCGCGAACTGCCGCAGGTCATTGCTGCAGTGCGGCGGCTGGGTGCCGAAGATCACGTCATTATCAAGTCGGATGTCGCGCCGCAAAGCGGCTGCTTCCCGGTGCTGGACGCCGATTGGTTCGGCTCGATCCCGCATATGCCCATGTTTCCCGTCCGGCCCGGAAAATTCACCGAGGACCTCAGGATGATCGAATCGCTCAAGGCGCCGATGGTCGAGGTGAAATTCACCGACATTGCCGATCTTGCCGCCGGGCGCGAGGAACTGGAGCGTCAAAATATCCGGCTCTGGATCAATACACTCGACGTCTCCCACAATCTCGACTTCAACGACAGCCGCGCGCTCGGCGACCCTGAAGGCGTCTGGGGAGCGCTCGTTGACGCCGGCGTCGGTGCCATCCAGACCGACACGAATGTCGAATTCAAGCGGTGGCTCGCGAACAGAGGCGCCAACTGACAGGATCTTCGGCAACGGCAAGACAGAAAAGCCCGGGCGGTCTTCCGATCGTCCGGGCTTCTGCGTCCTGTCGCAGCAGTTATCCGCATCGAAACATATTTTCCCTGCGAAAGGCTTGCCTCCCATAAGCGGAGCCGGTCGAGATCGTTCCCCTATGAGGACAAATGCTGCATCCGCGAAAAAAATGATGCGGAGATGAATTAAAACTGACGCGAAAATGAACTGGAAATGTTGACTTAAGGATTCACTGAACTAGTTCCCGCTGAGACGCCGGGGTCCGCCCCATCCACAGCGACCATATGAATCTGCATAATTCTGCGCAGCCGTTCCAGCCGTAAGACGTTGGTACGGCACGGGATATCTGTGCGGTTAAGAGGTCGCATCACAGCGCAGTGGGACTTCAGTATCGCATGAGCAGCATCACGGGACGGCTCGTCAAGGGAAGCATGTGGTTAAGCCTATCTCGAACCATCGTGAACGGGCTTGCAACACTCAGCACCTTCGTCTTGGCCCGCTATCTAGCGCCGGCTGATTTTGGCGTCGTCGCCCTCGGCATGACGATATTGATGATCGTCACGACCGTTACCGAGCTTTCCCTTTCCGAGGCGCTGATCCGCCATGATGCACCGGATGAATCCCATTTCAGTGCTGCCTGGACGCTGAACGCCGCACGCGGGCTGGCGATCTGCATCCTGTTTGCGATCTTTGCCTATCCGGCCGCCGCCCTGTTCAATGAGCCGAGGCTGACGGGTGTCATGTTCGCTCTTGGCATCAGCATGCTGATGGGCGGCCTTACGAATCCGCGGCGCATTATGCTGCAGCGCGATCTGATCTTCTGGCAGGAGTTCGTGCTCGCCGTTTCGCAGAAATTCGCGGGCTTCGTCGTCTCGGTTGCGATCGCGATCATCTATCAAAGCTATTGGGCACTCGTCGTCGGCACGCTGATCAGCCAGGCGACGAACGTCATTGTCTCCTATCTCGTGCTGCCGTTCCGGCCCAGGATCACCTTCCAGCATATGCGGGAGTTCTTCTCCTTCTCCGCCTGGCTGACCGCAGGCCAGATCGTCAGCACGCTCAACTGGCGCTTCGACTATCTGCTTGTGGGCAAGATGCTCGGCGGCATCCAGCTCGGCTATTATTCGGTCGGCAGCAACCTCGCTATGATGCCGACGCGGGAGGCGACCGCGCCCCTCACCCAGACGATCTATCCGGCTTTCGCTGGCATTCACAATGATCCGGGCAGGCTCGCCGCCGCCTATCAGCGTGTTCAGGCACTGGTTGCTGCTGTAGCTCTTCCAGCCGGCATCGGCGTTGCCGTGACCGCCGACCCGTTGGTGAGGCTCGCGCTCGGCGACAAATGGGCGCCCGTCATCTTCATCATCCAGTCGCTTGCGTCTGTCTTTGCGCTGCAGACGCTGGGCTCGCTGGTGCAGCCGCTCGGCATGGCCAAAGGCGAGACGCGCGTGCTCTTCGTCCGAGACACGCAGATGTTCTGCCTGCGCGTGCCGATCATGATAGGCGGCCTGCTGCTCTATGGTCTTCCGGGGGTCATTGCCGGCCGCGTCTTCACCGGCCTCTTCAGTACCGCCGTCAACATGATGCTCGTACGGCGCTTCACCGGCATCAGCGTTGCCAGGCAATTATCGGTGAACCTTCGGGCACTCGTGAGCGTCGCCATCATGGCGGCAGGCGTCTCGCTCGCCTCGAGCCATCTTGCCTACACAGACGACAAGCTCGTGCTCGTGACGCACCTCGCCATCCTGATCCTGCTTGGCGGCCTGCTCTATTGCGGTTCGACGCTCCTGCTGTGGACGTTGATGAGGCGGCCGGCCGGCCCGGAAACGGAGGTACGAAACATACTCGGCAAAGTGCTGCCGAGGCTTCGTCCTGCCTGAAAACGCGCGGCCGATATCGGCCGGAGACTGACCTGTCATCTAAACGGGGGAATGGGGAAATGACATTACAATCAAATCAACAGCTGATCGCGAAACTGGACAACATGATCCACGATTGCCTGAAGGATTACATCAGCAAAGATGAGCCGCTGGCGATCCTCGATTTTCCTGACATCCGCAATTGCGGCGACTCCGCCATTTGGCTCGGCGAAATGGCCTATCTCAACCGGCGATATGGCAAGCGGCCGACCTATGTCTCGCGGATCGACGACTTCTCGCCCGAGCAACTCGAGCGCACCATGCCGACCGGTCCGATCTTCATTCATGGCGGCGGCAATTTCGGCGACATCTGGGATGCGCATCAGGACTTTCGCGAACGGGTTCTGGAACGATTTCCCAATCGGCAGGTGATCCAGTTCCCGCAATCCATCCATTACAAGTCGCAGGCACGCATAGAGGAAAGCGCCCGCGTCATCGGACGCCACAAGCATTTCGTATTGCTCGTGCGCGACGAAGAATCGAAAGAGTTCGCCCATAAGCACTTCGACTGCGAAGTGCGTCTTTGCCCGGATATGGCCTTCAGCATCGGAACGATCCGGCCGGATGAACCGGAATTTGACGTCCTTGCCATGTTGAGATCGGATCTCGAGAAGGTCGGAGACGCCAACCTTTCTGCCTATCCCGACATTCCGAAAGAAGACTGGACGACTGAATCCGCCAAACGTGTACGCATCTCCAAAGCCTTCGGTGCGGCAACGGCTTTGCTCGCCCTCAAGCCGGCCGAGATACGCCTGCGCAAGCTCGACGCGGCGGCGCATAACCGGTTGCGGCGTGGCATCCGCCAGATTTCCCGCGGCCGCGCGATCGTCACAGACCGGTTGCATGTCCACATCTGCTCGATCCTGCTTGGACGACCGCATGCCGTGCTGGACAATAGCTACGGCAAGATACGTCGGTTCATGGCGGCATTTTCCGGCGGCACCGATCTCGCCTACCGCGCGACCTCTCTCGAAGACGGTATCGCCTGGGCGCGTAATCAGGCTACACAACCATTGGCACCGGCCGCCTGACGTATTTCCGGTCGCATCATGCGACCGGGCTGCGTCCGCAAGACATCATTTTAGGGATACCAGTGAAGAACAACGACCCATGGGCTTGTCTTGTGGGCTTCGCTTTAATTGAAGCCAGCGGCTGCGGCGGCTCATCGGAAATGTAGACTATCGCGTACCATCGTGAATTCAGCCCCATGTTCGACAAAATCTGCCGGCCGCGCAGTGAAGCTCAGGGAATAAACTTGTCTCTTGTCAATCGCGACGAGAATAACTTGTTTAACGGAAGGAACTTCATTCACGGCTCCTGTACAGGTCGTTTGCAGTGCGGGAATCCCTCCAAGCATCTGCCCCACAGGCGTGTCGCAGACGGTTTTCATGCCTTGGGCTTCGTATGAATTGCGCACGGTTGCAAGCATAGTGCGTGTCTGATCATCGAGCTTTAGTTCTTCACTCTCTCTATGCGGCAAGCTGGTCAGAATTATAGCGGTGAGGGGTGAGCCGTCTGGGTTCGATTTAATCGCGGTTTGTGACAGTCCCGGAAATGGTCCGCCAAAATTCTCGACGGGAATTGAGGTACTGGTGACATTATATCCTGCTGGCCAGGTAATAGGCATATTGCTGGCATTTGCTGCCTCCGAATTCGCAGCGGTAGACGTCTTCGTCAATTGGCCGATTTGCGCTGCCAATACAAGCAAGGCCAGCCCCCACAAGCTCAAAAGGAAAGCAGTTCGCGATCGCCGAGCCAAACGTCCAATAAGATAGGCGAGGCCGTAGGGGATTATGATCGCGCCAATAAGGGTACCTAGCAAAGCGCCGCCTTGTTGCGCGGCGAGCTCCGGCGACGTGGCGTCCACAACCGATAGGCTGTGCAACACCGTGCTGACGATGGCCATGAGAGCCAGTAGAAGCCACTGCCACCAACTCAATTTCTTAAAGCCTGGTCGCTCCTTGTCGACGGTATCCATATTTCGGCAAGCCCAAATGCGTAAGGTGGAAGTCTGGCATATAAAACGATTCACATGCGGCTGCCATTGAGTCGGCAATGAATCAACAAGGCCACGATGTCATGAACCACTTAAGCTCCTTCGGATGACAGGATCTGGCAGTAATGATCGCCGCGTGACATATAATTTTGGCCATCGACTGCTTTACCAAGCGATGCTAAGAGCTGCCACTTGTGATCGTTCGTACCCATTCCAGTGGTTGGATATTACCGATGCGGGGTCCTTTCGCACAGGCGTTCGTTTGTGCCGGCATAGCATTCACGCTCTTCTTGGCAGGCCTCCTGGCTGTTTTCGGGTTAGCCGGACCTTACGCCGGTGAAGCACTTGGCCGACTGCTTTTTACGGTCGCTGTACCTGCACTTTGCACCGGCTTTTGGGCAAGCAAGTCTGCGACAACCTGGCCATTTTTGCGCATTGCAATCACGTTCACGACGATCCTTTTGATTGTACTTGCCTTGCAGGCTATCGGCGCGAGATCCTGGATCGGTCTCGCGGAGCGAAACATGCAGAGCGATCAATTAGCTTTCGGGCCAATGACGGGTACTAAGGAGGCTGAGAAACAGCAAAGATCGCCTGCTTCACCCGACATCCAGACCATCATCCGGAAAAATCTGATGGCCAATATCGCGAGTTGCTGGATTCGACCCGATGCCGTTCCCTCCGAAAAGCCGAGGTTGAAACTCGTCCTCGGCCGCGACGGTTCGCTCCTGTTGAATCCCGTTGTCATCAATTCTTCCGACGATCCACGTTTCGCCCCCTTTGCAACAAGTGCCGTCAAGGCAGTTCAACGCTGTGCGCCGTTCAAGGATTTAGTCCCCTATCAGGATCTTTACGATCAGTGGCGCGAAGTATTGATCGATTTTCAGGCCGGGTGAGGCAAACATAAGAAACTGTGTCTCTTCAGAAATATCTGTGACCGGTCTCATGAGTCAGTTCTATGCCAGGAACGCCATCCACAATGGCTTCCAAATATTGGTGAAGCCTCGAAGGTAACGTCCTTGAGCGAGCTTTACGGACAGGCGTCGACGAAATGTGCATCGGCCCGACAATAACCGTTGCCTGAGCAAGGCTGCGCGCTCGTCGTCGATCCCTAATCCAGCGGCAAGACCACGATACGATATCGAGCGGAATCACCTTAGGCGATCCCACCCGTTTTTTGGAGGCTGATACCATTTGAGAGGCAGCTAGCTGCCAAGAGGCGCGAGGCAGCCAACGCTCGCTACCCACTCGGTTTCAGCCTTCAGACCAAAGCTGTTCTTAACGGGCGTTGTACTTCGCATCGACCTCGTTGATGGCCTTGACGTTGCCGGCCGAGCGGCCGTTCTCGTCGAAGGTCTGGGCGAGGAAGGCGTCTGCAATTGCCTTGGCGAGTTCGGTACCGATGACCCGAGCGCCCATGGTGATGATCTGGGCGTTGTTCGACAGAGCGGCGCGCTCCGCCGAATAGGTGTCATGCGTCAGTGCCGCACGGATGCCCGGAACCTTGTTGGCCGAGATGCAGACGCCGATACCGGTGCCGCAGACAAGGATCGCCTTGTCATAGGTGCCGTCGATGACGCCGGAGGCCACGCGGTCCGCAAGATTGGCATAAAACGCATCGGGGCCTTCATCAGTGCGCGAGACTTCGCTCACCTCGAAACGGTCCTTCAGGTGGTCGGCAAGAACCTTGGCGAGGCCTTCGCCGGCGCTGTCTCCAGCAATAGCAAGCTTCATTGTATGCTCCTCAGAGTTTGGCGGCGCACTTGGCGAGGATGTCGAGATAGCCTTCGACGTTCCAGGCCGAGCGGCCAATGAAAAGCCCGTCTACGTTCGGGCAGGATATGAGTTCTTCACAGTTTTGCGGATTGACCGATCCGCCGTAGAGGCACGGAATCTTTCGGCCGAGCACGTCTTGCGCGACCGCAATGATCTCGGCCTGGCGTGCATCGGCATAGGAGGGCTCGGCGGGAATCCCCTTTTCGCCGATCGCCCAGACCGGCTCGTAGGCCAGCAGGATTTCAGCCTGCTTCTGGGCGTCGGAGAGCTTCGATAGCGCACCGATGACCTGCTCGCTCAGAATCTCGGTTGCACGGCCGCTTTCGCGATCTTGCAGCGTTTCGCCGATGCAGATAAGCGGGATCAAGCCATGACGGACGGCTGCCTCGGTCTTCAATCCGACGGTTTCGTTGGTCTCGCCAAAGTGTTCGCGACGCTCCGAATGGCCAAGCTCGACGATGTCGAGATTGCAATCCTTCAGCATCAACGGGGAGATTTCCCCCGTCCAGGCACCCTGGTCGGCCCAATGCATGTTCTGGGCACCGACCCTGACGGAGCTTTCCGACAGGATCGACTTGATCTCGCGCACGGCCGTGAACGGCGGAATGATGAACCGCTGAATACGGTCGTCACGCAGGGTATCGGCGGCGCGCAGGGCCTCGGCGAAAGCGCGCGCCTCCGCGAGCGTCTTGTTCATCTTCCAGCTCGTGCCGATCCAATAGCGAGGCTTTTCAGTCATGTCATATCCTGGTTCGAGGCGATGGTAAGGGCGATGCCGTCGCGACGAAATTGCGCGACAATGGCGGCATCAGGCGCGTGATCGGTAATCACGGCATCAAAATCGGTAAGATCGGCCATCACATGCAGAGCCGTATGGCCGATGCGCTGATGGCTGACGAGCAGGCAGCTCCTGGCCGCCGATGCAATCATCGCCCGCTTCGTGCGCACGACGTTATCGTCCATATGATAGGCGAGCCTGCCGGAAACGGCCGGCGTCGACAGGAAGGCAATATCAGCCCGCAGGCGCGATAGTGCTTCCTCGGTAACGACGCCCAGAAAGGCGTTGAACTTGGCGGAATAGACGCCACCGAGCGCGATCAGCGTAATGCCGCTTTCGTTCCTCATGCGGTCTATGATTGCGGCATTGTTGGTGATCAGCGTCAGCGGCCGCTTCTGCAGCAGCATCTCGCCTAAAACGGCGGCCATGGACCCGTCATTGATCATGACGGTCATGCCGGGCTCAACCAGATCGAGTGCTGCGCGCGCCATCGCCAGCTTCTCGTCATGGCCCTGACGCTCGCGGAAACGAAAATCGCTTTCAAACTGGGTGCCGGCATCGATGGTCGCGCCGCCGCGAACCTTGCGCAGCACGCCGGCCTGCTCGAGATCATCGAGATCGCGGTGGATCGTCATCTTGGACACAACGAAACGATCCGCCAGATCGTCGAGATCGACGGTCTTATGCTCGATGAGCAGATTGATGATCGATTGCTGGCGCTCTTCCCGTTTCACCTTTTACTCCGGCCATCGGCATGAAATGGAACTCTGAGAAATATAACACTAAAATCTCACAATTCAACATTTCTGTTGTTACATTGAGATAAATTCGTGTTTCGCAACCAGCATCATTCTTAGATCTTCAACAGTGCCTGCGCTGTTTTCTCATCCGTGATTAGCCCATAGAGACAGCGGCTCTTAAGGACCGCGCGGATGGCTTCGACCTTTGGCAACCCGCCTGACAGTGCCACCAGCCGCTCGCCCTTCATGCGCGGCAGGGAGGCAGACAATGTGCGAGAGGTCAGCGTGGTCTCAAGGATATTGCCGTCGGCATCAAAGAAATGGCCGAGAATTTCGCCGACGCCACCGGCCGCGGTGATTTCCCTGATCTCTTTAGGCTCCACCATCCCCGACAAGACAAGCTGCGCGTCGGTATCGACCGTGCCGAGACCGACCAGCTTAAGATCGGCGCCATTTGCAAGATCGAAGACCTCTTTCACGCCGCGCTGGGCAAGCAGCACGTCGCGGTCTTCGCGCGTATTGGCGAAGAACGGCACCGGCATCACATGCGACTGCATGCCGGTCTTTTCGGCAATGCGATGCATGACATCATAGGGGTTGGCGGCGTAGTTTCTGGTAAGCCCACCGAGCAGCGAGACGAAGCGCAAGTCCTTGGCGCTGACGCGCGCCATGTGATGCACGGCAGACGAGAGCGTTCGCCCGTGGCCGAGACCGATAACCTTATTGTTGCCGCTCTCGATTTCTCGCCTCAGGAAACCCGCGCCCGCCTGGCCGAGCGCACGAAACTCGAAGCCGTCTTCGCCGAGATCGGGCGCGACCTCACAATATTGCAGGCCGAAGCGTGCCGAAAGCTGCATCTCGAGCTCGACGCATTCGACGATATCGCCGTCGATCGTCACCTTGACGACGCCTTCGGCGACCGCGCGCGCAATCAGGCGATGCGCCTTCACCGAGGGAACGCCGAGACGTTTTGCCACTTCGGACTGCGTCAACCCGCCGGCATAGTGCAACCAGGCCGCCCGCACGGCGAGCGAAGCATCTGCATCCGTCATCGTCCGTTCCCTTTCATTTTGCTCTGCATCGTCCCTTGCCTGTTCTCTCCGGCCATAACGTCCCGATCCGGCTACCTCCTCGAAAGGATTTGGCGTTTAAGGAATCGGGACTCGTCCGCGCCACCGGCTAGATATGCAAGTCGCCAGCGCCCGTGTCGATATGGGGCGCCCAGAAGGCGATGCTTTCGGCAATCTGCGCGATGACCTGACGATCGTTCGGATCGCGCTCCTTGAACGACAGTTCCAGGCAGATTTCGTTGTCCTTGGCGCCTCCTTCGGCAAAAGCCTTGAGCAAAGGTTCGGGCTGGATACGGCCCTTGGCATTGAACTCCGCCGTGAAGGGGCGATGCCCACCCTTATCCATCAGGCTCTGCTTGATGTGAATGATCGGAGACACCTTCGGCACGGCACGCGCCCACGCATATGGATCATAATCGTCGGGATTGGACGAGGTGACATCGCCATGATCGATATCGGCCATCATCCACATCGGAATGGCGAAGGGCGCCTTCGTCAGTCTGTCCTGCAGGGAAAGGCAGGCATCGATCGTCTCGCCGAATTCGCGGCCGATGCTCATCGGCTCCCAGAAGATATAGGAGAGGCCGGCAGCCCGAGCATGTTCGGCCACCTCGCCCCAGCACTCGATCGCAATCTCAATCAATTCCTCGCGCCGGGCCGGATCGTCATAATCCTTGTAAGTGAAGATCGCGAACTGCGTTCCGACGGAATGACCACCGAGATCCGCGGTGATATCGGCAAAGGTCTTGAACCAGTCAACGTAATAGCGGCGGACATCCTTGTCGGGATGTCCGAAATGGTTGAGACGGCCATAGGGACCGGTCATTCCCGAGGTTACGCGAACGCCGGTGCGCTTCAATGCCTCCTGCATGTCGCGCGTCAGGCGGCGAATGACCGGCGCCTGCCAGCTCGGATTGATGAATTCGTGCGTCAGCTGCAGATCGCGGATACGCAGATCGCGCGCCACCGTTTCGATCAGGTCGGCCGGCTCGGCAAAGCGATTGACAAGCGGATTGGTGTTGAGTGAAAGCGTCAAGGGCATTTTAGGTCTCCCGGCAAGGTCTGTTGGTTCAGGCGGCGAGCGCCAGCTCGGCGTCGAACCAGGCCGCGAAATCCGCCTTCTCTTCAGCGGTCATACGCAGACCTTCCTTGGTGCGTCGCATCAGCACGTCTTCGGCCGCCTGCGCCCATTCGGAAGCCACGAGATAGCGAACCTCGGCCTCATAGAGATTGCCGCCGAAATGGCGGCCGAGTTCAGCAAGCGACATCGCATTGCCGACGATCTGTCTGGTGCGGGCGCCATAGAGATGGCCGTAGTGATTGACGAGCGCACGCGGCATCCAGGGATAGGCCGCTCGCAGGGTATCGGCAAAGGCAACGTAGTCGGCATTCGGAATCTCGCCGCCCGGAAGCGTGGCGCCCCGCGTCCAGTCGCCGCCCATCTTCGGGAAGAATTTTGCAAGCCGCTGCATGGCGTGTTCGGAAAGCTTGCGGAAGGTCGTGATCTTGCCACCGAAGACGCTCAGGAGCGGCACACCACCGGTCTCGTCGAGATCGAAGACATAGTCGCGCGTGACGGCCGAGGGATTGCCCTTGCCGTCGTCGAACAGCGGGCGGACGCCGGAGAAACTCTCGAGCACGTCGGATCTGCGCAGCTTCTCCTTGAAGTAGCGATTGACCGCCGTGATCAGATAATCGATTTCCTTCTCGTCGGCCTTCACCTCCTCCGGCTTGCCCTCGTAGGGAATGTCGGTCGTGCCGATCAGCGCCTTGTCGCCTTCATAAGGGTTGATGAAGATCACGCGCTTGTCGTGGTTCTGGACGAGATAGGCCTGCTGGCCGGCCCAGAATTTCGGAACGATGATATGGCTACCTTTGACGAGCCGGACGCTGCGCTGGCTGTTCGAGCCGACGACACGGCCGATAATGTCGTTGACCCAGGGGCCGGCGGCATTGACCAGCACGCGGGCGCGCACGGTCCGCACCTCGCCGGAACGCTCGTTGCGCATCTGGACAACCCAGCTCCCCTGATCGCGGCGCGCGCTGACACAGGCTGTGCGCGTCAGGATCTGCGCGCCCTTGGCGGAAGCATCGAGAGCGTTGAGGACAACGAGTCGGGCGTCGTCAACCCAACAGTCGGAATATTCGAAACCTTTCGAATATTGGTCGAGGATCGGCGCCCCTTCCGGATCACGATGAAGATCAAGCGAGCGCGTGCCCGGCAGCTTCTTGCGGCCGCCGAGATGATCGTAGAGGAAGAGGCCGAGACGCACCAACCATGCGGGACGATCGGTCGGACTGTGCGGCAGTACGAAGCGCATCGGCCAGATGATGTGGCTTGCCGAATTCAGCAGCACTTCACGCTCGATCAGGGCTTCACGTACCAGGCGGAACTCGTAGTATTCAAGATAGCGCAGGCCGCCATGCACCAGCTTGCCGGAGCGCGAGGACGTACCCTCCGCGAGATCGCCCTTCTCGCACATGATAACCGAAAGGCCGCGGCCGGCTGCATCGCGCGCAATGCCGGCACCATTGATGCCTCCGCCGATCACGAAAAGATCATAGATTTCCTGTTCCATCATGTCATGCTCCTAAGGATGCCCGTGGCATCATCAATTCAATCTTCTAAGGCCAAGCTCCTCGCCGGCTTCGTCATCGGCTAGTGCTGGGCCAATTTGTCCCAAGCCGGCGCAATCGCCTGACGCACGTCCTTGTAGGCATCGAACAGACGATCATAGCGCTCGATATTTGCCGGATCGGGCGCCTCGGCCTCGCCAAGCAAGGGCGTCACCCAGTCGGCAATGCAGCTGTCCATGTCCTGATAGGCGCCGATCGCGACGGCAGCCATCATCGCGACACCGGCAGCCCCCGCCTCTTCGCGATCCGAAATCCGCACCGGCGCCTTGACGGCGGCAGATAGCGAACCTCGTAGAGCGCGCGAACGGGCGGCCCCTCCGGTGATGCGCAGCTCCGAAGGCATGTCGCCCATGGCCGCGTAGCAATCCCGCGTTGCCATGCCTAGCCCTTCGACCACGGCCCTCAGCATGTCGGCAAAGCCATGCCGCGTCGAAAGTCCGGTAAAGCCGGCACGCGCATGTGCGTTGACGAAGGGACCGCGCTCGCCGGCCTCGGAAATATAGGGGTGATAGAGAAGGTTCGTCGGACGCGCTTCGGTAAACCACGCATCGATGCGCGGAATAAGGTCGGAATAGGAAATCTCGCTACCGCCAGCTGACATCAGATCCGCCGCAACCTTGAGAATCCAATCGATATTGATGGTCGCGCCCATATTGGTCTGGACCTGCGTGACGATACCGGGGATCGGCAGTGCGATGACATATCCCGTCCCCTCTTCGTTGAGCTGGACATCGGGCACGGCCTTGGCTCGCATATGCACACCCGTCGATCCGATCGTCGAGCAGGCGGCGTTCCGACCGCCAGTGCGGACGCCTGCGCCAAGCGCGGTCATGACCATATCGACGTAACCCAGGCAGACTGGCGTTCCCGCACGTAAGCCGGCGGCCTTGGCGGCGGCCTCCGTCAGGGGATGGCTGATCTCGGTTCCGTCGACGATCTCGGGCAGAAGCGAGCGCCGGCGGGCAAGGCCAAGCGCATCGATGACAACCGGATCATATTGGCGGTTGCGGAAATTGCCGAAGGTGAAGCTCGCCTCCGATGGATCGGTCGCCCGTATGCCGGTGAGGTTCAGATAGAGCCAGTCCTTGCAATGCAGCGCTGTCTCCGCCCGATCGAGAATCTCGGGCATGAAGCGGTCCATATGGGCGAGCTGAGCACCCTGCTGGCAGGTGTTGAGCCCTGTACCCGTCGCCTCGAACCGGGCGCGGTTGTCGGCCGAGGCGCTCAGGCGCGTGACGGTCGATGCCGCGCGGGCGTCAAGCCACAGCCAGGCATCACCGACCGGAGCATTACCGGAGCCGACAAGCCAGGTGCCGTCGCCTTGTCCGGTAACCGCGATCGCAGCCGTTCGGGCGGCAAGGTTGCCCACCTTCTCACTAAGGCCGCGCAATGCGCTGAGACAATCCGACCACGTCTGGCCGAGTGATTGGGTGACCGACCCATCCTCTCCCGTCTCATAGCGATTGCGCGCTGAAGCCGAAGCGATCTGCCGTCCGGATAGCTCGAAGGCAACCGCCTTCAAAACCGAGGTACCCGCATCGATCCCGATGATGATCCCGTCGCTTTTAGACATTGCAAGCCAGCTCCACCACGCGACACCCTCCGGCAAGAGCATCGGTAACCATCACAAACATTTTCATTCCTCCCCACGCGGCCGAGGGCATAATCTACGCCAGGTCGCATCTATCGTCGCCATCGTACTCTCCGCTCCAAAGGGAGGATCGCGAACGAAGCACCAGCGCGCACCCGATACCAGCCACGCAATGGATCCGACGCACAGCCGCAACCCATCCAGCAGCTCGCGGCTTTATAACATAATCATATCGTTGTTACAGTAATATTTTTCTGGCATTGTAATTTTTTTCATATAAAATGGATGTGGTTGATAGGCAAGCCGCAGCAGGGAAAGACTGCGGCAACGCCTTGGAGGAACACGGATCAACGACCTGAATCTCTCGGATCGAATCGGGAAGACTATTGAAAAGCGCCGGACGATCACCTTATAATTTTGAGGTATATCAAGTTATTATCAGGAAGCTTTGATATCATGTCGGCCAAAACGACGCCGATCGGCGAACCTCGGAAGAAGGCCGACAAAGCGAAAGCTTCGACTGTGAAAAGGCGGGAAGCACTGAGATCCAAAGATACCGACCGGATACAGGACCTGTTAAATCGCGGTTGACACGCCCAAAGATTTATAACATATGAAATGCAGAAGTTAACATACTTATATCACAATTGTCGCATAGATGCGGCGATTGCGAAACCAAGGTGGGCGACTGGAGGAGACAGCCGTCCGCACGCTGAGGAGGCTTCCTGATGTTGAATTTCCTTTCCGGTGACGGCGCCGCCCGAAGCCAAGCGGAGCGCTCCACGGTGCGAACGCGCGAGCCGTGCTTCCGTTAAGCCGGAACCATCGGACTTTTCTCCCTTTCTCCATCAGGTAATCCGGCTGACATGCCCAAGGTCGTTCGAACATGAATACGCAAGCTCAATATGCAACTGCCAAGCCGACTGGCTCCAAGCTCAAGATCGTCGCCGGCATCGCCGCGGTGGTGATCGTAATCGGCGCCATCGCTGCCGATACCAAGGTGGTCAAGATCGGTTCGGAACACGACGTGCGCGAGCAGGGCTTCCAGCCGGAGACCTTTGGCGCTACCGAATTCCCGAAAGTCCAAGCCGATGTCGAAAAGCGCGCCGTCGATGCAGTAACGCTCGCCAGTGCGGTTCTGGCCGACAAGAAGGCGGCGGGCGAGAAATATGGCGTCGCCACCACAACCGGTCCCGTCCTCCCCGTCTCTTTGACGGGCACGTTCGGCGAGCGCAAGGCCAACCTCAACGAATTCAAGGTCGACGGCATACCCGAAGGCATCACCATCCGCGTCCAAACAGGTCCGGCAATCAACGGTACCGATCTTCGCGATGCGACTGGCAAGATCGAATTCGGTCAGTTCACCAACCAGATCGAATATCAGGACGCCGGCTCCGCCATCAACAATGAGATGAAGAAGGCGACGCTTGGCAGTCTGGATCCGGAGAAACTGACTGGCAAGACGGCGACGGTCGTCGGCGTTTTCAAGCTCATCAATCCGAAGAACTGGCTCGTCACCCCGGTAAAGGTCGATGTGAAATGAGCCAGGTTCAGCACAATGGCGCCACCACCGGCGAAGTTGTTCTCGCCGCCCGCAATGTCGCTAAATCCTATGGCAGCGTCCATGCACTGAAGGGCGTCAATTTCGATATTCGCCGCGGCGAAGTCACCACCCTCTTCGGCGAGAACGGTGCCGGCAAATCGACGCTGATGAAGATTCTCTCCGGTGTTATCCAGCCGACATCGGGTGAGATCATTCTCGATGGCGCCCCAATCTCCTTCGCCTCCTCCACGCATGCGCGCGCCTGCGGCATTTCCATCATCCACCAGGAATTGAGCCTGGCACCGAATCTCAGCGTCCGCGACAACATCTTCATGGGGCGCGAGATCATGAAGGGTGGCGTAGTCGATTTTGCCGAGGAAGAGCGCCAGACCCGTGCGCTGATGGAAGAGCTCGAGGAAAATATCGATCCGCTCACACCCGTCGAGGATCTTCGCCTCGGCCAGCAGCAGATCGTCGAGATCGCTCGCGCGCTTTCCGTTAATTCCCGCATCCTGATCATGGACGAGCCGACTTCGGCGCTCAGCGCCAGCGAAGTCGAAGTTCTCTTCAAGGTCATTCGCGATCTGACGAACCGCGGCGTGTCGATCGTCTATATCTCGCATCATCTGGAAGAGGCGCTGCAGATCACCCATCACGCCGTCGTTCTGCGCGACGGCAACATGACCGCCTATGCCGAACGCAAGGACATCGATCTCGAATGGATCGTGCGCAACATGGTCGGCGACAATTTCGACCTCGGCAGCCCGCCGACAGGCCATAAAATGGGCGATGTGGCGCTGACGATCGATAATCTCACCGTCCCCGGCCCGTCGGGCGCCGCCTATAACGCGGTCGACCGCCTGTCGCTTCAAGTCCGCGCCGGCGAGATCGTCTGCATCTACGGGCTGATGGGCGCCGGCCGTACCGAGCTGCTCGAATGTGTGGCGGGGCGGCTTCGGTCGAGCGGTGGCCGCGTGCTCCTAGGCAACACCGATGTCGGCGGTCTTTCCATTGCCGGCCGGATCGCGCAGGGGCTGGTGCTGGTGCCGGAAGATCGTCAGCGCGACGGTCTCGTTCAGACGATGACCGTCGGCTCGAACCTGTCGCTTGCGAGCATCGGTGCCTTTACCAAGGGTCTTTTCACATCGAGCGGCCGTGAGCGGTCGTTGGTGAACGACTCGATCCGCAAAGTTCACATCAAGACCGATGGCGGCGAGGCCGCAATCGGCTCTCTGTCCGGCGGCAATCAGCAGAAGGTCGTTATCGGCAAAATGCTGGCAACGGCGCCTCGCGTGATCCTGCTCGACGAACCGAGCCGCGGTATCGACATCGGCGCGAAGGCTGAAGTCTTCAAGCTGCTCGCCGAGCGCGCCAAAGAGGGTCTGGCGGTGATCTATTCGACCTCGGAAGTCGCCGAGTGCCTGAGCATCGCCCATCGCATCATCGTCATGCACCGCGGCAAGATTTCTGCCGAATTCGGTCCTGATGTCACCAAGGAAAAGATCATGGCCGCCTCGGGCGAAGCAGTGGTCGCGCACTAGCCGCATTCATGGAGCACTGATTATGTCAGTCACGAACATTACAGATAAGAAACCAGTATCCAACGGACAGCGGCGGAATTTCAGTCTCGTGCGGCTGATCCTGGAAGGACGCGCCTTCTTTGCGCTGATCGTCATCATCGCGGTCTTCTCCTTCCTGTCGCCCTACTACTTCTCGCTCAGCAACTTCCTGACTATGGCCTCGCATGTTGCGATCTTCGGCATCCTCGCCATCGGCATGTTGCTCGTCATCTTAAATGGCGGCATTGACCTGTCGGTCGGCTCGACGCTTGGCCTTGCCGGCTGTATCGCCGGCTTCCTGATGCAGGGCGTCACGCTGTCGAGTTTCGGCGTCATCCTCTATCCGCCGGTCTGGGCTGTCGTCGTGCTGACCTGCATTCTTGGTGGCATCGTCGGTGCAGTCAACGGCATGCTCATCGCCTATCTGCGCGTTCCGGCCTTCGTCGCTTCGTTGGGCGTCCTCTATGTTGCCCGGGGTATCGCTTTGCTGATGACGAACGGGCTTACCTACAACAATCTCGGTGGCCGCCCCGAACTCGGCAATACCGGCTTCAACTGGCTGGGTTTCAATCGCCTCGCCGGCGTCCCGATCGGCGTCATCGTCCTTGCGGTGCTTGCGATCATCTGCGGTATCGTTCTCAGCCGTACCGCCTTCGGCCGCTGGCTCTACGCCTCGGGCGGCAACGAGCGCGCTGCCGATCTTTCCGGCGTTCCGGTCAAGCAGGTCAAGATCGCTGTCTACGTGCTTTCAGGCATTTGCGCCGCCATTGCCGGCCTCGTCCTGTCCTCGCAGCTGACCTCGGCCGGTCCGAATGCCGGCACCAGCTATGAGCTGACCGCAATTGCCGCCGTCGTCATTGGCGGCGCCGCGTTGACGGGCGGCCGCGGTACGGTGCGCGGCACCATGCTGGGCGCCTTCGTCATCGGCTTCCTGGCGGACGGCCTCGTCATCATCGGCGTCTCGGCTTATTGGCAGACGGTTTTTACCGGCGCGGTCATCGTGCTCGCCGTGCTCATGAACAGCATCCAGTACGGGCGCCGGACCAAATCCGGCTGACACTGCATCAAGACTTGTCCCCGGTCGGTGAGATGCCGATCGGAGAAAGGACCGCCGGTTCGCCGGCATTACCAGAGCTCATCAAAGGGAGAGAGACTAATGTTCAAAAAAGGTTTGCGCATCGTCATGGCAGCAGTTGCTGTGGCACCGCTTCTAACGGGGGCCGCCTGGGCCGCCGGTCAGATCACCGTCATTGTCAACGATCCGTCCAACCCCTATTGGCTGACGGAAGGCAATATCGCCAAGGCAACCGCTGAGAAGCTCGGCTATACCGCCACAGTCGGTGCGCATAAGGGCGATACCAACACCGAAAGCAACCTGATCGATACGGCGATCACCAACAAGTCGGTCGCAATTATCCTCGATCCGGCCAATGCTGACGGCTCGGTCGGTGCAGTCAAGAAAGCCGTTGCAGCCGGAATCCCGGTTTTCCTCGTCAACGCTGAAATCAACCAGGAAGGCCTTGCCAAGGCTCAGCTCGTTTCCAACAACGCCCAGGGTGCGGCGATCGGCGCTCAGCAGTGGGTCGAAGCCGTTGGCGACAAGGGCAATTATGCCGAACTCTTCGGCTCGCCTTCGGACAACAATGCCGCTACGCGCTCGAACGGCTACGAAACCGTGCTGACGCAATATCCCGACCTGAAGAAGGTTGCCAAGGAAGTTGCCAACTGGGACCGCACCCAGGGCCACAACAAGATGCAGTCGATCCTGCAGGCGCATCCGGACATCACTGGCGTGATCTCCGGCAATGACGAAATGGCGCTTGGCGCGATTGCCGCTCTCAAGGAAGCCGGCAAGCTCGCCAACGTCAAGGTCGGCGGCTTCGACGGTTCGCCGGACGCTGTTGCTGCCATCAAGGCCGGTGAGCTTCAGTACACCGTCCTGCAGCCGGTTGCCGTCTTCTCCGAAGAAGCCGTCAAGCAGGCCGACAGCTTCATCAAGACCGGCAAGACCGGTGCCAAGAGCGAAAAGCAGCTTTTCGATTGCATCCTGATCACAAAGGATAATGTCGACAAGTACACGGCACCTTTCGTTCTGTCCGAGTAATGATATCGGGGGCGCCGGAACTCGGCGCCCCTATCCCTAGACCGCGGCGGGCGGCACCCTGGCTCAACATTAGACAGAACTTGCAGAAACTCTGATAGCGAACTGTTCTTTATATCTTTTTCTATAACGTGACGTTCGCTGCGGCAAGTTAATCTCCGCAAGGTTCAGCGTCAGAGGCCAAAGTGACAGACAAGACAAGCCCCGTATCATTCCTGCAAGACGAGCTGCCGAGCGACAGCCGGCATTCGCGCCAGATTGCCAGGCGCCAGATGATCGCCGAAGCCGTCATGGCGGAAGGCTCGATGCGCATCGAGGATCTGACTGAGCGCTTCGGCATCAGCCTGATGACGGCTCATCGCGATGTCGACGAACTGGTCAGCCGAGGCCTATTCCGCAAGACGCGCGGCATCGTATCGGCCGCAGCGACCAGCCTGATCGAATCGAGCGACGTCTATCGCGCCAACCGGCAGGCAAGCGAAAAGAAGATGATCGCCGCGGCTGCCATGCAGTTCATCGAGCCTGGCCAGGCAATTTTCCTCGACGATTCCACCACCGTCCTGCAGATGGCTTCGCAGCTGCCGGCCAAGGTTCCTCTGACGGCGATCACCAATTCGCTGACGCTGATGAATGCGCTGAAGGATATGCATGACGTGACGCTTCTGGCGCTCGGCGGGCAATACTATAACTGGTGCAATGCCTTCATGGGGCGAATGACGATCAACGAAATCAATCGCTTACGGGCCGATGTCACCTTCATCTCGATGTCGGCAATCATCGACGACGTCGTGTTCCATCAGTCGCCCGAGATCGTCGATATCAAGCGCGCGATGTTCGACAGTGCCGCCAAGCGCATCTTGCTGATGGATCATACGAAGTTCGAACGGCGGGCGCTGCATAGTTTCGCGCATCTGAGCGAATTCGATGTCGTCATCGTCGACGAGAAGACACCCGCCGCCCATCTGGAGCGTATGCGCAACAAGAATATCAACGTGGTCGTCGCCAAAGGCGACAAGGAGCGATCGTGAGGCTGAAGCCCGCAAAGGCCACCTCTTTTCGTTCATGATCAGGAGTCACGGGAATGCCGAGTCTGCTCGGAATTGACAGCGGTTTGACCGTCACCAAAGCCGTCATCTTCGACATTGACGGAACGCCGCTTGCCGTTGCGCGCCGTCGGGTGACCCAGTTCATGCCGAAGGCACGCCATGTCGAGCGGGACATGGACGAACTCTGGAACCAGACGGCCGACGCTATTGCCGAGGCGATCAAGCTCAGCAACCGCCCAGCAAGCGATATCCAGGCGATTGCCGCAACCGCGCACGGCGACGGCATCTATCTGCTCGACAAGGCAAAGAAGCCGCTCGGGCGCGCCATTCTTTCGCTCGACAGCCGCGCCGGATCGATTGTCGAACAATGGTTGAAGACTCCTGTTGCCCAAGCGTCTTTGAAGCTGACCGGTCAATTGCCGCATGTCTCGGCCCCATCGGCGCTCCTTGCCTGGATCAAGGTCAATGAGCCCGAGCGCTTTGCTGAAATCGGCCACATTTTGAGCTGCAAGGACTGGCTGCGGTTCTGCCTGACTGGCGTTGCCGGTACCGACCGTACCGAAGCAAGCACCTCCTTCACCAATGTTTCGACGCAGGATTATTCTGCAGATGCCCTGGAGCTTTTCGGCATTGCCGAGGTGACGGGTGCCTTGCCACCTGTCTCGCGATCCGACGAAATCGTAGGATACGTGACAGAAGCCGTCGCGAAGCGAACTGGCCTTGCCGAAGATACGCCCGTCGTTGCCGGCCTGCACGACGTGACCGCCTCAGCCCTCGGAGCCGGCGGCTATGCGTCCGGTGTCGTCGCCGTCATTGCCGGCACCTATTCGATCAACGAGACGCTCTCCTCGGAACCGCGCGTCGACGGCCGCTGGTTCTGCCGCAATGCCATTGCACCGGGCCAATGGAACAACATGTCAATCTCGCCGGCGTCGTCGGCGAACTACGAATGGTTCCTCGACAAACTCTGCGCCAGAGAAATTGCAAGCGCGGAAGCAGCGGGCAAGTCGATCCATGCCGAACTCGGCCCCGAGATCGAGGCGGCGTTCAACCGGCCATCGAGCGCGCTCTTCCACCCCTATCTCTTCGGCTCCCCCTATGGCGCTGAGGCAAGCGCCAGCTTTTTCGGGCTTGGCGGCTGGCATGATCGCGGCGATATGCTGCGCGCCGTCCTCGAAGGCATCGCCTTCAACCATAAGATTCACGTCGATGCCCTAAGCGATGGTTTTTCCTTCGATCAGGCAAGGCTGGCAGGCGGCGTCTCGCGCAATCCGATCGTCGTGCAGATGTTTGCCGACGTGCTCGGCATGCCCGTCACCGTCACCGAAACCGATGAAGCCGCGGCCTGGGGGGCCGCACTTTGCGCCGGTGCCGGGCTCGGTGTCTATACCAGCCCGCAAAGCGATCCGCGCGATGTCGGCAAGATCGCCAGAACCTATCATCCGGATTCCACCCGCAGCGCCGATTATCGCGTCCGCTACGACCTCTTCCGCGACATCGCTGAAGCAATGACGCCGCTCTGGCCGCGGATCGGCAATCTCGCGACCCAGCACTCCCAAGGCTAAACCAAAATTGCGCCGCGCGAGAAGACTCTGTCGCGGCAGTTCACCAGGACAATGATGTTATGACCGATAGGACCGCCGATCTGAAACAACGCTTCTCGCAGCTTCAAGACGGAGATGTCGATGTTGTCATCCTCGGCGCAGGCGTCAATGGCGCGGGGCTGTTTCGCGATCTGTCGCTGCAGGGCATCAACTGCCTGATCGTCGATAAATCAGATTTCGGCTCGGGAACGAGTGCTGCGCCATCCAGGCTGATCCATGGTGGCCTAAAATATCTGGAAACAGGCGAATTCGGCCTGGTCGCGCAATCGGCGCTTGAGCGAAACCTTCTGCTCAGGAACGCGCCGCATTGCGTCGAAGCGCTGCCGACCTTTGTGCCGATCTTCTCATGGACACGCGGCATCTGGGCAGCCCTTCGCACGCTGACGGGCTCGACCACCGCCCCGCGCAGCCGTGGCGCCTTGCTTATCAAGATCGGGCTTGCGCTCTATGACTTCTTCGGTTCGCGAAACCGTGTCATGCCGCGCCACCGGTTCCTTTTGAAGCGCCGGGCGCTGAAGGAAATGCCGCATGTCACGCCTGAGATCGTCGCCGGCGGTATCTATTACGATGCCAAGATCAGCCGGCCGGAGCGACTGGTCTACGAGCTCGTCAATGACGGGCTAGAGGCGAACAAGGGCTCGCTTGCCGCAAATGCGACAAGGCTTGTTTCGTCAGCCGACGGCCTGCTGACCTTCCAGCGCGCGGACGGCTATGCCTTTTCGGCCAAGCCGAAGCTCGTGATCAATGCCGCCGGTCCATGGATCGATCATGTCAACGCGGCTCTTGGAGCACCCGCCCATCTCATCGGCGGCACCAAGGGATCGCATATCTTGCTCGATCATCCCGAACTGGTGCGCAGCCTCAACGGCCACATGATCTATTTCGAAGCCGATGACGGGCGCATCTGCCTGGTCTACGGCTATCTCGGCCAGGCGCTTGTAGGATCGACCGATATCCCTTGCGACGATCCAGACAATGTGCGTTGCGAGGAAGACGAGATCGACTACTTCCTCGACAGCGTCAGATCACTCCTTCCGAGCCTGCGCTTCGACCGCGATCAGGTGACCTACAGCTACAGCGGCATCCGCCCCCTGCCCGCCTCGGACGCCTCGTCACCGGGCCTGATCAGCCGCGATCACTCCGCACCCGTTTTCGAGCCGCAGGCCGGACGTCCCTTTCCGATCATTTCTCTGGTCGGCGGCAAATGGACCACGTTCCGCGGCTTTGCCGAAGAGGTTGCCGATACTGTGCTGGCGCGCCTTCAACGCGGCCGCAAGACGTCCACGGAGCGGCTTGCGATCGGCGGCGGCCGGGATTTCCCGGTCAATTTCGATGAGCGGGCGAGCTGGAGCAAGTCAGTGGCGGCAAAGGCCGGCGTCGAAGCCAGCAGAGCGGACGAGCTGCTCAGCCGATACGGTACGACTGCCGCAGCTATTCTCACTCGCCCTTCGGACTATAAAGACGGCCAGCGCATCAGCGGCGCACCCCGCCACAGCGCGCTCGAGATCGATTGGATCGCGCGGCAGGAGATGGTCGTACATCTCTCCGACATTGTCTTCCGGCGTACGACCATGGCGATCGAGGGCCTGCTGACGATCCAGGGATTACGCGAAATCGGTGCAATCGCCGCAGCAGCCCTGCAGTGGGATGCGCAGCGACTGGCCAAGGAGATCGACGATGTCGTTGTATCGCTATCGAAATTTCACGGCCAGACGCTGAGCGAAGAAAGCGTGCGCCAGGCGGCAGGCCCGGCTGCACGCTGATCATCTGGCTCAGGAGAAAACCGGGTCGAGCGAACCGGATTTGTAACGCCTGGCCATTTCGGCAACGGAAAGCGGCTGGAGACGCGAAGCGTGGCCGGCCGTGCCGAACTGTTCGAAGCGCTCCTTGCAGAGCTTCGTCAGTGCAGCCATAGCGGGCTTCATATATTTACGAGGATCGAACTCGCTCGGATCCTCCTGCAGCACGCGGCGGATCTGGCCCGTCATCGCCATGCGGCCATCGGTATCGATGTTGATCTTGCGCACGCCGTTCTTGATGCCGCGCTGGATCTCTTCGACCGGCACGCCCCAGGTCGGCTTCATCCGGCCGCCATATTTGTTGATGATCTCCTGCAACTCCTCGGGCACCGAGGAGGAGCCGTGCATGACAAGGTGGGTGTTGGGCAGCTTGCGATGGATCTCTTCGATCACGCTCATCGCCAGCACCGAACCATCCGGTTTGCGCGTGAACTTATAGGCGCCATGCGAGGTGCCCATGGCAATCGCCAGAGCGTCGACCTTGGTCTCGCGCACGAATTTCACCGCCTCGTCCGGATTGGTGAGCAACTGATCATGAGACAGCTTGCCTTCCGCCCCATGACCATCCTCAGCTTCGCCCATGCCGGTTTCCAGCGAGCCGAGCACGCCAAGCTCACCCTCGACGGAAATGCCGCCGAGATGCGCCATGTCGGCCACCGTCTTGGTCACGCCGACATTGTAGTCCCAATCTGCCGGCGTCTTGGCATCCGCTTTCAGAGATCCATCCATCATGACCGAGGTGAAGCCGGCCTGGATCGCTGTCATGCAGCTCGAGGGATCGTTGCCATGATCCAGATGCACGCAGACGGGAATATGCGGGTAGATTTCCACGACTGCGTCCATCATATGTTTCAGCATGATGTCGTTGGCATAAGCCCTGGCACCCCTCGACGCCTGCATGATCACGGGCGCGTTGACCGCATCGGCCGCTTCCATGATGGCGAGCGCCTGTTCCATATTGTTGATATTGAAAGCCGGAACGCCGTAGCCGTTTTCAGCGGCGTGATCGAGCAATTGCCTTAAGGTGATACGTGCCATTCAACTCTCCCCTGGGTCATGATGGGCGGCTAAGATTGCGTGGATGTTGCTATTTGCCCGACCTCGTTATGGAGATGTGCGCCGTCGATATGTGACCACGCTAAAATCCGGCAAACAGGGCATGCAGACAGCAAGGTATCCTCAAGCACAAACATAACAGCAAAATATGACAAAATCACAGTTTTTATGAGATTTTCTTCGATTTTCACAAGGAGATCAGTCTCGAATGTGGGGAATAGAGGTCACTGTAGCTGCGGGAGAGATCCGATCGCGCCGCGGCTCCATTATTGATCGTCATTTGCCGGCAACGGCGAGGCATGACGGGTCACTGAATAAACAATCGAAGAATACGCGATCGAGTCCGTGCTCCTCGAGCTGCTGCGGCAGCCCAACCTGCATTCACTTCTATAAAAACATTGACTGCTCATGGTTTCGCTGTTTTCTATAGATAAAAAACAGAAGCCGGCCGGAGTGTATGAAAGTTGCATGTTGCCTCAGCCGGACGGTCCTATTGATCAACATCGAATATGGGAGGAAAGTGGCGTGAGCTCGCGGATCATCCAGCTCGGCACCAGCCGGTTCTTGCAGGCGCATGCGGCATTCTTCGTGCATGAGGCACGACAATCCGGCCAAGATGCTGGTCCCATTGCTGTCGTTCAGGTTTCAGGCGCCAGCAGCCGCAGCGGGCGCGTCGCTGCCTTCGGCAATCCGGCTGGCTATCCCGTCATCATACGCGGCATGTCGGATGGGCAACCCGTCGATCGCAGCGTCCAGGTCATGAGCGTCGATCGCGGCCTCTCTGCAGTCGAACACTGGGGGGAGCTGTCAAGGCTCTTTGCCGAGGATGCGGAATTCGTCATCTCCAACACCGGCGAAACCGGCTACCAGACATGGCCGGAGGAAGACCGCTTCGTCACAAACGGCCAGGTTCCGCGATCTTTCCCCGCCAAGCTTGCCGCGCTCCTCGTCAGACGCTGGCAGGCCTCCGGGCGCCCCCTGGTCATCCTTCCTTGCGAACTGATGACGGGCAACGGCCGCGTTCTGAAACAGACGGTCATCGATTGCGCCCGGCTCAACGATGTGCCGGCTGAATTCTATACCTGGCTCGACGGCCACGCTGCCTTCGCCGACACCCTGGTCGATCGCATCGTTTCCGAGCCGATCGAGCCGATCGGCGCTGTTGCCGAACCCTATGCCCTATGGGCGATCAAACGCGCGCCCGGTGTCCGCGCGCCATGTCAGCATCCAAGCATCGTACTGACCGACGATCTCGCCCCTTATGAGCGCCTGAAACTGCATATCCTCAATCTCGGCCACACCTTCCTTGCCGAAATCTGGCAGCGCGAAAGTCGTCCGGCGGACGAAACCGTGCGCGCCATACTGGCCGACAAGGGCGTAAGGGCGAGACTCGATACTCTCTACGAAAGCGAAGTGCTGCCCGGCTTTGCCGCAAACGGCATGGGCGACGAGGCGAAGGCCTATGTCGCTACGACACTCGACCGCTTCCTCAATCCTTTTCTAGACCATCGCATCGCCGACATCAGCCAGCATCATCCCGAAAAGGTCGCCCGCCGCATCCACGCCTTTCTGGATTGGGCGGATAAGGCGGGTAGCGGATCAGACATGCCTGCGCTGCGACAAATAGCGGCGTGCTATCCTCTGGTTGGGGCTATACGATGATGGCCGTTGAGGCTGAACCAGCCCCATCAATTCTGACGACAACGAAAAGACGCTAGTTTGTTGCCTCTCTATACAGATGGCAGGTTTTATGATCTCGCCGAGGAGCGGCGGCACTTCCGTAAAATGGGCTTTGCAAACGGTCTGCTCGGCTGAAACAGCAACGATAGGAAATGGCTGAATAGCAACGCGACCACCATTCGAAAGGCCCGCCTGAGAAAATACTTAAATTGAATCTCCGTTTCTTAATTACAGCCGATTATCTACAAAATACCATTGGTCCGCACAGGAGCGCACCATCGGTTCTATCACGGCATTCAATTGCGCTACGTCCTGAACAATATGCTCCTCTGACCTTTCGGGAAGCACGAAAGGCTTCAGGGCCGTCAGTGCAAATCTCGTCCCCTTCTCACGAACGATATAAACCGGATAGATCAATGCATTCGTCCTTCGAGCCATTCGCGCGATGAGCGCATAATTGCCCTCAAGATGCACCGGCCTTCCGAAGAACGGCGCTCGGATATGCCCGTTGAAGCCCTCGTCACAGAACATCAGCAGATTGCCGCCGTTCTCCAGGATTCTCAGGGCCGGGCGCACGAAGCTGCGGCCGGGTTTCAAGATTCCAAGTCCCGCCCTCTTGCGCAAGCGGTTGACGATATAGTGGCGTGAGCGGCGTTTGGGCGGGTCGTAATTCATGGTGACGTCGAGTCCCATGTCGAGAAGGCAATGCCAGAGTACCTCCCAATTGCTGATATGGGGCGCGATGAAGATCACCGGCCCTTTACTGCAACGCTCGACCAGTCCTTCGGTGCCAATCATGCGAACGTGCCGTCGTGCCAGTCTCGGCACGACTGAATATTCCGCCATCTGCCGCCCTTGAGAATCAGCATAAGCCCTGAGGAGCTTATCGAGCTCTGCATCGCCAAGCTCGGGCCTGATCATCTTGAGATTAGCTGCGGCGCGCGCATAAGCGCTTTTATGGAAGCGCGGAGCCAGAACTCGTCCGAGCCAACCGCCAAGGTCAGAGCAGACGCTCGCCGGCAATAGCATGAAGGCAAAATAGAGGAAGAGATCGATAGCGTTGTCGATATTCTCATAAAGCCAATAGCGCAGAAATGCCTTGCGCCGGTCGCCGCCAGCCACGAAATCGGCAAGGGGCGGAGCTTTCGGCGGCTCATAGGTCCACGCCTTGCGCTTACCGGCGGTGACTTCTTTATCGGTCTCGGTCGTCATCCCCGGCGCCTATGCAGTGTCACGGGCATGCCGCCACGCGGACGCAATGTCAGGCGGCATTGTGGCTGAACCTTATGTCCATCTCTGACCCGAATGCGAAAACGTTGAGCCAAGATCGCCAGGCAGAGGATCGCCTCGGTGAGGCCGAATTGCAGGCCCGGACATACACGCGGGCCGGCCGCGAAGGGAATATAGCTGTAAGGCGTCGGCCGTGCCTCGCCGAGGAAACGCTCCGGATGAAAGCGATGCGGCTCGGGAAAGAGCGAATCCGTGCGATGCAGGATCCATGGCACGATCAGAACTAGCGCTGCCTTGCGTACCTTCACGTCGCCGATCTGGTCCGGCTCGGCGGCCTGCCTGGCCAAAATCGGCACAGGGGGATAGAGGCGCAGCGTCTCTTCGATGACCGCGCGGCACCAGTCTAGCTTCGCGACATCATCGATCGAGGGGACCCGATCACCGCAGACAGCCTCGATTTCCGCATGAATCGCCTCCTCCACCCAGGGCGCACCTGCGAGCAGATACCAGGTCCAGGTCAGGGTCGCCGCAGTGGTTTCGTGGCCGGCCATGAAGATGGTGGCGGCCTCATTGCGAAGCGCCACGACATCGAGTTTCAGCTCGGGATTGCGCTGCTGCCGGCGGATCAGCAGTTCGACCATCGAGCTGTTATCACCCTTGCCGGCCAGATGATCTTCGATCACCTGGTCGATGATGCGGTGAATGCGTTTCACCGACCGGCTCAAGCTCGGCGTCCTGATGATCGGCAGGCCCTCATCGAAGCCGAGAAAATAACCGAAATTGATGGAATCGACCAGCGACTGGTAGCTCGCAAAGCCTTCGGTGACCGCATTGGCGCTCTCCTCGCCGAGATCATTGCCGAAGACGCTGCGCGAGATGATCTCCGCCGTCAGCCCGGCCATCTCGAACAAGGCATTGACCTCCGCGCCCTCGCCCAAGCTTTGCCAGCGGTCGGCAAGCTCGCTTGCCGTGCTCTGCATGATCGAACCAAAGGCCGGCACGCGGTTTTTATGCACGATATCGGAGACCAGCGGCCGGCGCTGCTTCCAGGTCTCTTTGTCGGAAATGAACAAGCCGTCACCCAGCAGATATTCCAGCGCGCGTCGCATCTGCGGCGTCTTGCGCTCGAAGTTCTCATGGCGCTTGGCAACCACATAGCGGATAGCCTCGGGCGAATTGACGATGACGAGCTGCCGGCCCAGAAGCTTGAACTCCGCCACATGCTCGCGATAATCCGCGCGACGCCAGATCGACAGAAAGTCGCTGCGCGCCTGCAGCATAAGCTTCAGCGGCTGGCCGGGCTTGCCGCCATAATAGGCGGCGTGGGCCGGCTCGAAATATTGCGCGGATTGATCGGCGTGTTCGACGATTTCGGTTTTGTGATCGAGCCAGGCCAGCATAGCGGTGCAGAACTTTCGCGCCTTGCGGCCGGTGACGATGTGAGAACGGCCGAGCGCCACGACGCACGGTCGTAGTCACTATATTCATTTCGCAACCGCAGAAAAGCCCCGCTCAACTTTGCTTTGAAATCGATGGCGGCTAGATGGCTTCCAGCATGAACAGCTCATCGAGTGTCTGGCGCCTGCGGATCAAGCGATGGGTCTCGCCGTCGATCAGGACCTCCGGTGCATAAAGACGGCTGTTATAATTCGACGACATGGTTGCCCCGTAAGCGCCGGCGCCATGAAACACGAGATAGTCGCCGACATGGGTTTCGGGCAAATCGCGCGTTTCTACGGTGCCATTGTCCGTCTGCGTGAAAACATCACCCGATTCGCAAAGGGGGCCTGCCACGACTGACGGGAAGGTTGTTCCGGCGGTATCGCGAGGCGCTGTGCCTGGAATGACTGAGATATGGTGATAACTGCCGTACATAGCCGGTCTGGCAAGATCGCTGAAGCCGGCATCGACGAGGACGAAGCGGTTGCGGCCCATCATCTTGACGGCTCTGACTTCAGCCAGCAATACGCCGGAATCGGCGGTCAGGAAGCGGCCCGGTTCGATCTCCAGCCGGATTGTATGGCCAAAATGCGCCTCGATCTCGCGCCGCGCCTTGTCCCAGAGCGAAAAATAATGAGCGGGATCGATCTCTGCCTCACCTTCCCTGTACGGCACGGAAAGTCCACCGCCGGCTGAGATCGCCTCGATATCGACATCCAGCGCGCGGCAGAATCCGATCATCGCACCGCAGACACGCTGTAGGTGCCCATAATCGACGCCGGAACCGATATGCATGTGCAACCCGACGAGCTTCAGCGAATATTGCCGCGTCAGCGCGACGGCTTCCTGCAATTGCTCGAACCAGATTCCGTGCTTACTGGTTTCGCCGCCGGTGTTGGTCTTTTTGCTATGGCCATGCCCGAAACCGGGATTGATGCGCAGCCATACCCGATGACCCGGCGAACGCTCACCCAATTGATGCAGCATATCGATGGAACCGATATTCACCTCGATCTTGTCGGCAATGACACGTTCCAATGTCGGCCGGTCGAAGACGTCGGCAGTGAACACGATCTCCGCAGCTCCCGACGGATTCCCAGCGGAAAAACCTGCCCGCATCGCCCGCTCGATCTCGCCGAGCGAGACGGCATCGACCCGCACGCCCGCTTTGCGCATCTCTTTCAGAATATGAATGTTCGAACAGGCCTTCTGCGCATAGCGAATGACGTCGAAGGCGGAGAGTTGCGCGATGCGGCGGCGGATTGCAGTGGCATCATAGATCCAGAGCGGCGTTCCATATTCGGCGGCAAGCGCGCTCAGCGTTTCATTGGAAGGGATGGTCATCTTGTCTCGATCGGGTCAGGGCGGGAATGGATCAACAATGAATAATAGTATGGGCGGAGCGACCGTGTCACTCCACCCTTTCTCGATACAAGAGTGCTGCAGCTGGCTAGAACCTGGCGGCGGCAAGTGCCTGCTCGAGATCGGCAATGATCTCCTTGGCCGCGTGCAGCCCGACGTTCAGGCGGATCGTGCGGTCGCTGACACCAAAGCGCGCGAAGACATTGGTCTCCGGCGAAATGCTGAGTGCTGCCTTTGCCGGCACCACCAGGCTTTCCGGCCCGCCCCAGCTCACCCCGATGCGAATGAGGCGCAATGCATCGACGAAATCGGCTACATCGATGCGGTCCGAAACCTCGAAGGAAAACAGCCCGCCGAAGCCGCTGAAAGTGCTCTTTCCGGCATGGTCGCCGAGTGCCGGATGCATGACGTTGGTCACATCCGCATGGGCATCGAGCCAGGACGCCACTTCGAGCCCGGCTTCATGATGATGGCGCATGCGGAATGGCAGCGTCTCTAAATTACGCAGGACGAGCCATGCTTCGAACGGCGCGAGCTTCGCTCCGGTGTAGGGATAGATTTCGCTGTTGATCCGGTCGATATGCGCCTTCGAGCCAGTGACAAGTCCCGCCACCGTGTCGCTCTGTCCGCCGAGATATTTCGAGGCGGCGTGGATGACGATATCGATACCGACGGAGAGAGGCTTCTGAAAGAGCGGCGTGGCCCAGGAATTGTCGACCATCGTTACGACGCCATGGCGGCGAGCGGCCTCGGCGATCGCGGTCAGATCCTGCAGCTCGAAAACCATCGAGGTCGGGTTTTCGAGATAGGCAAGCTTGGCACCCGGAAGTGCCGCAATCATGGCTTGTGTATCGGTGCCGTCGATATAGTCGACAACGACGCCGAAGCGCTTCAGCACCTTTTCGAAGAAGCGGAAGGCGTCGCTATAGACGTGCCGCACGGTGACGATACGGTCGCCGGGTCCGACGAAGGCGAGAACCGCGGCGGCAATTGCGCCCATGCCGCTCGAAAAGGCACGCGCCTCTTCCGCGCCCTCCATCTCGGCGATTTTGCGCTCCAGAAGCCGCACGGTCGGATTGTCGCCGCGCGAATAGATCGGCTTCTTCGAACGGCCGGCGAAGACGTCCTCCAGCTCCTTGTAGCTATCGAACAGAAAGAGCGATGTCTGGTAGATCGGCGGCACGGCCGCATCGAACGGATCGTCGCGCGGCGGCATCAGCGCATCTGGAATGGCGTGGCGGTAGGCGTCGAATCTTGGCGTCTCGTTCATGGCGTTCCTCTTAGGTCAGGAGTGAAGTGTCGATTGGCCAACAAGGCGGCCCGGTGCGTCGGCCGGCAGAATGGCGAGCCATTCCCTCCACCCGACAAAGCCGCCGAGGATGGCAGCGAGAATGGCAGCGGCAGCGGCAGCAATGGAGACGCCGGCAAAGCCCATCCAAAGCGGCAGCAGGAGCAGAAGCGGGATCAGCAGATAGCCCTGCGGTGCAAGCCCCACGAGCGCGGAGAGACCTGCCCGGCCCCGCGATTGCAGCATGACGAGCAGGACGGATTGAAACGCCGCAAGCGGAAAGATCGGAAAGAGGGACCGCAGCCAAGCGATTGCCTCATCCACGACCTCGTGGTTATCCGTGAACAAGCGTGCGATCGGCTCGGCAGCCAAGAACAGCAAGATGGAATACAGCAATGCGACCGGTATCGTCACAGCCAGCATGAAGCGGATCACGGCTTTCAGGCGCTCGGCATCGCCAGCGCCGAAGGCATGACTGACGACGCTCTGGGCGCCGAGGCAAAAACCAAACAACGGAAGCTGTCCCAAAGTCATCAGCCGGATGGCAATCGCCGTTGCGGCGACGCCGGTATCGCCGCCATGGACCGCGGCCTCCCGCATCAGGACCAGAAAGCCGAGGCCGGTGACAATGCTTGTTGCGGCAGCGGGAAGGCCGATCCGCGCGATCGGCCAAAGCAGTTGCCAGCAAATCGCCCCGCCGGTCACGCTCACCGTTCCCCATCGGCGCAGGAGGTAGACGGCATAGCATGCAAGGGCTGCAATGGACGAAACAACGGTCGCCAGTGCTGCGCCGGACGCGCCGAGCTTGAAGAGAAAGATGAAGACAGGGTCGAGAATCGCGTTCAAGGCGAAGCTCGCGATCAACACGATCATCGAGAAACGTGAATTGCCCTCGGCAATCGCGATGAAATCGCAGATAGCCTGCAAAAGCCCGAGCGTCACCCCGAAAGCAAGCAGCCGCCCATAATCGAGCCCAGGGGCGAGGAGATTGTCGCTGGCGCCAAGTGCGCCGACAAAATCCGGCAGGCCGAGATAGATCAGCATCGACAAGAGGATGCCGAGCGGGATCGTCGCCGCGAGCGCTGTCGTGGCGACCGACGCCGCGGCTTTGATATCCCCTTCGCCAAGATAGCGCGCAAGCAGCGTCGCAAGTCCGATACCCAGCCCCTGACCTGCAGCCGCGACAAGCAGAAACAGCGGCATGACCAGACTGATGCCCGCCAGCACGTCCGGGCCGAGCGTTCCCAGGAAGATCGCGTTGATCGCATGATGGCCGGCACTGGCGGCCAGTCCAGCCACGGCCGGAAGCGCGACCGCCAGAACGAGCCGCTTGACGCGCGGATCGTTCATATCGACGGCTGTTTTCATCAGGCGCCTCGCGCCAGCGAGCCAAGGACAGGCTGTCCATCTTCCGTGGGCAAGCCGGTGAGATCCGGCAGCAGCAGCCGGTCCATGAAGAAGCGCTCGCGCAGGAGCATGACCAGCAGCGCCTTCTTGTGCGGGAACTGAATATGCTTAACCTTGGCGAAGCCGGAACGGTCGAGATTGCGGATTTGCTGGACGTGATGATGGATCGGCTCGCCGACGATACGGCGGGTGCGTGGATCGGCCAGGAACATGTAATGCATCAGCGATGGCAGCCAAGCGCTGACGAAGGCTTTTCCGCGGAAATCATCCTCACCGATCGCCACATGCCAGCCGCGATCATAGCCATCGGCGTCGTAATGCGGTCCGATCCTGTCTTCCTTTGCCCAATAGAGTTCGAAGTAACCGAAGGGCACGCCGCCGAAGGTTCCGATCAGCGGCAGCGTGCGCGGGTCGGCAAGGCGACCGGCGATGAAATCGCGATGATAGGAAAGATCGCCGCTATCTTCCCATATGGCAGCAACCCTCGGATCGTTCATCCAGCGATGGAAATGCGCAAGATCGGCCTCGATATCGGCGACATGGAAGCCAAGCTGGGTATTCAGCCAGGGAATGAAGCGGCTGTAGACGCGGCCAGTGGGCTTCGGCGGCCGCTGCGGATGAAGGGCACCATTCGTCAGGGTCGGCAATTCCGGATAGGCCTTTGGCGCACGTCCGAGCCAGGATCTTGCCTGCTGGAAAAAGGATTCCGGCCGCACGATGAGGCGCTCGCCGCTACGCTCGATCGCGCCGGTCTCCAGCAGTCGCCTTGCAAGATCATCATCCGCAAGCGTGATCTCGAAGCAAATCAGATGCGGATTGCACGTCAGAACGGCTTCCGACACGGCGTTGACGATATC
Organism: Martinezella sp. CNPSo 3890; assembly: GCF_057784455.1. Lineage (NCBI taxonomy): Bacteria > Pseudomonadati > Pseudomonadota > Alphaproteobacteria > Hyphomicrobiales > Rhizobiaceae > Martinezella > Martinezella sp. CNPSo 3890. The sequence goes on along the minus strand of NZ_JBXSOR010000006.1, from coordinate 245,059 downwards.
CTCGCCAGAAAGCGGCGGCATCGCCGTCGAGATTGTATCAAAGACCAGGAGATTGGTGGCAGGCCCCGATAGATGACCTGAGGCCACCTTCACTCCGTGATGCTCGACGCGGAAACTCCCTGGTGCAGACCCTGCCGATATGATGAGCGGCTGGCCGCAGACAAGCGCACTGCTCTCAAAGCCCGAAGCCGGCAGGCGCAGATCAGAGGATTTCTCCGCTGCTCCATCGCTCCTCATCGCCAGGGAAACATCCATATTTCATCTCCATATCTTCAGAACCGCCGGCTGAGATCGACAGTCCAAGCACAGCGCTAATTCTGCGGTGACGAACGGCATCGGCAAAAATTCAAAATATTTTCCGGAAATATTTTTTGAAAATCTCCTGAATTTTCCCAAACACCATTCGTCATGCAGCTGCGTTGATGTAATTCCCGGATTATCCGAGTTTATCGACGCCAGAAGTCAGAGATATCAATCGATTAAAATTAATATCTACAATAGATATTGAGATGTATACGCTATTGTATTTCGATTGATTAGATATGTATTTCAGTACACCCAGGGAGAATGGCGAAGAAATGACTGTCCACGATCGGAACGCCAAGGCAGCAAACGATACGGATTACCTCGCCAAATGCTCGCTATCGCCAGCACAGTCACGTATCTGGCTCCTATCGGAGACGGGTAACGAAGTCGTCTACGGGCGACAAATACTCGGGATCGTCTTCCCTTCGATCTCTCTTGACCTCGCGCGCGAGGGCCTATCAGAACTTTCTCGGCAACATCCCCTCATCACCTCGGAATTCGAGGCGCGGGCGGGCGGCGCCGTCCAGCAGATCCTGAAGAACGATCGTTTCGTCGAGATCATCGAGGCGACGTTGACTGCAGGCGAAAACCCGGACGAGGCGTTGACCGCGGCTGCTACGGCGGAACAGGTCCGCCCGATCGACCTTACCGATGGCAATCCGGCCCGTTTCATTCTCCTGGCGCAAGAAGGGCGGGCGGTGGGTGCACTATTTTCCCTCCACGCAATTCTTGCCGACGCTGCGGCGCTCGACCTGCTTGCTACGGATTTCCTTCGCAACATCGACCGTCACGCCCCAGCGGATATCGTAGAGACGGCGTTACCCGACGCCGCTTCGTGGATGATTGCCAATGGTGCACCACGCCTTGCGGCACCGGAGCTAATCGACTTCTGGTTCCAGCGGCTGACGGCTCAGGAGAATATTGCGTCGCTCCTGCCGCAAACATCGGCGGGGAAAAACACGGCCGACGAGGCATGGTTCGAGCATATGCTTGACGTGCCGATACAATCGTCCGCTGACATCTCCGAGGACATGCTTGCCTCCCTCGGGATCGCCCTGCGGCGCCATACCGGATACGGCACTCAGAGGATCGGCCTGGTCACGCGTCTGGAAAGGCAAAGAGTTGCCGCCCGCAACGAGGACGTGTTGATCCTGACGCCGGAACTCGACGGCGCCATGACGCTCAAGGACGTTCGCAATGCATTCGTCAAGGAAATCGAGACCGTAACCCGGCAATCCCTGCCCTTCGAGGCCCTTGCCGATGCGTTGATAAGACGGGACGAATCCTTCGACACCACCGGCCTCGTCAAGACGCTCCTCGATGTGCGTCCGCCCCTGCGTCTCCTTGAAGCAACCTCGAGCGACGTCGCGTTGCGCAGCCCCATCAAACCGCAGGCGCGCCGCGATGCCGATCTGGTCGTTACCGTTTCTTCGGCATCCGCCGGCAAACTGCGTATCAGCATCGGTTTCGACCCGCAGAAGCATGATCGAAAGCAGATCATACGCTTCGCCGACGATCTTGTCATTGCGCTTGCGCAGTTGAATGCCAATCCCGGCGCACAGGTCAAATACATCCCCTTCGTGTCGCCAGAGGAATTGGACAGGCTTTCCGCACCCTATCCCGACGCACCGGAAGCGGACGACGGCACACCGATCCACGAGGTCATCTCCGCGCAGGCGAAAAGGCGGCCGAACGCCTTTGCCGTCGCACAGGGCGAGAAATCCGTGACACATGGCGAACTCGAAGCTGCCGCCAACCGGCTGGCCCATCGGCTGATCGCGATGGGGATCGGCCCGGAAAAACGCGTGGCTATCGCCCTTGAAAAATCGATCGACGCGATCATCGCCATTCTTGCTGTATTGAAGGCCGGCGGCGCATTCACGCCGGTGGAGCCGGATCATCCTGAGGCCCGCAATCGTCACATCCTGACCGCTCCGGGCCTCTCGCTCGTCATCTCCCGGGCAAAGCATATCGCCAACCTGCCGAGCGATATCGCAACACCCTATCTTAATCTCGATGCCATCGACCTGTCCGCGGAGAGCGTCGACGCACCGGCAACGATCATTGCCCCGCAGCAACTTGCCTATGTGATCTACACGTCAGGCTCGACGGGCGTGCCGAAAGGCGTCGCCGTCGAGCACGGCCCGCTCGCCCACCATTGCAAGGCGACCCTGCGCATCTACGAAATGAGCGAGGAGTCCTGCGAATATCCGGTACTGCCCTTCACTTCGGACGGCGGCCATGAGCGCTGGATGGTGCCACTGATGGCAGGCGGCGGTGTGGTGCTGACGCAAGACAAGCTTGCCACGCCTGAAGATGCCTTTGCAGCCATGAAGCGGCACGGCGTCAACAATGCCAGCCTGCCCACAAGCTATGTGCGCGGCCTTGCCGAATATGCGGGCGAGAACAACGAAATCCCGCGGCTGCGGCTCTATTCCTTCGGCGGCGAGGCGCTGTCGCAGGCGGTGTTTGACATGATCACCGAGAACCTGAAGGCGCAGCTGCTGATCAACGGCTATGGTCCGACCGAAACGATCATGACGCCGATGATCTGGAAGATCCCGGCGGGAACTCGCTTCGAAGGGACCGTCGCGCCGATCGGCCGCGGCGTTGGCGATCGACGCATCTATGTGCTCGATGCCGACCTCGCGCCCGTCCCGGTCGGTGTAATCGGCGAAATCTATATCGGCGGCAGCGGCCTGGCCCGCGGCTATCTCGGCCAGCCGGAGCTGACGGCTGATCGCTTCATTCCGGATCCCTTCACACCGGGCGGACGACTGTACAAGTCAGGCGATCTCGGCCGCTGGCGCGAGGACGGCATCGTCGAATTCGCCGGCCGCGTCGATCACCAGATCAAATTGCGCGGCTTCCGCATCGAGCCAGGCGAAATCGAAGCTGTGCTGCGCTCAGACCAACGTGTCGCCGAGGCTGTCATCCTGCTGCACAATGACGGCGGACGTAGTTCTCTGGTCGCCTATGTGGTGCCGCGCGAGGGCGAAAGCTTGAGCGTGACAGAACTGCGCCGCACCGCCATGACCGCCTTGCCCGATTACATGGTGCCGCAAACGATCATGCTGATCGACAGGCTGCCGATGGGGCCGAACAGCAAACTGGACCGCGCCGCCCTGCCGGTACCGCGTATCGAACGGGAAATGGCGGCGCCCGCCAATGACAAGGAAAAAGCAATCCTGGAGGTCTGGAAAGACATCCTCGACATCGGCGATATCGGTGTCACGGAGAATTTCTTCGATATTGGCGGGCAATCGCTGATGGCCGTGCGCATCGTCTCGCGCCTGAAGATGCGCCATCCCGAATGGCCGTTGTCGATCGCCGACATGTTCAACCATCCGACGGTTCGCGATCTGGCACTGGCGATAGACGGCAGTCGCGATGAAACCGGCGTCGACGTCGTCTACCTCAGACGCAATGGCGATCGGCCGGTGCTCTATTGCTTCCCGGGCCTGCTCGTCAGCACGCGCGAATATATGCGGCTTGTCGACTATCTCGGGCCGGAACAGCCGGCGACCGGCTTCATCTGCTATTCACTGACCGAGACCAAGACGCTCAGCACCCGCGTCGAAGATATCACGGCGCGCTATGCGGAAGCCGTGCGCAGACAAGCCAAGGGCCGGCCATGCGCCTTCCTCGGCTGGTCGTGGGGCGGGCTGCTCGCCTATGAGGCAGCCCGTCAGCTCGGCGATGACATCGATCTGCGCATGATCGGCATGGTCGATGTCTGCGACATGGACGAGGAATTTACCGTCGGCATCATGCCGCGCTTCGAAGACGGTATCCGGGATCGCACCCATGCTGCCGTGCAGAGTTGGCTTGCCACCACGCCGATGCGCGAGGATTGGAAGAGACTGTTCGCCGCTATGAACGAGGAGGTTTACGAACAGTTCCTCCACCATGTCGTCAAACATAATGTCAAACTGCCGACGGATGGTCCCGATATCGGCTCGGAAGAACATACGTTCTGGATCCTCATCGATAATGCGATGATCTTCCGAAACTACCGCCTGGAGCAATCCGATTTTCGCATCCATGCCTTTGCGGCCGAGGATTCTCTGACGCGCGCCCTCAACGTCATCGACTGGCGGCGCTATTCCCCTAACGCCACGGCATCGGAGATCGTCACCGGCACCAACCATCTGACGATCATCGGCAAGACGCCCTTCCACCAGCGTTTCGCCCGGCGGCTCGATCATGCCTTTGCGCCGGCGCCGCTGTCCAAAGACACCGTCAAGTAACCCCTCTTCGACATCATTCTGGAGCTGCATCATGACATCGCACGTGCTCGACCTCGCCGGGGCCGGTATCGGTCCCTTCAACCTCAGCCTTGCCGCTCAGCTCGATTCCATACCGCAACTTTCCGTCCGCTTCTTCGAGCGGCGCCCATCCTTCGCATGGCATCCGGGAATGATGCTGCCGGGCGCGGAAATGCAGACCTCCATTCTAAAAGATCTGGTAACCGCCACCAACCCGACAAGTCCGTGGAGCTTCCTCTCCTATCTTGTTGCGCATAAACGCTTTTATCAATTTCTCAATGCGGAATATGAAGCCGTTCCGCGTAAAGAATTCGCCGACTATCTCGGATGGGTCGCGCGCGGCCTGACGTCGCTGCGCTTCGGCGCCAGCGTCCGGGAGGTCCACGCCAACGACGGCTTCTTCTCCATTGCCACCGAGGATGGCGCAATCAGCGCCCGCAATCTCTCCGTCGGCGTCGGCAAGATTGCGTCTCGTCCGGCCTGGGCCGAACAGCTGCCCAAATCCATGACCTTCCACAGCAGCGAAGCGACGCAGCGTATCGGTGATGTCAAAGCGCCCCGTGTTGCCGTTATCGGCGGCGGCCAAAGCGGGGCGGAGATCGTCGATGCGCTTATAGATCTGAACAGGGTTTCGTCCATCCATTGGATCAGCCGCCGGCCGAATTTCGAGCCGCTCGACGCGACGCCATTCACCAACGAGCTCTTCACGCCAGGCTATATGGAGCGTTTCCACGGACTTCCCGAAGAGCTGCGGCTCACGCACACACGCCGGCAGGTGCTGGCGAGCGACGGCGTTTCCGCATCCACCTTGAAAAAACTCTATCGCCGGCTCTACGAGCGAAAGCTCGATGCCGCCGATAACCCCGATCAGGGCATATCACTGCGCCCGTTCCGCAATGTCATCGCAGCCGAGCAGGATGGTCCCGAAATCACGCTGACCATGCGCAACGGTTTCGATGACAGCGTCGAGACGCTTGTTGTCGACATGGTCGTCTTTGCAACCGGCTATCGCTTTGTCCTTCCGCAATTCCTGCATTCGCTTGAAAATCGCATCGAACTCAACGCCATCGGTGAACCGGTGCTGGAAAGCGACTTCTCGCTGGCATGGGACGGGCCGCGTGAGAACCACATCTTCGTTCTCAATGCCGGACGCCATAGCCACGGCATCGCCGAACCGCAGCTCAGCCTCGCCGCATGGCGCAGCGCCGTGATTGCCAATGCATTGCTCGGTCGCCCACATTTCGATCTCGATCAGCTCGATCCCATCGTACAGTGGGAAACGCACGGGCAGCCGTCGAACCTTCCCTCTCACATGGGACAGGCAGCGGAATAGGTGAAAACGGCTCAACCGGGGGAAGAGACAGCGCAGGTAGAGCTTCATAGCCTGTACCTGTCTGACGAGCTTCCCGTACCGGACTCGATTTTGAGCGAGGCAGAAAAAAGCCGTGCCGCAGCATTCAGATCATGCCCGGCGCGGCGCCTTTTCGTTGCCGGACGGGTGCTGTGCCGAAGCATTATCGCCAATCTGCTTGGCTGCGCCCCGCAAGCACTTTGTCTCGCGATTACCCCTTCCGGCAGGCCCTACCTGCGTGATTACCCCGACATCGACTTCAATCTCTCGCACACCAAAGACCACATAGCGCTCGCGATCTGTCGCGGCGGCCGCATCGGTATCGATATCGAGCGCCTCGACGCATTTTCGGAGAAGGAAGCCTCCGAGATCATGCCGATGATCCTTTCCGAACAAGAGCTCAATCAGGTGCATCAATTGGATGAGCGATATCGCCACGATGTTTTTCTCGCCTGCTGGGTTCAGAAAGAGGCTGCGTTGAAATGCTTCGGCCAGGGTTTTCTGGCCGACGCGCAAGGTGTGATGCTGGCGCCGGGAAATACAACCTTTGAAAGCAAAAGCCGGATATCGGACGAAGCGATTTTCATCCATTCCGGCAGGATCAGCAATGGAGAAAGCGGGGATTTTCAATGGGCTATCGCGACCTCAAGAGCTGTGGCACGGCCGCAATGGCAGCATCACAAAAGCGGGATTTTCTTCTAGATTGCTAAAAAAATTAAAATAAAATCAGGTGGATAAACCTTGGTTTAGGAGATGCTTCACTTTTCGACTCCGCTATCTTGACTATCATTGTCATGTTTTATAGGTTCCCTCTCAAAAAGAGGGGCACACAGAAATGCAACTTTGGATTTCAGCGAGAGCCCGACATGATTGCCAACCATTCGCAGTCGACTTCCAATGAGCAACTCCAAACAGCACTTCACGCCTATCCGAAGCTCCTCTCCGTCGCACGCAGGATCACAGGCTGCATGAGCTTGGCCGAGGATGTCGTGCAGGAAGTTCTCCTGCAACTGGTCTCCAAGCCACTGAAGGAGGATATAGCGGCTCCCACGCCCTATGTGATGCGCATGGTGCGCAATCTGGCAACCGATCATATGCGGCGCCGGCAATATGAGCGCGGCCTGTTCGTCGAAGAGGAAGTCGGCGGCAATACCTCGGCCTATGGAAGCCCCGAGGAGCATCTTCACGAGGCCGAGGCCTACAAGGCCTTCCGCTGCACGGTCGAATCCATGCCCGCCAGAACCCGGAAGTTCTATGAAGAGCACTATTTCGACGATATCCCCCAAAACATCATTGCCAAGGAGGCGGGCGTATCGTGCGCCCTTGTTTGCGGCCTCCTGCGGGAGGCGCATTCGCGATGCCTCGCCGCCATTTCGCTTGAGGCCGACCATGCTTGCGCTGCCGGCGGCAGTCACAAACGAAACCGAACAACACGGGTGCGCGAGATGCGGGTCTAGTGGTGGTTCGCCACCATCGCCTGCGAACCGCGCTCCACCGCCAGGAAAGGGAAGAACAGATGCAGGAAGCCATCGAGATAACCAAATCCAAAGGCGCTATCTGTCGTGACATCATGTCGGAATTGACCGACTGGTTTACCGACCCCGATGTCATCGAAGCCTGTGCGGGTGCCGTGGAGACCCTGCCGATGTTCGGCTGCGTCGAGGCGGATACCGTTGCCGGCTTCGTTGCGCTGCGCGCCCATCCGCCAGCCGCCATGGAGATTCTCGTGATAGCAACCAGGCGCCGACACCATCGCAGCGGCGTCGGCAAGCGATTGCTGGCCGCAGCCGAGACCTTCGCCCGCTCTTCCGATTGCAAGCTCCTGACGGTCAAGACACTCGCGCCGCGCGGCAGGGACGAACCGCAATATGAAAAGACCCGCGCCTTCTACGATAGAAACGGCTTCATCCGCGCCGAGATATTCCCGACCCTCTGGCGTGAAAGCGATCCGTGCCTCTTCTTCGTCAAGCCATTGACCTCAATAAACTAACCAGGCCACCCGCCGGCCATCGGAATTTCACGAAGCCAGCGCGCTTCAGCAGGAATGATAATGACCATGAACGACAAAACGATCACCGGATACGATCAGAATCACGCAACCGTCTTCACGACGGAAGGCCTGCGTTTCGAGGTCGACGGCAAGACCATTCTGCACCCGCTCGATATCAGCTTCAAGGCGGGCGAGATTTCCGGTCTGATCGGCCATAACGGCTCCGGCAAATCCACGCTGATCAAACTGCTGGCTCGACAGATTCAGCCGACCGGCGGGCGCATCCTGTTCGATGGCGTAGCCGCCAGCTCCTATGACATGCGCGCCTTTGCCCGCGCCGTCGCCTATCTGCCGCAGGACACCAGTTCCGCTGCCGGCATGACCGTCGAGGAGCTTGTCGCCTGCGGGCGTTATCCCTGGCATGGCGCGCTCGGGCGGTTCACCGATATCGATCGGGAAAAAGTCGAGACCGCGATGAAGCTCACGCATGTCGATACGCTGGCAGGCCGGATGGTGGATACGCTCTCCGGCGGCGAACGCCAGCGTGTCTGGATCGCGATGCTGGTTGCCCAGGACAGCCGCTGCCTGTTGCTCGACGAGCCGACATCGGCACTCGACATCGCCCACCAGATGGAAATCCTCGGGCTCGTGCGCGAGCTTTGCCGGACGAAGGATCTGAGCGTCATTCTCGTCCTGCACGATATCAATGTCGCGGCACATTTCTGCGATCATCTGCATGCGCTGAAGCAAGGGCGCCTCATTGCAGCAGGCTCGTCGCCAAGCCTCATGAAGGCCGAAACGCTCAATACGATCTACGGCACCAACATGGGCGTCACCGCCCATCCCGTGCATGGAACGCCGCTTGCCTATGTCATTTGAAAGCAGCTTCGAGAACCTGATGCTCTCCCGCCGCACGCTGCTTGCTGCTGCGGCACTTTTTGCCGTTCCGCAAGTGGATGTGGCTGCCGAAACCATATCCGGCCCGATCGTTTCCCTCGATTACGGCCTGGCGTCGACACTGCTGGCGCTCGGCGTCACGCCCGCCGCCATCGCCTCGCTTGCCGATTGGGACACATGGGTCGTCGAACCGAAAATGCCTGGAGGTGTCATCGATCTCGGCACCACCAGCGAGATCAATTTCGAGGTCCTGGCAAGCGTCAAGCCGGCCCTGATCTTGACGACGCCCTATCTTGCGCCTTTGAAGCCGCAACTGGAGGTAATTTCGCCGGTCCTGGAACTGACGATCTATGCCGAAGGCGGCGAAGCTTTGCCACGCTCCATCGAGGCGACGCGTCAGTTGGCCGACGCCATCGGCAGGCGGCAACAGGCGGAAGAATTCCTTGCCCGGTCGGAACAATTCTTCGACGACTGCGCAAACCGCGTCAAAAAGCTCAACCCTCCACCATTGGCGCTCATCAATTTTGTCGACCCGCGCCATGCCCGCATCTATTGCGGCGCTGGCCTCTACCAGAACGTCATGACCAGGATCGGGCTCAAAAACGCCTGGATCAGGCCGGGCGATTACTGGGGCTTCGAGACGATCGGGCTGGAGCAATTGGCGACGCTCGATCAAAGCCTGCGCCTCATCGCATTCGAACCACTGCTACCGCCGAACGTTCTCGACAATCTGCAGGATAGTCCGCTGTGGACCAGCCTCCCTTTCGTTAGAGACGGACGCGTCTCCGTGCTGCCGGGCACATTGATGTTCGGCATGGTGCAGGAAGCGGAGCGCTTCGCGCGCATATTGCTTGACCATCTGGAAACAGTCGCATGATCCGCACCGAAGCAAATAACGTCCTCGGTGCTCCAACCGTGGCGCTGACGCTGTTCGTGCTCGCCAGCCTGCTTGCCTGGCATCAACTGGCGCCTGACCTTTCACGCTTGTTCGAGCAGGAAGCAGGTTACGATCCGCAGCGTTTGCTGCTCGTCTATTCAACCCTACCGAGGATCGTTACCGCATTGCTGGCCGGCGCCGCACTTTCGCTCTCTGGAAGCCTGCTGCAGCAGGTGCTGCGCAATCCACTCGCCTCGCCCTCCACACTTGGCATTTCCGCAGGCGCCAATCTTGCGCTCGTTGCCATCATGCTCGCCTTTCCGGCCCTTCAGGGCCTCAGCCGCGACGCCGTTGCCCTGTTCGGCAGCGCCGCCGCTGCGGCAGTCGTTTTCCTGATCGGTGCAAGGCGGGGCTTCTCGCCCTTGGCACTCGTGCTTGCCGGCCTGATCGTCGGCGTCTGGAGCGGAGCGCTTGCCGCCATTCTCGTCCTGATGAACGATCGCTATCTCTCCGGCCTCTTCATCTGGGGGGCTGGATCGCTGGCGCAGCAAAGCTGGACCATTCCGCTTTCCCTTCTTCCGAAAATCCTCATCCTGTCTTCCGCGGCCTTGCTCATGGCGCGGCCTTTGGGACTCATGGAGTTAGGCGATAACGGCGCGAGCGGGCTTGGTCTGTCGGTCAAGCGCACGCGCATTGCTGCCGTTTGCATCGCGATTGCGCTTGCCGCGATCGTCACCAGCGCGGTCGGCGTCATCGGCTTCATCGGTCTCATCGCGCCACGCATCGCTCAGCTTGCCGGCGCCCGACAGATGAAAAGCCAGCTCGTCTGGTCGCCCCTCATCGGCGCAGGATTGCTGCTGCTGACCGATGAGGCCGTGATGCTGCTTTCCGGGGCCTCTTCGACCTTCCTGCCGACGGGTGCCATCACCGCTTTGCTGGGCGCGCCATTGCTGCTCCTGATGCTGCCGCGCCTGAAGGCCGTGCAACGCAGCACGCCGTCTCCCTCTCGGAATGCGAACAGCGCCTTACATACGCCGCGCGTACTCTTGCTTGCATCAGTTCCGGCACTCGTGCTTCTGCTGGCCGGCGCGGTCTTCTTCGGGCGCGCACCGGATGGAACATGGACGCTGCTTGCCTATCCCCATTGGCCCGACGTGCTGCCCTATCGCCTTCCACGCGTCGCCGGTGCTTTTGCTGCGGGCACGATGCTTGGCGTCGTCGGCGCCATCCTGCAACGGCTCAGCGGCAACGAGATGGCAAGTCCGGAGGTTTTAGGCATTTCGGCGGGCGCTACCCTTGGCGTCACCGCCGCACTTTTCCTTCTGCCCGCTCCCGGCATGGCCGCCCAACTAGGCTTCGGTGGTATCGGTGCCTTCGCCGTCCTCATCGCCATCTTCCTGTTCGGCATCCGGTCCGGCTTCGCGCCGGAACGGGTACTTCTGACCGGCATTGCGCTCGGAGCCATGCTGGATGCCTTCATCAGCGTGCTGGTCGCGAGCGGCGATCCGCGTGCAATGATCGTGATGCAATGGATGAGCGGATCAACCTATCTCGTTGATACAACGAAGGCAATCTCTGCGACGACAGCAGCAGCGACAGGCCTTGCGCTTGCCTTTCTGACCCGTCGCTGGCTCGATCTGCTGCCGCTTGGGACCCAGGCGGCCCAGGCGATCGGCGTTCGCGTCAACTTTGCCCGGGCCTGCCTCTTTGCTCTTGCCGCAGCCATGACCGCAGCCGCCACCCTCGTCGTCGGGCCTTTGAGCTTCATCGGCCTCATGGGGCCGCATCTGGCACGCGAGCTCGGCCTGCGCCGCGCCGCGCCCCAGCTTACCGGCGCGGCACTCGCCGGCGGCGGCCTCATGGTGCTCGCGGACTGGTTCGGCCGAATGATCGCCTTTCCCTACCAGATGCCCGCCGGCCTGGTTTCCGCCCTCGTCGGCGCCCCGCTGCTGCTGATATTGCTGATGAAGCGGCGCAGAGCGGCATAGTCTGACGTAGCAGACGCTCCCCGAGCGCGGCATATATGCAAATGGGATGCTTGTGCTAGCTGAAGGCGGGCAGTGTGCGGGTGTTGCTACACTGGCTTCGATCAGACGCGATCGAGGAACTCAAGCACTCGGCTCGTCAGCAGTGCGGTTGCACCCGCATCATACGACGGGAGAGAACTGTCGGCGAAATAGTGCTGATTGCCGGGATAAAGAAAAAGCTTCGCGTCCTCGGCCCTTGCCACGATCTCACGGGCGGCATCGATATCACCTTCGCCTACGAAGATTAGGTCGTTTTCCATCCCATGAATCTGGACCGGGACGCCATGCGGCCAAGGTCCGAAGGCCCATTCGCCACTGATCGGCAGGCAGGAATGGAAGAAGAGAGCTCCTCGGGCTCCGGGCCGTGTCTGGGCCAGCTTCTGGGCAGGTAGCACACCGAACGAGAACCCGGCGTAGACAAGTGCAGCAGGCAGCTCGTCGGCGACGCGGGCGCCGCGCTCCCGCATATGGTCGAATCCAATCCCCTCGATATAAGCGAGCCCGTCTTCGATGCTCTGGAAAGTGCGCCCGTCGAATAGGTCAGGCGTGTGCACGATGTGACCGGCGCCCCGCAACATATCAGCGAACGCGCGCACACCCGGGGTCAATCCCTGTGCGTGGTGGAACAAAAGGACCTCGGCCATACGGAACCTCCCCCTGGAATGGTCGGGCACATCTTCTGCCAGGCTACAGCCTCATCGCCGCATCGGCAAGAATGCGGATATCTTACGCGATAGGCTCAGGCGGCAAGGCAGCCTTACTTACAATAAGGTCGAGTTCGGCCGACGAGGAGGCTATCAGGGCGGAGCGGGCGCCGCACAGAATACGGCGCCCCGATAAGTTTACCAGCGATACTTCAATGAAGCCGTGACGTTGCGGCCCTGTCCGAGGTAGCAATAGCCCTCGTTGCAGACCGTCAGGCGGCGGTTGGCAATGTTGCGGACGTCAACAGAAGCGATGAGGCCCTTGTATTTCTGGTCGATCGCGCCGAAGTCGTAAGAAAGCGCAGCGTCGAGATAGAAGCTCGCGTCGTTCTTGGCGGTATTGGCCGTGCTGGTGTAGGTCTCGCCAGTATAGCGAATGCCGGCGCCGACGGTCAGACCCTTGGCAGCCGAATCCTCCTGGAAGGTATAATTCGACCATAGGCTGACGATGTTCTTTGGCGTCACCGCAGGCGCGTTGCCTTGATCGTCGCCCCGCGTAATTTCGGAATGGTTGTAAGAGTAGGCGGCAATCACGTCCCAGCCATCGGTGATATTAGCCCTGGCTTCCAGCTCAATCCCCTTGTTGGTGACCTCACCCAGCGACTCATAGACGAGCGTCAGCGGGTCGACCAGGACCGGCTTGTTCTTCTCGACGAGGTGATAGGCAACGGCTGAGAGCAGGATGTCGGTGCCCGGCGGCTGATATTTCACGCCAAGCTCATACTGCTCGCCTTTAGCCGGATCGAGGATGCTGCCGGATGCAGACCGCTCCGTGACCGGATTGAAGGAGGTCGAATAGCTGGTGAAAGGCGCGATGCCGTTGTCGAAGAGATAGACTGCACCGAGCTGGTAGGAAAACGCATTCTTGTTGAGGCTGTCGTTCGTGGTCGTATCGGTGGAGACAATGGTGGTGTCGGTCGACTGCTTCACCCAGGTCTGACGGCCGCCAAGCGTGAAGCGCCACTTGTCGAGTTCGATCTGATCCATGGCATAGGCGCCGAACTGCTGCAGGCGGCCATCAACCCGGCTGACATTATAGGCGGGCGTGGGACCCGATACTCCGTAGGTCGGGTTGTCGATATCGAAGTCATAGGCGGGGCTGGTCGTTGCATCCATCCCATAGGCGAATGAATCGCTCATACGGGTATAGTCGAGACCGAACAGCATGGTGTGGGCTGCCGGGCCGGTATCGAATTTGGATTCTAGCTGGTTGTCGACCTGGAAGACATTCATCCTGTCGCCGATCGCGGTCGCACCGCGCTGGGCGACGTCTCCGACCCAGCTGTAGGTGCTAAGATAGCGTGCTTTCAGATCAAGATGCGAAAAGCGAAGGTTCTGACGGAAGGTGAAGCCGCCGTCGAACTCGTGTTCGAACTGATAGCCGACCTGCTGCTGCTTGGTCCTCTGATAATCGTAATCCGGGTCGCTGTCGCGATAATCGAGAACATTGCCATCGGGGCCGATCATTGCGCCGGGATTTGCGTCCGTCTCGGTGGATTGCGCCGAGCCATAGATGGTGATTTTCGTCGTGTCGTCCGGCTTCCAGGTGAAGGACGGCTGGATCAGATAACGATCGTCGGCGATATCGAAATTGGTATCGCCCTTTCGCGCAAGGCCAACGATGCGATACAGCATGCTGTCATCGTCTTGATTGACCCGGCCGCCGAAATCGAACATCGTCTGCGCGCGGTCCGATGTCCCGTAGAGAACACCGACCTCCCTGATCGTCTCGTCTGTCGGCAGCTTCGATATCTTGTTGACGATGCCGCCAGGCGAACCGGCACCGTAAAGAACGGAAACAGGCCCCTTGATGATCTCGACACGGTCGAGTGCATAGGGATCAGTCCGGAACATGGCGTAGTTCATATAGGGCTGACGCAACCCATCGCGATAGTCGCCGCCGATGGTGATGTCATTACCGCGAACATAGATCTGGTCGAAGCGCGGATCGAAGCCATAGGAGCCGGTCTGGACGCCGGCAGAATAACGCACAGCCTCGACGATGTCCTGCGCGCCGCGCTCTTCCATTTCCTTCTTCGTGATGACCGAGACGGAGCGAGGGGTTTCGACCAGGGGCGTATTGATCTTAGTGGCGCCCCTACTCTTCTTTGCCGCTACGGTCGTATTATCGCTTGCGTCGCCCGACTGTCCGCTGACGACGATCGGCGCGAGTTGGGTGGCACCTCCATCATTCGCATTGACCGCAGCGTCCTGCGCAAAGGCATTTCCACTGAAAGCAAATAGTGTTGCAAGTGCGGTGGCGCTGCTTGCAAGCTGGAATCTCTTACGTGCCAAATTACTGATATAATTATGGGATTTCTGCCTCATAAGCCCTTTGCGCCTGCCCGTTTCTGAAAAAGATGGCGCAAATTAGTTCGCAGGCACCGCCGGCGTCAAGAATACATGAGTGCAAGAGTCATATTTTTTATTGGTTTCCACCCTCATGTTGCAGAATGGCTCCGGCGGCCGAATACCGGATTGCGGAAGACACCTGAAAATTACGCTTAGCGAAGCATTTGGCCCGCTTGCCAGATCGCACCACTCATAATATGAGAAATTTCATCATCTTTCAAACATCGGCGCCTGTTGCTCCTGCGCCTTACATGATCGGTCAGCCGGAGAGGCCATGTCCCATACCTCGTCACATAATGCCGCTGCCATTCTGGCGCCGGTCACCCTTCCCGGCTGCACATTCATTGACCTGAAGTTCGACAATGCCGATCATCCGCACAGGATCTTTCTTTATCGCCCGGACAAGCCGGCACCGCGGGAGGGTTGGCCGATCCTATACCTGACCGACGGGAACGCCTGTTTTGCGACCGCTGTCGACGCACTCAAAGTACAGGCGAGCTATCCGAACGGAACCAATGTCGCGGAAGGCGTCATTGTTGCCATCGGCTATCCCACGGACGAGCCATATGACCCGCTCCGCCGCTCCTGGGATTTGAGCCCACCGCCCGGACGCGTCTATCCGCCATTCTTCCCCGATACGCCGGATGTGAAGACCGGCGGCGGCGAACGTTTTCTGGCGCTCATCGAGGATGAGCTTAAGCCTTGGATAGAGCAGCAGGTCGCGGTCGACCGCTCACGCCAGACACTTTTCGGCCATTCGTTCGGCGGCCTGTTCACGCTCTACGCGCTGTTTTGCAAACCGAATGCCTTCAGCCGCTGGATTTCTGCAAGCCCGGCGATCTACTGGGAAGATGCCGCTATTCTTTCGATGGAGAGAGAATTCCTCGACAGGCACAAAGAGCCGCTCGATATGGAGCTGCATCTTTCCGCCGGTCAGTATGAAGGCGAGACCTTGGCGCCCTTCCATAAAGGCACCGCCGAGGAGCAAAAACGACAAGAACGGGCAAGAGAAACACGCACGATAGAACTCGCCCGCGACATGGCTGAGAGATGGGCCAAACTGGCGTCATCCACAGAAACGATTACGTTTGAGGAATATGCGGGAGAGAACCATATGTCGGTCCTCCCGGTCGCGCTGAACCGAGCCGTCCAGATCGCATTTCAAAGAAAGAAATCGACCTGAAATTCATAGGCTTGCGGCCTAAAGTTGCAGCTTAATCTCCGACTCTGCATCGCTCTTCGTGCATTCGGCGCGAGAGGGCGTATTCGGCGTGCATTTCAGGCCTCTTGCGGTACACCAATCGGCTAAAATTAACCCTTGGTTAACCATAATCACCTTTATTTGCTATAGTGAATACAAGCACTTGATTCCAAAGACCGTCGCGCAATTTGCCGATGAATGTGATCACACAGGATTGCCGCGATCTAAGAGATGCATTTTTCAAAGACGATAGCGTTGATGATGCTGGCCTGCATCGGCGCTGGTTGCACCACAACCGGCCAGGTTCGTCAGTCGATCGGCGTGGAAACGGTCTCGAGTGACAAGGCACTGGCATTTCCGCCGCCAGGCGGACCGGCGATCATAAACGTGGTCGAGCGCAGGCATGGCAAGGATGTCGAGCAGACGATCGCGCTTTCCACCTCATCTTCCGTCTCAGGCCAGAATTTCCTCAAGATCCAATTTCAAGGCATAACAGGCTCCGATCCGGGGCTCGGAAGCCGGCCGTTCGAAACGATCAGCGACCGTGTGATCGCCCGCGAAATGGCGGCCGCGATCCCCGGCGTTCGGCTCGCCCGCTCGGCAACCTTCGTTCAAAACAACTATGGCCCCTTCGGTTACGCCTCCGGCCAGAGCCGCGCCGGCGATACCTGTCTTTATGCCTGGCAGCAGGTGAAGGCCGGCTTTGCGCCGCCCCAGGAGCAACGCAATTTCGGCATGGTACAGGTGCGCATCCGGCTCTGCGACGCCCATGCGAGCGAAGGCCAGCTGTTGAGCACGGTCTATGGTTATACGATCGCAGGCCATTTTGCCGGCGCCGCACTCAACCCTTTTGGCGCGCCCCGCGGCGCGGATACCGTTCTGGGCAAGCCCGGCGAACCGGTCTATCCCGATGCCGCCCCTTATCGCACGGCACCCATCAGCATCGGCTACCAGAACCGCCCCGCCGCACCGCGTCCTACGGTCGTGCGCCGACCGATCATGATGAAGCCCCAGCCGCAGGCGGCGCCAGCTCTGCCGCCGATGATCGGCCCGCGCGTACCGCTGCCGGATGGGCAGAACGATCAACCGCAGACGAATGGCGCGAATGGTGCAAGTTCGATGGCGGCGCCGCCACCTGCAAATACTGCAAGCAATATCGTCGTGCCTTTACCGGACTGTAACGGGGCAACTGGCATATCTCAGGGGTGCCGCTAGCAGGCGGCGCTGCTTGGGGGCGCCAGGATGGCGTCTGGCAATACCTTTGAAGGGACACCGATGCAGACTGCACGCAGCATCTTGATATGGGCCGTGATAGCACTATGCGGAATCGTGCTGATCACGTTGCCGGTCAACCTTCAAACGCAGCTGATTGCCAGCACCGTGGTTGTCACCCTGATGGCGATCATCAAGATCCTCAAGCGTCAGGGAACATGGCGGCTCGTGGCGCTCGCTTTCGGCACGGCCATCGTTCTGCGCTATGTCTATTGGCGCACGTCCTATACGATACCGCCCGTAAACCAGCTGGAAAACTTCATTCCCGGGCTGCTGCTCTATCTCGCCGAAATGTACAACGTGGCGATGCTGATGCTCAGCCTCTTCATCGTTGCTACTCCGCTGCCGCCACGAACCAAGCGCGCTTCCGAAACCAAGAATTTCCCGAGCGTCGATGTTTTCGTTCCGTCCTATAACGAAGATACCAATCTTCTGGCCAACACGCTCGCCTCCGCCAAGGCGATGGATTATCCGGCCGACAAGCTCAAAGTGTGGCTGCTCGACGATGGCGGCACATTGCAGAAGCGCAATTCGACCAAAATCCTGGAATCGCAGGCCGCAATCGCGCGCCATGACGAGCTCAAGCGGCTGTGCGCCGATCTGGATGTCAAATATCTGACGCGCGACCGCAACGAACATGCCAAAGCCGGCAACCTCAACAACGGGCTGGAGCATTCGAACGGCGACCTGATCGCCGTTTTCGATGCCGACCATGCTCCTGCGCGTGATTTCCTGCGCGAAACCGTCGGCTACTTCGAGGACGATCCGAAGCTTTTTCTCGTTCAGACCCCTCATTTCTTCATCAATCCGGACCCGCTGGAGCGCAATCTGCGCACCTTCGACAGCATGCCGAGCGAGAACGAGATGTTCTACGGCATCATCCAGCGCGGCCTCGATAAATGGAATGCCGCGTTCTTCTGCGGTTCGGCCGCCGTGCTCAGCCGCAAGGCGCTGCAATCGCAAAATGGCTTTAGCGGCATCAGCATCACGGAAGACTGCGAAACCGCGCTTGCGCTTCATGGCGCCGGCTGGAATAGCATCTATGTCGACAAACCGCTGATTGCCGGCCTGCAGCCGGCGACCTTCGCAAGCTTCATCGGTCAGCGCAGCCGCTGGGCGCAAGGCATGATGCAGATCCTGCGTTTCCGCTTCCCGCTCCTGAAGCGCGGCCTGACGCTTCCGCAACGGCTCTGCTACATGTCGTCGACGCTGTTCTGGCTGTTTCCGTTTCCGCGCGTCATCTTCCTGTTTGCGCCGCTCTTCTATCTCTTCTTCGATCTCGAGATCTTCACGGCATCGGGCAGCGAGTTCCTCGCCTATACCCTTGCCTATATGCTCGTGAACCTGATGATGCAGAACTATCTCTACGGGTCGTTCCGCTGGCCGTGGATTTCCGAACTCTATGAATATGTACAGACGGTGCACCTGTTGCCGGCCGTCGTCTCGGTCATGCTCAATCCCCGCAAGCCGACTTTCAAGGTCACGGCCAAGGACGAATCGATCGCCGTCAGCCGGCTTTCGGAAATCAGCCGCCCGTTCTTCGTTATTTTCGCCGTTCAGATCATCGCACTGGCGGTCACAATCTACCGCGTCTATGCGGAGCCCTATAAGGCCGACGTTACGCTTGTCGTCGGGGGCTGGAACATCATCAATCTCATCCTTTCAGGCTGCGCGCTCGGCGTCGTCTCCGAACGCGGCGAGCGCGCCTCTTCGCGGCGCGTCCGGGTCGACCGCCGCAGCGAATTCGGGATCGACGGCCGCTGGAATTCCGCTTCCATCGAGGACGTCTCCGTCCATGGCGCCAGGTTGAACGTCTTCAACAAGGATCTGGAACCCGTCGCGGTCGGCTCGGAAGCCATCATCCGCTTCCAGCCCTATAGTGGCGCCGACATGGTGACCCTGTCGGTCGTGGTTCGTAATATCGAGCAGATGGGCGACATTACCGCCATCGGCTGCCAATATGTTCCGAGGGGTGCTGCGGACCATCGCCTGATTGCCGACCTCGTCTTTGCCAATTCCGATCAATGGACGAAGTTCCAGCAGGCGCGGCGGCGCAATCCGGGCATCATCCGCGGAACCTTCTGGTTCCTGAGCATGTCGCTCTATCAGACCAGCCGGGGTCTGATCTACCTGTTCAGGGGTGTTGGCTCGGATCGCACGCAGCAGCGGCAGGATGCGAAGGCCAGAAGCTGATGAACCGCGCCCTTCCTGCCCTCCTGCTTCTCCTTGGCGCCGTTACGGCACAGGCCCAGACGATGCCTTTCGACATGTCCGGCGAGCGGCCGAAAGGCGAAGCGCCGGCGGTGCCTCAGATCATAACTCCGCAAACTGCCGTACCGCAGACAGAGCCACCGAAGGCAGCGGTGCCTCCGGTCACGGTTCCTCAGACCGTAGCACCGCAGACCGCAGCTCCTCAAGCTGTTCCGCCCCTAGTCATGACGCCGCCGGCTGTTACTCCACAGACGGCAACGCCGCAGGTCACAACCCCTGTCACTCCCGCCCAGACGACACCGCAAGTGGCGCCAAAGGCGAAACAGGCAACCGCCAGCACCGACCCGTCGGCATTCCGCCGCTATGTCGTTCCCTACGCAAAGCTGCGATTGGAGGGTGAAGCCGACCGCAAATCCTGGTCGATCTATCTGACGCCGGAGCAGGCGGCGGCGCCCGCGAAACTTACCTTTGCCTACCAGAACGCGGTGGTCGTCGCCCCGGAGGCATCGCAGCTTACGGTCCTCGTGAATGACCGCGCCGTCCATCAGCAGCAGATCGGCTCCTCGGACAACGAGTCGGATATCAGCTTCGATATCCCGCGCGGGCTGCTGCAGCCCGGCGCCAATCTGTTGACCTTTGAGGCGACGCAGCGCCACCGCGTCGACTGCGACATTCCGTCGACGTACGAGCTCTGGTCCGATATCGATCCCGCAAGAACTTATCTCAGCTTCGCCAGTCGCGAGGCGGAGAAACTCACCACCACCGACGCCATCCGCGCGATCGGTGTCGACGGTACCGGCAAGACGCAGTTCAATCTGGTCGTGCCGGCATTGGCTCAACCGGGAACGACCAAGCCGATCCTGCGTCTGGCACAGGGACTGGCGCTTTTGAGCGGAATGCCGAACGAAGCCTTTTCGTTCGGCACGGATGCCCTACCTCCAGCAGGCCCCGGCAAGATGACCGTCGTCGTCGGCACGCCGGCGGAGCTGCAGCCCGTCTTTGCCGTTCCAGCCGCGGCCCAAAATGGGGCCTTAGCGACCTTTGCGACGGACCCACGCAGCGGTCAGCAGCTTCTCCTTATCAGCGGCCCGTCCTGGCAGGCGATCGCATCCGCGATCGACATGGTTGTTTCGCCGACTGACCGCGACCCCAATACCCGCCGCGATCTGCTGTTAACGCAACGATGGTCCGCACCCGACGCCCCGCTCATCTACTCGGGCACCAGCCTTTCCTTCGAACAGCTGGGTGTCAGGACGACGGAATTTTCCGGACGGCGTTTCCATACAAGCTTCAACGTGGCGATCCCGTCCGACTTCTATGCGAATGCCTATGGCGAGGCCACCATCCTGCTCGATGCGGCCTATGCCAAGGATGTGCGTCCGGGCAGTCATATCGACGTGTACGTCAACGGCAGCATCGCCACGACCAAGCCGATCACGGCAACCGGGGGCGGCATTTTCCGGCAATTGCCCATCCGTATCACCATGCGCCATTTCAAGCCGGGTCTGAACACGATCACGCTAGAAGCCATGTTGCTGGCAGAAGAGGATACCGCCTGCGCGCCCGCAGCGACCTCAAGCACGACGCCCCGCTTCGCGTTGTTCGATACCAGCCAGTTCACCGTCCCGGATTTTGCAAGGATCGCTCAGCGGCCGAACCTTGCAGCCCTTGCCGGCACTGGGTATCCCTACAACCGCCAAACCGAGCCAACCGCGCTTTTCATCGACCGCGCAGACACCGACACGCTGTCTGCGACCGCGACGCTCCTCGGCCAGATGGCGCTTGTCGCCGGCCATCCCATCGCGCTCGAACCGACCGCCTCGCCGAGTACGGTCGGGAGCCGCAATGCGCTGTTCATCGGTTCCGTCTCGCAGCTGCCGTCGACGATCCTCACACAAATGAATATCTCCGCCTCGAGCCAGGTGGCCTGGCGCCCGCCTGCCCCGGGCCAAGGCAGCATACCTGAAGCGTCCGTGACGATCGCCGATTGGCGCTCCCGCATCAGCGGCGGGTTGCTGCAGGGGCAGATGCAGAGCTTCCAGCAATGGATGCACCGCAATTTCGATATCACCTTGAGCTCGCTTCGCTTCATCCCCAGTTCGGAGCAGGTGTTCACCCCATCGAATGCCAACAGCTTCCTGATCGCTCAGGAGGCCAATCCAACCAATGACGCGACCTGGACCGTTGTCACCGCGCCCAGCGCCGGAGACCTGCGAGCGGGCGCCGAGGCGATAAGTGCGCAGCATACCTGGTCGCAGATCAGCGGCCGCATCACCGTCTATTCCGGCAAGACGGGAAAGATCGATACCGTGCCGGTCAGCCGGTTCACCTTTGTCGTCTCCCAACCCTGGTCGCTGACGAATTATCGGCTGATCGCCGCAAATTGGCTTTCCAGCAATATATTGTCCTACGCCTTCCTGTTCGTGGTGGGTTCCTTCCTGCTCGGGGTGAGCACGGCAAGCGTTCTTTCCAAGATCGGCAGGCGCGAATGAAACTCCGGCACCTTGTTCTTGCCATCTGCAGCGCGGCCATGATGACAGCAGCGCAACCGGCTGCCGCCCAGCGGCCGGCAATCGATCCGCAGGCCTGGACTGCCTACAAAGCGAAATTCCTCGATGTGAACGGGCGCATCATCGACAACGGCAATGGCGGCATCAGCCACAGCGAGGGCCAAGGCTACGGCATGCTGCTTGCCTATCTAGCCAACAATCCCGCCGATTTCGAACAGATCTGGTATTTTACCCGCACGGAGCTACTGCTGCGCGACGACGGTCTTGCCGTCTGGAAATGGGATCCGACTGCTGTTCCACATGTGGCGGACACGAACAACGCTTCGGATGGCGATCTGCTGATTGCCTACGCACTGGCCCTGGCGGGTTCGGCCTGGAACAACAGGGATTATCTGCAGGCGGCTGCGAGCATGGCCAAGTCCATCCTGTCCCATGTCGTCATCAGTTCCGCAGGGCGGACACTGCTCATTCCCGGCGTAGAGGGCTATCGGCCGCCCGGGCGCAAGGATGGACCCGTCATCAACCCATCCTATTGGGTCTTCGAGGCAATTCCCGTCATGGCACTGCTGGTGCCTTCCGATCGCTGGCAGAAGCTCAGCGATGATGGCCTTGCCCTGCTGCGCGCCCTGCAATTTGGTCCGCGCAAGCTTCCCGCCGATTGGGTTAGCCTGAAGGCGAAGCCGGAACCGGCAGACGGATTCGAGGCGGAATTCGGTTACAATAGCGTCAGGATCCCGCTTTACCTGGCGCGCGCAGGCATCGGCGACAAGGCGCTGCTTTCGCGTCTGCAGCAGGGCATGACCGTCGAGGAGGACGAACCTGCAACGATCGATCTGACGACCGGAAAGCCGAAGGACCTGCTTCCAGATCCGGGTTATAGAATTGTTAACGATGTTGTGGCGTGTGTGGTGAGCGGAGCGAAACTGCCTGCTTCGGTTCGGCAGTTCACCCCATCGCTTTACTATCCGGCCACCTTGCAGTTGTTGAGCCTGGCTTTCGTCACGGAGAGACATCCGGAGTGTTTATAAAATCCACCTTGATCATGGCTTTCCTGGCCGTCGCCGTGGCGGGATTTACGCTCGCGACGAAGGATCACGATTCGCCGGAAGACAAGATCAAGCTGGCAAAGTCGGCACGCCTCGAGCCGCAGGCGATACTCGTCGCTGATAGTAGCTCGGGAAAGCCGATCGACTTACAAGCACTCGCCGACCATATACAAGCGGCTGCACCATCGGCGGTTCTCTCCGACCCACCCTCCAAGCCGGCAAACGGAACCGCCCCCGACGCAATCGCCCAAACTTCACAACAGCAGGCGCAGCCGCAATCAATGCAGCCGTCGGCTCAGCAGACCAATCCGGCACAAGCTGCCGATAATCAACCGAAGGTCGATGAAAGCGCATTGCGCTATTTTGCGAGCCGCGGCGACAAGGCCCGGCTGCAGGCCGAAATCTCTCGGCTACAGGCGCTCTATCCGAATTGGAAGCCTCCTGCCGATCCGCTGGCTATCCCGCAAAACAGCGACAAGCAGCTCGAAGCCATGTGGCAGCTCTATTCAGAGGGCCGTTATGCCGAGGTGCGCAAGGCTGTCGCCGATCGCCAGGCTGCCGAAGCTGGATGGCAACCGCCCGCCGATCTGCTGGAGCGTCTGGATATCGCGGAGGCCCGCACCCGGCTCGTCAACGCCTCCGATCTGAAGCAATATCAGACCGTGATCGACATCGGCGGCAGAACTCCGAGCCTACTGACCTGCAGCGATATCGACGTTCTCTGGCGCGTCGCCGAAGCTTTCATCCGCACCGATCGTGCAGCCCGCGGCCAGGACGCCTACAAATATATTCTGAAGACCTGCACCAATCCGCAGGAGAGACTTGCGACCATCCAGAAGGCGGCGGCCCTGCTGCCCTATCAGCCGATGCAGGATCTCTTGTCTCTCGAAAAACCAGACGGCAATGGCGGGCGCGAATTCGACAGCATAAGGACCGATCTGGCCCGCCGCTTCGTTGCCCAGGGCAATGACGATCCCAAACTGACTGTATCGCAAGACTATCTGTCTCAAGTGGAGCGTGTCGCGCGCAGTCAGGGCCTTGCATCCGATGATGCGCTTCTCGGCTGGTACGATTTGCGCCGCGGCAATTATCCCGACGCCGAGCAATGGTTCAAAGCCGCGCATGAGAAGGAAGATTCGGCCACAATCTCGCAGGGGCTGGCTCTGGTGCTGATTGCCGACCGCAAGCCGCAGGAAGCCGAAGACGCCATGTATAAATGGCGCAATGAATCCAAGGACGCGATGGCGACCTACCTTGCGGCGACCGCCAATCTGATGGCGCTCCAACCACCGGCCAACCTTAGCGAAGATGTTCTCGGCCGTATCGCCGCGGAGGTCGTGAAGCAGAAATATGTCCCGACGGCTCAGCAGTTCGGATGGTTTGCTCGCTCGATGAACCAGCCGCAGGCCGCTGCTCGCTGGTTCGAGACTGCTTTGCGCTGGAAACCCGACGACGAGCCTTCCGCCTACGGCCTTGCCATTACGCGCAATCAGTTGAACGACCGCGTGGGCGTCGCCGAAGTCCAGAGACTGTGGGCCGGTCGCTCCCAACGTATCGCCGTACTCGGCGAGCCGGCGCCGCGCACGCCGACGTCAGAACCGCTGCCGTCTCCCAATCAGACACTGCAGCCTGCCCCACAAACCTTGCCCAAGACAACGATGCAGCAAGGCGAACCGCAGAACCTGCAACCGATGGCCTCTCAGGTCGCGCCCCAGCCTCCTGTAACGCAGCCCTACGTCAACGCTGAGCCCCCGGTGCAACGAGTAGCCCCTGTGCGCCGTGCGCTGTCCCCGAATTATGCCGAACCGGAGACGCGTGCCCGGGTGGCGACCCGCTCGACACGGCACGCGGCGGGATGCAATACCACCGTCAATGCGCGGCTGCTGACGCCTGCCAGTGCTCTTTCTCGCGGCTGGTGCCTGATGAACCTCAATCGGCCAATGGAAGCGGTAGAAGCCTTTGATGTTGCCTTGAGCAACACAGATCCGAAATCGCGCGAAGAAGCAGCCTACGGACAGAGCCTTGCCTATCTGCGGGCCGGCCTTGCCAATAATGCCGCCGTCGCTGCGACCAAGGCGCCGATGAATCACCAGCGCGCTGCCGAATTGCAGGTCGCCATACTGGCCGACCGCGCACTCTCGGCCTTCGAGGGCAAGCGCTATCACGAGACATTGCTCTATCTCGACCAGCGCGCGCAGTTGCAGCAGGAGCGCGTCGATCTGATGGTGCTGCGCGGATACTGCTACCTCAATCTGAAAATGTACGACGACGCCGAACGCATCTTCACCGCCGTCGCCGCAGCCGGCAGCCGCGACGGCAGCCGTGGCTTGCGCGACCTCCAGCTTACGCTACATCCGCCGCGGGGAGAGTATTGAGGTACCAGCAGCGAGCAACGCCGCCACACATCTTGCAGCAAGGATGCTCGCACCAGTGTTAAATTTGCCAAGGGATATACGATAGTATTTCCGTAGATTCTCTATCGGTAGCAGAGGCATTATTTATCCCACCCAAGCACTGCTTGCGCCTGCCGTCGCCTCAACTGTGGCCACTGGATGATTGGTCGTCAACAGCTTCAGCAAATACTTCGTAAAAATGATCGTTGCCCGCATCGTTATAGTATGATGCAAAGTCTTTGCTGCTCAACGAAGCTGCGAGAGGATTCTTTATCGCAAGATGCAGATCGTTAACGGAAATCGGCTTGCATAATTCATAGTGAAGCCTGTTTCCGGTATCGTACTGGATGCAACGGCGACCCAACACAGCACCGTCAAGCAACAAGGTCGAAAGAGAAGACACAACTGTTGCGATTCCGCCCAACAGCCTCGACACCGATAAATCGAGACAGCCCAGTAGGATATCGTCCAGTACAAGTGTATTATCTGCTCTCAATTCAGCATATTCAGAATGCCGTTCAGACGGATGGGGTTTTACGATGAATAACTTTTCCGGATTACTTTGAATCATCCGGCGTATGCCCGCTAAAATATGCGACCTCTCATCCTGATGTTGAGGCCATTTCAAATTAATTCCTAGAAGAACGTGTTCGCTGTAGTTCGATATATTGATACCCAACCGCCATCGGAGGACATCCGAGTTCGTTTGCAGCAACGAGTCATGAAATTTCGGCGAGCCTGCCGCTTTAAAGCGACCATTGTTCAACGAGCTATAAGATCTGGAAATCCCGGCTGCAGAATGCTTACCGCTGCTAAACCGCTCATGTTCCGCGCCCCATGCTAAAATAGTGTCGGAGGCAAAATTGATTTCGCGATCTTGCATGGGTTCAATCCATATCCCATGCTGTAACAACACCGTTTTGACGCCCCACAACTTTGCAGCTTCGATAACCTGCGCGTTTAATGCATGACTGAATGCCGCCGTTGATTCGGAGCCGGAAACAAGGGTGCGGACGGACAGTCCTCGCCAATCGATCTCGGCAACTGTCCGATAGATTATTATCGGAATCCCATTGCGCTCGAAGTGGCCCACGATCATTGACATTTCGTCGGATTGAAGCCCGTCGCGCCGAATTAGCGCGGAGCACTGCCCCCTTGGAATAATGTCTAACAGAGGACGAAGAGTCAGAAAGTCCTGAAAACGACCGATATTTAAAGCAATAGCTTGTAAACGTCGCTCATGAAAAGCAAGTCGTTTTTCCTTTCTATAGGCAATATCGAGCACTGCGTCTATTTTTATCAGGCGGCTTTCTTTGTCGGTTGGTCGCTTTGCTTTCCGCAATAGAAGATAGGTCGGCTCTCCATCAAGCCGATCCTTGAAAATATCAGCCTGGGCCCAATGAGAGACAAGTCCCAGCAGCGGATCATTGCTAGTGGGCGGCAGAATTCTGCGACCTTCGGAACAAAAATGCGGATCGACAATCTCAAACCCCGAAAGCTCGAATAAATATTTCCACGTTGATAAAGGCAAAACTGTCGAGTGATATTTATTTCCGCGGCTGCTTGGTCGTGTGGACACGGATACGACAGCCAGGTTTCCTATTATCGTGTGCAGGTTCCAGAGAGCGTTACTGACATCCTCGATGTCAATATGCTCCAAAACGTCGAGACATGTAGTAATATACTCTGCTGAACCAACCCGATCGCCTATTTGATTATATAGTGTGGCTGCGGCGTCTGCATCTTCAAGCGAGAGATCAAAATGAAAAGCATCTTTATCTACGGGATCAAAATCACATGAGAAGACCGTCATCCCCGCTGATACGGCCGACTGCTTAAGCTTTCCACTTCCAGAGCCAACATCGACCAATGAATCAATATTATTGGCCTTGCAGAGATTGAAAAAAACGCGTTCAAAATCGCTGCCATTGTAGCTGGCACTCCCGGACGACTTTCCAAAGTACTCAGGCGAGTAAAGTTTGGCATAGTCCGTTTTAGAAGCCCACATACTTTTATCCATCTGCTTGGCCGGAAATCAGCCCATCATTAATTATTTTAATAGAACCGTTCAAGCTTCAGAATATGCACAGGCAAACAGGTGAGCGGAACCTTAAGCTGCGCGATCTGTTCCGAAGTTTATTTATTTCGGCAAGACGCGCCCCTGGTATCCAATAGTAGCAACCGCTTTCTGCCAAGCCAGGCATCTAAAGCCGCCCCACTACATGGTCAAGAACCGTTGATCATGCACTGAGAGAGCCGGTTCCTTGGACATCTTTGCCTGCCTTCAATCCATTGTGCAGCATCAAACAGTGACAATAGTCCTCCACCTTGCGCAAGGCGCCGGCGTAACACAAGGCACCAGGAGTTAGAGTTTCAAGGCATCTGCGCCCCAGTTGCAGTAGTAAAGACCCGATAAAGCGACCGCGTTGCCGCAACAAAAAGCTGGTTCCGCTTCGGACCACCAAATGTAAGATTAGCGACCGTCTGTGGTATCTTAATCTTGCCAATCAAAGTCCCATCAGCTGCAAAACAATGAACGCCGTCGCCAGCGCTGGTCCAGATATTGCCGTCGATGTCGGCTCGGAAGCCGTCCGGAATACCTGTGTCGATGTTGCAGAAGACTTGGCCGTTTGCGAGTCTCTTACCGTCCACGACATCGAAGACACGAATGTGGCGGGGGGCGCTGATGTCGTGGCTTGCGGCGGAGTCGGCAACATACAGTTTCGTCTCGTCCGGTGAAAAAGCCAAGCCATTCGGCTGGCGGAAATCATCCGCCACGACATCCAACTCCCCTGTCGACGGATCGAGGCGGTAGACATTGCGGGTCGGCTGTTCCGGCTCCGCCTTATAACCCTCGTAATTCGAGAGAATGCCGTAGGTCGGGTCGGTAAACCAGACCGTTCCATCCGAGCGGACGATCACGTCGTTGGGTGAGTTCAGGCGCTTGCCCTTATAGCTGTCGGCAAGCACGGTAATCGAGCCGTCGATCTCCGTGCGCGTCACACGGCGGCCGCCATGTTCGCAGGATATCAACCGCCCTTGGCGATCGCGCGTATTGCCATTGGCGAAATTCGAGGGTGAGCGAAAGATCGAGACATTGCCGCCCGGCACCCAGCGCAGCATGCGTTCGTTGGGAATATCGCTCCAGATCAGGCATCCGGCATCGGCAAACCAGACCGGACCCTCCGCCCAGCGGCAATCGGAATAAAGCTCCTCCAGGCCGGCGCTCGGGACAATCAGATGGCGGAAGCGCGTGTCGTAGATTTCGTAAATGGAAGGAGCGTCGTTGGACATCACAGTTTTCCTGGGGTCTTTTGGGAGAGAGTTCAGCGCCCGCCAATCGGACGGCCGCCGGCCACGAGAATGACGGCAATAATGATCAGGCCGGTGAGGACGAGCCTTGGGCCTGCACCGAAACCGTAGGTGTTCAGCATCGAGACGACCAGAAACATGAACAGCGAGGCGCCCCAGATGCCCGGCACGTTGGAATCGCCGCCGGCAACCGCCGTCCCGCCGATGATGACGACGGCGATCGACATCAACAGATATTCCGCGCCCATGTTAAGGGCCGCGCCGCCGGAGAAGCTCGCGAGCAGATAGCCGCAGATCGAGGCGAGGATGGCGCAGAGCACATAGGTCGCAAGCCGCGTTCCGTCGACGGGGATGCCTGCCATGCGCGCCGCAAACATGCTTTGACCGATCGCCGAGATCCAGCGGCCGTAGATCGTCTTTTCCAGAAGAATCCAGGCAAGCGCCGAGAGCAACAAGGCGACGATGGCGACATTTGGTATGCCGAACACCCCCGACGTCGTGAACTCGGCCAGATATTCGGGCGGCTTGATGCGAAGGCCGCGATTGCTCCAGATGGCGGTCGACTGAATGATGAAGCTCATGGAGAGCGTCGCGATGATCGGCGGAATGCGCAAGAGCTTGATCAGGGCGTAATTGCCGAGACCGATGCCGAGGCCGATGACGACCGACACCAGCAAACCCGGCACGATCATACTGTCTTCCACATTCATGAGTTTCAGCGCTATGGTGCCAGCAAGCGTCATGGTCGCCGGCACGGAGAGATCGATGTTCCCTGGCCCGAGCGTGATGACGAACATCTGGCCGATGCCGACGATAACAGAGAATGCCGCAAAGGTGAGTGCCGCCTGCGACAGGCCGATGGAACTCGCGCCGCCGGTGAAGAGAACGGTGATGATCCACACCGCGATTGCGGCAATGAACGACCAAATCCAGGGTTTACGGCCGAGCGTGGCAAGCGCGATCATGATTGTTTCTCCCGCTTTTCGACGCGATTGAGCAAGAGCCTGAGGGCAAGCACGATGATCAGGATCGCGCCCTGCGCACCGATCTGCCAGTCGGGCGATATCCGCAGAAACGACAGGAAGGAGCCCGCCAGGGTCAATGTCAGGGCGCCGATGACGGCGCCCATAGGCGAGACGCGGCCGCCGGTAAACTCCCCGCCGCCGAGGATGACGCCTGCGATCGACAGCAAGGTATAGCGCAGCGCGATATTCGCATCAGCCGAGGTGGTGAGGCCGACAAGGGCAATGCCGGCCAATACGGCGAAGAAGCCCGCCAGCGCATAGGCGGCAGCACGCAGACCGACAACGGACCAGCCGGCCCGCTGCAGCGACCGCTGATTACCGCCCACACCGCGAATCAATACTCCAAAGGAAGAGCGCATGACGATCAGATGGGCAAACAGCGCGATGACGATGCTGGCTATGATCGCGATGGGGATTAACGGCGGCTTCGAAGTCATCAGCCACCGCGCCCAATCGGGCGCGGTGCCGCCCGGTGCCGGCAGCAGCAGAACCGCTAGGCCACCCCAGACGAAGCTCATGCCGAGCGTCACGACGATCGATGGCAGATCCCTGATATAGATGACGACGCCGATCGCGGCATAGACGGCAATTGCGGCCGCCAGAATGAGGATACCGATGAGCGGGGCAGATTGCAGATAGGTCGCCGCCACGCAGGCCGTGAAGCTGACGAAGGTGCCCATCGACAAATCGAGATCGTTGACCGCCATGATCATCATCTGCGCGATCGTGGCCAGCGCAATCGGCACGGCGAGATTGAAGAGCAGATTGAGGCCGATATAGCTCATGGCGCGTGGCTGCAGATAAAAGACCGCAGCGAGCAGGACGGCAAGCGACAGCGCCGGAATGAGCAGGCGCAGGGTAGCGGATGACGGACGGCTCATGCGCCCTCCCCGGCAAAGGAAGCCGCCAACACATTTTCCTCCGTGATGTCCTCTCCAATCAGCTCCGACACGATGGCGCCGTCGCGAAAGACGTAGGCGCGGTCGCAGAGGCGAATCTCGTCCATCTCGGTGGAATACCAGATAAACGTCCGACCGGACGAAGCCTCGTCGCTCAAGATCCTGTAGACCTCCTGCTTGGTACCAATATCGACACCGCGCATGGGATCGTCCATCAGCACGATCGGCGCAGTCGTGGCCAGAGCGCGGGCAAACAGAACCTTCTGCTGATTGCCGCCCGACAAGGACAAAATGCCGTTTGCCATCGTCGGCGTCCGGATTTCGATGCGACCCTTCCAGTCTGCACCGAGACGATCCTCGCGGCCGCGATCAACGACCGACAGACGCGAAAAATCGCTGAGCGAGGCAATGCTGAGGTTTTTCAGTATGCTCCAAAGCGGAAACGTGCCGTTCAAGCTGCGGTCGCCGGCAACGAAAGCGATATTGTCTTGCCTGCCCGGCAGCCAGCTGTGAGAAAGCGAGCGATGGAGATCGAGCAACATATCGGTCTGGCCATGGCCGGCGAGCCCGGCAAGCCCTATCACTTCGCCCCGGCGGGCGTTGAAGCCAAGGCCCCTTCCCCCTCGCGCCGGCAGCGCAAGCAGAGGAGACGATGCGATGTTCCCTCCGCTCCTGCCCCTGCGGTCCTGTTCCTTGACGACACTGCCCATCGCCTGGACCAGGCTGTGGACGGTGAAATCCTGAGCAATGCGATCGGCAACGACGCGACCGTCCTTCATGACCAGAATTCGGCTTGCGGTCGAAAGGATCTCACCGAGAATATGCGAGATCAGCATGACGGCTCCGCCGGCCTGCACAAAACTGCGCACATAGGCCATCAGCTGAGCGGCAAGCCCGGCGTCGAGCGATGAGGTCGGTTCATCCAGGATGACCAGCTTCGGCTTCTCGCCGACGGCACAAAAAGTGATCGCGATCTCCACCATCTGCCGCTCGGCGATCGAGAGTTCGCCGACGGTCCGCATGACGTCGATCCTGTGGCCAGCGAAAATCTCGTCGAGCTTGGCGCGAACGATTGCCGCCGCCTGTCGCCGCCAATTCCAGCCGGCAAGGCCGCGATGGACCACCCGCATGTTCTCGACGACGGTGAGATTGGGCGCAAGTGACAATTCCTGAAAAACGCAACGTATTCCGTAAGCGCGCGCTGCGTTGATGCCGTGTACGCTGTCGTCTCCCTCATAGGTGACACTGCCCTCGTGTGGGCTGAGACCGCCGTTGATGACGTTGACGATCGTCGACTTGCCAGCGCCATTATGACCAACGAGCCCGATGCACTCGCCGGCATGAACCGTCAGGTCGGCGCCATCGAGCGCCTTCACAGCACCGAAATGCACCTTGATGCCATGGGCAGAGACGACGGCCTGCGGGCCGGCATCCTGTCTCTTCAAAACATTGTCTTTCGCTGCAATCATGGATCGTCCGGATCGGGCGTTGCATCAGCAGGCGCCACCTTTTATCGGCGGCGCCCGTCTCTACGGTTCGCAGATATCGGTTACTTCGCCGCCGCGATGACTTTCTTGGCGTCGTCGAGCGTATACTCGACGTTCGCGACACCGCCCGCCTGCGTGTTGGCAAGGTTGGTTTCGAGATTGTCCTGATCGATGCGCAGGAATGGTACGACCAGATCCTTCTTCACCTCTTGACCGTCGAGAATCTGCTGGGCAACCCAGAAGGCCAGCGTGGAGACGCCTGGCGCGATCGAGACCGACATGGTCTCGTAGCCACTGGCATCCTTCTCCTTCTTCCACCAGGCAAGCTCGTCCTGGCGGTTGCCCATGACGATGGTCGGCATCGGACGCTTGGCGGCGGCAAAGGCCTGAGCGGCACCGTAGCCGTCGCCGCCCTGGGTCACGACCGCGGCAATATCGGGAAGGCTGGGCAGAATGCCGGCAACCGCTCGCTGGGCGACATCCTGAGCCCAATCGCCATGAACCGAACCGACGATCTTGAACTGCGGGTATTTGGCGGCAGCTTCATGGATGCCGGCCGAGATCTCATCATCGACGGAAACGCCTGCAAGCCCGCGGATTTCGAGCACATTGCCGCCTTTGGGCATCTTCTTGGCGAGATATTCGATCTGGCTGGCACCCATGCCCTTGAAGTCGACGGCGATGCGCCAGGCGCAGGGTTCGGTGACGATGCCATCGAAGGAAACGACGACGATCTTGGCATCACAGGCTTCCTTGATCGCGCCATTCAGCGCCGTCGGCGAGGCAGCATCAATGACGATCGCATCATAACCCTGCAGGATCATGTTCTGGATCTGGGCGGCCTGTTCGGTGGCCTGGTTTTCAGCCGTCGTGAACGGGTCGGCCGCGGCAACGACACCGGCCTTGACCGCTTCGCCCGTAACCTTCTGCCAGCTGGTCAACATGGCCTGACGCCAGGAATTGCCGGCATAATTGTTCGATAATGCAATTTTCTTGGATGACGTATCGGCAAAGGCAGCCCCCGGCGCGGCAACGCAAGCGATGACGGCGGACGCCATAAGCATCTTGGCAATATTCATTTTTTCCTCCCAAAGCGCCTGTACTTCATCTTCCAGGCCAAGATTTTCGAGCGTGCTCCTCAACGAACGATCGAAAATAATATTTGCACTGAAGGTTGCCCTGTCAGTAGAAACAGGATGTCCGAGATTGTGACGCTTGTACAGGCGCTTAAAGGGCGGGACCTTGCGGGATCCCGCAGAAAAGATGCGCAAATCCGCAAGACGGATCTCTCGGATCGGCGCTTAATAGTGCCGGAAATTTGCATGCTGCGAGCGACCGGAGGAGCATAGGTCGGCGCATTGCCTGGGAGGGCGTGTCTTGCGCGATCTGGCGCCGCAATCGGTCTTCGACCATTATCTCAACATATCGAGGCTTCTCGCCGGCCAACTCGACTTTCACTCGGTCATCCAGGCGGTCGCCGCCGAGATCAGCCACGTCATCCCGCATGACCATCTGGATGTCTGCATCATCCTGATGGACGAGCAATTTCATACCGCCTACGAGAGCGGCTTGGAAACGGACTGGGGTCGCCGTTTTCCCGCACCCGTGAGCAATAGCCCCATCCGCACGCTTCTATGGGGCGAGACGGACTACCTCTTGACCGACGACGCCTGGAATGATCCCCAATTCCATTTCCAGGGCGCGTTTTCACATCCGATCTTTCATCAATCGCTGCATAGCCGTCTGCACGTGCCTCTGAAAGTCCAGGGGCATGTCATCGGTGCGCTTTCCTGCTCGAGCCACCAGACCGGCTTCTACACCATGCAGCACGTCGAAAGCGCCCGCGTCATTGCCGATCTGCTGGCACCCCATTTCTTTGCAATCCGCGCCGCCGACCAGGCTAAACGCTCGGCAATCGTGGAAGCCGAGGCTCGGGCCCGCGAAGAGGGTCTGCGCCTCGGCGCCCTGAAATTGACTGAGGCCCTGGAAGCCGAGCGGCAGCGCATCGGCATGGACCTCCACGACCAGATTCTGGCCGACCTGACCCGCCTCTCAAGGCGGCTGGAGCGACTCGCGCGACAGCCCGATGTCACCGGCGAAGCGCTTGAGCCGCTCTTTCGCGGGCTGCAACACAGCATGCACGATCTTCGCCAGATCATCGAGGAGGCCAAGCCCTCCGTCCTTCAACTGTTCGGTTTCGCGCAGGCGATCGAGAACCATCTCGAACGGTCGATCCAGGAGAGCGGCGCGACTTTGACCTGGACACTGAACGACGAGACCGGCGGCGCGATCGACTGCCTTGAACAGTCGGTGTCCATTGCCCTATTCCGCATTGCGCAGGAGGCCATCAACAACGCCATTCGCCATGCCCAGGCCGGCAACATTGCGGTTCATCTGAAAGCACCCGAGTGTGCGGTCACCATTGATGTGGTGGATGACGGTGTCGGACTTGGAAATACCCGCAGATTATCGGGCGGCGGTATCGAAAATATGCGGACGCGTGCGCGCCTGATTTCGGCACGCTTCACGATCAAGGCCGCAGCAGCCTCCGGTGGAACGATCGTCAGTGTCAACCTGCCTGCCAAGGCGCAGACGGCCGGAGGAGCCGCCGCATGAAGGTTCTGATCATCGAAGACGATCCGCTCCATCGCTCCTATCTCAATGAAGCGATCCGCGCCGCACTTCCCGAATGCGATGGCGTGCTGGAGGCAGAAAATGGCAATACGGGCGAACGGCTGGCGCGGGATTTGAGGTCGTCTCATATCGTCATGGATCTGCAGATGAGCCAGCGCAACGGCATCGAAGCGGCCCGCACGATCTGGAAGGAGCGACCGGAGACACGCATCCTTTTCTGGTCAAACTATTCAGACGAGGCCTATGTTCGCGGCGTTTCGCGCATCGTGCCTGCCGGCGCCGTCTACGGATATGTTCTGAAATCCGCCTCGGACGACCGCCTGAAGCTGGCGCTTCGCAGCATCTTCATCGAAAGCCAGTGCGTTATCGACCGTGAGGTGCGCGGCATGCAGCAAAAGAGCCTCGGCAACGTCAACGGTTTCACCGAGGCCGAATACGAGATCCTGATCGATATCGCTCTTGGGTTGACCGATCGCGCGATTGCCCAGCGGCGCAATCTTTCGGTCCGCAGCGTTCAGAACCGATTGCAGCAGCTCTATGTGAAACTCGGCGTCTATCAGCCGCTTGGCGGTCAGGATGATGATGGTCGTTTCAATCTGAGAGCGCGCGCGGTTGCCGTGGCATTCTTAAGGAAACTTCTCAATCACAGCGCGCTCGAACGTGCGGAAGCCGATCTTTCCGCCTGGCTGGCGCGCCAACCACGCAACTGAAAGCAAGCCCTGCACTAAAGTCGATCGTGCTTGACGTCTTCCCTCGAATAATTGTCTATTGCTAGCAATAGACATTAATCCAACCATATGGAACTTCCTATGTCCGCCGTTTCGCCTGTCATCCTGCTCAACCCCATCGACGATGTCGCGGTCGCTCGCGCGATGATCCGCGCCGGCAGCCCGACCGGCATCGACGGCTTGATCGCGGCAGACCAGATCCCGCGCGGTCACAAGGTGGCAGTCCGCGATATCCAGGTCGGCCAGGAGATCCGCAAATTCGGTCAGCCGATCGGCGTCGCGACACAGTTCATTCCGGCCGGCGGCCACGTCCATCTACAGAACCTGGCCGTGATCGAATCCGACCATCCCTACCAGTTCAGCGTCGATATCGAAGAGACGGGCATGTTGCCGCAAGAGGACTGTCGGACCTTCATGGGCTTCGACCGCGGCGCCGGCGGCGTCGGCACGCGCAATTTCATCGGCATCATCACGACGGTCAATTGCTCGGCAACCGTCTCGAAATATATTGCCGAACATTTCAATCGCACCGGCGGGCTTGAGGGCTTCGACAATGTCGATGGTGTCGTGGCGCTGACCCACGGCGGCGGCTGCGCCATCAACACTCAGTCGGAGGGCTACCGCTATCTGGCCCGCACTCTTCAGGGCTATGCGCGGCACCCGAATTTCGGCGGCATCCTGATGATCGGCCTTGGCTGCGAAACCAATCAGATTGCGCCCATCCTGGAGCATTACAAGCTTGAGGAAGGAAACCGCCTGCGCGCCATGACGATTCAGGATCTCGGCGGTACCCGCAAGACAATCGCCGCCGCTTCCGAAATGATCAAAGACATGTTGCCCGAGGTGAACTCAGCCAAGCGCACCGTCCAGCCGCTTTCGGGGATCAAATTGGCCCTGGAATGTGGCGGCTCCGATGGCTATTCGGGAATATCGGCCAACCCGGCGCTCGGCTATGCCTCCGATCTTCTCGTGCGCAATGGCGGTACATCGGTTCTGGCGGAAACGCCGGAGATTTACGGCGCGGAACACCTGCTTACGCGCAGAGCGGTTACGCCTGCGGTCGCAGAAAAGCTACTCTCCCGGATCGACTGGTGGCGCGACTATACCCGCCGCAACGGTGCGGAACTCAACAACAACCCTTCCTATGGAAACAAGCTCGGCGGGTTGACGACCATCCTCGAGAAGTCGCTCGGAGCCGTCGCCAAGGGCGGCTCAATGCCGCTGAAGGCCGTCTACGAATATTCGGAGATCGTCGATGAACCCGGTTTCGTCTTCATGGACACGCCCGGCTATGATCCCGTCGCCGTCACCGGCCAGGTTGCCGGCGGCTGCAATGTGATCTGCTTCACGACGGGCCGAGGCTCCGTCTCCGGCTTCAAGCCGGCGCCCTGCGTCAAGATCGCCACTAATACCGAGATGTACAACCATATGCGCGAGGATATGGACATCAACTGCGGTGACATCGTCAGCGGCGACGATACGATCGAGGCGGCCGGCGAGCGGATCTTCGAAGAAATCATCGCTGTCGCTTCCGGAAAGAAGACGCTCAGCGAGATCTTCGACTATGGCGATAATGAATTCGTTCCCTGGCAGGTCGGCGCCATTACCTGACGCACTCCAATCAGGTGATGAAGGTGTATTCGTCCGGCTGGTAATGCTCGCGGATATAGGCGGCACGCGCCTGCACATTGGGCTGAGAATTGCTGATGTGATCACGCATCGCTTTCTTTAGCCCTTCTTCATCGCGCTTTTTCACCATCTTGAAGACACCGATATGCTCGGAGAGGAAGGGCTCGTATTCCGGCCTCTTGATGCGGCTGCCGACGATGTGCTTGCTGAGGGTCAGGATGCAATGAGTCCGCTTCAGGATGCTCAGGAACTCCTTGTTCGGGCAAGCCTGCAGGCTGCGCAGATGAAGGTCCAGCTCCAGCTCATACATGGTCGAGGCCGATACATCGGGATAATCTGCAAGCGCCAGCGCCAGCCTTGAAAGCATCGTGTCGACATGTTGGTTCGAAAGCCCGCCCAGGGCACTTGCAAGTGCCGCCGGCTCGATTTGCTCGCGCACCTCGTAGAGGTCGCGAATGCGCTGGCTGTCGAGCGGTACGATCGACCAGCGGAAATTATCGTCCTTTTCGGTGATGCCGAGCGTTTCGAGCTTCAGCAGCACGTCGCGTGCTACCCCACGCCCAACGCCGAAATGCCGTGCGAGCTCGTTTTCATTGATGCGATAGCGGCCGAAGAAGGAGCGATAGACGACGATGCTCTCGACATCTTCATAGAGCGCCTGCCAGGCGAATATCAGCCTGTCGTCATCCCCATCGAACAATTTGCCGAGATAGTCCGCAAGTTTGATCCGCCTCGGAAGAGTCCCTGTCTTGCCGACAATAAAACCGCGACCATCAAACCGTGTGATCAATCCATCCTCGAAGAGGAGCTGGAGTGCCTGACGTACCGGCGCCCGGCTGCTGTCTATCAAGCCCGCAAGAGCGGCCTCGGTCAACACTGCGCCCTCGGGCACCGTCCCATCGAGAATCTCGGCCTTCAGCCGCCCGAAGAGCTCCTCATAGAGACTGGTTTTTCGCGAACCGCCGTTCCCTAGCCGTGATATGCCCATGTCGTCCCATATTTCGCGTCCGAGTCTGTAACTTCTATGGAGAGCATCTCGCTAACTATAGAAGAGCAACGATTCCAAAGCGGCTCCGATATCTGACGGAAAAATTCGATTGCCTTCCTCACCCCGCTTAGAACCACTGACGTACATATCCATAACATGCTTTCGATACTTCCACGAAAATCCGATGTCGCTGATCGCGCCTGAAAATCGCCTGAAAGCAAGTGGCGCCCGGCATATCCTGGATTCCGGCTTTAATCGTTCAGTTGCTCCCGAACCTCTTCGGCCGCGACCATCGGCTTTCGCTCATCGAGAGCTATCATCGGGATGTTTTTACTGAATAAGAGACGCCAAGCCGATACCAATCATGCATATCAGCAGCCCTGCAGAGATGAAAAACAGGACCAGAGGTGTATAATTCGACATCAGGTCCTCCTTTCGAAGTTACGCTGCGTGTCGCCGTGGAGGGAAAGCAAATTACCCTTTCTGGGTTTTGAAGCGGTTCATGGCATTCCGCTCCTCGCCAGAACCGAACGAAGGCTCGTCGTCTAAATCTACGCGGGCGTGCGCTTTTGGTTCCGATAATCGTCAGGATGTTTAGGCCAATCCATCTCACTCACCTCCGTAGCCCCAGATCCAATGCCCGGTCCTTGCCGAAGGACGAGAATTCCCATGGCCGACATATCAGCCAAGGAATGCCTCCTGCCGATAGCTGAAGCCTATCCAGAGGCTGCCCGTCATCGGGAACCCACCGATCGCCCCTGCCATCTCTCGATCACCCAATGCTTCGGTGGCTCAGGACGTATAATTTCAGGAGGGTGTCGCACGGCATGATCTTTCATTGTGCAGCCGACGATTAAAACATCATTGCTCGATCTAATAGTCTATTAAAAATATAGATTATAGCGATTGACATTGCCGACGACATCAAGGAAATTCGCGATGACCCACAATCGTCCCCGACGCCTCAAGACATTGACCGGAGCAAGCAGCGTCATTTCCGCCGGAAACGACACAAGCCCCGTCACCGGCGTCAAGCGTGCCGTCGAGCTCGCCCGCAAGGCGGAAGCGGAAAAGATCACCGGGCTGTTCACGGCCGACCTGCTCCATATCGACCCGGCGGGACTTGCCGGAACCGCCGGCATCCAGGAGCCGATCATCGCGCTTGCCGCCTTGAGCCAGGTGACGTCACACATTGGCCTGATCGCCACCGTCTCTACCACCTTTCACTATCCCTACAATCTGGCCCGCCAGATCGGCACGCTCGACCATGCAAGCGGCGGGCGCGCCGGCTGGAATGCCGTGACCTCCTCTGTCGGCGAGGAGAATTTCGGCGAGACATTGCCAAGCCCGGAGGAGCGCTATGAGCGGGCTGCTGAATTCATCGAAATCGTCAATGCGCTCTATGATGCCAATGAACGCAATGCCGCCGAACGCAAGGCGTCCGGGGCGATCGGTATCGATCCGGCCAAATTCCATCCGATCAACTATCGCGGCAGGCACTTCCAGGTCGACGGTCCCTTGAACGTGCCGCCTTTACCGCAGGGTCGCCCCGTCCAGTTCCAGGCGGGCCAGTCGGAAGCCGGTGTCACCGTCGGCGCACGATATGCCGAAGTGGTCTATACCTCGCAACCCAAGCTCGAGGATGCCATCGCTTTCGCCACGGAACTGCGCCGGCGAGCTGCAAGCTTTGGGCGGGCGGGCGGCCTCCCCTTCATCATGAATTCCTTCCATTCGGTGATCGGCGATTCCGATGCGGATGTCGCAAGACGCCTGAAGGAAAAGCATGAGCGGATCGACTACGAACAAGGTCGCCTGAAACTGGCGGACATGCTCGGCGGCGATCTCGATCTTTCCGAATTGCCGCTCGACAAGCCTTTGCCGGAGGCACTTCTGCCTGAGGTCACCAGCATCAACCGACGGCGCGGCCGCGTGGAAATCTTCCGCCGCTATGCGCGTGAAGGACTGACCTTGCGGCAGCTCATCATTCAGGCGCAGGAAACCGGGCACTGGTCGGTCGCCGGCACGCCGGAGCAGCTTGCCGATGCGATCGAGGAACGCTTTCGGGCCGGAATTCTCGATGTTCTCTCGCTCCACGGCTTCGGCAATCCGGACCAGGAGGATCTGCTGGTGAACGGGCTGCTGCCCGAGTTGCGGCGGCGGTCGATCATCGACACCGATTATGTCGGAGACGATTTCCGTTCGAATCTGGAGCTCCCGCCCTATGTAGTTGCGGACGGCGCGTTGAACTCGGCCAGGCGCGCCTGATCCGTTCCCGGCCAATGGTCGCAACATCTTGCGGTAAGGCTTTGAGCCTGTTGCCGCCGAATGGCACGAAGATCGTCGTGCAACCAGAGCTGCCCTTCTCAAAAGGGGGGGGAACAAGCAAGGCCCGACCGTGTTTTGATGGCTGGAAGGCTCACCTCAGGGCTTCAGCTGAAACCAGAAATAACCGTAGGGCTGAAACATGATCGGATAACGATGCTTACCCACAGCCGGAAATACCGTCTTCCCAAACAGCTCCCTGGGACGACTGCCCGAATATTGATGTAAATCGAGCATGGCGGCCTGAGCGATGTTTGACAGGTTCGCGACGCAGAGAATGCATTCGCCTTTATATTCTCTGACATATGCGATGACGGCCGGGTTTTCCGTGCTCACAAAGCAAATCGCGCCCCTTGCGAAGGCTTGATGCGCCGATCGGATTGCCAGGATGCGGCGAACCCAGTTCAGAAGCGAATGCGGGTCCTTCTCCTGCGCGGCGACATTGATCACCTGGAAGCCGAAACGGGGATTATCGATGAGCGGCAGTGCGAGGGTCTTCGGATTGCCGCCCGAAAATCCGGCATTTTTGCCGCTGGACCATTGCATCGGTGTGCGAACACCATCTCTATCTCCCAAATCGACATTGTCGCCCATGCCGATCTCATCGCCATAGTAAAGCACAGGGCTACCGGGTAAAGAGAACAACAACATGTGGAGAAGCTCGACGCGGCGCCGATCCTGATCCATGAGCGGCGACAAGCGACGCCGGATGCCGAGATTCAATCGGGCGCGTTCGTCGGAAGCATAGGTGTCCCAAAGAAAATTGCGCTCGGCCTCGGTGACCATTTCCAAAGTCAGCTCGTCATGGTTTCTGAGGAAAATGGCCCACTGGCATTCCTCAGGGATGCCATCGGTCTGCTGCACCATGGTGATGATCGGCTGGGAATTTCCCATTGCAACCGCGGTGAATATTCGCGGCATAAGCGGGAAATGGAAGGCCATGTGGCATTCGTCCCCTGTTCCGAAATAGTCCCGTGCCTGATCCGGCCATTGATTTGCTTCTGCAAGGAGTATGACGCCGGGGTAGCTTGCCTCGAGCGTCTTTCTGATGTGCTTGAGCAGCCTGTGCGTTTCAGGAAGATTCTCGTTATTGGTGTTTTCTCGCTCAACAAGATACGGAACGGCATCGAGGCGAAAGCCGTCCACGCCAAGATCGAGCCAGAAGCGCATGATATCCAAAACCGCTTCGATAACGGCAGGATTGTGATAGTTCAGATCCGGCTGATGGGAGTAGAAGCGATGCCAGAAATAGGCGTTGGCAACCGGGTCCCAGGTCCAATTGGATCTCTCGCTATCGACGAAAATGATGCGTGTTTCCGCAAACTTGTCGTCCGTTTCCGACCAGACGTAGAAATCCCGTTCCGGAGACCCGGCCGGCGCATTTCGGGCACGCTGAAACCAGGGATGCTGATCGGAGGTATGGTTGAGAACCAGCTCCGTAATGACATGCATGTTGCGGGCATGGGCCGCCTCCACGAACCTTCTGAAATCGTCGAGCGTGCCGAATTCCGCGCTGATGCTTTCATAATCGAGCACGTCATAGCCGTCGTCACGGCGGGGAGATGGATAAAACGGCAAAAGCCAGATCGCATTGACACCGAGCGATGCCAGGTAATCTAGTTTGCATGTCAATCCGGCGAAATCGCCAAATCCATCTCCATTGGCGTCGAAGAACGACTTCACATGGAGTTGGTAGATGACAGCATCCTTATGCCAGGACGCATAGCGAAGCTCGTGTTCGGTTTCGCTCAATCGGCAGCTCCCTCGGCAACCATAGTTTCGGTCAGGCGCGACAGGTTCTGGCCACAAAATTAATACTGCCTGTTGTCTCTTCAAGATTGCCCAGGGGAAATCTACGGGCCGGATGCCGATGTTCGCCCCCATGACGGGGAACATGACGGCAGCTCGCTTGTTCGGATTCCAGCGCCGGCAAGCTCAGCCTTTCAGGGTTGCTGACGGCACCGCGAATTTCAACGAGGAGTGCAGCAATGCCCAAAGGTAAATCGAAGAAATGGTCACAGCACGTCAATGAGACCAGTGATGCCATGGACCTGAAGAAAGGCGTATTCAACGAGCGCAGCGCCAAGAAAATTGCCGATTCACTCAAAGAATCCGCCGAAAACAGCGACCGCCGCAAATCCAGTCCGTTTCGATCCGCCATGTCGATGTTGAACTTCTATATCAATCGGGCGGGCGATCAGCTTTCGAAATCCCGGCGCGCAACGCTGGAGAAGGCAAAAACCGAACTCCGCAAGGATTTTGGCCGCGATCCCTGAGGAGCTGGGTTCAGAGCTAAAGTCATCAGAACCATGATCGCTCCCCTCGATTGGATCACGCCCCTCAAGCATCGAAGGAGGCATCCCCTACTTTCGGCTCGCCATTTCGAGCAGGGTGTCTAAGCCGCGCTGATATTTTGCGGCGTCCTTGCCTATCTGCTCGCTTTGCCAAAGATTGTCCTCAAGGTCGGCCCGCTTGACGGGCAAAGCCAGCACATTCGCTGCCGCACGATGGATGAATTGCTCGTCCGGCTCGCCCGGCCGCCGCGTCAAGGCATCGACGGCAGATA
The DNA here is from genome assembly GCF_057784455.1 of Martinezella sp. CNPSo 3890. NCBI lineage: Bacteria > Pseudomonadati > Pseudomonadota > Alphaproteobacteria > Hyphomicrobiales > Rhizobiaceae > Martinezella > Martinezella sp. CNPSo 3890. Next base: position 202,064 of record NZ_JBXSOR010000006.1, on the reverse strand, counting down.
GAATCTTTGTCGGGAAGCCCTCTTCCTGCAGACGATCGAGCGTCCATCCTCTTCCCTTTTCGACGACATCATGAAGATAGGCGACCGTGCGGGCCTCGTCACCGGAAACCAGCAGTGCGACGCGTTGGCAATGCTCAAAGAAAGGCCGTCCAGTCTTGTCCGTCTGCCCTTCGTGCGCCTCGAGCGCGATATGGATGGCTTGGTCAAGATGTTTCACGGTAAAAGCTTTCCGGGTCGTTGATATCGCTTGCTGGCGGATATATCGCGAAATCGTATGTTTGCAGGCGTTTGGATGGCGCCCGATTGACGACATAATCGGCGCCGCCTCGTCTGAAAGACAGATCAGCCAGAGAACCCCGTTGACCGCGGATAGTTCCTCCCTCCGCAATAGAAAAACATCGAGTAAGCTCGATTGGCTATCGGATTTGCGATTCTGCCATGCTGACGCCGGATTTTTCTGATGTGTCTGCGCCAGGTTTAGAAGGGCGCATCATGGAATTCCTCAATTATTACATTGATCGACCGCTGCTGCGTGGCGGATCGGCGGTCATGCAACTATGGCACACACAGACAGGCCATTCTCCGCAGAAGCTCCTCCCTTTGTGGAACCTCATCGTCATACTTGCCCTTCTGTCGGCATGCGGCCTGTTTTTAAACGGCTCTATCTATGTTTTCGGGCTCGGCACGCTCTTCATGCTTTCGCTTCCGTCACTGCGGCTGTTGGCCTTGGGACGGGTGGGACGGATTTATGACATGCGGTCCTATCGGGCGCTCGCGGCGACGGCCACCCGCAAGCGTGAAACGGAATGGGCGGTACGCCTGACCGTTTTGTTCACCGCCGTCATCTTCCCCTTCTGCGTCTCCGCCAGTGATGAGGCCGCAAGTTCATTCCTGCTTGGCGCCAGCCTTTGGTTTGTGCTGACGGCACCGGCAAAGATGTATCTGGACGCCGCCGAGCCGCCGCCACCTGGCAACGGCGGCGAGCAGGCCTGGTCGAGACAGGCAACCGCTGCAGTGTGATGCTTCCAACCTCCTCAGGAACAAACCACTCACAATTTCGTTCTCTTTGCAGCAACCAATGGAGAGCGAAATGCTTTATTATGCACTGATATTTCTCGTCGTAGCTTTGATTGCAGGTGCGCTCGGCTTCGGTGGCATAGCAGGCGCATCTGCGTCCATCGCACAGGTCCTGTTCTTTATCTTCCTCATCTTCTTCGTGGTGTCGCTGATCATGAATGTGATGAGACGCTGAGGAGGAAGGCGAAGAAGGATACGATCGTTGAGGCCAGGAAGCCGGTCTTATGCTCTGACAGGAAGCTTGCCTTCGCCGCGTATTTTTGGCCTCGGTATCCATGAGGATAAATGGCCCAGGAACGTTTCGCCTCTTTCCAAGTTCGAAGAGCGAAGGAAGGGGACGCCACCAGCGCCTTCGCTCAGTCGGTTGCCGAAAAGACAGGAGTCAATTCGCTCGTAGGCGCCGCACCCGCGGCGCAGGATTTCGTCAATGAAGCGGCGAGCTGCGACATGTTCGAAATCGAAGCCAGTAAGCTTGCTCTGCAGCGGGGCGATGATCAGACGAAGGCTTTTGCGCAGCAAATGGTCGATAATCATCAGAAGACGACGATGCAGTTGAAAGATCTGATAACGAGCGGCAAGGCTAAGGCGACGCTTCCCAGCGATATGACGTCCAATTAGAAAAAGATGCTGACCAGGCTCCAAAAGCTGCAAGGAAGAGAATTCATTCAGCGCTACGATTCCGACCAACGTTCAGCTCACGCCAAAGCCGTCGATCTTTTCAAACGATATGGCGAAAAGGGAGACAGTGCTGCTTTGAAAGCATGGGCCGCGAATACGACACCTACGCTCGAACATCATCTGCAGATGGCCAAGCAATTGGGAAAATAGGTCCCGAGGCGCCAGGCTCGCAACGTCGCGCATGACGTCAATCCAATATCGGAAAAGCACGCCGGTCAGCGCAGCGGCGAAATCCGAAATCGCGGAACAATGCCGTTTCGGCATCGTTGAATATCATCGTGAAAATGGAGCATCCCCATGAGCCCGCGTGCGCAATGGAAAGGATATCTCAAATTCGGGGAGGTCAGCTGCCCGGTCGCGCTCTATACGGCAGTTTCCACCTCGGAACGGATTTCCTTTCACACGCTGAACCGGGCGACCGGCAACCGGGTCAGGCGCGAATTCATCGATAGTGCGAGCGGAAAGCCGGTGCCGCGCGAGGATCAGGTCAAGGGTTACGAACTCAACAAGGACGATTACGTCATCCTTGAGCCCGAGGAAGTCGCCGCGGCGGTGCCGGAAAGCGATAAGGTCCTGCATGTACAAGCATTTCTGGCATGCGATGAAATCGATGATGTCTATTTCGACCGGCCCTATTATCTGGCCCCTTCCGCTCCGGCGAGCGCAGAAGCGTTCGCGCTGATCCGCGAAGGGATGCGCAAGAAGCAGGTTGCCGCCATTGCCCGCACCGTTCTGTTTCGCCGCCTTCGGACAATGATGATCCGCGCCCATGGCGCGGGGCTGATCGCTACGACATTGAATTTCGATTATGAGGTTCGCTCGGCACAGGAAGCTTTCGAGGACGTACCCGATATGAAGATCAAGGGCGAAATGCTCGATCTCGCCAGACATATCATCGCCACCAAGAAAGGCAGTTTCGATGCCAGTGAATTCGACGACCGCTATGAGGCCGCGCTCGCTGAATTGGTAAAAGCCAAGATCGAAGGCAAAAAGATCCCGCAACGCAAGCCGGCGAAAGTCGCCAAGGTTACCGATCTTATGGAGGCTCTGCGCCAGAGCGCCGGCATGGCTGGCCAAGGCAAGACAGGCGCCCAACATCCCGCCAAGAAATCGCGTGCGGCATCCGGCAAGGCAGCAAAATCGCGTGCCGCCTCCTCCTCGCGGACACAACGCAAGGCGAGCTGATCATGGCGTTGGAGATCTATAACCGCAAACGCGATTTCACCAGAACATCGGAACCAAAGGGCCGTGCGAGCAAGAACAAGGCTGCATCAGCCGGCAGCAGCTTCGTCATCCAGAAGCACGATGCGCGCCGGCTCCACTATGATTTTCGCCTCGAATTGGATGGCGTGCTGAAGAGCTGGGCGGTGACCAGGGGGCCAAGTCTGGTGGCCGGCGAGAAGCGGCTCGCGGTACAGACCGAAGATCATCCCCTGGAATATGGCGGCTTCGAAGGCACGATTCCGAAAGGCGAATATGGCGGCGGCACCGTCATCGTCTGGGACAAAGGTACGTGGACGCCGCTTGGCGACCCCCACAAGGGACTGGCAAAAGGACATCTCGAATTCGAGCTTCACGGAAAAAAACTCGGCGGCCGGTGGCATCTGATCCGCATGGCCGGAAATCCGCGTGAGAAGCGGGAAAACTGGCTGTTGATCAAAGGCGAGGACGATGCGGCCCGCCCGGAGGGTGCGCCCGATATCCTCGAAGAGCGACCGGAATCGGCAAAGACGGGACGGGTCATCGATGAGGTTGCAGGCGAAAAGCCGGGCTGGTCGTCCAAAACGGGCAAGATTGATCGCAGGATAGCCCGAGCCAAGGATGAGAGCTTCAACGACAAGGGCAAGAATAAAAAGAAGCCGAGCCAAGCTGCGCCCGAGCGGGAAGCCGATGCGAAGCCCATTGAGCCATCCGCCTTAAAGGACGCCAGGAAGGCTGCCCTGCCGGCGTTTGTCGAGCCCGCCCTGGCGACACTGGTATCCAAGCCTCCCACGGGCAAGCGCTGGCTTCACGAGATCAAATTCGACGGCTATCGGCTCGAGGTTCGCATCGAGGCAGGCCGCGTCAAGCTGCTGACGCGCAGCGGCCTCGACTGGACTCAGAAATTCGGCAAGGAGATCATCAGCGCCTTCAAGGATCTCCCCGTCGGCACAGCCATCATCGATGGCGAACTGGTCGTCGAGCCGGCTGCCGGCGCCTCAGACTTCTCCGCCCTGCAGGCCGACCTCAGCGAAGGGCGCAGCGACCGTTTCGTCTTCTACGCATTCGATCTCATCTACCTCGATGGCTATGATCTAACTGCCTGCCCCTTGGTCAGCCGCAAGGACTTGCTGCAGAAGATCATTTCGTCCGAAACCGGGATCCTCCGCTTCAGCAGCCATTTCGACGAGAATGGCGATCTGCTGTTGAACCATGCCTGCCGGTTGAGCCTGGAAGGGATCGTCTCCAAGATCGCCAGCGATCCCTATCGCTCCGGCCGCGGCAAGAGCTGGGTCAAATCGAAATGTTCGTCACGACAGGAATTCGTCATCGGCGGCTGGGTGCCGTCGACGACATCGAGAAACGCGATCGGCTCGCTGGTTCTCGGCGTCTACGAGCATGGCAAGCTGCAGCATGTCGGCCGCGTCGGAACCGGGTACACACACACAGTCGCCGAGCAGCTCTTCAAAAGGCTTGCCCGCCTGAAGGCAGAGGAAAGTCCTTTCGCTTCCAGGCTGACGGCAGAAGAACATCGCGGTGTCCGCTTTATACGGCCCGAACTGGTCGCGGAAGTCGAATTCCGTGCGTGGACCGCCGACGGCCATCTGCGTCATGCGTCCTTCCGTGGCTTAAGAGAAGACAAGAACCCACTCGACATTGTTCGCGAAGCACCGAAATCAGCCGCCAAGCCCTCGACTGAAAGGCCGTCGCGAACCAGCATCTCCCTGACCCACGGCGATCGTCTCTATTGGCCGGACGAGGGCGTCACAAAAGCCGGACTTGCAGATTACTACACCGAGGTCTGGCGCTACATGGGGCCTTTTGTCGTCGGCCGGCCGCTTGCGCTGGTGCGCTGCCCGAACGGGATCGGCGGCCAGCATTTCTTCCAGAAGCACGCCTGGAAGGGCATGAACCGGAACATCGCATTGGCGAAGGACCCGCAAGGCGAGGAGCCATATGTGAGCATCAACGACCTGAGCGGCCTGATCGGCCTCGTACAGGCCGCTGTCCTGGAGATCCATCCCTGGGGATCGATGGTCGGCAATTGGGAAAAGCCTGACATGATCATCATGGATCTCGATCCTGGTCCGAATGTCGCATGGACAGAGGTCATCGCCGCCGCGGAAGAGACCGGCGAACGGCTGAAACGGGCGGGTCTCGTTCCCTTCGTCAAGACATCCGGCGGCAAAGGGCTGCACATCGTCTGCCCGCTGGTCGCCAAAGCCGAGTGGCCTGCCGTGAAAGCCTTTACCAAGGACATCGCCGACGCGATGGCCGCTGATAGCCCCGGCCGCTATGTTTCGACCATCACCAAATCGAAACGCCGGGGCAAGATCCTGGTCGACTATTTGCGAAACCAACGCGGCTCGACTGCTGTTGCGCCCTATTCGACCCGCGCTCGTCCTGGAGCTGCCGTCTCGATGCCCTTGTCCTGGGAGGAACTGAGCCCCGCCATCGGCCCCGACTATTTCACCGTGCTCAACGTGCCGACACGGCTTGCCGCGCTTCGCTCGGATCCCTGGGCCGAGTTCAGGAAAGCCGCAGAACCATTGCATCTGCCCGACGCTAAGCGCAAGCGCGGCTCATGACAGGCTCCGTCTTCCCGGCGGAAACCCCTTGATGCGGATTATCTTTTCTTTGCACCCTTTTCCTGTGAGAGGCTCTTTCGAAGCGCATCCATGATGCTGATGACATTGCCCGCGGCAGGTGCCTCTTCGGGCTTTGCCCTTGCGGGGCGCTTGCGACCCTTCTTCTTGGCAGCAATGATATCGAGAAGCTTGTCCTGGACGGGGTCCGAGACCATACTTGGGTCCCATGATTTCGTTCGCTCGTCTATCAGCTCTCCCACGAGCTTCAGCAGTTTGGTGTCGACCGATTTTGCAGGGATGTCTTCGAAGTAATCCCCTTCATCCCGGACCTCATCGCCAAATCGCAACGTCCACAGGACGATCCCTTTGTCTCGCGCTTCCAGCATGACGGCGCGCTCACGGCGATACATGACGAGCCGGGATATGCCGACCATGCGGCTCGCGGCCATCGCATCCCGAATGACGCAGTAAGCCTCCTCACCGACAGCATCGTTCGGCGTCAGATAATGCGGCGTATCGAACCAGATCCATTCGATGCTGTCGCGCGGTACGAACATCTCGATATCGATCGTTCTGGTACTTTCCAACGCGACGGCATCGAGCTCTTCGTCCTCGAGCATGACATAGTCATCCTCGCCGCGCTCATATCCCTTGACCTCATCGTCTTCGTCGACCGCCTTGCCCGTGACGGAATCGACATATTGGCTGATGATGCGGTTGCCCGTCTTTCTGTTCAGCGTGTGGAAGCGAACTTTCTCGTTAACGGTGGTCGCCGGAGCCATGGCGACCGGACATGTCACGAGCGACAGTTTGAGATAGCCTTTCCAGAATGATCTTGGCGCCATGAGTTTTCCTCCACCAGGAAGGGGAACGGTCTTCAGCAGGCATGGTTCCCGACCATCCATGCCATCAAATTCCGCACGCAATGCATGCTGCCGATCCGCCGGTATTCGTCAGGACAACAGAAGCGGCGGGAACAACGCCAATTCGCCCTAGTTTGAGAACGAGCAGCCAATGGAGGATGCAATCATGGCAGAGACAGAAATCCACGACATGTTCGTCATCGGCCTTCGAAACGCCTATCCGATGGAAAACCAGGCTTTGGGGATGACAAGACCGCAACCGTCACGCTTGGAAAATTATCCGGAAGTAGCGGCAAAACTTGAACAGCACATCGGCGAAACGGAGGATCAAATCAGGCGACTCGAACGTATCCTTAAGGATTTAGACGAGGATTATCTCAACCTCAAGGATATGATCCTTTCGTTCACCAGCCCGACGACTGTCATGAGCCATGCAAGCGTAAGCGACGAAGTACTGAAAGACGCCCTCACCGATTTCGCATTCGAAAACTATGAAATCGCGGCATATAAATCACTACTGACGATCGCCGACGCCGGAAACTTCGACGAGGCAAAACATGCTCTGCGGGAGAGCTTGGCCGAAGAGCAGGCGATGGCCAAATGGCTTGACGATCATCTGCCGCAGATAACGCGGAAGTTTCTGCTGATGTGGGAGGGAGATGGACGCCTCGCGAGACAAGGGTAATCTGCTTATGTCCGGCATGGGGGCAATTACGGATGATCAGTTTAGCCGATAGTCCGGCTTATGCTGTCCGCTACGGATCTTTGGCGCATCCATGAATCCATAGGCCTCGGTCGCAGTGTTGCTCACTTGCGGAAAAGCGTGTTGTCGCTGCTCACTCCCTTTGCAAAGGCTTTCCGGCCGAACTCGTAGGCGTTATTTTCTGAAATCGCATCATCGTCGCCAGTCTTCATGGCGACCTGCTTCCCGACATCAGGTGCGCGTCAAGGCAGGCAATTACGAAAGCTGCTCGCGACGCCTCGACGGGAATCTTGTGCGAAACCGCCGCAACGCATTTTTCCGTCGCACGCGCGTAGGAACTGCTTCGTTCGCAAGGCCATCTTCGCGACAAGAAATGGATCGCATCTTCCGGCCCCTGAATCAGACAGCCGTCTCGACTGCTGGTCGCGAGGTAGACTGGTGCGGTCCAAAGCATCTTGAATTCCACATCAATCACATTGTGCATCCAACTCTCCCATGTCGTGGATGCCCCTCCCTGTGCTCGAACCATATACGTGGCCGTTTGTTCCCGAGGCCGAGCCTGTTCGACTGTTTTCTCTGATCTATCGCATCAAATCCGGAAACCTTTCCGGCGGCAGTTGTTCGTGATTGAGGGTAAGAATTTCCTCTCAAATCATGTGACGCTCACCGAAAGCAGAGGTGAATGACCTGACGCGGCGATACTCGCCCTGAATCTCGAGGCGGAACAGGTATTTCCCCTGGTCGAACGGCTCGACAGGCAAAAGATTCCCTATCTCTTTGCTCTTGGCGGAGACTTAATCGATGCAGACATGAACTTTGCGGGTTTTGTGCGATCCGAGAGGCCTGCCGCCCTCGATCATATTGCCAAGGCACTGTTCGGCAAAGATACATAACCCCACGCATTACCACTCCATGCATTGAGAAGTGCAGGCATCATCAATGCCTGTCTTCGTCAAGGTGGGCTGCCAGTTGCTGCCGGGCTCTACTAAGCCGGCTTTTCACGGTACCGATCGCACATCCAAATTTCTCGGCAGCGGCATCATAGGAGCGCCCCTCTATGACAACATATTCGAGCACGACACGGTAAGGTTCCGGCAGCAGATTGCAGGCCTCTTCCATTTCCTTGGCCCGTATCGCCCATTCTTGCGATGGCGGGGCTACCCCGGTGCCGGAGACGCATTTCTTGATTCCGGGAGCCTCGCGCCGGGCAATGCGGAACTTCGTGCAAAACGTATTGCGCATGATCGTGAACAGCCACGACTTCAGCCGGGTTCCTCGATCGAATTGGTTGAGATTGGCCAGCGCTTTCGCGAGGGTTTCCTGCACGAGATCGTCGGCGTCGCTGGCGTTTCTATGAAATGAGCGTGCAAATGCACGAAGGGCCGGAATAAGTTCCACAATTTCGTTTTGCAGATCGGGGGTGCTGGGGCTGTCGGTCACAATTTTTCTCCTTGAAGAACGCGCACAACGACCGTTCCAACACTGCCGCGCAATGCGTGGTTTCAGCTGCCGTCTATACGCTAGACCGGCACCGGTGCCCTGTGGACCTCGGATAATGCGTTCATTGACCTTGATTTGAGCAGACTTGCTGTTTGCGATGCGTTCGGGAGCTTCGTTGCGATCTTAAGGCTTCGATGTTCCTTGCATCTGCTAGGGGAACGGCTGCATCTTGAGCTTGTTCCATGAGAATCTAAATAAACGTCAAAGCGCCGCGACGCCGCCACGGAGAGCGAGGCCGACGGGTGTCGGTTATCGTTCGATCGTCCCATTGCGGCGAATCTTGCGCTGGAGAAGCAGAATTCCGTAAAGCAAGGCCTCCGCGGTCGGCGGGCAACCAGGCACATAAATATCGATCGGAATGATCCGATCGCATCCGCGCACCACCGAATAGGAATAGTGATAATAGCCACCGCCATTGGCGCATGATCCCATGGAGATCACGTAGCGCGGCTCGGGCATCTGGTCATAAACCTTGCGCAGCGCCGGCGCCATCTTGTTGCATACGGTGCCGGCAACAATCATCAGATCCGACTGCCGGGGGCTACCCCTCGGCGCGGCACCAATGCGTTCCACGTCATAGCGCGGCATCGACATCTGCATCATCTCGATGGCGCAACAGGCAAGCCCGAACGTCATCCACATCAGCGATCCGGTGCGCGCCCAACTGACAAATTCGTCCGTGCTCGTGACGAGAAAACCCTTGTCGGCGAGTTCGTTGTTGATCGTTCCCATGAAGGGATCACCGGTCGGCGCCTGGCCGGGATGTTGAAAATCGCTGATGACAGGGCGGTCTTTGTAGGAAGACATTGGTCCGTTCTCCCGTGGAAAACTCCCGAACTTGCGCGGAACAGGCTTGTTCCAGGCATGGGTGCCTTTCGGTTCGCATGACCATCCTTGCCTTCCGATACTTCGATGCCTTCAAGGTGAAACCAAACAAGTTGCGCTACGTTTGTTTCCATGAGGAAATGTCATGCATTCAATCGAGCAGCACGGCGACCGGCCTTCGAAACTACATCCTGGTTCTCTGACCATTCTCTGCCTGGGCGTGATCGTTGCGCAGGTCGATACATCGGTTGTCAATCTGGCTGTCCAACCAATCGGCAAGAGCCTCCAGGCTTCCGTAACCCAGATGCAGTGGGTCGTCGATGCCTACAATCTCGTCTACGCTGCGCTTCTGATCAGTGGCGGTCTGCTTGCGGATCTTTACGGACGTCGTCTGATTTTCATCGTCGGCTGCGTCATCTTCACAATCGCAAGCCTTGGATGCGCCTTGGCTCCGACGATCACGATCCTAATCGGCGCCAGAGCGATAACCGGCCTCGGATCGGCCCTTCTGATACCGGCCTCTCTTTCGCTCATTCGAGTGATCTACCCAGACGAGCAGATTCGCGGCCGGGCGCTCGGTATCTGGGCCGGCTGCAACGGCATGTCGCTTGCCATCGGGCCAAGCCTTGGTGGCTATCTGATCCATAATTTCGGTTGGCGGGCTGTTTTCCTCGTCGTGGTTCCCATCGGCGTGGCGGCGGCTGCCGGAGCATTGCCTTGGATCTTGGAAAGTGCGGATAAAAAGGGACGATCGTTCGACATGCTGGGTCAGCTATTGGGCATATTGTCGCTCGCCGCCATCACTCTGGCGGCAATCGAGTCCTCCCATTTTCCGATAGTCTGGACGATCCTGCTGGCACTTTGCGGCTTCGGTCTGCTGACGCTTTTCATCCTGGTGGAACGACGCCTCGATCAGCGGGCTCTCGTGCCGCTTTCGATGTTTTCCACTGAGCGGTTCAGCGGGGCGATGGCAGGAACGGCCGCAATGACGTTCGGCATGTACGGGACGCTCTTTCTGTTTCCCCTCGCCTCCCTCAGCCTCGATCGACTGCCTCCGATCGCTGTCGGGCTGGCACTATTGCCCATGGCGCTGAGCTTTGTGGCAATCTCACCCTTCTCCGGTTTCTTTTCTGAACATCTGGGAAAACGGCACACCATCAGCATCGGGTTGGCGACGATAGGACTAGGGAACCTTCTGCTCGGCATTACTTTTGACGGTAACCTGTTCACCGCCGAGGAATTCGGCCTGCTGTTGACCGGTATCGGGATGGGCATGGCGACCGGGCCTCTTACGGCAGTCGCGGTTTCGAGCGTCGTCCGTGAGCGCGCTGGAACTGCGAGCGCACTGATCAACGTCGCACGCATGGTTGGCGCAACCATCGGCGTGGCCGCACTCGGATCGGTCTACGCGTTCTTCCGGGAGCCCGCTTTCGGGTTCATTGTGGCTATGTTTTGCGGCGGCGGTCTTCAGCTCTTCGGCAGCGTGGCGGCGTGGCGATATCTCAAGCGAGCGTGAATCCCACTTTTTATGCGGGTGACGTTCGACAATCCGAGCGCCATCCAAGCCATCAATGAGAAGACGCAGGCGCCATCAGCGGATCCTTGCCGACTATCTCAATCAAGAAGTCGAGGACCGTCCTGATGCGCAACGGCAGGTTCCGACGCGATGGGTAGACGACGCTGATAGCGACCCGGCTCGGCGGAAAGTCTGGCATGACGTTCACCAGCCTGCCTTCCTCGATGTCGGACCCGACAAGAATGTGGGAAAGTACGGCAATCCCATTGCCAGCCAACACCGCACGGTGGACGGCAACCGCGTTGCTGGCGACGAGGCGCGGCGCGATCCTCACGGTAACGTCCTCGGCGCCATTTGAGAACGACCATGCCCGGCCGTTTCCGGCGCGATTGTAACAGATGCAATCATGAGCGCTGACATCGTCGGGCGTTTTGGGTGCTGCCCGCTCTTGTAGATAGGAAGGCGCGGCAACGAGAAAGGCCGTCGTCCACCCGATTCTGCGGCACATCAGACTGCAGTCTGCGACCGTTCCCAGCCGTACCTCAAGATCGATCCCCTCTTCGACCAGGTCGGACGGTTCCTCGCGAAAGAGCAAGTCGACGGAAAGTCCCCGATGGCGTTCGAGCAGCATCCCGAGCCGGTCGCTGACGTAAAGCCCGAGCGGTGTCGGCAAAGCCAGCCGCACCTTGCCGGCTATGCGCCCGCCATCACGACATGTGGTTTCACTAAGCGCCTCGACCGCTTCGATGACCTTGAGTGCCATCGGGATGATCTGCTCCCCCTCCGCCGTCAGCGCCAGCGCGGTGGTCGTGCGATGCAGCAGACGTGTGTTGAGATGCGCTTCCAGCGCCGAAACCTGGCGTGAAACAGCAGGCTGCGTCAGCCTGAGATCAATCGCTGCGGCGGAAAAGGAGCCAGTCTCCACCACCCGCATGAATGTTTGCAATGCGCATACGATATCCATCCCCACCCCATACTTTTCGGCATAGGCCTTATGTTCGAACCTTAGCCCGGAAGGACTTTACTGTCCAGCTATTAAGGATATCTTTTATCCACAAGGATACTTAATATCCTTAATAACGGAGGCGACCATGACCCAGCGTTTGAATTATGCCCAGCAATCACCGGAACTCTTCAGGAAACTTTCGGAACTCAGCATGGCTCTGAAGGACAGCGCCATCGAACAGAAGATCCAGGATCTCGTTCACATCCGCGCATCGCAGATTAACGGCTGCGCTTTCTGCCTCGACATGCATGTCAAGGAAGCCAAGATCCATGGCGAGAGCGAACTCCGGCTCCACCACATAGCCGTCTGGCGGGAATCCAATCTCTTCATTCCCCGGGAGCGCGCCGCGCTCGCCTGGACGGAAGCAGTGACGAAACTGCATGAAGGTGGCATTCCCGACGAGCTCTACGAGCGCGTGCGCGGCCAGCTTTCCGAGAAGGAAATCTCCGATCTCACCTTCGTAATCATGGTCATCAATGCCTGGAACCGCGCCAGCATCGCCTTCAAGACCGTGCCGGGCTCAGCGGACAAGGCCTACGGCCTCGACAGGGCCGGCCTCAACTGAGCCTCTCAGAAAAGGCTTCGGCAAACGATGGGTGGCCGTTCCAGCGGCTGCGACCAAAACGCTCATGACAATCATTTCAACCGTGGAGCCGGCCAGATCGGTTCCAAGATCTCGATCAACAGGAGACAAACATGGACCTGGACACTTCTCATCCCGTTAAATCAAACCCCGACGAGCTGGTTCCGTCGCGCTACGCGGTACAGATCGGCGATATCGAGGTACTGGTGATCAGCGACGGCGTGTTGCCGCTGCCGACCAAGATGCTGGGATACAATGCCGACGCTGCCGATCGCGCGGCCTGGCTGAATGATATGTTCCTGCCGCAGGACGCTTTCGACTGGGCGTTGAATGCGGTCGTCGTTCGCAGCGGCAAGCAGACCATCCTCATCGATGCAGGTCTTGGCTTGGACCCGGAGTTGAACCTGCCGCGCGCTGGACAATTGATCAAGCGGCTGGAAGCTGCCGGCATCGACCTTGGTTCCGTGACTGACGTGGTGCTGACCCACATGCATATGGATCATGTTGGCGGGCTGCTCGTCGATGGAGTGAAGGAGCGGCTGCGTCCGGACCTCAGGATCCATGTGGCAGCGGCAGAGGTCAAATTCTGGGAAGCGCCCGATTTCACCCATGTATCGATGCCGCCCGGCTTTCCAGACGCGCTCAGGGCTGCCGCCAAGCAGTTCAGAAATGAGTATGAAGATCAGCTGCAACTGTTCGATGATGAATTCCAGGTGGCACCGGGCGTGGTCGTCTCCCGAACCGGCGGCCACACACCCGGGCATAGCGTAGTCCGCGTCGCCTCCGGCAAGGACCGGCTGATGTTTGCCGGCGACGCCGTGTTCGCCGTCGGGTTCGAACATCCGGACTGGCACAACGGCTTCGAACACGATCCGGAAGAAGCTGCGCGCGTGCGCGTCCGTCTTTTGCGGGAGCTGGCCGAGACCGGAGGGCTTCTGGTTGCCACCCATATGCCGTTCCCTTCGGTCGGCCATGTGGCAACCGACGGCGATGTCTTCCGTTGGGTACCGGTGTTCTGGGACTACTAACTCCCTGGTGAGCAAGCGCCGGGCCGGCGTGCAGCTGTTAGGGAGCACCTGGCTCGGCTGAGCGGATGCAAGGCATGATCAGAGCCGGCCCGTCCTTGCAACACAATCACACAGAATGAACGAACAATGCGGTGCGCGAAGCGACCGCAAATGGAGAAGCTCATGAAAATCGTCATCATCGGCGGAACCGGCCTGATCGGTTCGAAGACGGCCGACCGCCTTCGTAGGCAGGGCCATGAAGTCGTTGCCGCCGCACCGAACACCGGCGTCAATACGATTACCGGCGAAGGGCTCGCCGAAGCATTGGCGGGCGCCTCCATCGTCATGGACCTCGCAAATTCGCCCTCCTTCGAGGACAAAGCCGTGCTCGAATTCTTCGAGACGTCAGGCCGCAATCTGGCGGCAGCGGAAAAAACGGCCGGCGTGAAGCATCATATCGCCCTTTCCATCATCGGCGTCGATCGCCTGCCCGAAAGCGGCTACATGTGTGCCAAGGTCGCCCAGGAAAAGATCATCCGCGACTCCGGCATTCCCTATACCATCGTCCATTCGACGCAGTTCATGGAATTCCTAAGCGGCATCGCCCAGTCCGGCACGGTCGGCGATACGGTGCGCCTGTCGCCGGCCTATGTGCAGCCGATCGCTTCCGACGACGTCGCCGACAACATGACCGTCGTGGCGAACTCCGCGGCAATCAACGGCATCGTCGAGATCTCCGGTCCGGAACGTGTCCGGCTGAATGAGCTCGTGGCCCGCTATCTGAAGGCCATGGGCGATGCCCGCAAGGTCGTGGCGGATCCGGAAGCCCGCTATTTCGGCGCAAGGCTGGAAGACGGCTCGCTCGTGTCCGACGGCAATCCGCGCCTCGGCCGCATCACCTTCGAGCAATGGTTCGCAACCTCCGCCCGCAAATGACCGTCCAACTCTTCAGAAAGGAATTCGAGATGATCAAGTCAATTCTCGGCCTCGCCCTCACCGCCCTGCTGTCCACCACCGCCGTCGCACACGCTGAAGGCGAGAAGGATGCCAAGGTCACACTTGTCTACCAACACGAACTGCCGAACGTTCCTGGCAAGAGCATCAAGGGCGTCCTCGTGGAATATGGTCCGGGCGGCTTTTCCTCGGCCCACACCCATCCGAACTCGGCGTTCATTTATGCAACGGTCCTGGAAGGGGCGATCCGAAGCCAGGTCAATGACGGTCCGGTCAAAGTCTTCAAAGCCGGCGAAAACTTCTCCGAGATGCCGGGCGATCGCCATGGCGTCAGCGAGAATGCCAGCAAGACCAAGCCGGCGAAGCTGTTGGCTGTCTTCGTTGTCGACAGCAGCCAGAAAGAACTGACCTTCCCGATCAAGAAATAACCGGAGGCTGGACGGGTGCCGAAGGCGCCTGTCCCTTCCCGGTTTCAGGAAATCATCGTCGGTGAGCCCTATCATGTTTGGCGAACATCATTTTCTGCCGCTCGTCCTGATCAATCTGCTCGGGCTGGCCGGCATTCTCATCTGGCACATCCAGGGGCGCCGTCGTCCGACTGCGCGCCTCGTCGTGCAGATCCTCTTCTTTTGCTGCATGAGCCTCGTGCTCTGGCTTGCCGGAATTTCGCCTTATCGCTTTGACTACGATGAGCTTCAGGATGGCGGCATCCTGCTTGCCAAATCCGCGAGGATCCTCTGGTGGCTGCATCTTGCCTGGACGATGATCGGCTTCCTTCATATCTATCTCACCCTCAACCGCCGGCCGCAGGAGGCGCATCTTCTTCAGGATCTGATCGTCGGCATCGTTTATCTCGGCGTCGCCCTGTCCGTCATCGGCTTCGTCTTCGGCGCACCCGTTGGGCCGCTCATTGCCACCTCAGGCATCGTCGTCGTCATTATCGGCCTTGCGCTGCAGAACACGCTTGCCGATGTCTTTTCCGGAATCGCGCTGGCTCTCGGTCGCGCCTACGTCATTGGCGACTGGATCCAGCTCGCCGACGGCACCGAAGGGCGCGTCGTTGAAACCAACTGGCGCTCCACCAATCTGCTTTCGGGCGGATATAACGTCGTCGTCCTGCCGAACAGCGTGCTGGCGAAACAGGGCGTCACCAATCGCAGCCGCCCTGATGAGTCGCACCAGATCTCGCTGACGATACGAATATCCGCCATACACAAGCCGCGGCTCGTCGAAGAGGTCATGCTTGCCGTCCTGCAGGGCTGCGAAAGGATCGTCATGAACCCGCCGCCGGTCGTCGCGCTCAAGACGATCGACGCAATCGCCATCGAGGTCGAGCTGTTCTTCCGCGTCGCGAGCGCGGCAGGCCGCATGTCGGCACAGAACGAGATCATCGATCTCATCTACGAACATTGCAGGGCGAACGGAATATCATTGGCGATGCCGGCCCAAAGCCTCGTCTGCCCCCCGATAGGCGAACAGAAGGAACAGGCCACTCTCAGGGCGATATCATCCGGCGCGCTCTAGCACCCATTCGAAAGAGCTTTTCCAGAGTTCCGGCGGGATCTCCTTCGACAGGATGCCGACGAGGTCTGACAATTTGACGCTGCGCAGTTTCTCGCGCCACGCTTCGTCGGCCTCCCACATGATGCGCGCCACCGCACAAGGGCTGCTCTCGCAATAGTCCTTCGGGCGGCAGGGGTTGTTGGCGCGAATATTGGTGCATACGAAGGTTCGCTGCCGCCCCTCGACGGCCTCAACGATCTCCAGAAAAGTGAGATCCGCGGGCGCTCTCGCCAATCGATAACCGCCGGAGGGGCCGAGTGTCGTGTCGACAAGTCCAGCCTGAGACAGGCTCTGGAGGGCCTTGGAAAGATATTCCTTGGGAAGCCCATGGAATTCGGCGAGCGCTTTGGTGGAGAGATAGCGGCCCTCAGGCAAACCCGCAAGAATGGCACAACAATGGAGAGCCCATTCGACTTGGCTTTTCAAAATCATAAATTCATTCCAAAGGCCCGCAGCTGGCATATATCTATCAAGGATAAAGAATATCCTTATTTGATCGCCATGTAAATAAATTCCGAGATGCAGATTTGCCTCTCGCATATCGAGCATGCATAAGCGAAACGATCTTCAGGGCTTCGAAAACACCCCTTCCCCATGACGGACTGGGCGGCGGTGGGGAAACGAAATCAACCCGCGCAAGGCGGCAACCTCGACCATTGCGGCCATGCCAGGCGACAGCGGCTGAAGCAAACTATCGACATTTTGATAGATCGAGGCACAACTGCCCCCTCTTGGAGCACCTTTCACTTTGACTTAGATTGCCGGCCAATGGCGAAGCCTGTTGGATCTGGCGAATAAGGCGAGGTCACCCCCCGGGGACCTGATCAGGATTTATATGAAGCGGACAAGAATTGAGGATATAGCCAAAGAGGCGAAGGTAAGCAAAGCGACTGTAGATCGTGTCATTCACAAGAGAGGCTTCGTCCGCGAGGAAACGGTCAGCAAGGTTGCAGAGGCAGCGCATAAACTGGCCTATTATGCGAGTGGTCTGATCGATCGGCAACTGACCGCACCGCCTGCAAGATTGAGATTTGGCTTTCTGCTCATAAAAGAAAGACAGGAGTTTTATCAGTCTTTCAGCAAAGAGCTGACCCGGGCGGTGGCAGACCATCAGGATTTTCGCGGTGAAGTGATCATCCGATATTCTCCGTCTCAGTCGCCGGCAGACTTTGCGGCAATCATGCGGGAACTTGCCACGCATACTGATGCGATAGCTTGCACTGCGGTCAACCATAGCATCGTCAATGAAGCCGCCCGGAGCCTGCGGCAGAACGGAATTCCCGTCTTCGCCCTGCTGAATGATTTCGGCCACGGCGCGCGTCAAACCTATATCGGTCTCGACAATCACAAGGTCGGACGCCTTGCGGCATGGATGATCGCCATGGCAAGTCGCCAGCCCGGAAAAGTCGCGATTTTTCTTGGCAGTAATCGCTGGCAGGGACACGAATTGAAGGAAGCCGGATTCCGTTCATACCTAAGCCAGTTGCGGACGGATCTCGATATCCTGGAACCGGTCATCAATCTTGAGACAAGAAAGCTCACCCATGAAACCTCCGTCGCCTTGCTTGAGCGTCATCCGGACTTGAGAGGCATCTATGTCGCAGGCGGTGGCATGGAAGGTGCAATAGCGGCGCTGCGGGAAATGCGCGCGCCCGCGGAGGTCGCCCTCATCGTCAACGAGCTCACCTCTGTCAGTCGCGCAGCCCTTTCCGACGGCTATGCGACAATGGTCATCGGCACGCCCTTGGCACAGCTTTGCCGGGACACCGTCGAACTGATGGCACAAAACGTGCTCCAGGGTCGCGTTCAAATGCCGGATGCGCATTTTCTAGAACCGCAACTTTTTTTACCTCCTTCCATTTGAGAATGAGGTGAAACACCTCAAGCGGAAGGCGCAAGAAACCTCACCGATGCGCTAATCCAAATTCCACCTGATTGCGCGCGACGGATCCTTTTGGCATTGCCTAGAGCCGCGTGACGCTCCGCCGGAGCAGCAATATCGGGATATTGGGAGGAAACATGTTCTGGGCACTCAATCAGATTACGGCACCAAATCTTAGCTACACCGATTTCCTCGACCTGTCGGTTGCTCTCGGCTGCCAGGGCGTAGAGGTTCGCAACGACCTCAAGCGCCAGCTATTTGACGGCCTTTCGCCGGCCGAGGCAGGTCAAATGGTTCGGGAGCGAGGTTTGCGGCTCGTTGGCCTGTCCCAGGTCTATCCGTTCAATTTCTGGTCGGATGATATCGAGCGGAAGGTTCGGGATCTGATTGCAATCGCCAGGGAAGCCGGCGCTGAAACCATCAGCCTGATCCCTCGAAACGAGGGGATCGGTACCGCGGCGCAGGAGCGCAAAGCCAATCTCGAAACGTCCCTTGCCGCCATCTTACCTCTTCTTGAAGAGGCGGACCTGGTCGCACTGGTCGAGCCATTGGGGTTTCAACGTTCCTCACTGCGTTACAAGGCAGAGCTCGTGGACACGATCAACGCGCTTGGGGCAGCACACCGCTATAAACTCGTCCATGACACATTCCATCACGCCCTGGCGGATGGCGGACCGATTTTTGCCAGCCACACCGGGATCGTCCACATATCGGCTGTCGTCGATCCGACGTTGCAGCTGAACCAGATGGAAGACGAACACCGGGTTCTTGTCGACGGATTGGACCGACTGGACAATGTCGGTCAGATCAAGGCTCTTCAGGCTGCCGGATATGTCGGACCGATTTCCTACGAATGCTTCTCTCCCCTGGTGCACGACCTCGCCAACCCACGAGAAGCGATCCAAGCCTCGTTTGATTTCATCGAATCGGCCCTAAAGGCCGGATGATCGCCGAACAGGCGATGCGAAGGAGCCTGCCGAGCTTGGCTGCGGCCGGCTCGGTCCGATCTCGTGTCGATAAGATCGAGGTCCTTGTTTTGGCCCTTTCGCGTGAGCAGCGGCGCTGCCAACGCGACCCTGCCATCGCCGGCTTCCTTCATTCAAATATTCTCGGAGATATAGATCTCGAACGGAAAAAAGGTCTGGCGCGCGGTCATTTGCGCGCTTCCTTCGACTGAACTCACCATTTGCGCGATGAGCTCTCGGCACAGAAGAGGCAGTGGAGTGCAAATGGCCATGGCAACTGTTCCATCCATCAGTGCGCCCTTACTCTCGGGGACAAGCTCGTTGACGATGAGGGTAACATCGCCTGCGCGGTTTTCTTCCCGAAGTGCGGCGATCGCCCCCTCCATTCCGCCGCCGGCGACATAAAGACCGATAAGGTCTGGATGCTTCTGCAGAAGATCGAGCGTCGCCTCATGCGTGACGTCGACGGCGTCGAAATTGATGAGCGTTTCCAGCACTTCGAATTCCGACGCATTCTCGCGGAAATAGGAGCGAAAACCCACCTCTCGCAACTCGTGGCCGTGAAAGCGGTGGCTGCCTACAAAACACGCCACTTTGCCCGGCTTGCGAGCCGTGCGCGCGATCGTCCAGGCAGCAGATCTACCGACCTTTCTGTTGTCGAGGCCGAGATATCCTTCCCGAACACCAGCAGCAAAGTCGGAAAGTACGGAAAAGACCGGGATCCTCTTTTCCTTGAGCTCATCAACGATCGCCTCGACAGCCGGATAATCAGGGGCGACGACGGCCACGGCCTGATTACGCGCTGCCAGCGCTCGCATTTTCTCCACGATCGCGCTCGGTGTCGAGACAGCCGGATAGTCGATTTGAACCTGCAGCTTCGCTGCCGTCATCGCCGCCGCAGCCGCTTCGATCTCTTTGGCAAAGGCTTGATAAAATGATTGCGTGGGCTTCTGCAATAGGAATGCGAGTTGATAGCGTGGCACGTCTTCGAAGACGCGCTGACGCAGGAGGCCGACAGCGTGATAGCCGATTTCCTGCGCCGCTTCATAGACGCGCCGTGCCGTCTGTTCGCGAACCGGAAGGCGTCCGTTCAGCACGCGGTCGATGGTGGCGACACTGACGCCGGACGCCTTGGCGAGATCCGATATGGTGGGGCGACGCATGGCGGCTCCTGATGGAATTTATCATTCCTGCGTTATCTTAATGATAGGTTCTGATAGATTCCATCATTCCTGCATTGAGGCAAGCAAAAAGTCGATCTATCGTTTCCAGCATTGAGAGCGAGGCGCTATCGCGCATCGCGGGAGGCAGGGATGACGACGATAATCAAGCGTGACTATGATCTGCTCGGCGCAAGCGGCAAGCTGGCGGTTGAAACGGGGCTGGCTGCCGCCGAATGGTATCACACGGATGTCGCGCGCAAGGATATGAAGGCGTTGATGCAGCGCTCGGATGCGCCTGCGATCCGCGACACCATCATCTGGCTCGGCAGCATGGCGGTTTTCGCTGCACTGGCCGTCTATTTCTGGGGATCATGGATCTGTGTCCCCTTCTTCTTGGCCTATGGTGTGCTCTACGGCTCTGCCTCGGATAGCCGCTGGCATGAATGCGGCCATGGCACGGCGTTCAAGACGCGATGGATGAATGACGCGGTCTATCAGATCGCCTGCTTCATGATCATGCGCAATCCGGTGACCTGGCGTTGGAGCCACGCGCGCCATCACACCGATACCGTCATCGTCGGCCGGGACCCGGAAATTGCCGTCATGCGGCCGCCGGATCTCCTGCGCCTCGTCCTGAATTTCTTCGGCATCCTCGATGCCTGGTACGCCATGGTCGACATGCTACGCAATGCTGCCGGCTTCGTCAGCGCCGCGGAAAAGACCTTCATTCCCGAGATGGAGCAGCCGAAAGCGATCCGCATCGCCCGTATCTGGCTTGCGATCTACATCTTCACCATCGCATCAGCGATCGCCATGGGCTCGATCCTGCCATTGATGCTGATCGGCCTTCCCCGGCTCTATGGAGCGTGGCATCACGTTCTGACCGGCCTGCTGCAACATGGCGGCCTCGCCGACAATGTCATCGATCATCGCCTGAACAGCCGCACCGTCATGATGAACCCGGTCAGCCGCTTCATCTATTGGAACATGAACTACCATGTCGAACATCACATGTTTCCGATGGTGCCCTATCATGCGCTGCCAAAGCTGCATGCGATGATCAAGCATGATCTGCCGGCCGCCAATCCATCCATCTGGTCCGGCTATCGCGAGATGATCCCGGCATTCCTGCGGCAATTGCGCAACGAGGACTATTTCCTGAAGCGCGAGCTGCCGCCAACGGCGCGGCCCTATCGTGAAGAGTTCCACGGCGACCTGCCGGCTGCCGCGGCACAATAACATCGACATTGCGAGGGAGGAAAACATGAGCAACTGGATCGAAGTCTGCGCCGCTGGTGCAATCGACGAGGAGGATGTCATCCGTTTCGATCATGACGGGCGGACTTTCGCTATCTATCGCAGCCCCGAGGATGATTATTTCGCGACCGACGGCCTGTGCACGCATGAAAAGATTCATCTCGCCGATGGCCTTGTCATGGACACCATCATCGAATGTCCCAAGCACAATGGCCGCTTCGACTACCGCACCGGCGAAGCCAAGGGCGCTCCGGTCTGCGTCAATCTGCAGACCTATCCGGTCAAGGTCGAGAACGGCACCGTCTTCATCGGGCTCTGAGGAGGCTATCGTGGCGCATTTCGTCATTGTCGGAGCCGGGGAATGCGGCGCCCGCGCTGCCTTCGCACTTCGTGAAAAGGGATTTGAGGGCGACATCACCCTCATCGGCGCCGAGCCGCTGGCCCCATACGAACGCCCGCCGCTTTCGAAGGGCGGATCGGATGAGGCGCTCGAGCCAAAATTCGTCGCAGCATTGGAGCGTTACCAGGAGCAATCGATCGACCTGAGGCTCGATACGACGGTGACAACGATCGCTCCCTCCACAAAGACCATCAGGCTTGCGGGTGGGGAAACGCTAAGTTACGACAAACTGCTGCTCGCAACTGGTGCTTCGGCACGCAAGCTTCCCGGCACCGATGGCACCTCTCATCGCATCCGCATGCTGCGGACCCATGCGGATGCGGTGGCTTTGCATGCCGTGCTCAATCCCGGACGGCACATTGCCATCATTGGCGGCGGCTTTATCGGTCTTGAACTGGCGGCGACGGCACGCAAGCGCGGCACCGACGTCACTGTAATCGAGGGGCTTCCGCGGGTGTTGAAACGCGGCGTGCCGGAGGAGATCGCCGAGGCAATTACCGAACGGCATCGTCAGGAAGGTGTCGATATACGCTGCGATCAGATCATCGAAGCAGTGCAGGAGGACGCCGACAAGGTGGTGGTTCGCATGGCGACCGAGGACGTGATCTCCGCCGATCTGCTGCTTGTCGGTATCGGTGCCTTACCGAACACCGCGCTTGCTATGGAAGCTGGGCTTACGATCGACAACGGCATTGCCGTCAACGAGCGATTGGAGACCTCGATGGCCGATATTCATGCGGCGGGCGATTGCTGCTCCTTTCCGCTGGCGCTCTATGGCGGAAGGCGTGTCCGCCTCGAATCCTGGCGCAATGCACAGGAGCAGGCCAATCTCGCCGCCGCCAACATGCTGGGAGAAGGTGCGGAGATATCCGCGGTGCCATGGTTCTGGTCCGATCAGTATGACTTGACATTGCAGATCGCCGGCCTTGCGGATGAAGCGGTCGCCCATGTACGGCGCGACCTCGATGACGGGGCGTTCATCCTCTTCCATCTCGGCGCGGACGGAAGGCTGCTCGCCGCCAGCGGTATAGGACGCGGCAATGCCATAGCGCGCGATATCCGCCTTGCCGAGATGCTGATCGCCGCCCGGGCGCATCCGGATCAAGCTGCTTTGGCGGCGAGCACGATCAAGCTGAAGTCGCTGCTTGCGGCGTAACTATCCATATCGAGGAACATCCAATGCAAAAGCACAATCGTCCGACGGTTGCCGATCTCCTGTCGCTCAAAGGAAAGCGACAATTGACAATGCTGCGCGTCACGTCACTTGAGGAAGCGCAAGCCGCCGAGAGAGCCGGCATCGATATGCTTTCTGTCCCACCAGCGCTTTTGGGCCCCTCTTTCCGTGAAGCCGCGCCAAGCCCCTTTGCAATACCGGGCCTGGAATATGGCGACTATGTCTCGGCAGAAGAATATATGCGGGAGGCATTCAAGGCACTGAAAGCCGGAGGCGATGCCGTTTATTGCGCTGCAAGCCTCGCGATCATTCGACGAATGCGGGATGAGGGAATTCCCGTCTGCAGCCACGTTGGCCTCATTCCGTCTAAGGCGACATGGACGGGCGGTTTTCGCGCCGTCGGAAAAACGTCGATCAGCGCTTTTGAAATTTGGCGCCAGACCAAGGCGCTGGAAGAGGCTGGCGCCTTTGCCGTCGAAATCGAGGTTGTGCCTGGTGACGTTGCGGCCGCCATCAGCCAAAGGACATCGATGCTGATGATTTCGATGGGTGCGGGAACAGGATGTGACGCGCAATATCTGTTTGCCGATGATGTCCTTGGCAGCAATCGCGGCCATCGCCCCCGCCATGCGAAGGTCTACCGCGATTTCGCGGCGGAATTCGATCGGCTGCAGAATGAGCGTATTGCCGCCTTTGCCGAATTTGCCGATGACGTTCGTTCCGGCGCCTATCCGGAGAAGGGACATCAGGTCGCAGTCGACAGGCAAGAGCTCGAGGCGTTCCTGCATATGATCGCCGAGCAAACTCTTTAATCGCACCTTAGGCTTCGGGTGAAGCATTTACACATCGAATTGGGCTATCTCGAATGAAAACCTATGTATTGACAGTGACGTGCCAATCGACGCGTGGGATCGTTGCGGCGATCTCGAACTATCTGGCCGGGCAGGGCTGCAACATCGTCGATTCCAGCCAGTTCGACGATCTCGATACCGGCAAGTTCTTCATGCGCGTCTCCTTCATCTCCGAGGAAGGCGTGGGCCAGGCAGCGCTCGTCGAGGGCTTCAAGCCGATCGCCGAAAAGTTCGCCATGGATGCCGAGATCCATGACGAGAAGAAGCGCATGAAGGTGCTGCTCATGGTCTCGCGCTTCGGCCATTGCCTGAACGACCTGCTCTATCGCTGGAAGATCGGCGCATTGCCGATCGACATCGTCGGCGTCGTCTCCAACCATTTCGATTACCAGAAGGTGGTCGTCAATCACGACATCCCCTTCCACCACATCAAGGTGACGAAGGACAACAAGCCGCAGGCCGAAGCCCAGCTGCTCGAGATCGTCGAGCAGACCGGCACCGAGCTCGTCGTGCTGGCCCGCTACATGCAGGTTCTGTCGGATGCGCTGTGCCGGAAAATGTCGGGCCGCATCATCAACATCCACCATTCCTTCCTACCGTCCTTCAAGGGGGCGAACCCCTACAAGCAGGCCTATGAGCGTGGCGTAAAGCTGATCGGGGCGACGGCGCATTATGTGACGGCCGATCTCGACGAAGGTCCGATCATCGAGCAGGACACGGCGCGCATCACGCATGCGCAGTCGGCCGAAGATTATGTCTCGATCGGCCGCGATGTGGAAAGCCAGGTGCTGGCGCGCGCCATCCATGCCCATATCCACTATCGCACCTTCCTCAACGGCAACCGCACCGTCGTCTTCCCGGCAAGCCCGGGCTCCTACGCCTCCGAGCGCATGGGGTAAGTGATGGCGCTCGCGACAGTGATCGACGGTAAGAAAGCGGCGGCTTCGGTAATCGAGGCGGTGAAGGCTGCAGCGGCTGGGCTTGAGGCGGAAGCGAACGTGAAGACCGGGCTCGCGGTCGTCATCGTCGGCGACGATCCGGCCAGCCACGCCTATGTGAACTCCAAGAGCAAGATGGCCAAGGAGTGCGGCTTCAAGTCGCTCCAGCACACGCTGCCGGCGGAGACGACGCAGGAAGAGCTCGCTGCCCTGGTGGCCTCGCTGAACGACGATCCCGCCATCCACGGCATTCTCGTACAGCTGCCGCTGCCGAAGCATCTGAATTCGGATGACATCATTCAGTCGATCAAGCCGGAGAAGGATGTCGATGGCCTGCATGTGGTCAATGCCGGCAAGCTTGCGACCGGCGATCTCGAAACCGGGCTGATCTCGTGTACGCCGGCCGGCGCCATGCTTTTGGTACGTTCGATCCATGGCGAGGACCTGTCGGGTCTGAATGCCGTCGTCATTGGCCGCTCCAACCTGTTCGGCAAGCCGATGGCGCAATTGCTGCTTTCCGCCAATGCGACTGTCACGACGGCGCATTCGCGCACGAAGGATCTGACTTCGGTGGCAAGAGGTGCCGATATTCTGGTGGCGGCAGTCGGCCGTCCGGAGATGGTCAAGGCGGATTGGGTGAAGCTCGGTGCCACTGTCATCGATGTCGGCATCAACCGGATCGAAGCACCCGAGCGCGGCGAAGGCAAGAGCCGGCTGGTGGGCGATGTCGCCTATGGTGAAGCAGCCGAAGTCGCTGCCGCGATCACGCCGGTTCCCGGCGGTGTCGGACCGATGACCATCGCCATGCTGATGGCCAATACCGTCATCGCTGCCCATCGCGCCGCGGCTAAGAAGCCGCCGAGGTTTTGAGGGAGAGAGCTGTTTAGACCACTGCACCATCGAGCTCGTTTATCGGCGACGGCTAAAGTTAATCGACCAGCACGAGGAGCGTTTTTTGCCTCCTAAGCGAGTTCGCTATCACAAGGTGGAGGAGAACTAGGCTTATCCAACTCGACACGAGCAAGCTCAGCCTGCTGCTTCCGATCGTTCCTTGTCAGTCGTCTGATGAGGATCATCGCGCTCATCAAAATTGCATATTCTCCGCGCAAATTTTCAGATCGCTCAATTTTTCATCAACACCACAACACCTGTCTTCGAACAAAATCAACCACTTACGATCTGGCACGCCATTTGCTTCGTATTTGGTTGAGTTGGTGGCTAGGGTTCCGGCGCTTCACATGAAGCGTGGCTGGTCCGAGAGCCACCACCGGCTGGGGGAGAAATCCCACCGGATGCACGGCGGGATAAAAGCCCGGGAGACCTCGTAAGCCAAGGGATTGGCGGCGCGATGGTCTTTGCCGATCCCTTTTTGAAAAAAGCAAAAGGGGAATTTCAATGCAGACTTTTTCGAAAATCCTTTCCGTCACAGCCCTGTCCGTATCGCTGGCCCTCGGGCTCGGTTCGGTCGCCAGTGCTGCGCCGAAGACCAGCTTCAAGGTCGCCTGGTCAATCTATGTCGGCTGGATGCCCTGGGGCTATGCGAGCGACCACGGCATCGTCAAGAAATGGGCCGATAAATATGGCATCAATATTGAGGTCACACAGTTCAACGACTATGTCGAGTCGATGAACCAATATACGGCCGGTGCCTTCGATGCCGTAACGCTCACCAACATGGATGGTCTCTCGATCCCGGCTGCCGGCGGCGTCGATACGACTGCCGTTATCGTCGGCGATTTCTCGAACGGCAACGACGCCGTCATCCTCAAAAACAAGGCGAACCTCGCCGACATCAAGAGCCAGAACGTCAACCTCGTCGAATATTCAGTATCGCACTATCTGCTGGCGCGCGCGCTCGACAGCATCAAGCTCAGCGAACGCGACGTGAAGGTGGTCAATACCTCCGATGCCGACATGGTAGCAGCCTATAAGACGCCCGACGTTTCTGCCGTCGTCACCTGGAACCCGCTTGTTTCGACCATTCTCGAAGATCCCAGCGCCAAGAAGGTTTTCGACAGTTCGCAGGTGCCGGGCGAAATCATCGATCTGATGGTCGCCAACAGCAATGTGCTGAAAGACAACCCGAATTTCGGCAAGGCACTCGCCGGTATCTGGTATGAAACCGCCGCGCTGATGAAGGCCGACACGGCGGAGGGCAAGGCCGCCCGCGAAGCCATGGGCAAGGCATCGGGCACGGACCTCAAGGGCTTCGAGGCGCAGCTCGCTGCGACCCGCCTTTTCGACAAGCCCGCCGATGCGCTCACCTTTACCACCTCGCCGAACCTGCCGAAGACCATGGATCTCGTGCGCAATTTCCTCTTTCAGAAGGGGCTTCTCGGCAATGGCGCGCCTTCCGCCGACGTCATCGGCATCGAAATGCCCGATGGCAAAGTCCTCGGCGACGGCAGCAACGTGAAGCTTCGCTTCACCGAAGCCTACATGAAGTCGGCCGCCGACGGTCTGCTCTGACCTTCCTTGAACGGCGGCGCAGCAGCGCCGCCAGCCTTTCCTTTCGCGGAGCCATTCATGCGTTGGATCAATACCAAGCCAACTCCCGGTGCGCAGCTTGCCTTGACGCTCTTGCCCTTTGCGCTGCTGATCATTGCCTATACGATCGGTTCCGCCGCAAGGCTTGCCGAAAACGCCAATGACAAGCTGCTTCCGAATTTCGCCGGCTTTGCCGATGCCATCAACCGCATGGCCTTCATCGCCGATCCGCGCACCGGAGACTACCTCCTGTGGTCGGACACTGGGGCAAGTCTCGTCCGGCTGCTCTCCGGTCTTGGCATCTCCACGGCGATCGCGCTTTGCCTGGGCATGCTGATCGGCATGCTCCCTTATCTGAGGGCGCTTCTGTCTCCCTTCGTCGCCGTCATTTCCATGGTGCCCCCGCTGGCCCTGCTGCCCATTCTGTTCATCGTCATGGGCCTCGGCGAGACGTCGAAGATCGCCCTCATCGTCATCGGTGTTGCGCCGACGATGATCCGCGACCTGGCCCTGAAGGCGCTGGAACTGCCGCGCGAGCAGATCGTCAAGGCCGAGACGCTTGGCGGCTCTTCCTGGCAGATCGCCCTTCGCGTCGTACTGCCGCAGATCCTGCCGCGGCTGATCACCTGCCTCAGGCTGCAGCTCGGCCCGGCCTGGCTGTTCCTGATCGCCGCCGAAGCGATCTCGTCCGATTCCGGCCTCGGCTACCGCATATTCCTCGTCCGCCGCTATCTGTCGATGGACGTGATCTTTCCCTACGTCGTCTGGATCACCCTGCTTGCCGTAGTCATGAACTACCTGCTCGATCGCATCCGCATCGCCGTCTTCCCCTGGTCCGAACTAGAGAAGCAGGCATGAGTGAGCTCAGAATAGAAAAGGTCTGGAAGGAATATGGCGACCAGATCGTGCTTGAGGATGTCTCGCTGACGGTGGCCTCGCGTGCCTTCGTCGCGCTCGTCGGCCCCTCCGGCTGCGGCAAGTCCACCTTCCTGCGCATGCTTTTGGGACAAGAACAGCCGACGCGCGGGACGATCCTGCTCGATGGCACAGCCCTGCCCTCGGAACCCGGCGCCGATCGCGGCGTCGTCTTCCAGCGCTATTCGGTCTTTCCGCATCTGACCGCGCTCGGCAACGTACTGCTCGGCAAGGAACTTGCCGGCTCGCGCTACAAGGCAAGGCTTTTCGGCTCGGCGCGTCGCCATGCCACCGACGAGGCACGTCAGCTTCTTGAGGAAGTCGGTCTTGCCGGCGCCGAAAACAAGTACCCGGCCCAGCTTTCCGGCGGTATGCAGCAGCGCCTGGCGCTTGCGCAAGCGCTCATCATGCGACCGAAAGTGCTGCTGCTCGACGAACCCTTCGGTGCGCTCGATCCAGGTATCCGCGCCGAAATCCATACGTTGATGAAACGCCTCTGGCACGAGACGCAGATGACCGTTGTCATGGTGACCCATGACATGCGCGAAGCTTTCACGCTTGCGACCCGCGTCGTCGCCTTCGAGCGGCGCCGCGACAGGCCCGAGGAGAAGGAGCGCTACGGCGCCACCATTACCAAGGACATTTCCATCTGGCCGCCGCGCATTGCCGGCGCAGCCTCGATCTTTGGCCCCGACCGGGACGGCCCGGTCTCTTCCCTGGGGCGCCGCCGGGACGACCTGGCACCATCGGGAGACATTTAGCCATGCAGCATGTCAGACGTTCACCGGAAGAGATCGCCGCCAATCGCGCGCGCTATGAAGATCATCAACGCAAGGGGCTGGAATTCGCGCCGAAGGCATTGCCGGCGGCAAGTCCGCTTCCTGCCCCACCGATCGCCCCTTCCCTCATCCTGCACCGGGAGATCCTGCCCGGCGGCTGGTACTGGTCGACACGCGTCAAGACGGGCGAGACTTTGCGCATCGCGCAGGAGCAAGGCTTTTCCTCCGTATCGCTGATTGCCTGGAACGCGGCGGATCCGAGCGAACGGCTGAACCTCGTCGATACGGTCAAGGTGCAATGGACGACGGCGCTGTCGAAGGGCCGCGTGATCTTCTCCGATATGGGCCGCGTCATGTTCTCGGTGACGGAGGATTCCTCCGGCGCCCATGATTGCCTGATGGGAGGCTCCACCGCCGCCTCCAATGAGACAAAATATGGCCAAGGCATGCGCAACAGCCGCGACAATTTCATCTTGCTTGCAACGAAAGCTGGCTTGGATCGGCGCGATATTCCTGCTGCGTTGACACTTTTCGCGCCCGTCCGCGTCGATGCGGACGGCAAGTTCGCCTGGAAGCCCGACCTTCTGCATGATGGCGACTATGTTCATCTTCGCGCAGAGATGGACATGATCGTAGGCTTTTCCAATTGCCCGCACCCGCTCGATCCAAACCCGCATTACGCGCCGAAACCCGTGACCGTGACCCGCATTGCCGCACAGCCGATCGCTAAAGACGATCTGTGCCGCACGGCCACCGCCGAAGCCGTGCGCGGCTTTGAAAACAACGAATTCGCCAATCTTTGAGCCGGGAGAGACGATCATGAGCGATTTCATTCAGACCGCGCCGTCCCGCACGCTCGACAAGGCGGTGCAGGATCATCTCATCGCTGCCGAAGCGCCGTTTTCGACCATCGTGCGCAAGGGCCAGACGCTGCGCATCGAAGACAGCTACGGCCAGCAGGCAATCGACACGCTGTTCTACAACGCCGAGGACTATTCCGAGCGCTATTCCAACCAGGACACGATGCGCGAACAAGGCGCCGCCTACATCACCACAGGCACCCGGATCATCTCCAACGAGGGGCGCGTCATGCTGACGATGACTGCCGACAGCTGCGGCCGTCATGACACTTCAGCCGGCGCCTGCTCCTGCGAGAGCAATACGGTCCGCTTTGGCCACGGCACGAAATATCTTCACGCCTGCCGCGACAATTTCGTGCTTGAGGTTTCCAAGCACGGCATGGGCAAGCGGGACGTCGTACCCAACATCAATTTCTTCATGAACGTGCCGATCGAACCGTCGGGTGAAATGACGATCGTCGACGGCATCTCTGCGCCGGGCGACTATGTCGAGCTCAAGGCCGAGATGGACGTGCTTCTCGTCATCTCCAATTGCCCGCAGATCAACAATCCCTGCAACGGCTTCGACCCGACGCCGATCCGAGTCCTTGTATGGGACGGTGAGGCCTGAGATGTTCAAGAAAATACTGATCGCCAACCGCGGCGAGATCGCCGTCCGGATCATCGGCACGTTGCGACGCATGGGCATTGTCTCCGTCGCCGTCTATTCCGATGCGGACCGCTTCTCCAAGGCATCCCTAATGGCCGACGAAGCCGTCAGGCTTGGCCCGGCGCCGGCCTCGGAGAGCTATCTCAATGCCGATGCAGTCATTGCCGCCTGCAAGGCAACCGGTGCCGAGGCCGTGCATCCAGGCTACGGATTCCTGTCGGAGAATATCGGCTTCGCCGAACGGCTGGCAAAGGAAGGCATCGTCTTCATCGGGCCGACGGCAGACAATATCGCCGCCTTCGGGCTCAAACATACGGCGCGAGAACTGGCACGTGCGAGCGGAGTTCCGCTACTGCCGGGCAGCGACCTCGTTGAAACGAGCGAAGCGGCGCTCGCGGCCGCGGCGAAAATCGGCTACCCGGTCATGTTGAAATCGACAGCCGGCGGCGGCGGCATCGGCATGCAGCTTTGCGACGATGCCGCAAGTCTGAAGGCTGCCTTCGACAGCGTACAGCGCACGGCAAAAGCCAGCTTCGGCGATGCCCGCGTCTATCTGGAGCGCTTTGTCTCGCGGGCGCGGCATGTTGAGGTTCAGATCTTCGGCGACGGCAAGGGCCGCGTGATCGCGCTTGGCGAACGCGACTGCTCGTTGCAGCGCCGGAACCAGAAGGTGATCGAGGAGACGCCCGCGCCGGGCCTGTCGCCTTCCGTGCGCGAACGCCTGCATGCAGCGGCGGTGGCGCTGGGCACCTCCGCCCATTATCGCTCCGCCGGCACGATCGAGTTCATCTATGACCCCGCGCGGGAGGAATTCTACTTCCTCGAGGTCAATACCAGGCTTCAGGTCGAACATCCGGTCACCGAGGCCGTCCATGGCATTGATCTCGTCGAATGGATGATCCGCCAGGCGGCCGGCGAAGACGTGATAACAGGCAATGACCGGCTTGTTCCGAAGGGTGCCGCGATCGAGGCGCGCATCTATGCCGAAATGCCGCATACCGGCTTCCGGCCCAGTGCCGGCCTTTTGACCGAAGTTATCTTTCCGGAAGGCACGCGCGTCGACGGCTGGATCGAGACCGGCACGGAAGTAACACCCTATTACGACCCTATGCTCGCTAAGGTGATCGTGGCAGCCGAAGACCGGCCGGCCGCGATCGAGAAGCTGAAGCTTGCGCTTGCGCAAAGCTCCATCTCCGGCATCGAAACCAATCTCGACTATCTGAAGGCCATCGCCGAATCGGATCTGCTGGCCAGCGGCAATGTGGCGACGACGGCGCTGAAGGATATTCCCTTCGTGCCCGACGTGATCGAGGTGGTGGCGCCCGGCGCGCAATCGAGCATCCAGGAGCTTCCCGGCAGGCTGGGGCTCTGGCATGTCGGCGTGCCGCCGAGCGGGCCGATGGACGAGCGTTCGTTCCGCCATGCCAACAGGCTGGTCGGCAACGCCGACGAGACCGCGGCCCTGGAGCTGACCGTCTCGGGACCGATGCTCAAGATCTTCTCCGACGTGACGATCGCGCTCGCCGGCGCTCGCATGCCGATGACTCTCGACGGCGTTCCGCTACCCCACGACGAAGCCGTTATCGCCAAGGCAGGGCAGACGCTTGCCATTGGCGCCATAGAAGGCCCGGGCCAACGTGCCTATCTCGCCGTTGCGGGCGGTTTTGCCGCGCCGCTCACGCTCAGTTCCAGGGCAACCTTCGGCCTCGGTCGCTTTGGGGGCCATGCCACCGGCACGCTTCAAACAGGCCATGTGTTGCGGCTGGCACGCACACCTCAGCCTAAAGTCAAGCCGGCGGACCTGCCCGCAGCCCTCACCCGCACCTGGAAGGTCGGCGTCGTCTACGGACCGCACGGCGCGCCGGACTTCTTTCTGGACGAAGACATCGAAACGCTGTTTTCGACCGAATATGAAGTGCATTTCAACAGCGCCCGCACCGGTGTCCGTCTGATCGGCCCCACGCCCAAATGGGCGCGCAGCGACGGCGGCGAGGCCGGCCTCCACCCCTCCAATCTTCACGACAATGCCTACGCCATCGGCGCGATCGACTTCACCGGCGATATGCCGATCATTCTCGGCCCGGATGGACCGAGCCTCGGCGGCTTCGTCTGCCCGGCTGTCATCGCGCGCGACGAGCAATGGAAGATGGGCCAGTTCAAGCCGGGCGACAAAATTCGTTTTCACCCGGTGGCGCGAGAGAACGACGCCATCGCGGGCCCGACTGTCCGCCGCGTGTCAGAAGAAACCGGATCGGCGATCGTTGGCCAGAACCAGGGCGGACCGGTGCCCGTCGTCTATCGCCGGCAGGGTGATGACAATCTGCTCATCGAATACGGACCGATGACGCTTGATATCGCGCTGCGCCTGCGTGTGCATCTGCTGATGCAGGCAATCGTCGAGGCGCGCCTGCCTGGAATTATCGACCTGACGCCTGGCATCCGCTCGCTGCAGATCCACTATGACGGGACGACGCTGACCCGCAATCGTCTGCTGGGCCTTCTTGCGGAGATCGAGGCTACGCTGCCGGCGGCGCATGAGGTGAAGGTCCCAAGCCGCATCGTACACCTGCCGCTCTCCTGGAACGATCCGCAAGCTGAACTTGCCATGCGCAAATATCAGGAGCTCGTGCGCCCCAATGCGCCATGGTGCCCTTCCAACATCGAATTCATCCGCCGCATCAACGGTTTGCCGGACGAGCAGGCGGTTCGCGACATCGTCTTCGACGCCAGCTATCTCGTGCTCGGCCTCGGCGATGTCTATCTCGGGGCTCCGGTCGCAACGCCGGTCGATCCGCGGCATCGGCTGGTGACGACGAAATACAATCCGGCGCGCACCTGGACGCCGGAAAACGCCGTCGGCATCGGCGGTGCCTATATGTGCATCTATGGCATGGAGGGACCGGGCGGCTACCAGCTTTTCGGCCGTACGATCCAGGTGTGGAACAGCTGGCGGCAGACACCGGCCTTCGCCAAGGGCAAGCCGTGGCTTCTCAATTTCTTCGACCAGATCCGCTTCTTTCCCGTCACTCATGAAGAGCTCAATGAAGCGCGTGCGGCTTTCCTGTACGGCGGCTATCCGATCAAGATCGAGGAGACGGAATTCTCCTACGCTGCCTACGAGGCCGGTCTCGCACGCGAGGCCGCTGCGATCAGCGCCTTCAAATCCAGGCAGCAGGCTGCCTTCGAGGCGGAAAGGCAACGCTGGAAGGAGCTGGGGCTCGACAGCTTTTCCGTTGACGAAGGGACAGGCCCTGCCCTTGCCGGAGATATACCGGAAGGTTGCTTCGGCATCGAAAGCGCCGTGCCCGGCAATGTCTGGAAAATACTCGTCGAGGAGGGCCAGCCGGTTGCAGCCGGCGATACTTTGGCCATCATCGAGTCGATGAAAATGGAAATTAACGTCACCGCCCATGCCGCGGGACGCGTCCGCGATCTGCGTGCAGCACCTGGGCGCAACGTCAAGGCCGGCGACGTTCTCGTCATTCTGGAGGAAATCTGATGCTGCCCACTATCCTTGACCTTACCTCCCTGCGAGATGCGTATAAGGCAGGCTTTTCACCGCTCGACATGGTGGAGGAAATCATAGCCCGATGCGGGGCATCCGATGATCCGGCAATCTTCATTACGCTGGCATCTCCAGAGGCGTTGCGAGCTGCGGCAACAGATTTGCTGGCGAACGCACCCGAGCCCAACAGCCTGCCGCTCTGGGGCATCCCCTTCGCAGTCAAGGACAATATCGACGTCGCAGGTCTGCCGACGACGGCCGCCTGCCCGGCCTTTGCCTACCATCCCCAGGCGGATGCAACCGTGGTTGCACGTCTGAAGGCTGCCGGCGCCATCGTCATCGGCAAGACCAATCTCGACCAGTTCGCAACCGGCCTCAACGGCACCCGCTCGCCTTATGGTGCCCCCCGCTCGGTTTTCGATCGCGCTTACGTTTCCGGCGGCTCCAGTTCTGGTTCCGCCGTTGCCGTAGCCGCTGGCCTTGCCAGCTTCTCGCTTGGCACCGATACGGCAGGCTCGGGCCGGGTGCCGGCTGCCTTCAACAATCTCGTCGGCATCAAGCCAACGCCGGGGCTTGTTCCCAATGTTGGCGTCGTACCGGCTTGCCGCAGCGTCGATGTCGTTACGGTGTTCGCCGCGACCGTTGGTGACGGGGTCGCCGTTCGGCGGATCATGGAAGGCTATGACGCACGAGATCCGTTCTCGCGGGAAGCGACTTCAGCGAGCTTATCGTCGGTGCGCCCGCGCATCGGCGTACTGGACGGAGCCGAGCGCGAATTCTATGGCAACAGCCAAGTCGAGGCCCTCTACGATGCCGCCATTGAGAGGGCGAGATCGCTCGGCGCGGAGATCGTGCCCTTCGACTATGCTCCTTTCCGCCAGGCTGCCGAACTGCTCTACAACGGCCCCTGGGTTGCGGAGCGCCTCGCTGCGGTAAAGGACTTCCTCGCAAGCAATGCCGACGATTTCAATCCAACGGTCAGAGCCATCATCGAGGGGGCGAAAGGCTATGACGCGGTTGCGGTCTTCGAAGGCAAGTACAGGCTGGAGGCTTTGCGACAAAAGACGAAGGTAGAGTGGGAGAAGGTCGATTTCCTGATGTTGCCGACATCGCCCACGACCTATACGGTCGAGGAAATGCAGGTCGATCCGATCGTCAGGAACAGCCATTTCGGCCGTTATACCAATTTCGCCAATCTGCTCGACTGCGCGGCAATTGCCATACCTGCAGGCTTCGATGCCGACGGTCATCTGCCGGCCGGTGTGATGCTCGTCGGGCCTGCCTTTACCGACGATGCTTTGGCGCCGTTCGCCGATGCTATGCATCGAGCGGCGAAAAGCGGGATGGGTAAGGACCGTATGGCGGCACTGCCGGATAACAGCCGTGTGACACCAATGGCTGCCGGCATGGTCCCGATCGTCGTTGTCGGCGCGCATCTGACCGATATGCCGCTCAACCATGAACTCACCGGAAAAGGCGGCTACAGGATGAAGACGGGACGGACGGATGGCAGCTATCGGCTTTTCGCCCTTTCCGGAACAGTGCCGCCGAAGCCGGGACTGGTGCGCGATCCCGGCTTTGCCGGCAAGGGTATCGAAATAGAGGTATGGGCCTTGCCGCCTGCGGCATTCGCCCACTTCGTCCAGAACATCCCGGCGCCGCTGGGGATCGGTAAGATCCTGCTTGAAGATGGCAGCCATGTTTCCGGATTCCTCTGCGAGAGCCACGCCGTAGCTGACGCCAGAGACATCACCGAATTTGGTGGCTGGCGAAATTTCATTCGTGCTGCCGATGCCACAGGTTAAATGAAGGAGAAGCAGGATGAGAAAGACCCTCTTACGGGCATTGCAGATCGTTCTTCATGGCCTGACTGCGAGAACCCAGGCAATTGGCAGCCTTGATCGGCCTCAGTTTCACTCCGCTCGTAGCGAGGCATGGTCAGAGACCGATTAAACGCTTCGGACGAGAACATCTCGCAGACTTGAGGGATGGCCGGAAAAACACCAATAAGCGAGTGCAGGCACACGAGATGACTGCACTCGCTCGGCCAGGGAATCAGCTCGGCATCCTGCCATCCAGTTGAATGGATAACTTTCAAGGAAAGTTGCAAACGGCTACTTTCCTCCCGATGGGATTTCTTGCATCGGCAACCCATGGCGAAGGTGCGTCGGCAACGCCTGACTACAGATCAAACACAGCGCTCAAATTTCGCAGGACACCCGGATATCCGACAAGTCCCGCGAAAAATCCCTCGCATTGCGAGTGACCAGCAACGTCGAGTGAATCTTGTTTGTTGCCCGGATAATAGCTTGGAGCAGTCTGATGCGGGGAGCTGCCGCAGAGATACCGCACGCCCCGGCCACTGCATTGTCGACGGCGATAACGGTAAATCCGGCCGGAGACACGCCTTTACCATTCACTATCTCCGACGATCGGCAACAGCAGTCACTATTGACAAGCTGCTCCGTATATCTCTTGATATGCCTTATCCGAGATAACAGACAGATGTCCGGAATATTGGATTATTCGAAAGCCATTAACCAAGGGGAACAACCATGACCATTTCCTTGCGCGTCGGCCTGATGTCGCTGGCCGCCGCCGCACTCCTCTCTTCAACGCCCGTTCTCGCCGACGGCAGCAAGCTCGATGAGGTGCTTGCGCGCGGTCACCTCGTTCTTGGAACCGGCAGTACGAACGCGCCGTGGCACTTCAAGAGCGCTGACGACAAGCTGCAGGGCTTCGACGTCGACATGGGTCACATCATCGCCAAGGCCCTGTTCGGCGACCCCGACAAGATCGAGTATGTCAATCAGTCGTCCGATGCCCGAATTCCAAACATCACCACCAACAAGGTCGATATCACCTGCCAGTTCATGACCGTGACCGGCGAGCGCGCCCAGCAGGTAGCCTTCACCATTCCCTATTATCGTGAAGGCGTCGGCCTGATGCTGAAGGCCGATGGCCAGTATGCCGACTATGCGGCATTGAAGGCGGCAGGCTCTTCCGTCACGGTTTCCGTTCTGCAGAACGTCTATGCGGAATCCATGGTTCATGCCGCCCTTCCGGACGCGAAGGTCGACCAGTACGAATCCGTCGATCTGATCTATCAGGCGCTGGAATCCGGCCGCGCCGACGCGGTTGCGACCGACCAGTCGTCACTCGCCTGGTACATGACGCAGAACCCGGGCCGCTACAAGGACGCCGGCTATGGCTGGAACCCGCAGACCTATGCCTGCGCGGTCAAGCGCGGCGACCAGGATTGGCTGAACTTCGTCAATACCGCTCTTCATGAAGCGATGACAGGCGTCGAATTCGATAGCTACGCCAAGTCCTACAAGACCTGGTTCGGCAAGGACCTGACCCCACCACAGATCGGCTTCCCGGTCGAATACAAGTAATGGCCGAGCGGAGCGGGACATCTCCCGCTCCGCCAGTCTGAAAGGGGCGGCCCGACATGGGTTACACGCTGAATTTTGCCGCCGTCTGGCGCAATTTTGATTTTCTTATGAGCGGTCTGGCGCTCAGCCTCGGCCTGGCGATCATATCGATTCTGATTGGCGCCTTGATCGGTTTGATACTCGCCTTCGCGCTGACATCGAAAAACCGGGCAGCCATGATCCCGGCGCAGGTCTATGTGACCGTGATCCGAAACCTGCCGATCCTGGTGCTGGTGCTGTTTGCCTTCTTCGCCTTGCCGCAGATGGGCTTTCGGCTGGACAAGATCAAAAGCTTCGTCCTGGTCCTTTCCATCTACTCAGGCGCCTATCTTGCTGAAGTGTTTCGCTCGGGATTGCTGTCGATCCCGAAAGGTCTTTCAGAGGCGGGTCTGGCAATCGGCCTGACGCCAATGCAGATTCGCGGATCGGTCATCGCTCCGCTGATGCTGCGCAACGTGCTTCCGTCGCTGTCTTCGACCATCATTTCGCTGTTCAAGGATACCTCGCTTGCAGCCGCCATTGCTGTGCCGGAGCTGACATTCGCTGCCCGCAAGATCAACGTCGAGAGCTTTCGCGTCATCGAAACCTGGATGGTCACATCAGCTATTTACGTAGCAACCTGCTTCCTCATCGCCGCGCTGATGCGTTTCGTCGAGCGCAGGCTGGCTTTACCGAGGTAACATCGGATGTCTCATAGTTTTCTCGAACAACTCTGGATCGCCCGCTACGTCATCATCAACGGGCTCGGCGTGACGGTATCGATTTCCCTTCTTGCCATTCTCGTGGGCTCCGTCGTCGGTGTCTTCGTTGGCCTCGCGCTCGTCTACGGCGGAGCCATTCTGCGCCTTTTGATCCGGGCCTATACCGACATCATCCGTGGTACGCCCGTGCTGGTTCTCGTGCTGGCGAGCTACTACGTCTCTTCTGCGGTAGGTCTTGATTTGGGTCCGTTTTCCGCAGGCGTTCTTGCCCTGGCGATCTTCTGTTCATCGCATGTCGGCGAGATCGTGCGCGGCGCGCTGCAGGCCATTCCGAAAGGTCAGACGGAGGCGGCCAAGGCGATCGGCCTCACCTTCACCCAGACCTTCACTTCGGTCCTGTGGCCGCAAGCGATGCGCCAATGCCTGCCAGCCTGGGTGAATACGGCAGCCGAGATGGTAAAAGCCTCGACATTGCTTTCCGTCATCGGCGTCGCCGAACTGCTCTTGCGCACGCAGGAGATCATCTCCCGCAATTTCATGAGCCTCCAGTTTTATTTCCTGGCTGGCGGCCTCTATTTCATCGTCAACTTCGGTATCGAGCGCTTCGGCAAATATGTCGAGCGCAAGACCGCACTGCCGTCCTGAGGAGATCGGACCGATGGGCAAGACAATTCTAGACATTCAGGGCCTGCGCAAGACCTATGGCCAGCACGAGGTTCTCAAGGGCGTCGACTGCACGGTGGAGGAAGGCGAGGTCATTTCCATCATCGGTTCGTCGGGTTCCGGCAAGACGACGATGTTACGCTGCATCAACATGCTGGAGGAGTTCCAGGGCGGCAAGATCAGCCTCGATGGCGAGGAGATCGGCTATCACGCCGACGGCGACACCCGCCGTCGCAAGAGCGAGAAGGAGATCGCCCGCCAGCGCGCACTCACCGGCATGGCCTTCCAGCAGTTCAACCTTTTTCCGCACATGACCGCCGCCGAGAACGTGATGCTCGGCCTCGTCAAGGTGAAGAAAATGTCGAAGTCGGACGCACGCGTCGTCGCGGAAAAATGGCTCCATCGTGTAGGCCTTGCCGCTCGCGCCAATCATTATCCGGGCCAGCTCTCGGGTGGCCAGCAACAGCGCGTTGCGATTGCCCGAGCGATTGCCATGGCGCCTCGGCTGATGCTGTTCGACGAAGTGACGTCGGCCCTCGACCCGGAACTGGTTGGCGAAGTTCTTCAAGTCATCAAAGGGCTCGCCGCCGACGGCATGACGATGCTGCTGGTCACCCATGAGATGCGCTTTGCCTATGAGGTCTCCTCGCGCGTCATCTTCATGAACCAGGGCGTCATCTGCGAAGAAGGTGATCCGAAGGACATGTTCGCGCGTCCGAAGACGGAGCGGCTTGCCGAATTCCTCAAGACCTCGAGTTTCAATTGAGAGGAAACAAGAGCGCTGCGCAAGCGTTGCGTCATCGCACACTCGGATGCTATCGCAGCGTCTTGCTGAGATCTGACGGCACCAACGCCGTATAGCCGGCACCATGTGCTGATGCGTCGCAGCATGCCGGTTGTGGCTGGTATGGGAATATTCGGAGAGAAGCATGGCCGAGACTGCAAACGACATTGTATCCCGACGCATGCGGGGCCTGGATCGCGCCTTCGAGATTCTTGAGTTTCTGCGGGTAAAACGCCAACCCATGCGCCCGAACGAGATCGCCACTGAAATCGGTGCGCCGCGCTCTTCCATCTACGAGCTTGTCAATCTTCTGCTCGGTCATGGCATGCTCGACTATCAGGGCGGCGACGGCCGGGTCTTTCTCGGCCGCCGCCTCTATTTTCTCGGCACCGCCTATGCCGAACAATTCGACTTGATGCGCGAATGCGGCCGCATGCTAGGCGTGCTGGCGGAGGAGACGCGCGAGACAGCGCAAATGTGCCTGCTGGAAGGCAATAAATATACGGTCGCCATGATGCGGGAAGGCATCCGCCCCTTTCGCATATCCTCGAATGTGGGCGAGCTCGTCGCCATTCCGTGGACCGCCTCGGGGCGCCTGCTTGTAGCCCATCTTTCGGACCGGGAAATCCTGGATTTCATTCCACCTGAAGATTTCGTCCTTCCGAATGGAAGGCGGCTGGAACCCGCCGATTTCATCGCTCAAGTGCGTCAAGCCGCCGAAGATGGATACTTCACCTTCAATAGCGAAGTAGAGAATTTCACCCATTGCTTCGCCGTGCCCATCCATCAAGCCGACGGCGCCTGCATCGCGACACTCTGCCTGGTAACGCCGCGCGAGGATGGCTTGCGCAACCGCACCGCCTATCTCGACAGCCTCTTGAAAGCCGCTCACGAGATCTCCGAAAAGCTCGGCTTCCGGTCGCCGAAAGGCCGGTTCTTCGGATCCTGAACCTAGCAAGTTTTTTTCACGAAAGTTGCAAATCTCCGCACGCCGTGGGATCCGAACCGGCGCCTATTGAATCGAGTACGGCGATCGTTCCTTGTGCATTGAGACGCCTCAGGCCCCGATCGGTGGGCTGGTCGGATCTGGATTCCCATCGAAGAAAAGATAGATCGCTGCGATCTTGCCGTCCTTGGCAATGATGAAGTCCGTACCTGCATATGCAGGTTCTTCGCCGGGCGCACCGGCCACCCATTGCACCCGCCCGGCCTGATCATGAAGAACGTCCGCTGCTGCGATTGTCGTGTATGCAAATGTCGGATGCATGGCGCGGATGGCTCCGGCAATGCGGACGATCTCGTCGCGGCCGCGGTAGATCCCGTGCGGTTCGATGAATATCGCGTCTTCGTGAAGGATTTCCTCCGCCACTTTCCGGCGGAGGGCATCGTCGCCCTCCCCAAAGATGCCCTGCAGATTCCGATCGAGCAGCGTTGCGATGTCTGCCATGGTCATTCTCCCTGATATGGCGGCTTAGATCTGGACGTGGCCACCATCGACGAAGAGTTCGACGCCATTGATGAAGCTGGCATCGTCGGAGGCCAGAAAGAGGACGGCCTTGGCGATCTCTTCCGGTTGCCCGACGCGGCCGGCAGGAATGAGGCTCGCAAGATAATTCTTCGTGTTCTCCGCGCTTTCACCGTTGCCGAAAAGTTCGTTGAGACCGGCCGTATCGGTCACGCCAGGACTAACTGCATTGACGCGAATACGGCGATCCTTGAGATCGAGGATCCAGTTGCGGGCGAAGTTGCGCACGGCAGCCTTGGTTGCCGAGTAGACGCTGAAGGCAGGCGTGCCGGAAATGCTCGTCGTCGACGAAGTGAGAACGATCGAGCCACCATCACGCAGGAGCGGGAGCGCCTTTTGAACGGTGAACAAGGTGCCCTTCACGTTGGTATCGAATGTCTTCTGGTAGTGTTCTTCGGTAATCGCCCCGAGAGGTAACATCTCGCCGCCGCCGGCATTCGCGAAAACCACATCGATATGCGAGTGCTTCTGTTGAACTGCGTCGTACAGACGGTCGATATCGACGAGCTTGCTCATGTCGGACTGTACGCCCGTGACACGGCCACCGATCTTCTGGAGGGCGGCATCGAGTG
This sequence comes from Martinezella sp. CNPSo 3890, assembly GCF_057784455.1. Classification (NCBI taxonomy): domain Bacteria; kingdom Pseudomonadati; phylum Pseudomonadota; class Alphaproteobacteria; order Hyphomicrobiales; family Rhizobiaceae; genus Martinezella; species Martinezella sp. CNPSo 3890. The sequence goes on along the minus strand of NZ_JBXSOR010000006.1, from coordinate 160,494 downwards.
CTTCCTTGCGGCGGCCGGTGATGAACACGGAGGCACCTTCCATCGAGAAAGCCTTTGCCGTTGCAAGACCAATACCGCTCGTGCCACCCGTTACGATCACGACTTTGTTTTCGAATTTCTTACTCACTATCATGCTCCTTTGTTGCGGCATTGCCGTTGAATTGAACATGCCAGCGGAACGATGCTGCAAACAGCCAGCAAATTTGATACTCATCGTTCCAAATGGAGAACGATGATGAGATCTGATTTGAATGATCTGGTCTATTTTGCCGAGGTCGTCGCTCACGGCGGGTTCGCAGCCGCGGGGCGCGCTTTGCGCGAGCCGAAGTCGAAGCTTAGCCGACGGATAGCGGGGCTCGAGGAAAGGCTCGGCGTGCGACTGATCGAACGGTCAAGCCGTCGCTTTCGGGTGACCGATGTAGGTCAATCCTTCTACGAGCGCTGCAAGGCAATGCTGGCGGAAGCCGAGCGTGCAGAGGCGCTCGTTGCAGAGGCAAAATCAGAGCCGCATGGTCTGATCCGAATGAGTTGCCCGACAGGGTTGGTCGAACCGATCTCCCCCCTCCTAATGCAATTCCTGGCGCAGCATCCAAAAGTGCAGCTGCAACTCATCGCGATCGACCGTCCGGTCAATCTCATAGACGAGCGGATCGACGTCGCATTGCGCGTCCGAACGTCGTTGGACGGCGATGCCTCCTTAACGATGCGCTCGCTAGGCAACTCGATCCGTATCCTGGTCGCAAGCCCGCAAATTGCCGGCCGCATTGCAGATATAGAAGCTTTGGCGAGCGAACCTACCCTCTCGACCACGGATGATCAGGGCGAAGTGAACTGGTTTCTTGAGACGGACGATGGCCGAACCCATACGCTCAGGCACGAGCCGAGAATGGGCTGTGCGGACTTTACGGCCGTGAGGGCAGCCGCACTTGCGGGTCTGGGCGTCGCTCTTCTCCCCGATCACACATGCAGACAGGCGCTGGAAGAAGGGAAGCTCGTACGGGTCCTTCCCGCCTGGCATGGCATGAAGGGCCTTGTTCACCTCGTATTCACCACGCGCCGTGGTCTTCCTCCGGCCGTTCGCAGGTTCATCGACTGCCTGGCGGCAGGCTTTCCCAGGGATGCGCTTGTCTGATGATCTGCCCGATTGGATCATAGGTCTCTCGAAAGCGGCGTTGCGAGCGCCTCCGGAGCATGCTGGATAACGACGTATGCCATATCCGGGCAATGCAAAGGTCCGCCGACCACAAACCAGGACAGAGACTGGAAACGACTATCATCTCTTCCAAGTCGAAGATCTTGCCGGCAAGCAGATCGATTGTGGCTCCGGCTGGCGGCGGACCCGTTCCCTAAAACCTGAGACCTGGGCGGTTTACCAATCTATCGCTCACCAAGTGAAGAGAGGACGGGAAGAGCCATAGGAACCCGGTGCCGACCCGCTTGGAGCTAGCTGATTATCTCGTTCAACCCTCTCCGCCCATCGCCGACGTTCGGCCGCTTTGTCTTTGTCGCGATCTGTCGATCTGCTCGCGGTTACCGACCTGGATTGGCCGCCGGTTCCGCCGACCGTCGAGCAGGAAGCAAAGAAAACGGCGGGAACAATAATCAGAATGCCTAAGGCAACCGTCCTTGTGAACGCTTTATCGATCGGCTGCATAGACATCCCTAATGCTCTCTTTGACCATTTTCGATAACGGAGATGTTATTCGATTTCGCACCATGGGGAAACAAAACGCTATTCGGATTTCCGTGTGATCAACAATGACTGGTGCCCGAACCCGCGTCGCGCTCGCCGCCCTGTTGTTCCCCGCCTGTCACAAGCTATATAGCAGCCTCAGGCCGAAAGTGAAAATTACTGAATCTCACCTTCGAAGCCCGAGATTTCCGATAATCGCCGTTTGCCATCGTGGACGCAGGAGTCGCAGCGGCGACGCGAACGCGAATTAAATAATAATTGCATTTTGCAACTAAATAACCGACATTATGCCTATGCCTGCGTATTCCACGAGGCGAGTCGACTGCCTGGATTACCATTTAGCCACAAAGGATGTGAGGATGACCGCAGCCCTCTTTCTCGCGACCGTGCTTTTCTGGGGTTCGGGCGCGATTGTGACATCTCTCCAGGCAGGCGCTTCTGCTCCCGAGCTGTCGGTAGCGATCCGCATGTTCCTTGTTGGATTGAGCATGCTCGGATTTTCGATCGCCACCGGCAAACCGATCACGATAGCCCGCAGCGATCGTCTTTGGGTGATGATGCAAGGCATATTGTTTTTCGGGCTTGCATTTATCGCCTTTTATAAGGCGACCAAGGGTATCCCGAGCGGGATTGCTGCCCTGGTGCTATCGAGTTCCTCGCTGTTTGCCGCCATCGCCAGCCGTTTACTGCTGAATCTCCGGATCAGCCGCCGCGCGACGATTGGCATAGTTTTTGGTCTCCTGGGTCTTGGCATCGTCGCCGCCCCACAGATCTTCGCACTGCATCTCAACCCGCAGACCGTGACTGGTTTCATCTGGGCAGGCGTTGCGGCGATGGCGACAGGTGCGGGGACCGCAATTGCTGCGCGCAACCAGCGGCGCGGCTTGCCGATCCCGGTGCTCATGGGTTGGGGAGCATTGTGCGGATGCGGTTTCGGGGTCGCCTGGGCGGTCGTTGTCGGCACGTCTCTCACGATACCTGTCACTGTCGGCTATCTGGCGCAGCTCGCCTATCTGGCAATTATTGCCTCCTGCGTCACGTTTCTTATGTATTTTATGCTCATCGAGAAGGTCGGCCCCGCACGGGCGGCCTATGCGCTGACCGTTGTTCCGATTGTCGCCATAACCATCTCGGTCATCTTCGAAGGCCTGCACATCGATACCCGTCTTGCCTTCGGCGGCGCGACGATCCTTCTTGGCAATATACTGGTGCTCAATGCTTGAGGCGCAACAATCAAGCACCGGTTCTGCAATCGGCATCCTATCCGTGTTCGCCCGCAGTCCCGGCGATTGAAGTACTTCCGGCGAGACTTAATACTCCTGGCAATTTGGGAAGGGCCGGTGTGTTGCGGTCACAGCTTGAGAGCTGTTTAACGACCGATCCGATAATCGGAAGATGCGGATACCCATCAAGAACATCCTTCAGATCGGCTATTGGCTCCGCTAAAATTGCCTCCAATAAGATCGATTGCACAAAGCTTATGCATGTCTAAATTACTTGCAAATAGCAATTGATTTCCTATCAAATCTATGTTGTAGTTTTAATCATAAGAGGTAAATCGCATCGCGATTGTCCGCAAAACGAGAATCTAGGGAGATGTCCGAACCGCAACAATTTTGGAAGGCATATGTTCATGTATATGTCCTCGACACCGATTGAATCTGACATCGTCTTCTCCGGCCGCCGCTCGGCGACCTACCGCGATGCACTTCATCTCTTTCCCGATGCCTGGCTTGACGATGTCGCTGCCATGCGCCGCTTCCTGCAGCCGATCTACGGCCGGCACGTCTTGGAGATCGGCGCCGGCAACGGTCATTTCAGCCGGGCGATTGCCGAAGATGTCGGCCCTGCCGGCTTATTGGTCGCGACCGATCCGTCCACCGAACAACTTGAGGATCTAGAAGTCGAAAGCGGCGGCCGGATCAGGGTCTTCGGTCAGGCTGCGCACATGCTCGACCTGCCGATCCGCGATTTTGACATGGCCTGGTCGCGCGGCGCCGTGCACCATATTTCCGACAAGACCGCTGCCTGGAAGGCGATCGCAGCCCACATGCGGCCTGGCGGCAAGCTGGTGATTGCTGACATCTTCGCCGGAACGCGGCTTGCCGCCTATTTCGACGATTTCATCGCGCAGAGCTGCTGTACCGGCCACGAGGTCTCTTTCCTTTCACGGGAATTTGCAACGAGCCTGTGCGCTCTGACCGGATGGGACAAGCCTCAATTTACCGATGTCACCACCCGCTGGCGCTTCGACACCAAGGCAAGTCTCGGACATTTCCTGCGATTGCTGTTCTCGGCAACCGACATCTTCACCGACGACGACTGCCTTGTTGCAGCGGAACGCCATCTTGACATCGTTTCCGACGGCAACGGCATCGCCCTGCTTTGGCCGATGACAATGATGGAAACGACAAAGCTGCCGACTGCGAATTAATCATGGATGAACGATGACAGGCGCTTGACGCGGGACCGGACAAATCCGCCCGCAACGTGACCTGGCGTGCACAATTCCTTCGGAGATCGTCTATGACATCGACCGCCGCAAACCGTGGAGCCACGGCCCCTCCCGCCGGAGCCCCTTTCGATACCAGGTCATTGGTTCCGGGCGCCAGGAAACTCGGCTCGGAGACCACAGTCCATAAAGTCGGCTATAATGGTCGGCCCGGCGCATTTGCAGATGTCGCCTGCAGGATGGCGTTCCCGTCCGCGGATCGCATCGCCATGCCGAGCTTGGAGACCACGATCGCCAGCACCGTCCGCGGTGAAGTCGACCGGATCCTCCTGCCATGCGAAAACAGCCTGGTTGGACGCGTGCCGGATGTGCACAGAATCGTGCCCGACAGTGGTTTGCATATCGTCGGCGAGCATTTTCAACGCGTCGAACATTGCCTCATGGCACCGCCAGGCGCATCACTTGCAAGCATCAGACGCGTGCGTTCGCATCCCGTGGCACTTGGCCAGGTCAGCCGGCTTATCGCAGCGCTCGATCTTGAGGCTATCGCCGCTCCGACGACATCCCACGCCGCCGAGCTGGTGGCCTCTTGCGAGGATCCGAGCGAAGCAGCAATTGCCTCGGATCTTGCAGCCGACCTCTACGGATTGGATATCCTCAAACGCAATGTCGAAGACGATCCGCATAATACGACGCGGTTCTACGTGCTGTCCGCCGAACCTCAGGCGATCGAGCAAAAAACACAGCTTCTGACGACGATTGTGTTCCGCACACAGAACCGGCCGGGCTGCCTCTACCACGCCATTGCCGGATTTGCCGAAAACGCCATCAACATGACCAAGATCGAAAGCTACCTTGTCGGCGGGCAATTCGTGCCGTCCCGCTTCCTGTGCGAGTTCGAAGGTGATCCGGCTGCACCGGAGGTGGCCGATGCGCTCGATACTCTCGCCCGCCATGCTCGGGAGCTTGTCGTGCTCGGTACGTTTCCGATGGCGAGCCGCCATCTGCGCAACCGCAGTGAGGAAAATCTCCCGTCATGGGGGACCAAGCCTCCGGCCGCCTTTCGATGGTCCGATAGCCAGCAGGAGGCCGGGGGATGACGACCGCGGTGAAGCACTACGGGCGCCATAGCGATCTGGTCGAGGCGGCAATCGCGAAACTGAAGCTGCATTTTGGCGATCGGCTGACAACGGCTACGGCTGTGCGTGATCAGCATGGCCATGACGTGAGCTGGCATCCCTCCTATCCGCCGGACGCGGTCGTTTTCCCTGATACGGCGGATGAGGTATCGCGTATCGTGGCGACCTGCCACGCCTTCGACGTGCCGGTGATCCCGTTTGGAACCGGCACCTCCTGCGAGGGACATGTTGCCGCCCTCATGGGCGGAATATGTATCGATCTCTCCCGGCTGGACCGGATTTTGACGATTCGACCGGACGACATGACAGCGACGGTCGAGGCAGGCGTAACCCGCAAACGCCTCAACGCCGAATTGCGCGACACCGGACTGTTCTTTCCCGTCGATCCCGGCGCTGACGCCTCACTTGGGGGGATGGCCTCGACGCGCGCCTCCGGTACGAATGCCATGCGGTATGGCACGATGAAAGACAACGTCATTTCGCTTGGTGTCGTTCTGCCCAATGGTGATCGGATCCGCACCGCGAGCCATGCTCGCAAATCGGCTGCGGGCTACGATCTGACACGTCTCTGGGTGGGATCGGAAGGCACGCTCGGCATCGTGACCGACGTCACCGTCAAGCTGCATCCAATTCCAGACCATGTCGTTGCGATTTCGGCGAGTTTCTCCACACTGGAACAGGCAGTCGGCTTCGTGCTTGTCGCGACCAGGCTCACAGACACCTTGGCACGCATCGAACTGCTGGATGAACTGCAGGTCGAGGCCGTCAATCGTTATTCAAAACTCTCCTTGCCGGTCGAGCCAACGCTTTTTATCGAACTGCATGGTAGCCGCGGAGCGGTCGAGGCGGCCTTGCCGTTCATCGAGGAGGAGGCACATGCCGCCGGTGCCAGTCGGTTTGATACCGCCGTATCGGCGGAAGCCAGAGGCAGGCTGTGGCAAGCGCGCCATGATATCTGGTGGGCCAATCTTGCGCTCCGCCCGGGCGCAAGCGCCCTTCCCACGGATAGCTGCGTGCCGGTATCGCGGCTTGTCGAGGCCATACTTGCCGCCAAGGATGACGTGCGGGATCTTGGCCTTGTCGCACCGATCTGCGGCCATGTGGGAGACGGCAATTTCCATCTTTGCGTCCTTTTCGATCCCGCCGATCCCGATGAGTGTCAGCGCGTCGAGGCACTGACCAAACGTCTCGCGGACCGCGCCATCACCCTTCAGGGAACATCGACCGGCGAGCACGGGATAGGCCACGGCAAAATAGCAGCGCTTGTCGCGGAGCATGGTCCAGCCATCCGGGTCATGGCCGCAATCAAACGCGCCATCGATCCTCACAACATCATGAATCCAGGCAAGATCTTCAATCTCGCCGAGGCACCGCCTTTCAATTGAGCGAGATACATAAACCAGGGAGGTAGTGAGAATTTATGTCCAATCCGCATGGCCCGGCATCGATCGCCGATTTCAGAAACGCCGCAAGGCGCGCATTGCCGAAAATGGTCTTTGACTTCTTCGACGGAGGCGCCGGCTCGGAACTCACGCTGTGCGAAAACCGGGCAGCGTTGGATCGGATTCGTCTCGTCGGCTCTGCACCCGTCGATGTTGGCCACCGCTCGGCTGCCATCTCGCTCTTCGGCGAGCCTCTCTCAATGCCAGTCATCATCGGACCGACCGGGCTGGCAGGCGCGGCATGGCCTGCGGGCGACCAGGCGTTGGCCCGGGCTGCCGCGCGAGCGGGAATCCCCTTTGTCATGAGCTCAGCGGCCAGCGCGAGCATGGAAGCGGTGGCAGCCGCCGGCGAAGGCAGGAAGTGGTTTCAGCTCTACCTGTTCCGAGACCGCGAGGTGAGCCTCAGGCTGCTGAAACAGGCCGAAGCACTGGGCTTCGAAGCAATCGAGATAACAGTCGACAACGCCATTCCCGGCAGACGGTTGCGCGATGCCCGCAATGGCTTTTCGCTGCCGTTCCGCTGGACGCCCAGGAAGCTCCTGAGCCTTGCAGCTCATCCCCGATGGGCCTTGCGGATGGCCAAGGCCGGCGCTCCGCGTCTGGAAGTCATGGAAGCCGAGTTCGATCTCAAATCCGCGGGAACGATTGCCGAGGTGATGGAACAGCAGCTCGACCCAACCGTGTCCTGGGACGACATCGCCTTCATACGGGATCGCTGGAAGGGACCGCTGATCCTCAAGGGATTGCTCAATCCGAGGCAGGGCAGCAGGGCAGCCGAGCTTGGGCTTGACGGTATCGTGGTCAGCAATCACGGCGGACGGCAACTCGATGGAGCCGTCGCAAGTATCGACATCCTGCCGGAATTCGTCAGCGCTGTCGGGGGCAAGCTCGCAATCCTGATCGACAGCGGCTTTCGCAGCGGCACCGATGTTGCCAAGGCGCTGGCACTTGGAGCAACGGCCGTGCAGATCGGACGTGCGACGCTCTATGCTCTGGCGAGTGGCGGCGAGGATGCCGCGTTCAGAGCCCTTGCCATCATCGCCGCCGAGCTCGACGTCGCTCAGGCAATGATGGGTGCGCCCACCATTGCCGATCTTCGACCTTCCACGCTTCGCCTTCCCCCGATGCTGTTGCGGCCCGAGCAGGTTTCCGCTCGCGAACCCATGTCTCCGCGCCCACAGTCACCATTTGCCGCCTGACCCGTCATTGCCAAACCCTTACGAGGAGATTGCTCCGGTGAAACGCAAAACCGCTTTCGTACACGCACTGGCCCTCTCGGCCCTGCTCCTGTCTTTCTCCGCCACGGTCACCACCGCGGCAAACAAGACAGTGGCGCTAACCTATATTGTCGAGCATCCGGCCATCGACGCGGCCCGCAAAGGGATTGTCGATGCACTGGCCGATGCCGGCTTCATCGACGGCAAGACCGTCACACTCGACATCGCAAGCGCTCAAGGGAGCATGCCGACGCAGACGCAGATCGCCAAGACATTTGCCGGCAAATCGCCCGACGTGATCGTCGCCATCTCCACACCGTCGGCCCAGGCCTGCCAGGCCGCAGCCAAAGGAGCGATCCCGATCGTGTTCTCGGCCGTGACGGATCCTGTTGCCGCAAAGTTGGTCAAAAGCTTCGCTCAACCGGACGGCACGCTGACCGGAACCAGTGACAAGCAGCCTCTGAACCTGACCTTCGAACTGATTCATAAACTGACCCCGACGGCAACGAAGATCGGCGTCCTCTATAATGCCGGCGAGGCCAATTCCGTCGCGCAAGTGGCTGAAATGAAGACCGAGGCGGCGAAGATCGGTATGAGTATCGTCGAGGCGACGGCGGCACAGTCGGCCGCGGTGCCGGACGCTGCCCGCAGCCTCGTTGGCAAGGCCGATGTAATCCTCCTGCCGACCGACAGCACGGTGGTCTCGGCCGTCGAAAGCGTGGTCAAGGTCGGCGTCGACGCGAAGATCCCGGTCTACGCCAGCGACACCAACTCAGTCGAACGGGGTGCGATGGCTGCACTCGGATTCAATTATTACAAGCTGGGACGGCTCACGGGTGAGATTGCCGCCAAGGTCCTGAATGGCGCAAAGCCGGGCGACATCCCGGTCGGAACACTGGACAGCGAGGATCTCTACCTCAATCTCGCCTCGGCCAAGAAGATGGGCGTCACTCTCTCCGAGGCGATGACACAGAGCGCAGCGAAGGTGATCGACCAATGAGCCTGATTGCTCTTTCCGGTGCCTGCGAAGCAGGCCTGCTGTTTGCCCTCGTTGCCCTTGGCGTCTATCTCTCGTTCCGAGTGCTCGATTTTCCGGATCTAACTGTCGACGGCAGTTTCCCGCTCGGCGCGTCGGTTGCAGCGTCAACGATCATGGCCGGCGTGCCGCCCATTGTTGCGACATTCCTCGGATTTGCCGCGGGCGCTTCTGCAGGCTTCGTCACAGCATTCCTGTCGGTCCGGCTGAAGATCATGAACCTGCTTGCAGGGATCCTGACCATGGTCGCATTGTTCTCAATCAATCTGCGCGTCATGGGTAAGCCGAATGTTTCGCTTTATGGGACCGATACCATCTTTTCCTGGATCGGCAGCATCGCAGCGCTCGGGGTCTGGGCCAATACAGTATGGCTCCTCTGCATCGTATTGGCCGCAAAGATGTTCGTAGACTGGTTCCTTGCCACGCAAATGGGACTGGCCTTACGTGCAACCGGCGCCAGCCCGAGGATGGCCGAGGCACAGGCTGTCGATAATGGCCGCATGGTCATGCTCGGTATGGCCCTCGCTAACGGCCTCGTCGGGCTTGCCGGGGCGCTTTATGCCGAAAGCCAGGGCGTTGCCGATGTCTCAATGGGTATCGGCACGATCGTCACCGGTCTTGCCGCCGTCATTATCGGCGAAACGGTCGTCGGCGCAGGATCGGTCGCGCGAGCCACGTTCGGCTGTATCCTCGGTGCATTGATCTACCGGCTGGTCATTGCGCTGGCGCTCGACGGCGGCGTGATCGGGATCCAGGCACAGGATCTCAATCTGGTAACAGCATTGGTCGTCGCCGTCGCCGTGATGATTTCGAAAACGCGGCTGAAGAAGCTGCCCTCCATCAGGCGTAGCCGGCTGCCTGAGCCATCGAAAGCAGAAAGAGCGACCTCATGATGCTGAATCTCGACGCGATATCAGTCACCTTCAACCCGGGGACAGCTCTCGAAGTGGCTGCACTGCGTGGCGTATCGCTGGCCATCCCCAAGGGGCAGTTCGTAACGGTGATCGGCAGCAATGGTGCCGGGAAGTCGACACTCCTTTCGGCCATTGCCGGCGCTCCTTCACCCGATCGGGGCCGGATCGTCATCGACGGCGTCGACGTTACGCGGTTGCCGACCCAGACACGGGCGAGATTTATCGGCCGCGTATTCCAGGATCCGCGCATCGGAACCTGTGAGGCTCTGACCGTTGAGGAAAATCTTGCGCTTGCTTCCGCGCGCGCCGGACGGCGCGGACTGTCCCTTGCGCTTGGTGGACGGATTGGGCGCGCGCGGTTTGAAGAACAGCTTGCCAGTCTTGGCCTCGGACTTGAAACGAAGCTTAAGGCGGGGATTGGCACCCTTTCCGGCGGCCAGCGGCAGGCGGTAAGCCTTTTGATGGCGACATTGCTGCCCATGAAACTACTTCTTCTTGACGAACATACGGCAGCGCTCGATCCCAAGGCGGCGGCGCGCATCCTGACACTTTCGGCGGAGATCAGCGAGCGTCAGCGTCTCACCACACTGATGGTCACACACAGTATGCGCCATGCTCTCGATTATGGCCAGCGCACCATCATGATGAGCGGCGGACGCATCGTGCTTGACGTCGCAGGGGATGAACGGGCTGGTTACGATGTGCCAGACCTGATTGCGCTGTTTGGAGCGGTAAGCGGCGGCGAAATTGCCGAAGACAGGCTGCTGCTCGCTTGACATCCACCGCGATCATCCGCGGCTTGTTTTCGGAACTTCGCTGGAATATATCTGCAATATGCAATTAAAAAACGATAAAACCGATAATAGGGTGACGGAGGAACGCGAGGATGGAACGGCGGTGAAGCCAGCCTTTCGGCTCGATCGCTGGGTGCCCTACCGCATGTTTCTGGTGGCAAGCAGCACCGCTGAGTTGCTCGCATCCTATTACGGGCCACGATATGGCCTGTCCCAGGCGTCATGGCGAATTCTCGCCATCGCCGGCAGCCGCCCGGGGCTTTCGAGCAAGGAAATCTGCCATGCCGGAGCGCTCGATCAATTCGCAGTAAGCCGCGGCATTGCGCAATTGGTCTCGCTAGGCTTTGCCCGGCGCAATGCCGGTGCCGGTGATCGCCGATTCTCTGCGATCGAACTCACACCCGAGGGCTACAAGGTGCTCGAGGAGATCGTGTCCATCGGTCAGGCGATGGAAGCACGTATTCTCGAAAGCTTGTCGGTTCGTGAGCGCGAGGCGCTACATGCTATGCTTGATCGCATCGAAGATGCATGCGCCGGAGCTGTCGCGCGTGGCTGGCAGGCGATGGTGGCCGACATCAAATCTGGGATCTAACCCCGAATATGGCTCAATCCCGATAAAAGCCCCGAATACTCTCCATCGAAAAGCGGCTATGAAGTTCGCGTGAAGTCTCAGGGTCCAGCCCGAGGGGATCAGGAGCTGAATCGGCCGCGGCCTTGCTCCATAAGCATATCCGCATTCGGTCCGCATCTTCGGCGGGCGACATTTGGACTGACCGTCAATGCCCCGGAAAGCTGAATTCAAGCTACCCCTACCAAGCGCGGCGAAGCGCGTAGGCGGGCTATGTCACGCGCCGGCGGTTCTCCAAAGTGGCGCCGATATTCGCGAGTGAACTGCGACGGGCTTTCGTAACCCACGCGGAAGGCGGCGGTCGTGACGTCAATGTCCTGGACCAGCATCAGGCTGCGCGCGTCCTGGAGCCTTAGCTGCTTCTGGAATTGCAGCGGCGTCATCGCCGTCACGGCGCGAAAATGCTCGTGCAGGCTCGACGGACTCATGCCGACTTCCGCAGCAAGCCGCTCGATGCTGAATCGTTCCCGGAAGTTCTGCCCGATCCACGCAATGGCACGGCCAACCTGCGCCACCCGCCCCTGACTCGAGGTGATCTGGCGCATCCTGGCACCATCCGGGCCGGCGAGCAGACGATAGAGAATTTCCTGCTCGGTCAACGGCCCGAGTACGGGCAATGCTGCTGGTTCGTCGAGCAGAAGCAGCAGGCGCAGCACCGCATCGAGCAGACTAGCGCCAGCGTCGGACACCGTCTTGCCTGTGGGCCGAGCGGGCGCTCCCGGCGGTGGCGGCACATGCAACGCCAGCTGCCCCAGCATGACTGGATCGAAATCAAGGAACAGGCAGAGATAGGGCCTGTCAGGCGTCGCCTCGACCACCTGGCCCGTTGCCGGCAGATCGTAAGTCACAATCCCATAGCGGCCCGGCGCATATCTGAACACGCGGTCACCCAGAGTAACCTCTTTTTGCCCCTGTGCGACAAGGCACAGTTGCGGCCGATATACGTTCGGCATCGGCATCGTCACCGTGGAGGATCGAGCAAGCGTCATCCGTTCGATGGGGGTGGCGTGGAAGCCATCCTTCGAGGCGTGCCGGGCAATTACTGCAGAGATTTTGGTCAGTGTTTCCATGAGCCTGACCATTGCATGCGAGCAGGAGGGCAGCAAGGCGAAACCGTGCGGCTTCTGGAGGATTGGGCAGTAATTCCGGCACATAAGGCTAACGGCTCGGCGTCGCCACACATCATAGTGTCCGCAGCACCTGGGTCGCAGCGAACCAGGCTGCAGAACAAGGACGGAGCAAACATGACGATGGATTATCTGAAAGCCCCCACGGTCGCATTGGGGACCTGGGCGTGGGGCGACAGCGGCGAGACCGGCGACGGTTACTTTGGCAGCCGCCTTACTCAGGCTGGCCTCGAAGAGGTCGCGGAAAAGGCGCATGCGAACGGATTCACCCTGTGGGATACCGCCATGGTATACGGCATGGGCCGTTCAGAAACCCTACTTGGGGAGATACTCAAACGCTACGCCCGCAGCGGCTATCAGCTCTCCACGAAGTTCACCCCGCAAGCGGCAGGGACCGGTGGTGATCCCGTGGCGGACATGCTGGAGCAGAGCCTGGCGCGCCTCGGCACCGACTACATCGACCTCTACTGGATTCACAATCCAGCCGATGTGGCGCGGTGGACTCCGCACCTGATACCGCTGCTGAAGAGCGGAAAGGTCAAACATGTCGGTGTCTCGAATCACAACCTGAGCGAAATCGAGCTTGCCAACCGGATCCTCGGAGAGGCCGGATTCCGGGTTGAAGCCATCCAGAACCACTATAGTCTCCTCTACCGCAGCTCCGAGCAAGCTGGCATCCTGGACTACTGCCGCAATCAAGGTATCCCGTTCTTCGCCTATATGGTGCTTGAACAGGGCGCCCTGACTGGCAAGTACAGTCCGGAGAACCCGCTGCCAAAAGGAAGCAGCCGGGCGGCTGCTTACAATGGCATGCTGCCTCAGCTAAAGGCGCTGACGGACATGCTCGCCTCGATCGGCCAGAAGCAGGATGCGGCCGCTCCCGATGTCGCGATAGCGTGGGCGATCGCCAAGGGCACAACGCCGATCATCGGCGTCACCAAATCCGATCATGTCGATAGTCTCGTCCGAGCCGGCAGCATCAGCCTCACCGGCGACGACATTGCAGAGCTGGAAGCGCTCGCTGACGCCGCGGACGTGAACACCCGCGGCTGGTGGGAAAAAGAGATGCAAGGCTGAAGCTCCGCTGTCCTAAGATCTCGGAGCCGTTCCGACCAGTACCGCAGGCGATTATCTCGTTCTGCGAGACGATCGCCTGTCTCTCCCTGATTATACACGTGCTCCGGAATGTGTTGGCGCATCTCGCAAGTTCCGGAGCGCTGGATGCCCCAACGAACCCGACGTATCGCAGTACATGCTTCCTTCCGAAATATATGCAGCCGCAAACATTTGAAACGATGGAGGATCGCCCAAAGTTTGAGTTGACCGTTTTCGATGGCGAGGCGACACTTGCAACCCAAAGCAAGGCAGGAGGAAGAGTGATGAATGAGCCAGACCGCTGGCGGCACATGGCAAGCGCTCCGAAAGACGGCAGTCGGATCCTTGTCACGATCCGCCCGTCAGAACAGGGGCCTGCAGAAGTTGACCTCGCATATTGGTCGAATGGCGATCAATTTGGTACGGAAGGCTGGCGCGCCTCCGATTCTTCACCCGGGCACATCATCGAATATGCCGAGCCGGAACTAAAATGCTGGATGCCGATGCCCTCGGCCAATCTCAATCGCACCTCAATGCCTTCACCTTGGGAAGGCGACAACGCCCAGCAACTCGACGGGTCGGGGATTTGAAAGCTGGCGCCGGCGTGTCGCGCGGATTCGATAACAAATTTGCGTCAGCAGAAACGCGCGGCATCCATCAAGGCAACGCCGACAGAAAAACGGCGGGTCCCGAGCCTGGTTCGCGGCGATCGCGAAGATCAGCCCGAAATTACCATTTGCAAGAGGATATGCATGTCAATGGCCAGCGCGCCGTTCATGCGCCTCCGGCTTTACCCATTCCCGCTTCACACGCGCCAATATCAAAAGCTGACTATGCGGCTGTGGTTCGAATGTCGTCGTAACTACTCATCCGCGCAGCTTGTCGCCATTCGCATGAGCGTTGATGAAGGATCCCAACAGGGGATTTCGTGTGATGCGCTCCATTCCCGCTCGGACCACTCATGCTGCAACTTGAATTTTAACGCGTTAAATAATAAATTTTCGCGCGCTACCTTTTATTGCAACACAAAGCGCAAAAGAACTTGTCGGGATTTTACGTCTCTGGTTGCGCTGCTTTCCACGTATGCGCATAAGGCATTCGTAGCGACGGCAGCTGGAAAAATGGTCGACTTTAGATGGAAAAATTGACGCATAAGACGATGGAGGATTTCGCGAAGTCCTGCGGTGTCTCCCGCCCTACCCTTTCCAAATATTTTGACGATCCGACCAGTGTAAAGCCGGCGACCCGCGCGCTGATCGAGGCGGCGCTTCGTTCGTCGGATTATCAGCCTAATCTTTATGCGCGGAACCTCAATCGCAAGAGAACCCGCAATATCGGCATTCTGGTTCCCGCCCTTACCGATCCCTTCTATGCAGAAATGGTCAATCGCCTGGAATTGCGCCTGCGCAACGAGGGTTACTGGCCGATCGTGTTCTCGTCGCACGGCTTACCCGAACTGGAAGGCGAAGCGGTCAACACAATGCTGTCCTTGAAGGTAGCCGGTGCGCTTGTCGCACCATTAGGGAAGAAATCCGATCCGCGCACCTTTGAAAAACTCACGCAGAACCTGCCCATCGTCTATTTCGACACTTATATCGAAGGCAATACGCCCTTCATCGGTAACGACAATTACCAGAGCGTCGCAACGATCGTGGAATATCTTTGCCGATCCGGAGAGGCGCCGGCCTATCTCGACATTCCGCATGTCAATCACAACTCACCCGAAAGGCTGGCAAGCTATATCGCCACCATGGAAGCCGCAGGCTGCGAGCCGCTGGTCATCAGCACCAGTGTTGCCTACACCTGGGAGTTCGAGCGCATCGGATACGAGCAGATGGACGGCCTGCTCCGCGCAAAGTCTCTTCCGCGCAAAACCATCCTTTGCGCGAATGATCGCCTCGCCTTCGGCGTGATGGCAGCCGCCTTCGCGCACGGGCTGAAAATCGGGCGCAAAAAGGGCGACAATCTGCGCATCGCGGCCCATGACGACCATCCCTTGAGCCGCTATACCTGCCCGCCGCTGACGACGATGGCTCAGGACTTCGCCGCGATGACGGCGAGCAGCGTCAGCACGCTTCTGATGCTGCTTGGAGATACGGACGTGCCCACCCAGTCGATCGCGCGCAAGGTCAGCCTGGATGGAACGCTGGTCATGCGGCAGTCGGCCTAAGGCGGCACTTGCTTTTCATCTAAATCAAGACCGCTTCGAAGCCGCGCCACGCCGCGACGGCCTCCTCCACTGCCCGCCGAGCCTCCGCCACATATCTCCCCATCGACACGAAACCGTGGATCTGCCCCGGCCAATGGCGATGTACCATGCGCACCCCTTCCTCCCGCAATCGCCCGGCATAGGCGATGCCTTCGTCGACCAGAATATCGTGTCCGGCGGTGGCGATGAAGGCCGGTGCCACTCCGGCCAAGGTCTCGGCTTGTAGCGGAGAAACCCTCCAGTCTGCTATATCGGCTGCAGTGCGAACGTAGTGATCGCGAAACCATCTCATTGTCGAGGCAGTCAAGCCGAAGCCTTCGGCATAACGGCGATAGCTATCGGCCGTCTGGGCGGCGTCCGTATTGGGATAGATGAGCAGTTGCGCCGCAAGCGGCGGAGCATCGCCATTGCGTGACATCAATGCCAGCACGGCAGCAAGATTGCCGCCGGCACTGTCGCCAGCAACGGCGATCCGCCCGGGATCGATGCCGAGGTCTGCCGCCGATTTCACCACGAATGCCAAAGTGGCAGCGCAATCGGTCACTCCGGCGGGAAATTTGTGTTCTGGCGCCAGCCGGTAGTCGGGGCAGATGACAGTGCATTTGGCAGTATTGGCGAACCATCGGCAGATTTCGTCATGCGATTCGAGATTGCCGATCACCCAGCCGCCGCCATGCAAATAGACGAGGCCTGGACCATACTTCAGAGGCGCACCGATGCCGCGATAGATGCGCAAGGCGATCGGGCCGCTCGGGCCGGCAATCCCGCGATCCTCCACCGAAGCGACGGCCTCTCTTGCGCCCTGGAGCGTCGGACAATTCGCATCATAGTCGATACGCGCCTGCTGAGGTGTGCCGGTTTCGAATGGCCGACCGCTCGACCGACTGGTGAGAGCAAGAACGCGCAGCGCGCTTTCATCCAGCTTTTCCATTGGATTATCCCCTCTCTGCAGCGATCAGGCGAGAAGGCTGCGTGCTTCGTCTTCGTCAAGGCGCGGTGACGGAGTGAATTGCGCGCCGATGCTGACCGACTGCCGGCTTTCCCCCGACTGGAGAATGGCCTCCATGATCTCGAGGACATGAAGGGCGAGCTCTCCCGACGCGCGGGGAGGCCTACCCTCTTCAAGCGCTCGCGCAAGGTCGGCGACACCGAGCATGCGGTAATTCGCCCGATCCGGTGCATCGAATGGCCAGTTCCTCGCGCCGTAAAGCTCGCCGTCGCTTTCGAAATCGCGCCAATCGGCGCCCCGCTCGGATAGCGACACCGTTCCGCCGAACGTGTCCGGATCGGGCAAACGGAGCGAACCTTCGGTGCCATGAAGCTCGATTGGATGATTGGAGTGGCGAAACACGTCCCAGGATGCGCCGAAATTCACGGTTGCGCCGGATTGGAATTCCAGAAGCGACAGGATGTTTGTGGGAGTGCCGACCTTGAAGCGCGTATTCTTGAACGGGCCGTCGGCAGAGATCAGACGTTCTTCCTGGCCCTTCGTCGCCATTGCCATGACCCGCACGACCGGACCAAGCAGGTTCACCATCATCGTCAGATAATAGGGGCCCATGTCGAAGACCGGGCCGCCGCCGGGCTGATAGTAGAATTGCGGATTGGGGTGCCAGTGCTCCATGCCGCGCCCCATCATGAAGGCAGTGCCGCTGACCGGCCGGCCGATCGCGCCCTCGTCCATCAGGCGCCGCGCTCGGCGGCCTGCCGCGCCGAGGAACGTATCGGGCGCCGACCCCAGCTGCAATCCGCGCCGCTTGGCCTCCGCCACGAGAACCCGTCCATCGGCCGCCGACGTTGCCAGCGGCTTCTCCGTGAAGACGTGCTTGCCGGCAGACAGGGCCGACATCGTGACGTCGAAATGGACGGCGGGAACAGTGAGGTTCAGCACGAGATCGACTTCGGGATCGGCCAGCAATTGGTCGACGCTGAGCGCGCGAATACCATATTCCCGGGCACGCAGCGCGGCGACATCGGCGGATATATCGGCGCAGACGCGCAATTCGACACCGGCAAACAGCGCGGCATTGCGCAGATACGTCATCGAGATGTTACCGCAGCCGATGACGCCAATGCCGAGCTTAGCTTTTGAATTACCAGCCATATAACCCAATCCTCCCTGATCTACCGCATCTGTTCGCCGCACTTCGGCGCATCCGAATGATGACTCCCGGGTTGATTTAAAGCATCTTATTTCTTGACGCGCGATAAATTTTTATAAAACATATGCGAATACTGGCGTGGAGATTTGGAGGTCGCCAGTCTTCCTGGGAGGGAAACATGACAGATATCAAGAAGATGCCGGCTTACTCCACGAGTGCCGGACAATCGATAATGCTTGATCGTCGTCAGTTGCTGTTGGGTGCCGCCGGCGCCGCCATCGGTACGGCAACGCTTGGAGTTGCTACAAGCGTTGGCATCCGCCCGGCGCGTGCCGCCGATCGGACGGAAATCAGCTTTGCCAGCGCCAGCTTCTTTGGCAAGGAAGGCCTCGGCGACCTCGTCAGGACGTTCAACGAGTCGCAAAACCGCATTACCGTCAAATTCATCGAACTGCCGCCGCCGAGCTCGTCGACGGAAGTCTATCAGGGCCTCGTCCAGCAGCTCGCCCGCCGCAACGGAACGCCCGATGTTTTCAGCCAGGACGTTATCTGGATCGCGGGTTTTGCATCCGCCGGCTGGGCGCTGCCGCTTGACGAGTATTTCCCGAAAGACAAGCGTGCCGATTATTTCCCCGGCACAGTGGCTGCCTGCACCTATGGCGGCAAGTTGACAGCGCTGCCATGGTTCGTCGATTCCGGCATGTTCTACTATCGCAAGGATCTGGTGGAAAAGCATGGTGGCAAGGTGCCGGAAACCTGGGCCGACATGGCGACGATGGCGGCAGAGGCGCAAAAAGCCGGCGACGCCAAATTCGGTTATCTCTGGCAGGGCAAGCAAGCCGAGGTTCTGGTCTGTGACGCCGTGGAAATCATCGCATCCAACGGCGGCTCCATCCTGTCCGCAGATGGAAAATCTTCCGTCATCGGCGACGATGCCGCCGTTGCCGCGATCCAGTTCCTGTATGACACCATCAACAAGACGAAGATCAGTCCTCAGAACGTGCTCTCCTGGGACGAAGAGCCCTCTCGCCAGCCGTTTACGTCTGGTGAGGCGATGTTCATGCGCAACTGGTCCTATGTCTATCCGATCGCGCAGGATCCGAAGGCCTCGCATGTCGTCGAAAAGGTGGCTGTCGCGCCGCTGCCGCATTTTGCCGGCGGCAGGAGCTCGGCCTGCCTTGGCGGCTACCAGCTGGGCGTCAATGCCAACTCCAAGAAGCGGGAAGCGGCGATCGAATTCCTGACCTGGATGTCTTCACCCGAAACCCAGACCCGGCTTGCCCTTAATTTCGGTCTTGCGCCCTCGCGGCCTGCCATCTTCCAGGATGCGAAGCTCAAGGCCGAGCAGCCGTTCATGGCAAGTCTCCAGAACGTCTTCACCGGAGCCACGCCGCGGCCGATCACGCCGCAATATGCCAAGGTGACGCTGGCATTGCAGTCCAGCATCTCCAAGGCGCTGGTCAGCGGCAACGTCAAGGCCGAGCTTCAGGCAGCCGCCGCCCAGATCAACAAGATCGTCGGCTGAAATGGCCGTGACGATGACGGTTGCCGTTTCCCAGCCAACTCCAGGTAAGTCGAGGGCGCTGTCACGCGCCCTCTGGCCCTGGCTGTTGCTGCTGCCGGCATTTCTTTCGCTCGCATCGGTATCCTTCTATCCGATCGTCAACGGCGTCTATCTGTCCTTCACCAACCGCTCGCTGATCACCCAGGACAATGATTTTGTCGGTATCGCCAACTATGTGCAGCTGCTGGCAGATCCGCCGTTCTGGAATGCCTGGTGGCACACGATCTGGTTTACCCTGATCTCGACGTTGCTCGAAACCTTCATCGGCTTGGCAATGGCGCTGATCCTTTGCGAGACCTTCGCCGGCCGGGGCATGGTCCGCGCCGCCATGCTCGTGCCCTGGGCCATGCCGACCGTTGTGACGTCGAAAATGTTCGGCTGGCTCTTCGACGGTCAGCACGGCATCATCAATTTCATCCTTCTGCATGCAGGATTGATCGACCAGAACGTCAACTGGTACGGCTCACCCGACACGGCGCTGACGACGATCATCCTTGCCGATGTTTGGAAGACCACGCCATTCATGGCGCTTCTTTTGCTGACGGGACTGCAAACCGTTCCGAAATCGCTGATCGAGGCGGCACGCATTGATGGGGCGGGAGCCTGGACGATCTTCTGGCATATTCGCCTGCCGCTCCTGATGCCGACGCTGCTGATTGCCGGTCTCTTCCGTGCGCTCGATGCCTTTCGCGTTTTCGACCTCGTCTATGTGCTGACGGGCGGCGGCCCGGCCGATTCCACCGAGACGCTTTCGACGCTGTCCTACAAGGTACTCTTTTCGACGCTTCAGTTCGGCTACGGCTCTGCAGTCTCGACCGCCATGTTCATCACGGAAGGTCTGATCGCCATAGGCTTCTGCGTCTTCCTCGTGCGCCAGATCAGGAGGACGACATGAACGCAGAGCGCTCAGTCCTTCAAAACATCGCCATCTATCTCGGCGCGCTGTTCATCCTCATCTGGTCCGCCGGCCCATTCATCTGGCAGTTTTCGACATCGCTCCAGCTCGACAAGGCGCTGACCGAGGGAACGCCCTCGCTCATACCGAACCCGTTCACGCTGGAGCACTACTACAACGCCTTTGTAGAGAAAGGCCTTCATCATTACGTGCTGAATTCGCTCGTCGTTTCCCTTGCGACCACAGCACTTTGCCTGATCGTCGGTTCGCTCGCGGCCTTTTCGCTGTCGCGCCTCGATGTGAAGGGACGCTTCGGCATCCTGACGGTCATCCTATCGGTATCGATGTTTCCGCAGATCGCGCTCGTCGGGCCTCTCTATCTCATCGCCTCCGATCTCGGGCTGCTCGATACCTATACCGCGCTGATCATCACCTATCTCGCGCTCGGATTGCCGCTGGTGACCTGGGTGCTGTTCGGCTATTTCGAAACGCTGCCGCGCGAGATCGACGAGGCGGCCCGCATAGACGGCGTCGGCCCTGTCGGCCTGCTCTGGCATATCATCCTGCCGATGTCATTGCCGAGTCTGGTCACGACGGGTCTGCTTGCCTTCATTACCGCCTGGAACGAGTTCCTGTTCGCGCTGGCCTTCACGTCGGACAGCGACAGCCAGACGATCCCGGTCGGCATCGCCAATTTCACCAACCAATATTATGTGCCCTGGGGAGACATCGCCGCCGCATCGGCTGTCGTCACCATACCGCTCATCATTTTGGTGCTCTTCTTCCAACGACACATCATCGAAGGCCTGACCCAAGGCGGAATCAAGGAATAGCGGGAATGCGCAAGGACATAAAAGTCGGCTGCCAGACGTTCACATGGGAAATGCTTGGCAATGCCTGGACAGGAACGGCGGACGATCTGCTGTCGGCGATTTCCGCAGGCGGTTATTCCGGCATCGAAATCACCGATACGATGATCGGGCGCTATGGCGCGGACCCGCATGCCTTCGCGAATGCATTAGGGGATTGCGGCCTGACGCTCGTCTCCTTCGCCTTCGGTTCCAAGAGCGGCTTTACCGTCGCCGACGCCGTGAAGGACGATCTTGCGACGGCCAAGCGCTGGATCGATTATGCCGCGCATTTTCCCGGCGCGCTCGTTTCCATCGGCTCGGCAACCGTCGTTTCCGATGGCCCGCAAGACGAGAAGTTCGCCATTGCCGGCGAGTTTTACAATCGCGCCGGCGAGCTGGGCAAGGCCGCAGACGTCGAGGTCGCCGTGCACCCGAGCTCGCATCACAATACGCTGCTGTTCGACCGTGCCGATTACGACCGCATCTTCGCATTGCTGGATCCGAACCTGGTCGGGTGGGTGCCGGATACCGGTCATATCCTGCGGGGGCATGCCGATATGCTTGACACGATGCGCACCTATCAAGACCGTATTCGCTACCTGCATCTGAAGGATGTCGATGCGCAGGGCCGATGGGCGATGCTCGGCAAGGGCGTTCTCGATACGCCGGCCGTGATCGACCTCGTCTCGGCCGCTCCGCGCTTCAATGGCTGGCTGGTGCTGGAGGAGGAATCCGAGACGGCCGGCGCCGATCCTGCCGCTGCGGTCAAAGCCAATCGCCAAACCATGCGCGGCTACGGGGCATAAGGAGTAGAACCATGATCGAAAAGGAAAGTCGCCGTCTTCGCATGGGAGTACTCGGCTGCGGCCCGATCGCGCAATTCGCACATCTCGAATCCTGCGCCAAGGCGAGAAATGCCGATCTTTATGCGATCTGCGACGCAGCCCCCGATCTTCTGGCCCGCATGGGCGCGACCTATGAGCCGCAGAAGATGTACGATGATTATGATGCCATGCTGGCCGATCCCGAGCTGGAGGCCGTGATCGTCGCGACATCCGACGCCTATCATGTGCCGATGTCGATAAAGGCGCTGGAAGCCGGAAAGCATGTGCTGTGCGAAAAGCCGATCGGAGTGTCCGTCGAGGAAGGGCAGCAACTTGCCGAGGCCGTGCGCCGGTCCGGGAGGATCCTGCAGGTCGGCCATATGAAACGCTTCGATCCGGCGCTTGAGGCCGCACGTGATTTCGTACGCGATGACATAGGCCAGATTTTTGCGATGAAGGCGTGGTATTGCGATTCCACCCATCGCTACACCAATACGGATGCGGTGCAGCCCCTGCCCGTCACCAGCAAGCTTGCGCGCAAGCCATCAGGCAATCCCAAGGCCGATCTCCGGCAATATTTCATGCTCGCCCATGGCTCGCATCTCGTCGACACCGCGCGCTTCTTCTGCGGGGAGATCGTCGCCGTTCGCGCCCGGCTCCTGGAGCGTGCCGGTGCCTATTGCTGGTTCGTGGAGACCGAGTTTGCCAACGGTGCTCTCGGCCATCTGGACCTGACAGTTGCCGTGCGCATGGATTGGCATGAAGGTTTCCAGCTTTATGGCGAAAACGGCTCGATTCTCGCAAAGACCTTCAATCCCTGGTACTTCCGATCAAGCGAAGTGGAGATCTTTCACGAGAAGGATGCGACGAGTCGGAAGCCGCTCGGTGCCGACGGCCATTTCTTCCGCCGCCAGCTGGAAGGACTTGCAGATACAGCATTAAATGGCGCGCCGATGCGCGGTGCCAATGTCGAGGACGGCCTGGCCTCCATCCGCGCGATGGTGGCGATCGCCCGATCGGTGGAACGAGGCGAGCGCGTCGAACTCGCATCGGTCACGGGAGCGGTCTGATGCAGATCGGCATCTTCGCCAAGACCTTTCCCGGAACGGAGCCGCTCGGCGTTCTCTCGGCCGTGCGCAACAGTGGTTACGCATGCGCGCAGTTCAATCTCGCCTGCTGCGGTCTCCCGTCCATGCCCGATGCCGTTTCGGAAGAAATGATCGCGACCATCCGGGCAGCGGTCGAGGCGACGGGCGTCTCTCTTGCCGCCCTGTCCGGCACTTACAACATGGCTCACCCCGATATTGTTGTACGCCGAGCGGGCCTCGCCCAGCTCGCCGTTGTCATCGAAACGGCGGCGGCACTCTCGATTCCGCTGGTAACGCTTTGCACCGGAACGCGCGACCCGAACGACCAATGGGCTTATCATCCAGACAACGGCGATCTCTCCGCCTGGACCGACATGGCGGCTGAAATATCGAAGGCTCTGGAGTTGGCGGAACAGCATGGCGTCGATCTCGGCATCGAGCCGGAGCAGGCCAATATCGTCACCTCGGCACGCGACGCCCGGCGGCTGATGGACGAGACGGGATCGCGGCGGTTGCGCATCGTGCTTGATCCGGCCAATCTCTTCGAACAGGCAACACCTGCCAAGGCGCGGGCGATAATTGAAGAGGCGGTCGAAACGTCAGCCGGTCATATCGCCCTGGCCCATGCCAAGGATCGTTACAGCGATGGTCGCTTCGCAACCGCCGGACGGGGCGTGGTGGATTTTGCCGATTTCATCGCGCGGCTGCGCTCGGTGAATTTCGAAGGCCCGCTCGTGACGCATGGCCTTTCTGCTTCGGACGCACCGGTCGTTGCCGGCTTTCTCAAGGCGCTGATCTGATGGGCAAGAAATGGTTCAAGCTCGACGATGCGGAACTTGCCGTCTACGAGAATGGGCAAGGACTCCCCGTCATCTTCCAGCATGGCCTTGGCGGCGACGAGGCACAGGTTGCACAAAATGTTCCCGCTTCGGTAGACATGCACCGGCTGACACTGGAATGCCGCGCGCACGGCGCATCCTCCCTCGGAAATACCCGACCCTTTTCCATCCGGATGTTTGCCGAGGATGTTCTGGCTACGGCCACCGTATACGGGTTCGATCGCTTCATCATCGGCGGCATTTCGATGGGAGCGGCCATTGCGCTGCACCTTGCTCATCATCATGCCCATCGGGTCGCCGGCCTCGTTCTTGTGCGTCCCGCCTGGACCTTCGAGGCATCGCCGGGCAATCTCGCGCCGATCCGCACAGTGGCTGCCCTCATCCGTTCGCATCCGATCGAGGAGGCCAAAAGGCTCTTTATCGCCTCTGAAACAGGACAGCGGATCGCCTCCGAGGCACCGGACAATTTCTCCTCCCTGCTTGGCTACTTCGACCGACCAGATGCTCTCGCCTTCGCCTCTGTTCTGGCTGATATCGCTGCAGACGGGCCGGAGGTGCCGCGGGCAGCAGCAGCCGCTCTTGCCGTGCCTGCCCTGATTATCGGCAACCAGCACGATGCGATCCATCCGCTCTCCTGCGCGCAGACGCTCGCCGATGTCATTCCAGGCGCGAGCTTTGTCGAAGTCACCGCCAAGGCTGTCGATAAAGATAAGCATTTTGCCGAGGTCCAAGACGCCATCGCGCATTTTCTAGCATCCAAAACACTCCGGAGCTTCGTTTCGTCATGACGTCCAGACCTCTTTCCGGCCCGGCGGCCATCGCAGCGCTTCCCCGCAACAGGCTTCTCGGCGAATTTTCGCTCTGGTCGGCCGATCTTGCCAATATGGAGACCGACCTCAAGCGCATCGAAACCTATGTCGATCTACATCACATCGATGTCGCCGATGCGCGCTTTACGCCGGGCTTCCTGTTCTTTCCTGATTTTGTCGCGCGCATCGCCAAGTCGACTGCGAAGCCGATCCATGTCCATCTCATGGTCGAGGCTGAAATCGTCGAGGAGCAGACGCGCCAGTTCATAGAGGCGGGAGCGGATTTGATCAGCGTCCATGCCGAAAACGGCGATGCTGGCTTACGCGCCATTGCACTTGCCAAAAAGCTTGGCGCCGAAGCCGGCGTGGTGCTGCGGCTGGAAACACCTGTTTCGGCGATCGAGCCCTTTATCGATCACGTCGCCTTCGTGACGCTGCTTGGAACCTCGATCGGCGTCAAGGGACAAAGCCTTTCCGAAAAGGCTTGCGACCGGCTGATCGAAGCGCGTTCCCTGCTGAGAAAGGCAGGCCGCGAAGATCAGATCATACTTGCAGCGGATGGCGGCATTCGCGACCAAACCGTCCCGCTTCTGCGCCAAGCCGGGGCACAGACGGTTGTTCTCGGATCGCTGGCATTCGGCGACAAGAATCTTGGCGACCGGATCGCCTGGCTGCATGGACTGGAGAGCCGGGTTTCGTGAAAAAGGTCGCTCTTGCATTCGATCTCGGTGGAACGGAGCTTCGCGCCGCACTTATCGATGATGCGGGATGCCTATTGTCGTTCTCGTCGCTATCGACGGATGCGGCCGGCGGTCCCGCAGCCGTCATCCGTCAGATCGAACTGCTGGCGGAAACGGTGTTGGCGGAAACGCCCGATCTTTCGCCGATCGGGATCGGGATCGGCGCGCCCGGTCCGCTCGATCCGGACGCCGGGATCGTCATTGCGGCCCCGACGCTGGTCGGATGGCATGAGGTCCCGCTGGCGGAGATTCTCCAAAACCATTTTCAGCTGCCCGTGCGGCTCGAAAACGATGCGAATGCGGCAGCTCTCGGGGAATGGCGATATGGCGCCGGCCGCGGGGCGGGATCGATGGTGTTCGTCACGGTATCGACCGGTATCGGCGGCGGCGTGATTGCCGATGGCCGAATCCTGCATGGCAGACGGGGCCTGGCTGCCGAGATCGGCCACATGACGATCACAAACGAGGGCGAACGTTGCTTTTGCGGCGCAGTCGGTTGCTTCGAGGCCGTCGCCTCCGGCACGGCACTCGGCAGGCGGGCGACGGCCCGCACCAGGCCATCAGACGGATCGATACTGCGCAAGTTCGCCGCCGATGCCGACGTGACCGGACGACATGTCGTAGAAGCCGCGCGAAAGGGCGACGCCGATGCATTGACGCTGCTGATCGACGAAGCGCGGTGGCTGGGGATCGGCTTCACAAACCTGCTTCACCTCTATTCGCCCGACGTGCTTGTCATGGGCGGAGGAATTTCGCATGGCTTCGATCTTCTGCACGACCAAGTGGCGGCGACGGTTCGCGAGCGCGCCATGCCCGCCTATCGCGACGTGCCGATCGTTGCCGCACAGCTTGGGCGCCATGCCGGTCTGATCGGCGCCGCCAGCCTCATCTTCGACGGCTACGGAAAGCCGCCCCGGAGTCGATGAGTTCCAAGGCGTGCCAGCGCGTGGCAGTTGGTCGCGCGATCGTTCGAAATCCGAAGATCTTTCCGTTCGACAAGCCACTTTCCAATCTCGATGCGGCGCTGCGCGTCAACATGCGGCTGGAGCTGATACGCCTGCATGACGAAGTGGCTGCAACGATGATTTACGTCACCCACGACCAGATCGAGGTAATGACATTGTCGATCGAATCACTCTTGATCCGCAATTTTCGGCCGATAGAAATGAACTGAGGCTTTGCAACCAGTGTCATTGGTCAAGAAAGCTGGCTGGAGCCGCTACTTCTCAGACCCTGTCCTGTCTTGCGGGAAAGACCGACGATGATGACCTCGAGAACGCCACAGCTTGCCTTCGTCCTATCATGCCTGGGTGCTTTGAACGGATCGCACGCCATGGCACAGGAAGCAGCGGCTCCGCTGTCGGGCAGCTTTGCCGACCTATGCGCCGTCGACGGCGAGCATCCGTCGAAGCTCTGGCGGATCAGCAGCAGGCTGGACCCTGCCTTATGGAGATCGCGTATCGTTTGCGATCTCTCATCTCCTTCCAGGCCGATATTGCGCATCTCGGTGCATCCAGGTGATGCCCCCGACCAGAGTATCGGCGATGCGCCGACCGAACGGGTAGAAATTCAAATCAAGAAAGAGGTTATCAAATTCGATGAGCCGACGTGGTATCATTTTGCCTTCCGGCTCGAAGCCCCCTGGCGAGGGATCGGCAACCGCACCGTCATTCATCAGGTAAAGCAAAATATTCCAACGGAGGAGACGAAGCCCCTTGGAGCTTGCCAGGCGGCAAATCCATTGTTCAAAATCGAGGCTATACCATCGGAAACAGGGGCGAATTTCGTTGCCAAAGTGCGGGGTAGCGCCGACTGCAACGCCGGTCAATCCAAGATAATCTGTGGTCCCTGGCATCTCAATGTGGGTGACTGGAATGATGTGAATGTGATGCTGAAGCCGAGCCTGCAGGAGGGTGCGAGCTCCATACAGGTCTATCTCAACGGACGCGCCTGCGACTCCTCCTATACGGGGCGCCTCGGCTTTCTCGATCACGGTATGCGGCATCAAGACGGCCGCCCGTTCATCGACGTTCAGCCGCGCTTTGGGATCTATAGGGACACTCTTCCCGGCGTGGTGCAATCAGTTGACTTCGCGGATATCCAGTTCTGGTCGACGGACCCTTCCAGCGATCCCGCTTGGTCGAAACTGGCAGTATCCGCTGAGTAATCATCCGATCTTTTCGGATCGATGACAGAAACGCTCCGTGTGGCCGCCCGTTTGCGCATCTCCATCTGAACTTCAAAACAGGTCGGAAAATCTCGACTTTCAATCGCCGCTGCCACAATTACGCCCGCCGTTTCCGGAATTGTCTGCAGCACGCATGCCCCGCTCGCACGGGGTGCAATCCGATGCATTATTCGGGAAGTATGGTTATCACGTGAAGACTAAAAAATTTGTTCTTTTGCTCGCTCTGGCTTTACTGATGGCAGGCTCCGCCGCGCATGCGCAGGAATGGAGATATTTGCCGGATTATGGCGACGATCTGGATGGCGGCTATGTTGCTCCGCGCTATTGGCGGGAGGCACCGCCGCGTTATCGCGACGATCCGCGTCTCGACGACGGCTATTACTATCGGGGCGACCGTTACAACGACTATGACGATGAGGACGGCGATTTCCCGCCAGCCCCTCGTCCACGGCGCCAGGCTTCGATCGATCGGAATGCGGTGTCTCCCCAATTCAGTCCGGGCCTCAAGGACGACAAGCAGGCCAGTCTGGCGCAATCGCCGATCCCGCGCAGCGTTGTGCGTTTTTCCGGCTACGATCCCGGCACAATCGTTATCTCCACCAAGGAAAAGCGCCTCTATCTCGTGCTCAACGACGGAACTGCCCTCAAATACGGCATCGGTGTCGGCAAGCAAGGCTTCGCCTGGAAGGGCACCGAGACGATCAGCCGCAAGGCGGAGTGGCCCGATTGGACGCCGCCCAAGGAAATGATCGCTCGCCGTCCGGAATTGCCTGACCACATGGAAGGTGGGCTCAATAATCCCCTCGGAGCGAGAGCGCTCTATCTCGGTTCCACCCTCTACCGCATCCACGGCATCAATGAGCCAAACTCGATCGGCAAGGCGGTGTCGTCCGGCTGCATTCGCATGGCAAATCCGGATGTCATGGATCTCTATGGCCGGGTCGGCGTGGGAACAAAGGTCGTCGTTCTCTGACTGCACTCCGACCATGCATGGGTCAGCCTGGAGCAATTCCAGGATAAAGTGCGCAGCCGTTTCCGTAGGGAATTGCGTGAAGACAAAAGCTGGAGCGGTTCATATATTCGATGAAAAGCTCAACCGCTCTGGCAGGACCGGAAACGCACACCATTGGACGGGAAGGCAGCCGTCACAGGCACCATGGCCGTGACCTGCATTTTGTCGCGCCTCGGCGCATCGCGGAAATCGGATTTTAGGCCACCGGTCTCTCAATTCGCATCCGAGCGGAATGAATAGCGGAGAGAGGAAGGACGCGGACGAAATCATCGGCGCTATGCAAGCCCGGACTCCGCCACACGCGGAGCCATTCGCCTGCTGAACGAAGCCCGCCGATGCGAGCCGGCCAGATCGGAAAGCCGAGAACAATGAGCAAGGCGTTGTAAAAAACAGCGCCTTGCCTCATTCAAAAGGCCACAGTCTAACTACCTGTAATCTTGAATTCATTAGCATATTCTTCCGAACGCAGTACATCGGCTTGGGAGGCCTCTGCCCCGTTGAAGAATTCCTGCAGGAGCCGGGTAATGCGCTCCGGCGATGTACCCTTGGCATATTCTTCCTGCATCCGGCGTCTGACCAGCATTTCCAAGACTGACATGTCTTTCACCTCATAATTCCGGCGCAAGGAAAATGTCGCTCTCAATGACACGGGAGGCAAGTTACAGTTTTTTCATGGTCTTGATGGCTCGACGACAAGACTTCTGATCTCTTTCCGCCGCCTTGTGCCGGAAACGTGTCGACCGAAGCGTGATCGATCTTTCGCTTGCCAAATGGCGATGTATCGTAGAATTGAAAGCGGCCAATCGGTCGGTTGTTTGCGCTTCGTTAACCTGCGTGCTTTAGCGGGCCACACCCCGACCTTTGGATGATGTCGCCTGCAAGGAATGAATAATGCCCATAAAGAAAAGCTCTGCCTCTGACGTTTTCCAGCGCAAGATTTCGGATTTTTGCGATATGCGGCTTAAGCCGCTGCTTCAGCCGCGTAGCTTCGAGAATATCAAAGGCTTCATGATCGGCCTGATCGTTTTCCAGTCGCGTCCTCCCCTTCGGGCAGGACGTGTCGACTTCCAGGAAATTGCCTCGCTCTGCGGCATGGACGAGGAGATGAGCCCGGAATTCAAGCGGGCTGCCCAGCCCGGCTTCGACGCTATTCTTCGCTGGCTGGGAGCTCCGAAAACCAATAGGGCGCAGATTTCTCGCGTTGCCGCCCCTGCCGTCCGGAAACCGCCGTTGCGGATTCCTGCCAAACCTGCTTCCGCTCAGCCGGAGCGCCGCGCTCTGGCGTCCTGAACCGAACTGCGTACCGGCCGCCTATGGCCGGTACGCCACTGATCTGCCTTGCCAGATCACAAAACCCCACACAACACGGACTATCGATCCAATCGGCGGAAGCTTGCTTTCGGTTTTCGCTAGGATGCGGCGTTACTTTCATCCGCAATCGGTTTCTGCTGCGGCGCGATCACAGATCGCCGCTGCGGCATGTCGCCAAAGAGGCCGCCGGGACGCACCAGCAGGATGATGCAGAGCATGACGCCTATCGCTACGATCTGCAGCGATGCCGCACGAGCCTGCTGTTCCGGCGAAAAGAGGATGCTCGTCAGCGCACCGGAACCGGCCCAGATCGCCCAGACCAGAACGCTGCCGACGATAGCACCCTTGTTGCTGCCAGAGCCACCGACGATCAGCATGACCCAGACCTGAAAGGTCAGGATCGGAAGATAATTGTCCGGCGCGATAAAGCCGATGAAATGCGCCTGTATGGCGCCAGCCAGCCCCATGATCGCACCGCCGACGGCAAAGGCCTGTACGCGATAGAAGCGAGCGCTCTTGCCAAGAGAAATGGCGGCGCGCTCGTCCTCACGCAACGCCTTGAGGACGCGTCCCCAAGGGCTTTTCGCCAGATGCTCCAGCGCAAAATAAACGATCAGCAATGCGACGACCACGATGCCGAGATTGGCCAAATTGAAAAGAAGTGGCGTTTCGGCGAGGCTGGAAAACGGGCGGGGAATAAAGCCGATGCCAAAGGGGCCACCGGTCAGTTTCTGCGCATTCAGCGCCACGAGCTGGACGACGACGGCCACGCCGAAGGTGGTGATCGCCAGATAATCGGATTTCAGCCGGAGCGTCGCCACGCCGATAATGGCGGCGGCAAGACCGGCGACAATCATCGCGCCGAGCCAGCCGACGAGGATCGGCAGATCGAACCCACCGAACCGCCCGGCCGTATCCGGCGTCGTCAGCAGGGCCGAGGTATAGGCGCCGATCGCTACGAAGCCGGCGAGCCCGACATTGAAGAGGCCGGTCAGGCCCCATTGCAGGTTCAGGCCGAGGGTGATGAAGGAGAAGATCAGCGCGGTGGTCAAGAAGAAAGCGCCATAGCCAATAATGTCCATCATCGCTCCCTCACTCCGAAAAGGCCGATCGGCCGGATGAACAGCACCGCCATCAGAATGATGAAGGAAATGGCGGCACGCCATTCCGCTCCGATCAGCTGAACAGCCGCTGCCTCGGCAAGGCCGATGATCAATCCACCCAAAACTGCGCCCGGAACGCTGCCGATACCGCCGAGAATAGCGGCAGCAAACATCGGCAACAGCATGTCGAAACCCATCAGCGGGCGGATCTGCACGAGAATGCCGATCATGACGCCGGCGACACAGGCCAGTCCGCCGCCGATCAGCCAGGTGACGCGCACGACCTTGGCGACATCGATGCCGACGACGCGGGCAAGCGCCGGATTTTGGCTCAGCGCCTGCATGGAACGCCCTGTCTGCGTCCTCGTCATCAGCATATGAACGCCGAAGACCAAAAGCGCCGTCACAATCAAAAGGGCGATCTGATCGGGCGTGATGCGGATGCCGAAACCGATGGGCATGGCGATCTGAATGGCGCGGCTGAAATAAGCCGGGCGCGACGTGAAGAGAAATTCGAGCAGGCTGCGCAGCGCCATGGAGGCACCGAAGCTCGCCATCACGACGATGATCGACTGGCCTTTAGCCCTTAGCCTGGCAAACAGCACCTTGTCGAGCGCGAGGGCAAGGATGCCGGTAAAGCCCATCGCCAGGATTACCGCCACGATCAACGGCCAGCCGAAGGAAAGCGGGCCAATGGGAGCGACCTTGCCGAAGATTGCGCCTATGGCACTGACGACAGCAAGCGTTGCATAGGTGCCCCAGGCCATGAAATCGCCGTGGGCGAAGTTCGAGAAACGCAGGATCGAATAGGTGAGCGTCACACCTATCGCGCCTAGGCCGATCATCGAGCCTGTGAGCAAGCCATCGATGATGAATTGCAGGTTCATGCCGCACCTCCCCTTGCCGAAGTTGCGGGTCGCTGCCCGAGGTAGAGTTCGGCTACGACAGGATCGCTCCAAAGCTCCGATGCAACGCCTTCATGCCTGTCTTTGCCCTCGACGAGAACATAGGCACGATCGCCAATCGCAAGCGCCGCCTTGGCATTCTGCTCGACCAGGAGAATGGTGACGCCGGATTTGCGGATTTCGCTCAGCATGTCGAAGACCATCGAGACGAATTTCGGCGAGAGGCCCGCCGAGGGCTCATCGAGCACGAGAAGCTTCGGGTGAACGATAAGAGCTCGGGCGACGGCCAGCATCTGCCGCTGCCCTCCCGAGAGATTGCCGGCCGCGATGCGGCGATGACGGGCAAGATCCGGAAAGGTCGCATACATTTCTTCGATGCGAACGGGCACGTCCTTCGGCTTCAGGATACCGCCGGCAACCTTCAAATTGTCTTCGACGGACATCAGCGGAAAGACATTCTCCGTCTGCGGCACGAAGGCAAGGCCGAGCCGCACCATGATGTGCGCGGGCGTACTCGTTATATCCCTGCCGCCCAGTTCCACCGTGCCGCTTTCGACCGGAACCAGACCGGCGATCGCCTTGATGAAGCTCGACTTGCCGGCGCCATTGGGGCCGAGCACAACGACGATTTCCTTCTCTGCCACCGTAATCGAGGCGCCGCGCACGATCGGAACACCCGGCTCGTAGCCGGCAACGAGATTGCGAACACTCAAGACCGGTTCGCTCATGCCGCGCCTCCCAAATAGGCTTCGATGACGCGCGGATCCCGGGCGACCTCTTCCGGTGTGCCCTCGCAAAGAAGCTGGCCGCTCGCCATCACAAGCACGCGGTGACAGAGGCGCGTGACCATATCGATATTGTGTTCAATCAGAAGAAAGGTGACACCGCGCTGGTTGATATCGCGGATACGGTCGATGATCGTCTCCAGAAGCGTGGCGTTGACGCCGGCGGCGGGCTCATCGAGCAGGATGAGGGCAGGATCGGCCATCATGACGCGGGCAAGCTCCAGAAGCTTGCGTTGACCGCCCGATAGAACGCGCGCCGGTTCATGCGCCAGACGCGTCAGGTGAACGAGGTCAAGCAACTCCATCGCTTTTGCATGGGCCGCCTTCTCCTCAGCGGCGACCTTCCATGGCCGCAGGAAATTCGACAACAAGCGCTCTCCTGTCTGACGTTGGGCGGCCAGCATCACGTTGTCGAGAAGCGTCAGATTGGGAAACGGCCGCGGGATCTGGAATGTGCGTCCAAGACCGCGTGCGATCCGAAGATGGGCAGCCTCGCCTGCGACTGCGGTGCCATTCAAGACGATTTCGCCGGTGCTCGGCGCGACGCTACCGGCCAGAAGGTCGAACATCGTCGTCTTCCCGGCGCCGTTCGGACCGATCAAGCCGAGGATTTCGCCCTGGGGCACATGGAAGGAAACGTCGTTGACGGCGACGAGGCCGCCGAAACGCCGCACCACGTTTCTGGCCGTCAGAACAGGCCGGGCTTCCTCCCCATGCCGTTCAGTTGTCGTACTCATGAGATCCCTCTGGCCGGAAAACGATCATTGCCGTTTCCCTGATTATTTGATTTGTGATCACACTTGCATTGATCACGCTAATCAGCTTTAATCCTCTTCGCAAGCCGAAAAAGGGATTTCGAATGCAAAAGGCCACCGCCGACAAGAGCGATCCGATTGCCGCACAGCTTGCGCCAGTAGGGCGAGAAACCGTTCAGGACCGGGTCTATCTGGAGCTGCGCCGGGCGCTGATCGGCGGGCTTTTCGAGCCGAGCCAGGTGCTGACGATCCGCGGTCTTGCTGACGCGCTGATGACCAGCACCATGCCGGTGCGCGAGGCGCTCGGTCGGCTCATTACCGAAAAGGCATTGGAAGCCCTCCCCAATCGATCCGTTCGCGTGCCGCCGATCACGCTGGAGCGCATGGACGATCTTCTGCGCGCTCGCATCCTGATCGAGGGCGAGGCGATCGCGCTTGCCGCAACCCGCATGACGCCGCGGCAGATTACGACCATCGAGAGCATGCTCGGCGAATGGGACGAGATGCGCGCACTGAAGCACAAGAAGGATGTCGACCGCGAGGTGACGCTGAACCAGGTCTTTCACTTTGAGATCTATCGCGCCTGCGGTTCCGCCGTGCTGATCCCGATGATCGAAAGCCTTTGGTTGCAATCCGGCCCCTGTATCCGCGTCGCGATTTATGCCTTCTCGGACGCCGGCGAGGTCGATACCGCCCATTATCACCGTACGATCGTCAAGGCGATCGCCGCGCAGGACGCCAGGGAAGCGCGCGATGCGCTGGTGGCGGACATCAGCCGGCCGTTCACCTTCCTGCGCAGCAAACTGGAAGCCGAAGCCAAAAGGGGCCAATCCGCATGAGCCAACGCGCCATCAAGATCTCCGAACCCAACTCCGGCCTCAGTGTCTTGGCACCTCTGCTGGAAGCCAAGGCGCCCGACAATGCCGCCTTTCTCTGGACCTATCTTGGCGAAGCCCGCGTGGTTGGTGGCATTCATGCCATGTGGACCGGACCGGAAATCTCGTGCCCAATCCCGCCGGCGCATCTGAAGGGTGCTTCCTATGCGAACGCCCTGCCCGCCGAGAACGCGACACTGACGCCGCAGCCAGGCGATATTGTGCTCAGCTATGTGCCGCCGCGTATGTGGGGCGGCAATCCAGATGCGATCTTCGATATCGGTCTGTTCTACGGTCAGGGCGCTCGCCTGCTCTTCCCGATCGGCTGGCTTGCCGGCAGCGTCGTCGCGCAAGTGCGCCCTGAAGAACGCGAACACTTCGCGGCGGCCTGCGGCGTCATCCGCCGCAACGGCGCCTGCGAGGTCACGTTCGAACGCGCGGAGATCTGAGATGGCGGCTGAAAGCGACGACAGTTTCGAGCTCTTCGACCTTAGAGTGGAAGCGGTCATTCCCGAGGGCAAGCCGATCTATTGCGGCGCCAAGCCGGGCGACTATTTCGAACTCAAGGGCGAGATGCTGTCCCTCCCTGCGGGCCAGGGCTTTTCGATCTACTCCATATCGGCCGTCCTGCCGCTGCTGGCGGCCAAGCAGCGACCAACCCACAAGAACGACTGGATGACCTCGGACGCGGAAATCGCCTGCCCCGACCCCAACTGCGCGAGCCGGCTGCGGATCGTCAGAACGGGCAAACGGCGGTTTAGCCATGCCGAAACAACGGCCGTGCCGTTGCCAGAAGGAGAATGAATTGCATGACCGCCAAGACTTTTGAGCTCAGCCCCGGATACGAGATTTCCCGCGTCATCCGCGGCGGCTGGCAGCTTGCCGGCGGGCACGGCGAAATCGATCGCGCCCAGGCCGTGACCGACCTGATCGCTGCTTTCGACGTCGGCATCCGCACCTATGATTGCGCTGATATCTATACGGGCGTCGAGGAGCTGATAGGCGAGGCGCGCGAACGGCTTCGCAACGAACGTGGCACGGAAGCCGCAAGCGCGATGAAGGTCCACACGAAGCTGGTTCCCGATCTGGAAAAGCTCGCAACCATCAGCCGCGACTATATTCGCGGCATCGTCGACAAATCGCTGCGCAAATTGAAGACCGAACAGCTTGACTTGGTACAGTTTCACTGGTGGGACTACTCGCTATCAGGCTATCTCGAAGCCCTGAGCTGGCTGGACGAGATGCGCCGCGAAGGCAAGGTGCGTAATGTCGGCACGACCAATTTCGATACGCCGCATATTGCCGAGATTCTGAAAGCCGGCATTCCACTCGTCAGCCAGCAGTTGCAATATTCCGTTCTCGATCAACGGCCATCGCGTAGCCTCGCCAAGCTGGCGGCGGAGAACGACGTGAAGTTCCTCTGCTACGGCTCAGTGGCCGGCGGCTTCCTGAGCGACAAATGGCTAGGGGAGCCGGAACCGGAAATGCCGCTCGAGAACCGCTCGCTCGTCAAATACAAGCTGATCATCGATGACTTTGGCGGCTGGGAGCTGTTTCAATCACTGCTCGGCACGCTGAAAGCTATCGGTGATCGCCATGGCGTCGATATCGCCACGATCGCCAGCGCCTGGGTGTTGGAGCAGCCGCAGGTGGCCGCTGTCATCGTCGGCGCGCGCAATCAGGCGCATGCGCTCGCCAATGCCAGGATCATGGACATTGCCCTTTCGGACGAAGACCGCCGCCAGATTACCGACATCATCGCCCAAAGCCCTGGTCTCGATGGCGATGTCTACACGCTGGAGCGCGACCGTACCGGCAGGCACGGCTCGATCATGCATTACAACCTCAATGCGGGGAAGGTATGAGCCAGCAATCGCTTCTCTTCCGCAAAGCCAGCGCCGAAGTCATCGATTTCCATCGCTTCTTCGAAGCCTGGTACGATGCCGCCACTGCCGATCATACGGATTTCGGCCGCTGCGACCGCACCTTCGGCCAGACGTTCCATATGATCCCGCCGACCGGCCGTATCTTCGACCGCGCCGAAACCATTGAACTGATCCGGGCAAACCGGGCGACGTTTCAGGGCAATTTCGCCATCGAGATTTCGGATATCCGCGCGAGCTACGAAACTACGGATACGATCGTCCTGACTTATGTCGAAGCGCAGACGCGGGCTGGCAAATATAGCCGGCGTCAGGCGAGCGCTCTTTTCACTGCAAGTTCATCGGCACCCAACGGTGTCGAATGGCAGCATCTGCATGAAACCTGGCTGCAGATGCCGGAGACCTGACAGGTTCTAAAAAACAGAAATGAAAATCGTTGACCGAACAAGGGGAACAAAGATGAAGAAGACGATATTTCAAATCACCACGGCTCTCGCCCTTCTGACTGCAGCCGGCGTCGCCAATGCCGCGGACTGCAAAGTCACGGTCGGCCTCGTGATGGAACTGACCGGCCCGGCCGGCGAATATGGCCAGGCGGGCGCGAAGTCCGTCGAGATGGCCTTTCGCGATATCAACGCCGCCGGTGGCGCCCATGGTTGCGATCTGGTGACGGATACGCGCGACAGCCAGAGCCAGGGCAATGTCGCAGTGGATGCTGCAACCCAGCTGGTGCAGGTCAAGAAGGTGCCGGCTATAATCGGCGGCATTATTTCTTCGGTGACGATCCCGATCCTGACGTCGGTCACCGCACCCGCGAAGGTCGTGCAGGTATCGCCCGCTGCCTCCTCGCCAACGCTGACGGCGCTCGGCCGCGACGGCAAGACCAACGGCATCTTCTTCCGCACCATCACCTCGGATTCGCTGCAGGGCATTGCAGCCGCCAAATATGCGATCGACAAGGGGTTCAAGAAGCTCGCGATCATCCACGTCAACAATGATTTCGGCGTCAACATGGTCGCCGAATTCTCGAAAGCCTATAAGGCGCTCGGCGGCACGATCGTTTCGACGACGCCCTACAACGAAAAGCAGTCCAGCTATGCTTCCGAAGTCACCGCCGGCATGGGCGGCAATCCGGATGGCCTCTACCTCGTCAGTACGCCGGTTGATGGTGCGACGATTGCCCGTACATGGATCTCGCAAGGCGGCCCGCAGAAGTTCCTGCTCAATGATGGCATGAACAGCCCGGACTTTATCGATTCCGTCGGCGCCGACTATCTAAAGGACGCCTACGGCACCTCCTCGGGCACGACGCCGACGCCCTCGACCGACTATTTCAACAAGAACTACAAGGATTTATCGGGGATCGAACCGACCAATCCGGCTGCTGACCGCGCCTATGACGCCGGCGCGATCGTCGGTCTCGCGCTGGCTATCGCCGGCGACGACACATCCAAGCTCAAGGATGACATCTATAAAGTCGTCGATCCCAAGGGCACGCCGATCTATGCCGGTAAGGAAGAGTTCGCCAAGGCGCTCGGTCTCATCAAGGAAGGCAAGCCGATCCGTTACGAAGGCGTCATCGGCCCGGTCTCCTTCGATCAATATGGCGACATCACCGGCCCCTTCCGACTCTGGAAGATCGCCGACGGTAAGGTCGTCACCGACGGCGAGCTGAAGATGGAGGACGTTTCAGCCCTGAAGGGTAAGATCAAGTAGGCAACACTCTATTTTGCAAAAAGGCGAGGCGCTCCCATCGGCGTGCCTCGCTTGAAATCATCCTGGCGCAATCCTTTCAGCGGCTGATCTATGGTGACAGCTATCTGGCGTAGTTATTGAGAGACCCTCCGCTGATGCCCAGCAGTGCCACTCGCCCTACCAATCCGACCCTGTGGACGCTGACAGCCGGCCCTGCCCCTGAATTTTCCCACGACCTGCCTTCCCACTCAGATGTCGTTGTAATCGGCGGTGGCTTCACCGGCCTGACCGCAGCACTTCATCTTGCCCGCGCCGGCTGCTCCGTGACCGTTCTTGAGGCCGGGCGGCTGGGTGCGGGAGCCAGCGGCATGAATGCCGGCTTCGTGGTTCCGAATTTTGCCAAGGCCGATCCGACGACCGTCCGTCAAAAGCTGCCGCGCGGCAAGGCAGATGCGCTTTTGTCGCTCGTCGGTGCAGGCGCCGACGAGGTGTTTGCGACCATCGCGGAGGAGCAGATTTCATGCGACGCGGCGCAGACCGGCTGGCTGCAGCCCGCTTATGGCGACGACATGGCTGCGATCCTGCGCCAAAGGGCGAAGGACTGGACAGAGCTTGGCCGTCCAGTCGAATTTCTCGATGCCGGCGCCGTCCGCAACGAGACCGGTATGGCGATCTATTCCGGAGGATTGATCGATCACTCCGGCGGCACGATCCACCCGCTGAATTATCTCTACGGGCTCGCAAGGGCGGTCATGCAGCGCGGCGCTACGATCCGCGAAAACAGCGTGGTCGAGCGCGTTGAGCGACATGGCAGCACCTGGCGCGTTAATCTCGTGGACCATGAAATCGAAACGGAGGTCGTCATCCTCGCCACCAACGCCTTCACGAGCGGCATAGCTTCCCGCATGGGCCGAACGGGCGTGCCGTTAAAGGTGTATCAAGTGGCGACGAAGCCGATCGATGCCGAAACCGTTGCGCGGATCGCCCCAAATCGCCGGCCTGTCGGCGATACGCGCTCCAATCTCTTCACCTACCGGCTCGATCGCGACAACAGGCTGATCAGCGGCGGTATGGCGATCTATCCGGTCGGCGCCTTCGAGCGCGTCGGTCGCGCCGTCGTCGACCGGCTCACATCCGAACTCCGTCTGCCGCGTCATCCGGGTGTGGAGATCGTCTGGACCGGAACGGCGATCATGACGCCGGATTTCCTGCCGCGCCTCTATCATTTCGACGACGGCTTCTTCGGAGGGATCGGCTGCAACGGCCGCGGCATCGCCATGACGGCGCAACTCGGTCGGACACTGGCGAGACTGGCGCTCGGCGAAACGGCGGAATCTCTGCCGATTCCGCTGCAATCCGGCCGCGCACTACCATTTCATGGCTTCACGCCTATCATTGCTTCGCTTGCGCTGGCACATGCACGCTTTGAAGATTGGCGAAGCGGACGCCGCTAATCGGCGTAAGATCAATATTCATGAGCACCGGTACAGCTGCAGGCAGTAATTGACCATTAATTCTATAGAGAAAGGAATGAAGACGCGACCGCATCCCCAAAAATGAAATGCCTTTTCTCGAAGCCCGGCTTTGAATGCGGCATCGTGGCGCCGAATGAAATCGGAGCCCGCCCATGAACGCGCAATTGCACCATATCAACGCCACGCATCCGGAGGCCACGGTACTGGAGACCGAGCAACAAGCGCTGGCCGTCGCGCAGGAGCTTGCAGCACGCTTTGCCGCTAGCGCCTCGGAGCGCGACAGCGAGAGGCTGCTCCCCTTTGCCGAGATGGATGCCCTGGCACAATCCGGACTGCTGGCGATCACCATCCCCGAGGAATATGGCGGTCTCGATGTTTCGAATGCGGCGCTGGCCGAGATCACGGCGATCCTGGCTGAGGCGGACGGCTCGATTGGACAGATCCCGCAGAACCATTTCTATATCCTTGAGGCTCTGCGCGTCGATGGCTCCGAGGATCAGAAACGCTTCTTCTTCAGCCGCGCATTGGCCGGCGACCGATTCGGCAATGCCTTGTCCGAGCGGGGCACGAAAACGGTCGGGCACTATAATACCCGCATTACCCGCGATGGACCCGGCTATCGCATCAATGGCCGCAAGTTCTATTCGACGGGCGTTCTCTTTGCCGATTGGATCACCGTCTTCGCGCTGGATGAAGCTGACAAGCTGGTCATGGCTTTCGTGCCGAAGGGTACGGAGGGCGTCGAAATCATCGACGATTGGGATGGCTTCGGACAACGTACGACAGGCAGCGGCACGACGGCGCTCAACAATGTCTATGTGAACGCCGACCATGTCGTCCTGCATCATAAGGGCTTCGAGCGGCCGACGACGATCGGTTCCGTCGGCCAGATCATCCATGCCGGCGTCGATCTCGGCATTGCCCGGGCCGCTTTCGCGGAAACGCTCGATTTCGTGAAAACCAGGTCACGCCCCTGGATGGATAGTGGCGTCGACCGCGCCAGCGACGATCCGCTAACGATCGCCAAGATCGGCCAGATCGCCATCCGGCTTGAAGCGGCGGCTGCGACCATCGAACGCGCCGGCCGCAAGGTCGATGCCGCACAGGTCGAGACGACGGAGAAGCGGGTGGTCGAGGCGACGCTGGCTGTTGCTGCAGCGAAGGTACTGACGACGGAAATCGCGATCGAAGCGACGAACACGCTTTTCGAGCTTGCCGGAACAGCCTCCGTGAAGCTCGACCTCAATCTCGACCGTCACTGGCGCAATGCCCGCACGCATACGCTTCACGACCCCGTTCGATGGAAATATCACGTCGTCGGCAATTATCACCTGAACGATGTCATTCCGCCGAAGAATGGCGCGCTTTGACGGATAGACGAGGGCCCCGTCGCAGACGCCGGGGCTTTCATACAAACAAAGGCGTAAGTCAGGAGCGCCACGCTGAGGCCAGCTAGTGCCGATCCATATGGAGCTCCATGGACTGATCGGCGGCCGCCGCGAGGCTTTCCAGACCGGTTGCAACGACCGATACCCTGAACACCCCGTCGAGAGTCTTGTCGAAGATCGCACCGACGACGATATCGGCATCGGCAAAGACTTCGTCGCGGATGCGACTGGCGGCCTCATCGACCTCGAACAACGTCATGTCTGTCCCGCCGGAAATGGAGATCAGCACACCCCGCGCGCCCTTCATGCTCATATCGTCGAGAAGCGGATTGGAGACGGCGGCGTCTGCCGCTTTCAGCGCGCGGCCCGGCCCTGACGCCTCGCCCGTTCCCATCATCGCGCGCCCCATTCCCCGCATCACGGATTTGACGTCGGCGAAGTCGAGATTGATGAGACCTTCCTTAATGATCAGATCCGTAATGCAGCTGACGCCCGCATACAGGACCCGATCCGCAGTCACAAAGGCATTCTCGAAGGTGGTCGTGGCGTCCGCAATGCGAAACAGGTTCTGATTGGGGATGACAATGACGGTATCCGCACTTTCGCGCAGCCGCTCGATGCCCTGGTCGGCCGTGCGCATGCGCCGGTTACCCTCGAAGGTAAAAGGCTTCGTGACGACTCCGACCGTGAGGATGCCCGCCTGACGCGCGGCCTGAGCAATGATCGGGGCGGCGCCCGTGCCGGTGCCACCACCCATTCCGGCCGTCACGAAGCACATATGCGTACCGTGGAGATGATCCATGATCTCATCGATGGATTCCTCGGCGGCGGCTCGTCCGATGTCCGGCAGGGAGCCTGCACCGAGACCTTCCGTCACCTGCGCGCCAAGTTGGATGCGCCTGGTCGCCTTGGACGTCGCAAGCGCTTGCGCATCCGTATTTGCCGCTATGAATTCAACGCCCTGAAGTTGTTGCGCGATCATATTGTTGATCGCGTTGCCGCCGCCACCGCCGACACCGACGACGGAAATCTTCGGTATCACCCCGGAAAGTGGTGCGCGCGTGTCAGCCATGAAGGACTCCATTGGATCAATTTCATTTTCAATCGCGATCGCCTGTCCCTATTGGAAACGGACATTGGAGCGATTCGTGATGGAAGAGATCCTAGTGAGGAACGTGTGCGCATTGCGGCGCGCGGCGGCAGCCCTCCACAGAATAGTGAGTTGAGCACAGGATTTGTGAGCCGGATATCAGAACATCAATCGTCCAGCATCGCGGGAGACCACAATCGGGCGAGCCTGTTTGAAGCTGCGGCGTGTTCCAACACTGGTCCACGCCACACCAGATACCAATGACGCTGGCCGATCTTGAATGCGGATGAAGTCACCATCAGCTCGGATTACGAGCCGATCCACATCTTAAACTCCGTCACGTCCCCGTCCCGGCGTTTAGCTGTAGAGGCTGACCTCTGGAATCCGGTCATTGAGCACGAACTCGCCGACCTCCTTGGCCTTGTAGAATACCGGATCGTGCAGGGTGTGCGTCCGCACATTGCGCCAGAAGCGATCGAAGCGGTATTTCTCCGCGGTCGAGCGGGCGCCGGTGAGTTCGAATACGCGCGAGGTGATATCGAGGGCAACGTGGGTCGCGTGCACCTTCGCCGCATAGGCTTCGGCCGCTGCTTCGCCACGCTCGCGCGCCGTTGCCTTATGTCCCTTTGCAAGAGCTTCCTGAACCACCACCGCAGCACTATCGGCCAAAGCGGCGGATGCCTTGAGGGCTGCAGTGAACTCCCCGACACGTTCGAGAATATAAGGATCGTCCGATGCCCGATCGACGCCAGAGGTGATCCAGGGCCGAGTCGTGGTGCGGACATAATCGACAGCGTCGTGTAGCGCACCCTCCGCCGTGCCCAGATAGAAATTGACGAAGACCAGTTGGATGAGCGGCGTGTTGAAGGTCGCAAGCACCGGCGCTTCGCCACCGGTCGATGCCGCCTTGTCCAGGTCCTCTTCGTAAACAGGAAAATCGTGGAACTCGACACTGCCGCTGTCGGAGAGACGCTGGCCGAAATTGTCCCAGTCGTCATTGGCTTTGTAACCGGCCCGATTGGTCGGGACGGCAAAGCCAACGATCCGGTCATCAAGCGCGGCATTGGCGTTGACGTAATCGGAGACATGCGCAGCCGTGGAAAAGGATTTGCGGCCGTTCAGGACATAGCCGTTGCCGCGGCGCGTCAGCACGAGGCCGGGATCGCGCGGATTGACTGCTGCACCCCAGTAAAGGCTATTGGCGACCGTCTTGCCGCCGAGCTCCTGGGCGCGGGCCTCGTCGAAGGCCCAATAGATGTACTGGCTGTTGACGTAGTGATAGCCGAGAAGCTGGCCGATGGAGCTCTCACCGCGCGCAAGAATGCGCACCAGCCGCAAGCCATCTACCCAATCGAGGCCACCGCCACCGATCTGCGACCCATGCAGCGCGTTCAGCAAGCCGGCATTTTTCAGCTTGACGATCTCACCAAGCGGCGGCCGGCCTTCGCGGTCAAGCTCTGCGGCGCGCTTGGAAAGATCGGCTGCAATCTCTTCCGCTCTGGCAAAGAGATCTTCCCGCGTGACATTACGATTGCCCGCAAAGATGACGTTGGACTGGCTCATGATGTGAACTCCGGTTCAGTAGCGTAATCCGGCGGGATCGGAAATCCCGCCGACATATCGAGAATGGCTGCTTAAA
The DNA here is from genome assembly GCF_057784455.1 of Martinezella sp. CNPSo 3890. Taxonomy (NCBI): domain Bacteria; kingdom Pseudomonadati; phylum Pseudomonadota; class Alphaproteobacteria; order Hyphomicrobiales; family Rhizobiaceae; genus Martinezella; species Martinezella sp. CNPSo 3890. Next base: position 116,932 of record NZ_JBXSOR010000006.1, on the reverse strand, counting down.
AAAGCTTGTCCGGGATCCAGCTGGCGGTCACTGCATCGCTGGCGCTGAAGGCGGGAACTTTCTTGGCCAGTTCCTCAATCGTCTGGACGTTGGCGGCGCGAAGTCCTTCCTGCGTCAGCAGCGTCGGCTTGACGGTGATCTGATGCGGAACCTCCTGCCCCGCGACCTGCAAGGCGGCGGCACGGATGGAAACGGCGCCGACGACGGCCGGATTGGTCGCGACCGTTGCCACCCATGGGCTGCCCGGTTCGGTGATTTCCTGAATGTCGGCCGTCGATACGTCGGCCGAGTAGATCTTCAGTTTGTCGGCAATGCCGAGATCCGTGGCAGCAAGCTTCACGCCGCGGGCAAACTCGTCATAGGGTGCGAAGACGACTGATATATCGGGATTGGCCGCCAGCGCCGCCTTTGCCTGATCGGCAGTCGAGGTCGCGGTCGTATCGCTGACGTTACCGAAGCGGGCCTTTTCGACGACACCGGCATTCTGCTTCTTGAAAGCATCCCAGACCTCATCGCGACGGTCGAGCGGAGCAAAGCCGGCGACATAGACATAGCCCGCCTTGAAACTGTCGCCATTTTCCTTGACCACCTGCTTCAGGGCGAGGTCGGCAAGTTCGTGATCGCTCTGCTCGACCTGTGGGATCTTCGGATTGTTGAGATTGACGTCAAAGGCAACGACCTTGATATCCTTGTCGAGCGCCTGCTGAACGACGTCGCCAAGCGATTCCGGCAGACCGTGATCGATGACGATGGCGGAAACGCCGAGATTGATCGCCTGAAGGATCTGTTCACGCTGGGCGGCTGCGTCCTGGCGCCCGGGGAAAACGCGAAGATCGATATCGAGCGCCTTGGCCTGCGCTTCGGCACCCGCCTGATAGGCCTGGAAGAAATCGCCGGCGGAAATGTAGCTGACCAGAGCAACTTTTACGCCACCCTTGTCGAAAGGCGCAGGCGCACCGTTCACACCGGCAGCCAGCGCCGTCTGTGCCAGAAGAAGCGGGGCAACGGCCGACAAGGCAAGCCGTGTGAATAATCTCATCGTTGCGATCCTCACGATCCATCGGAAGCGTCGTCTGACGGATAGATGACCCTGCGACGCATGCAATTATTAGATATAAACCCTATGTTTTTAGTAGATTAAATCATCCGATTTTGGCTGGCTTCGGAGATTCTTTGTTCGTTTGCCGAGGGAATGGCCGCAAGGACTTACCCGGCGGAAAAGCCTCAGGCGAAGGGTTCCGCGAGCATTTCCTCGAGATCGGCCCGTGCCTGCGGCGAGAGATAGGGTCGCAACAGGCTCGCGACCTGGCCGAGCCCCCAATGCACATGCTGAGGCGTCAATTCCCCCACACCTTCCTGAAGACCGAGATAGACGGCCCAATAGGTGGCAACGATCCGCATGTTGGTCATCAATGCATTGCGCTCCTCCGCGGCGGCTCTGATCAAGCCAGCCTCTTCCATGCGCTGAAAAATGGCATCGACGGAAACACGCATGCCGGCGCTGACCATCAGGATCGGCCCTCTCAAGCCAGGTGCGATTGCCAACAGGCCGGGAATATCGCGAAAGAGGAAGCGATGGGTCCAGACTAGCGAGAACCATTTGCGCAAAAAGCCGGCATAGGCTTTTGAATCCGCCCCTTCTACGGAATCGGCCTGCCTGACGAGCGCCAATGCATCGGCTTCGAAGCGAGAAAACAAGGCCAGGACAAGCGACTCCTTGGTGCGGAAATGATAATAGAGATTGCCCTGGTTGATGTGCACGGCCTTGGCGATTTCCGCCGTGGTGACGGCTTCCGGTCCTTTCTGATTGAAGAGCGACAATGTCGAGACGAGAATCCGCTCGCGCGTATCGGGCCGCGCAGCCACGTCCTTCTTCCCACCTTTGCTGGCCGTCATCTCGTCCCCCTTGAAGCTCTAAGGTATCCACCTTATTCTTTGTAAGGCAAATACCTTAATCCTGATCTACAGCCATCCGCCGGGCTGAACAAGGAGACTGAAGGATGAATGCACGTGTGAACGCTGCCGATCTCTCGCAGACGACATTTCCCCTCACCCCGCGCTCGATGCCGCATGTCCTCCTGTCGCTGATCCGCAATCCGCTCGACGCACTGCCGCCGGAAATCTTCACCGAGCCCATGGTCTTCACCAAGGTGGGTGGAAAACTGCGGATCTATCTGGCCGATCCCGAGCTCATCTATCAGGCGCTGGTGCGCAATTCCGACGCGCTCGGCAAAGGCGAAGATGTGCGCCGCGTGCTAGGCCCGGCTCTCGGCAACGGCATTCTGACCTCCGATGGCGCCCATTGGAAATGGCAGCGACAGTCGGTGGCCGGGGCCTTTCGCCATGAAAAACTACTAGAACTGCAGCCAGCCATGATTGCGGCGGCCGGGCGCAGGCGTGATCTCTGGCTCACCCGTAAGAACAGCCCCATCGACCTGTGTCAGGAAATGATGCGCACCACCTTCGATATTATCGTCGATACGATGATGTCGGGTGGTGATGGCATGGATGTCGACAAGGTCGAGCGCAATATTACCAACTACCTCAAGCCGACCGGCTGGAAATTCGCGCTCGGCCTTCTTGGCCTGCCCGACTGGATGCCCCATCCCGGCAAGGAGAAGGCGCGATCGGCCGTTGCCTTTCTGCGAACGACCCTTGGTACGGTGATTGCCGAACGACGCCGCAGCGGCGGGGGACGGAGCGATCTGGTTTCCATACTGCTTGACGCAGCCGACCCCGAAACCGGTCGCATGATGACCGATGAAGAGATCATCGACAATCTGATGACCTTCATCACCGCCGGGCACGAGACGACGGCGCTCGGTCTTGCCTGGACCTTCCATCTTCTTGCGCGCCATCCGGATTGCCAGGCCAAGCTCTTCGAAGAAATTGCCACCGTGACCGAGGGCGGCCCGTTGACGGCAGAACATCTCGGCAAGCTCACCTACACTAGGCAGGTCTTTTCGGAAGCCATGCGGCTCTATCCGCCGGCGCCAATCATTTCGCGCGCGGTCACTAGCGAATTTGCCATCGGCACGCACATGATACCGGCGGGCGCCATTATCTATGTACCGATCTACGCCGTGCATCATCATGCGGATCTTTGGGAAGACCCGCAGCTTTTTGATCCCGACCGGTTTGAGCCGGCGGTGGCGCGAAATCGCCATCGCTACGCCTTCATGCCCTTCGGTGCCGGTCCGCGCGTCTGCATCGGCAATGGCTTTGCGATGATGGAGGCCGTCGCGATCCTCGCCGTACTCCTGCAGAAATTCCGCGTAACCGGCTCGACTGAGCCTTCGCCCAAACCGGTCATGAAGGTTACGTTGCGGCCCATGCATCCGCTGTCGATCAATCTCGTGGAGCGATAGTCGAGCGGGTCGTCTGCCCCGAACAGAAACGAGGGGGCGTCTCAGCCGCCCCAAGTCTGTTCGAGGACACGGACCCAGTTCTGATGGGCGATCTTGACAAGCGACTGATCGTCGAAGCCGTGCGCGCGCAGGGCTTCGATCAGCTTCGGCAAGCCGCTCGCATCGCCGAGCGCCGCTGGAATGGTCGTGCCGTCGAAATCGGAGCCAAGCGCGACATGCTCGATGCCGATACGCTCAGCAATGTAAGCGACGTGGCGAACGAGGACTTCGAGTGGCGTATCGGTGTTCCTGACACCATCATCCCGCAGGAAGAGCACGCCGAAATTGATGCCGACCAGGCCGCCGGTATCGCGGATCGCGTCGAGCTGCTTGTCGGTCAGATTGCGGCTGTGAGGGCTGATGGCATGCGCATTGGAATGCGAGGCGACCAGCGGCGCATTCGACAGCTTGGCGATATCCCAGAATCCCTGCTCGTTCATATGCGAGAGATCGATCATGATCCTGAGCTCGTTGCTGGCGCGGATCAGATCCTTGCCGGCGTCGGTGAGCCCTGGGCCGATATCGGGCGACGAAGGAAACCGGAAAGGCACACCATAGGCAAAGACATTGGGGCGGCTCCAGACCGGCCCGAGCGTGCGCAGGCCGGCCTGATGCAGAACGTAGAGAGCATCGAGATCGGCCGCGACCGCTTCCGCACCTTCGATGTGGAATACGGCAGCAAACTGGCCTTCGGCAATCGACCGCTTGATATCACCGGCCGTGCGGCAGACCTTCACGGCTCCCTGGGAGCGCGCTTCAATCGCAAGCAGAAGCCGCGCCATGGCCAGAGTTTCATTCAGCGCGTCGGGCTGAGCAGGTGTTGCGAAATCGGCATTTTCCGCCTTCGGCTGATCCGGCGACGGGATAAATATGGCGCAGAGGCCGCCCGCGAGACCGCCACGGCGAGCGCGAGGCAGATCGATATGTCCGGCAGCTTCGCCATTCAGGAAAGCATCGACGGAATTCAAGCCACCGCGGCGCAGCCGGAGCAGCACGTCATTATGGCCATCGAAGACGGGGATTATCGAGGATTCGGTCATGTCTCATTCCAAAAATTGCAGTTGATATCTGCCTAGGCAAGCTTGGCGGAATGGGCAACTGCAAACTACGTATAAGGTCTGCGAAAATGGAATTGGTCGGTTGCAAGACCCCGCTGTCAAAACGTTCGGAAATTACGATGGCGGCCGGGCGGTGCCAAGGCGGCGAGGCAAAGGCGGAATAGTTTCGCAGCGGTTTTGCAGAGCGTCTCCATGGAGCGAGTTTTCGCTTTTGACGTGGCAGATGTGCCTGCACGAGACAAATCGGCTCAGCCAGCGCAATATTTTGCGGCAATTGCAGCGGGAATATAGGTTTGGCGACCCGCAACACTTGCTTTTTCTAAAATGCGCAGCAAATGAAAGCTTTAGTATGGTGAAAGAGCTGGGAATACGGCAGGAATTACAGCAGCATACCAGCTTGCTGAAGAAGGCGGCTCGAAGCGGAGACAGCCGTCTGCTTGAATAATGGATGGAGCGTAGATGGCGGCGCTCATGTCCTGTTCTAGCCGTATTCGAGGAGAACGGATTGTCTGATTTTCGGCGCGAGGAACGATCCGGATCTGCGTCAGACGAGGCGAAAGAATCGTCATGGCGCAAGGACAGGAAGTCATTACAGTCAGAACGGCGGCGCTTCCCGCGACCGGAGAAGGCGGCGACGGAGGAAGCCCTGCCGCCTCCAGCCTTGCAGCCGCTGAAGTTTTCGACGCGCGACATCGAGCCGGCCGCGCAATTTGCCGCCTGGCAAGCTTATGTCGCTCCCGTGGCCGACGTGCGACTGCCGGATAATATCCCGCCGGAAGTCGGCTTTCCGGCCGATCATATCGCATGGAATCTGGGCGGCATGCTCATCGTTCAACAGGATACGCCGCCCCACAGCTACATGCGATCGCAGGCGAAGGTGAAAACCAATCACATCGATCACTGGCAGGTCTCAGTGCCGACCAGTGGCCGGACCTGGACGGAAGTCGATGGCCACGTTCTGGAAGGCGAGCCGGGCAAGGTGGAACTGCGATCGCTGGGACACCCTTTTCGAGGGCGCTCGACGGAGGCGAAGGGCCTCTCGCTCTTCCTGCCGAGGGCATTGCTGTTCGACGTTCCCACACCGGTCGAGATCGAGAACAATATTGCGCTTTCCGGCGTGTTCACCAGCATGTTGATCGAATTCCTCGATAGCGTCGAAAACAATCTCGCGCGCTTTGCAGCCACCGATCTGCCGCATGTCGTCCAGACGGTGCGCAATATGATTGTGGCTTCCGTTTCGACCTCGGCGGCGCAATCGACCGGCACGGAACAGCATAGCATTCTCGCCCTGACGGAACGCGTGCGGCGGTTCGTGGAAAGCAATCTCATTTCGGGCGATCTGACGGTCGAGCACATATGCCGTGAGCTCGGCATATCCCGCACCAGGCTCTATCAGATATTCGAACAATATGGCGGCGTGCATCACTATATTCAGCGCCGTCGCCTCCTGTCGGCTCATGCCGCCCTCAGCGATCCCGCCAATCGGGAACAGATCGTCGACATTGCCTTTGCAGTCGGCTTTTCCTCGGCAGCGCACTTCAGCCGAGCCTTCGGCAAGGAGTTCGGCTATAGTCCCCGTGAAGCCAGAAACCTTACCATCCCGCGCTATCTCGGGCAGGTCATCTCACCGGCATCCTCCGGCAGCAGCCACTCCTTCGACGAATGGCTGAAAACCCTCGGCTACTATCACTAGACCGCGGATTTCTATGCCTCAAAGCGGGCGCGCCCGGAGGGCACGCGCAAGCGAGGAGCACGTCTTCCCACCCATCCCCGTGTCGGCCCGAAACCGCACTTCAGCAATTGCGAAAATGGACGCTGCTGCAAGTTTCCGGATGCACGTCTAACGACATATGGTGCGTAACCCATTAAAAAAGAAGAACAATAGTCGTTCGGAGACCGAAGCCCTGGTGTTTGGTGAATGTACTGTGCGTCCAACGGGGCAAGTCATAGGGAAAACAGCAATGGTATCTACTCGCCAGACAATAGAGATCAGCAAGCCTCAGCATCCCGTCAATGACTCATACCGCGCAGTCGAGCGGGAAGAGGTCCTTGAAGTGGCCTTTCGTGACTTTGTTCAAATGGCGCTCGCTGCCGGCTGGAACGAGCCCGAGGTTGCTTTGACCTTGGCCGATATCGCCGATGACTATGTGATGGCTCTCGCTGGTAGAGTTGCTGAGAAATAGTGTACCGCGTCCGTCCGCGCTCCGCAGGGGTGAGCACGAACGGTTAGAAGCAACTCTCCAGCATGCCGTCGGTGACACCGCTCAAAAGAACAAGAAGGCGGCTCACCGGCGGCATGAATTTTATTCGGCAAGCAGTCAGCATGCTTCCTTCATGCCCTGCCCCATCCAGGCAAGATTTGTAGAAAGCAGGTCACGATGAAGATCAGGCAACATCTCTGGTTTCAACATGACATGGAAACGGCGATCGAACTTTATACGTCGCTTATCCCGGGTTCGGCAGCCGGATGGGTCTCAAGTATTCTCACCGACAATCTGAATGGACCGGCCGGCAGCGTAAAGTTTGCAGGTTTCACACTTGGAAATCGCGCCTATATGGGCTTCGAGGCAGGGCCATTCGACCGCTCGGAGCATAGTTCTTCCATCACAGTCGAATGTGCGACACAGGACGAGGCGGACCGTTTGCGTTATGCGCTGGGGAAAAGCCGTCCCGACGATCGCGGCCTTGTGAGAGATCCATGGGGCATATATTGGCAGTTTCTGGTCAGGCAGCAAAGCGCTGACGCCAAAATATCCGCCAAATCCGAGAAAATCGACAGCGTCACGGTCACAAAAAAGAAATTCGCCGCCGCCTGAAAGGCGCGGCAAAGCTATCGTAAAACTCGAAGGTCGCAGCAAACGCATGGCTTTCAGCCAGTCGAGAGCATGCGCTGCCGTGATGTAAGCGGAGGCCGACCCACACTCGGCTTCCGCTTATGCTCTATTTCGAGCGTCAGTCGAGGACCGGGCAGCCGCGCCGATTGGCGAAGACCATGCGGTCCGGACCGCCATCGTTCCAGCCGCGAACGACGATGCGGCGTCCGTTACTGTCGACCGAATCAATGCGACGGAAGCCTTCCGCCCGCGCGGCGCGCATGAGATCGCGTCTGTCGCAACCGCGGTCACGATCCCAGCCCCTGTCGCGGTCACGATCCCAGCCGCGCGGCGGACCTCTCCAGTCCCGACCCTGGTCGCGCTGCCAAGGCGGCGGCGCATAATCATCATCGCCGCCATAATACTGCGCCGAAGCGACAGACGTCATCAGTTGCAACGCGGCCAATCCGACCACGGCAACACGCGAAATCCGTACCAAACCTTCAAGCATTTCCCTTACCCCCATTTCCTGTCTTGTAGACAAGAATAAAGATATGCCGATTCGCATGAACTCTGCCTGAACGCAGTCGGAACTGGATTGGGTGTCGCGCTGGCGCCCGATCGCAGCGCCTTTGCGCGACATGTCTCAGCTGAAGGGAAAGGCGCAAAATTCCGCGCTCTCCTCGGCACGCACCGACAGCGCATGAAGGCGCGGGCAAGCCTCTACGTCCAGGGCATCGGGTAGCATCTCGCGCGTAAAGCGAAACGCGACAACACTGGTGATATCAGCCTGGAGCGGCCGTCTACCGAAGAGCCAGGGATCGGCCTGCGGCATCTCCGCCTCCAGCAGACGGTACGCCGCCGCAAGCTGACCATGAATTCGATCAAGCCAGGGCTGATGCTGCTTTTCCATAGGACGCAGCTTATGCTCGTAGACGATCTGAACCGTCTTTTCACATGCTGCCAGCGCAAGACCGATGATGCGCAGAGACCGGGCATGAGCGTGCGGATCGACGGGCATGAGGCTGCGCCCGGGTGGCGCGATGCGTTCGGCATGCGCGAGAATCAGGCTCGAATCCATCAAGACGGTTCCCTCATCCGTGACGAGCGACGGTGCCTTCACGACGGGATTGATATCGGCAAAAGCCTCGAAAGCGCTGAAAACAGAAAGCGGCTCATGCACGAATGCTATATCGAGTGCGCGCAGCGAGATCGCCACACGCCTGACAAAAGGCGAATCCAGCATTCCGATCAGTCTCATATCCACCATCACCATCTCTTTGCTTGGACAAGCGCAAGGACCGCGCCGCGATCCGATGAGGAATAGTAGTCGTGGGCGGACGGCTATTGCCAGTGGCCGAAAAGGCCATTAGCGCAAGGATCATGCCAAAGAATGCCAACCCGCTTGTCGTCATCGCCGCCTATGACCAGCTCTGCACCTTCGAATTCGGATGCGCCTTCGAAGTGTTCGGATTATCGCGACCGGAAATGGAGCTGGGCTGGTATCGCTGCACGACCGCTGCAGTAGAGCCCGGACCCATTCGAGGTGCCGGCGGCCTGACCGTCAATTCGGACGGTGGCCTCGAGCTGTTCGATCAGGCGGATACGATCGTCATACCGGGTTGGCGAGGGCCGGGCGCCGCGGCTCCCGAGCCGCTTCTCGAAGCGCTACGGAAAGCCCACGCCAAAGGTGTCCGGCTGGTGTCGATCTGCGGAGGCGCCTTCGTGCTGGCTCAGACCGGCCTGTTGTCCGGCAGACGCGCGACGACCCATTGGCATCATGCCGCAAGGCTTGCTTCCGCCTATCCGGAAATCGATATCGAGCCGCACTCCCTCTATGTCGACGAAGGCGACATATTGACATCGGCCGGCAGTGCGGCCGGGCTCGATCTTTGCATTCATGTCGTGCGCAAGGATTTCGGCGCCAAGGCGGCCAATAGCGTAGCCCGGCGACTTGTCGTCGCCGCCCATCGCGAAGGCGGCCAAATGCAGTTCATCGAGCGCCCGGTCGCGGGGCGCGGTGCCACGCGGCTATCCGCTCTGCTAGATGCGATCCGGAGAGACCTCGCACAACAATGGAGCGTCCAGCGCATGGCGGAAGAAGCATGCGTAAGCGTGCATCGTCACATTCGCGAGGCGATGGGGGTCGCACCGGGGGAATGGCTTCAAAACGAGCGTCTCGCGCGATCACGCGAGCTTCTGGAAGAAACAAGCCTTCCTGTTTCGGTCATCGCAATGCATGTCGGTCTGGGAAGCGCTGCAAACTTCCGTCATCATTTTCGCACAAGCGTCGGATTGTCACCGACAGCCTATCGATCGCGATTCCGCAGCGCCGACGGCGAACAACAATCTCGTGCGTCTAACTGAACAATATCTATCGCGATTTGGAGCCTTTGGAGATGTAGGATCTACCCCCGGCTGTACGGCGAGGACGCGGCGTCGCCCGCGAGAGCCGATCTCCGCGGTGCCAGTCTGTGATTGCCGAATGGACCGATTGGGATAGAAGCATCGCCCCGGCCAGGCAATAGAGCAGGACGATGATGGCTGCCTCGACGATCAGAGGCAGAAATGCAAAGCGAGCGCCCGGGCTTTCCTCCTCTTCCGGGAGCAGATCAGGCAACCCGAGGATCATCGCCGTTAACGGCGAGGCAAGGATAGCAACGAAAGCGACACCATGAATCCAGAGGCGAAATCGAGGCAATTTTCCCGCCACCCAAAAGGCCAGAAGCGGAGCGCCTATATTGCATATCAAGCCAAGTAAAACAGCGATCTCTGTCGGCAGGATCGAATCGTCGTGCATGAATTCCCAATCCCTCAATGCTACCCAGATTAGTGCCATGCACCCTAAAAAACAACTTGATCGTCTGCGCCCACACCCAGCAGAAATGAGGCTTTCACCGCTACAAATGATCGGAAATCATTGCCACCATGGTTCGCGGCGATGCCATTTAAGATCACGCCGGCGGCTCCTTCCCTCAGCCTTCCTGTCACCCTTCAAATGATCCAGATAGCCGCCCAGGACACTATTGATGAAAACATGGGTTTTCGTCAGACTTGAGCCGAGCCGCCTGAATCTGGCCTCCTTGTCCTGTTCCATCTGCTGGAGCACCTTCCAGAAGACGAAGCTGTCATGGCTTTCCTTCAGTGTCAGGAAATAGCCGGAGGAATAAGCCCCTTCGAAACGGTCGATGAAGGTCAATATCGCCGGATGACGCAGGTTGTATCCCACCCATCCGCATTCGGGATAGATTCTCCTGTTCAGATAGGCGGCAAGCTGATTTCCACGCGGGGCGATTCCATCGAGAAAACTCTTCGGAATGGGCCTATGGGTCACGGTATCGGCATCAAGCCATATCAGCTGATCGACCGTGTTATGATGGCGCCTGACGGCATCGGCGACCGCAAAGACCTTGTTGGAAAAGCGCACGGCGTCCCACCGGAAATCCCGCACCAGCCCATTGCGTGACGAGATATATCCGTTTGCCTGCGGTTCGCTGCCATAGGCATCGCGAAAGCCGCACAGCCGGGGCAATGTCTCGCAATGATCGAAAACCAGAAGACGGCGGTCCTTCTCCTCGATTTCGACATTCTCGGCATAGATGACCAAAGAGACTTCCTTCGGCCAGCAGGCAAGGAAGGTCTCGATACATTTCTTGCCGTAGTCACGATAACCCTTTTCATGAAAGGTGGTGACAACGATATGGCTCAGCTCTTCCCGTTGCCACGGATTGGTCAGAAACATCGGCAGTCGGACTCCGCAATAAGATAACTCCCCATGCGTCTATCCGATCGTCTTGGCCTGCCGGTTTCCAAATATTTCCGAACTGTGGATTTTCAGGGAAATCTTGTTGCAAAGCTTAGGCTTAAAAGGGCTGGAACCCACATGCAGGCATCGCGGCTCACCTGGTTCAAACGGACCTGTCGCCGACATCAATCTAGGCATGCGTCGGAAGGGAGGAATTATGAAGAGATATCAGGACGCGCCGTCAGCCGCTCCATAACCATCGATTCCCACGATTGTCGGCTTGAAGGCTACGGTTTTCCGCATTGCATCCCCGCCGGTCACGACCGCATGGCGCACCAATTGCGCCGCAACCTCACCAATAGCGCGTCGGGGCGAGCGGGAGGTTGCGATCGGCGCGGGTAGCGAAGCGACCAGATCCAGCCCGTTGAAGCCGGCAATCAGGATCTTCTCAGGAACCGCGACACCCAGCTCCATGCAGGCAAACAAGCCGCCGCTCGCCATGTCGTCGTTGGAATAATAGATGCAATCGAGATCCGGCACCGCTGCAAGCAGCGATGTCGTGAGCCGCTTTCCAAGCGCGATCGAGGAAAAGGCATCATCGGTTCGCTCCTCGGCAAACCCCAGACCATGGGCATGCAGGACGCGTTCGAAGCCGGCCTTGCGCTTGGCCGCGCGCAGATCCTTTACCAGAGCACTGCCGACATAACCGAACCGTCTTCGTCCCGCCGCAATCAGCGCCTCGGCCATATCCTCCCCCGCCGCACTATGAGACAGTCCGACATTGAAATCGATCGGCGTGCCATCGAGATCCATGAGCTGGATAACCGGAATATTGGAGTGGCGGAGCAGCTCCACGGTCTCCTCCGGCTGATCGAGCCCGGTGACGATGATGGCGCAGGGCTGCCAGGAAAGCATGTCGCGGATGATCTCGCGCTCCTTGGCTATATCATAGTCAGATATGCCGAACACGGCCTGCATGCCGGAACCGTCGAGTCCGGCGGAAATACCGGCGAGGACCTCCGGAAAGACGATGTTCGACATGCTGGGAACGACGACGGCGACCAGATTGGTGCGCTGCGAAGACAAGGAGAGCGCCAGCCTGTTGCCGACGTAGTTCATCCGCGTCGCTGCTTCGATCACCCTGTCACGCGTCTCGCTGGAAACGTCGGCGACGCCGCGAAGCGCACGCGATGCCGTCATCTTGCTGACGCCCGCTTCGATCGCGACTTCTTCCAGAGTGGGTTTGCGCATCCCCAAGCAACCCTCGATGAACCATGGCGGCTGGCACGATGCCGCCCCTCTTCATAGAATGTTTCCCGAAAAAGGCAAACATCCTCCTATTGACAAATACCGGGAAATTGAGGCTTGTTATCGATACCGGTACCGGTAACATAGCCGAAAATTGCAGAGGTAGCACTGTGCAGAACACGAAGAAGGCCGCCGTCATCGGCCTGGGGTCCATGGGTTGGGGCGCCGCCCTGTCCCTTCTCAAGGCAGGTTTTGCCGTCAGTGGCTGCGATGTTCGCAGCGAGGTTCTTGCCCGCTTTGCCGAGAACGGCGGCTCGCCCTGCACGACGCCGGCATCAGCGGCCGACGATGTAGACGTGATCCTTGTCTACGTCGTCAACAGCAAGCAGGTCGAAGACGTGCTTTTCGGCCGAGACGGTGCGCTGAAGACCGCACGGCCCTCAACCGTGTTCCTGCTCTGTACGACCATGGCCCCGAGCGCTACGATCGCCATTGCGGAACGACTGGAGGAAGCAGGCATGCTCGTTATCGACGCTCCCGTCTCCGGCGGCCATGTCCGTGCGCTTTCGGGTGAGATTACCGTCATGGCATCTGGCACTCCCGAAGCTTTCGAACGAACCTCCGCGGTGCTCGAAGCCATCTCGGCCAAAGTGTTTCGGCTGGGAGATCGTCCTGGCGCCGGCTCGCAGGTCAAGATGATCAACCAGCTGCTGGCCGGCGTGCACATCGCCGCGACAGCCGAGGCCATGACGCTTGCCGCCAAGGCCGGCATCGATCTGAAAACGCTCTATGACGTGATCTGCGTATCTGCCGGCTCGTCCTGGATGTTCGAGAATCGCGGCGAGCACATCGTATGCGGCGATTATACGCCGCGTTCGGCGGTCAACATTTTTGTCAAGGATCTCGGGATCGTCACCTCGGAAGCTGACAAAGCCGGTGCTGTTACTCCACTTGCAGCAACGGCGCTCAACCTCTTTGTAGAAGCATCGGAGGCGGGCCTGGGCCTGGAGGATGACGCGGCCGTTGCGAAGATCCTGGCCGCTAGGAGCGGTGCCAGCCTGCCGGGCGTAAAGGATTAGGCCATGACGCTCCTGCTTGGCTGCATCGCGGATGACTTTACGGGGGCGACCGATCTGGCCGCGCTGTTGGCGCGCAGCGGATTGCCCGTTTCGTTGCGGATCGGCATTCCGCAAGACAAACGCGACCCAAACGAGACGGCGGCCTTCGAGGTCATCGCCCTCAAATGCCGGACATCACCTATCGATACCGCCGTTGATCAGGCACGTCAGGCGCTGGCATGGCTGAAGGACGCCGGTGCTAGCCGCTTCTTCTGGAAATATTGCTCGACATTCGACAGCACCGCCGAAGGCAATATAGGTCCAGTCGCGGATATGCTGATCGCCGAGACCGGCGCGACCCAGACGATCTATTGCCCCGCCTTTCCGGAGAACGGACGCAGCGTCTTCATGGGTTATCTCTTCGTCGGCGAACAGCTTCTGTCGGAAAGCCCGATGAAGGACCATCCGCTGACCCCGATGCGCGATTCCAACCTCGTGCGGCTTCTGACACCGCAAGTGTCCGGCCGGGTTGGCCTTGCCAATCGCAACATAGTTTCAAAGGGCGCCGTAGCATTGAAAGCACGGCTGGAGGAGTTGGGCAGTGAGGGCATTCGGCATGTGATTGTCGATGCCATATCCGACAATGATCTTCGAACGATCGCGGCGGCATCCTTCGACATGCCGCTGCTGACGGGCGGCAGCGCGATTGCCGGCCAGCTTCCACGATTTTACATGGAACAGGGCCTCGTCAGCTTCTCCGAACATCGACAGACATTGCCAAAGGTCACCGGCGGCTCGATCGTCCTATCCGGCAGCTGCTCTGCCATGACGCGCCGGCAGGTTACCGACTATGCCGACAAAGTTGCCACCCTGCGGCTCGATCCGATCGCGCTTGCGCAAAACGGCGCAAGTGCTGCGCTGGAGTGGTTGCATCAGCAATCTCCCGATGCACCGAAGCTCATCTATGCCACCGCCGAACCCGACGAGGTGCGGCAAGCTCAGGAGCAGCTGGGCAAGGACAAAGCGGGGCGGGTCGTCGAAGATGCTCTTTCGAAGATAGCCCGCATCGCTTTCGATTGCGGCACGCGCCGCTTCGTCGTTGCAGGCGGCGAGACATCCGGCGCGATCACGCAGGCGCTCGGCGCGGCGCATCTGACTATCGGACCAGAAATTGCACCCGGCGTGCCTTGGACTTTCACGACCCTTGGGAATGAAACAGTCGCCCTGGCTCTAAAATCTGGCAATTTCGGCGAGGAAACCTTCTTTACGGACGCTTTCGACAGATTGGGAGCGGCATGAGCGAAGAAGCCGCGCTGCGCGAACAGATCTGCATGATGGCCAAATCGCTTTACGATCGCGGCCTGACCGCTGGCTCCTCCGGCAATATCTCGGCGCGGCTCAGCGACGGACGGCTGCTGGTGACGCCGACGGGCAGCTCCTTCGGTCGCCTCGACCCCGCCCGCCTCTCCCTCTTTGACAGCAGCGGGCGCCTGATCGGCGGCGACAAGCCGACGAAGGAAATGCCGCTACATGCCGCCTTCTATGAGACTCGGCCGAAAAAGACGGGCGCCGTCGTCCATCTTCACTCCAGCCATTCGGTGGCACTCTCGATCCTGCCTGGCGTCGACGCCGACAACATGCTGCCGCCGCTGACAGCCTATTCGATCATGAAGCTCGGCAAAGTGAAACTCCTGCCCTATTTCATGCCTGGCGATCCGGCCATGGGCGATGCCATCCGCGGCCTGGCCGGCAAGCGCAGCGCCGTGATGCTGGCGGCACATGGTCCTGTCGTTTCGGCGAAGGATCTGGAAGCCGCTGTCTATGCGATGGAAGAACTGGAAGAGACGGCAAAGCTTGCCATACTGACGCGAGGAGCCAATCCTTCGCTGTTGACGGATGCGCAGATCGCCGATCTCCTCCGCACCTATGATGTGGAATGGGACTGAACATGACGCGCTTTTCGGCCAATCTGGGATTCCTGTGGCAGGAGCTTTCCCTTCCCGACGCCATCCGCGCCGCCAAGGCCGCCGGCTTCGATGCCGTGGAATGCCATTACCCTTACGACACTCCCGCTGAGGCCGTGCGTCAGGCATTGGAGGAAACCGGCCTTCCCATGCTCGGCCTCAACACCGCCCGCGGCAATGTCCCGGCCGGCGACAACGGACTTGCCGCCATTCCGGGCCGCGAGGACGAAGCCCGCCTGCTCATCGATCAGGCGCTCGATTATGCAGCCGCCATCGGGGCGCGAAACGTGCATGTGATGGCAGGCAAGGCCGCCGGCGATGACGCGCGGGCCACCTTCATTGCCAATCTGCGCTATGCCTGCGAACGCGCCAGCAAGATGGGGGCGACCATCCTGATCGAGCCACTCAACTATCGCGATGCGCCAGGCTACTTCCTTCAAACGGCGGATCAGGCACGCGACATCATAGCCGCGGCCGGTGCCGAGAACCTCAAACTGATGTTCGACTGCTATCACATCCAGATCATGCAGGGCGATCTGACCCGCAGGCTGCAGGATCATATGACGGCAATCGGCCATATTCAGATCGCTGCCGTGCCGGATCGGCGCGAACCGGACCATGGGGAGATCGATTATCGTCACATTCTGCAGGTCCTGGAAAAGCTTGGCTATGACAAACTGATCGGCGCGGAATATCGGCCGGCAACCACGACGGATGCAGGACTTGCCTGGCTGCAGGCATTCAAATGAGAGACCGGCTTCGAGAACGACTAACGGCCTTCAAAGAGATTCACTCGGGAAGTGTCCCGAATACTGATGTCAGCTTGGAGCAGTTCGGCTTTTCCTTGAATCCGTGAGCCGCTCCGTCTGTTTGTTTCTCGCAATTCCGGACGGAAAACCGCTACGCACTTTTCCTGGAATTGCTCTATTGGGAGGAAAATCCGATATGCATGTTTTGATCCTGGGTGCCGCAGGCATGGTCGGCCGCAAGCTCGTCAACCGCATCGCCGCCGAGCCGAAAATTCTCGGGCAAGCCATCGATCGCCTGACACTGGTCGATGCCTTCCAGCCGCCAGTGCCGGAAGCGCTTCAATCCGTATCAAAAACCCTGACGATCGATCTTGCGACAGCTCGTGTTGCAGAAAAGCTCATCGAAGACCGTCCGGATATGATCTTCCATCTGGCCGCCATCGTCTCCGGCGAAGCCGAGGCCGATTTCGACAAAGGATACTCCGTTAATCTCGATGGCACGCGGGCACTCTTCGAAGCCATCCGCCAGCAGGGACTGAAATCCGCCTATGTACCGCGCGTCATCTTCGCCTCCTCCATTGCTGTGTTTGGCACCCCCTTCCCCGAAGTTATCGGCGATGAATTCCTGACCGCGCCGCTGACGAGCTATGGCACGCAGAAGGCGATCGCGGAGCTCCTGCTTGCCGATTATTCACGCCGTGGCATTTTCGATGGCATCGGCATCCGACTGCCAACCATCTGCGTTCGGCCCGGCGCTCCGAACAAGGCGGCCTCCGGGTTTTTTTCCAACATCCTGCGTGAGCCGCTGGTCGGCAAAGAGGCTGTCCTGCCCGTCAGCGATACGGTGCGCCACTGGTTTGCAAGCCCGCGAGCGGCGGTCGGTTTCTTCGTTCATGCGGCAACGCTCGATACGGCAAAGATCGGGCCGCGGCGCAATCTCACCATGCCGGGGCTTTCGGCGCTCGTTTCCGATGAGATCGATGCGCTGCGCCGCATCGGCGGCGACAAGGCGGTTGCGCTGATCCGCCGCGAGCCTGATCCGGTGATCGAGCGCATCGTTTCCGGCTGGGCGACGCAGTTCGATGCCAAGCGGGCGAGTGATCTCGGCTTCGAGGCAGAACAGAGCTTCGACGAGATCCTGCGGGCGCATATCGAAGACGAACTGGACGGGAGGGTCGCATGACGGAGGCGTCATCGAACGCACAAAGTGTAATCGCGCTGGTGACCGGCGGCGGCACCGGCATCGGCCGAGCTATCGCCAAGGCGCTTGGCTCGGCAGGCTTCAAGGTCATTATCTCGGGGCGCCGGGCTGATGTTCTCGAAAAAGCTGCTCGTGAGCTTTCGGAGGAGACCGGGGCGGAGTTTCTTGCGGTTGCAGCCGATGTCAGCGACCCCACATCGGTCCGCAGCCTCTTTGATGTGATCGCCGACCGCTATGGCCGCCTCGACCTTCTGGTCAACAATGCCGGCATGGGCCTGCCGGCCGTGCCGATGGAGGAACTGAGCTTCGAGCAATGGAATGCGATTGTCGGAGCCAATCTGACCGGCGCGTTCCTGTGCACGCAGCAGGCCTTCCGCCTGATGAAAGCCCAGGTGCCGCAAGGCGGCCGCATCATCAACAACGGTTCGATCTCGGCAACGACGCCGCGGCCGCATTCCGCACCCTATACGGCCACGAAACACGCAATCACCGGTCTCACGAAATCGACGGCGCTCGATGGCCGTCCCTTCGATATCGCCTGCGGGCAGATCGATATCGGCAATGCCGCCACCGACATGACGGCGAGGATGAGCGCCGGCGTACTGCAGGCAAATGGCGAGACCGCAGCAGAACCGACGATTTCGGCAGAGCATGTCGCCCGCGCCGTCGTCTACATGGCCACGCTGCCGCTCGACGCCAATGTTCTTTCCATGACCGTCATGGCAACGAAGATGCCGCTTGTCGGCAGAGGATAAGAAAACGATCGGCAGCGTCATGAGTACGATGCTGCCGATGGTATGTGTTACCGTATAGGCTAGATTGCGGGTCGTGCGGAAGGCTTGACCTGCCTTCGCTCGATCAGGCCGGCAACGCTGAAGATCAGGACCTCGATCTCCATGCCGATCTTGTCGCCATCGAGCAACCGGACGACATCGTCTATGCCGGATACAGCCTGGCCATCGATGGCGAGCAGGTAGTCACCCTCCTGCAGTCCGCCCTTTTCGGCCGGGCTATCCTTCTCGACACGACGCAGCCGCACAGCGGTCGAATGCGTGACGCCGGCCTCCAGCGCGATGCGCCGATGCAGCTCGACCGTGTCGGCGGCAATGCCAATATAGGCGCGCCGGACGTGGCCGAAACGCAGGATCTCGGACACCACATGCTTGGCCGTGTTCGAGGCGACCGAGAAAGCGATGCTCTGCGCGCCCTGGATGACGGCGGTATTGACGCCGATGACTTCACCCGCCGACGAGACCAGCGGACCGCCGGAATTGCCGGGATTGAGCGCGGCATCGGTCTGGATGATGTCTTCCATCAGCCTTCCGCTCGCCGCGCGCATGGAGCGGCCGAGCGCCGAGACGATACCGGCCGTGACGGTCCATTCGAAACCAAGGGGATTGCCGATGGCGATCGCGATATGACCGCGCTTCAGCGATTTGGAATCGCCAAGTCGCGCCCAGTTGCCCGGCCAGTCATTGGCGCGAATGAGAGCGAGGTCGGTATCCGGATCGCGCCCCAGCACCCTGCCCTCGACGGTTGCCCCTTCCGGGGTCTTGATGCGCACGGCTTTAGCGTCGTCGACAACGTGATTGTTTGTCACAACGAGGCCATCCGGCGAAATGGCGAAGCCGGAGCCATGTCCGGCGCGGCCGCCCAAACGCTCGATCCGGCTGACGGCCGGCCCGACGAGATCGACGGCACTTGATACCGATTGCGAATAGGCATCCAGCAGCCCGGCATCGGATGACGGCTGGATGTCACGATCAATGAAGCCCATGAAAACTCCTCCGACGCGGACGCGTCGCTACGAGGACCGGCAGCAACTGTTGGGAGGCAGGAGGCTGTCAGTTCGACAGATTGAAGTGGTGACTATTCAAATGAGATGTCACCCTATCGAGTTCAAGAGCCGACCGAACGCACTCTTCCAACCGACCTCACGGCGGCCGAAATCAGCTCTTGTCGTGCTGCAACAGCCGCTCCAGTTCCCGCTCCTGCATCTCGATAGCTTGCGTGACGAAGCGCAAGATCACCTGCTTTTCCGCCTTTGAAAACTGTTTGAGCATCTGCGAGCCGGCCTGCGCGATCGGGCCATAGGCTTCGCGTCCTAGCCTGATCGCCTTCTCGGATGGTGCTACCAGCACGCGACGCCGGTCGTTGGGATCGGGAACGCGGTGAAGAAGACCGCGTGCCGAAAGGCGGTCAATCAAAGCAGTAACCGACGGAGGCGCAAGGCCGATAGCCTTGGCGACGGCGTTTGCCGGCTGCGGCGCGCGCATGATCACGCTGAGACAGCGCCGCTCGGCGCTATTGAGCCCATGCAGCTTGCCGAAGGTTTCGTCGAAGCTCTCCGTCGCCTCTTGCCAGCGCATGCAGGCAAGGCTGATGGCTTCCACGAGGCGATGCTCATCTTCATTTGACTTTTGTTCGATCATCGAATAATTCATTTATCAAACTATTAGAAGGAAGAACCAATGTGCCCCATTGACGATCCTGCTGCAACCATGAATCGAGCGACAAACCGCGAGGTGACGGTCGGCATATGCGGCGCCGGTATCGGCGGGCTTGTGCTCGCGCTCCGGCTGGCAAAGCTCGGCTTTCGTCCGGTGTTGTTCGAAGCTCGCTCAAAGGAAGCCGCCTTATCCGAAGGGGAGTTTCTGACGCTCGCTTCCAACGGCATGAACGGGCTGCGGGCGGTGGACTGCTACGAAGAAGTATTGCGCCAGGGATTGGAGACCCGTGCCATCGAACTCTGCAACGCGCGCGGTAAAAGGCTCGCACTCATCGACCAGAGCGACCATTTGGCGACATTCGGCACGCCCGCCGTCACCATCAAGCGCGGCGTTCTCACAGGCATCCTGATCAAAAAGTGCCAAGCCGAAGGCATCAGCGTGCAATTTGGCCGGCGCGTGACCAAGGTCGACAATCTCCCGCATGCCGTAACGCTCAACTTCTCCGAAGGTGCAGGCCTTGCCGTCGACCTGCTCGTCGCCGCCGACGGACTGCGATCCTTCGTCCGCACGCAAATATTTCCGGATTATCCCCTGCCGCAATTTACCGGCCTGATCAGCACAGGCGGCATCGTCGATGCCGATATACCGGATACGGATGGCGTGATGCGCATGACCTTCGGCGAGAGAGCCTTCTTCGGCTACATCAAGACGGCCTCCCATCCCGTCTACTGGTTCGAGTCCTTCCCCGCCGACACGCCGGACGCGGTACGCGCTCTGGGACCGACGGCACTGGCCGCTCATGTTCGCCAGATGCATGCCGACGATCCTGAACCCAACAGATCGATCCTCCAGGCGGTCGGTCAGATCGAACGCAGCTATCCCATCTTCGACATGCCGCAGCTTCCGGTCTGGTCGAGCGGGCGTGTCGTCTTGCTCGGCGACGCCGCGCATGCCATTGGCCCGCATGCCGGCCAAGGCGCCTCAATGGCGATAGAAGATGCGGTGGTCTTGTCATCTTGCCTGGCGGATACGCTCGACTACGGTACCGCCTTTGCTCGCTATGAGGCCCTGCGGCGCCCACGCATTGCTCGCGTGGTGAAGCTCACTCGGCAAAATGCTTCCAGGAAGCGGAAAAACAGTCGGCTCAGCCTGTTTCTGCGCGATCTGCTTCTGCCCTTGCTTATTCCGTTAAGTGTCAGAGCCGGCCGCAGATTGTTTGCATATCGAGTCGATCTTGACCCGCTCAAGGCAAATCCCTCAACCGAAAGCGCTCACAAGGATGCCGCCTGACATTCGGTCGGTCTGCTGAGGCCAATCTAGGAAATCGGAATAGCCGGCGCAATTCCCTATGCCTGCCGGCACGGAGGAGCTATTCGCGCGGCCAAGCCAGCCTGCTCCAATTTGCAATATAAATTACAAATGCGATGAACATTCCCGATCCAATAAGGTCCAGCCGATGGCGGCCGAAAAGGAAGAGGCCGAGAAGCGCCAAGCCGATCGAGGAGGCGATCAGGAAGAGCGAGGGGATTATGCTTGTGATGGGCACCCCCGCCTCGCCTTCGGCTTCGACGCCATCGCCGGTCACGTGACCATTGGAGCCTGGTGATCGGTTACCGAGCCTGACTGTCACCTTGCCGCGCCTGGTGCGGACCCTGCCCCGCACCTTCTTTTTCGAGGTCAGAAGCACGAGCGCCATCGATATCAGCATGCTGCCGAAGCCCCAGGAGAAAACCGTGCATGCCGCCATGGCGGTCGCGTTTGCATAGGTCCGATAAAGATGAAGTGCCAAGGCTCCCATTGCTATGGTGATGGCAAGAAACAAGGAACCGATGATCAGGAATGTGACCCTGCCGGACAATTGCGTTTCGCCTTCCACGTGACCTCCCCATCGACGTCCATCTGCTCAATGCAAATTAGGAGGATGCCGACGATCTTCAAATGCCGGCGCGATATTCGGCCCAGTTCAGCTGCACGCCGGCACGATCTTTACGAAGCAGCGAGCGGCCATAATTAGCTGACGTATCGGGTGATGGAGGTACTCATGAAGATACGAAGATCCCTTTCGGCGATGATCATCATCGGCCTTTCTGCCATTCCTGTCGAAGCTGCGGGGATCGATTGCTCAAAGCCGGGCTCGCCAAGCGATGATATGATCTGTCAGGACAAATCGCTGCTTGCCCGCGATGCGATGGTGAGGGATCTCTATGCCGCCGCTCTGAAACGCGATGATGCGGACAAGATCCGGGAACGACAGCGCCGCTGGATCACCAAAGTGCAATCCTGCGGCGATGCAGCATGCGCCCGGCAGGCCTATGACGACCAGATTGCGTCTCTCTTGAGGACCAAGGGCGGACAAAGCGCTTCGACGGATTTCCAGTCGAACAGCGCCGATGGCAATGAGGGCCACCTTGCCATCTTCGGACCGGTCGATGGTCTCCTGGCAGTTTCGCTCTCCTCGACCTTCGTCGGCCCGGGCGGAGCAGATGCCGGCGACGTCAACGCCGACGGTCTCGATAGCGTCGTACCGCTGACGAAGGGACACGCTGAACTCTCCAGAGACGCCTGCAAGATCGATCTCGATCGCCTTAACGCAAAGACCTGGCGTGTGTCGCAGGCGGGCGTGTGCGATTTCGCCGCCGGGGTGACCTTGCAGGGTACCTATCGCAAACAGTGACATGGCCTAAACCCGGTTGACTGCCAGGCGAGGAATATCTCGCAATATGCCAACGTCACCGTGCACCAGACCGTCATCGATAACCAGGAATTTTTGTGATCCAGCCGCCACCGGCGGCCGGGTGATTTGAGAAAGACTGAAATCCGGCGCTCAACTGCCAACTGCGTCGGCGGTGCACTTCTTGACGAAACTCGTCTTGGCGGCACCGGCAAGCTTCTTCGATGCGGCCTGAGTATCGCAGGCGCTTGCGGCATCCTTCTCGCATTTCTTTGTAAAGCTCGTCAAAGCGGCGCCCGCCAGCTTCTTGTCGGCGGCCTGGGCCTTGCATGTCGCATCCGCTGCCATCGCACCGCCGGCGATGCAGGTCGAGACAATCGCTATTGCAAGCAGTCTGATCATCGAATTCCTCCGGGCTATCCCGGCAAAAGACCGGGTTAGCGGAGTCTAACGGAATGCCTGTCGGAGTAAAGATATGCGCCAATCATCCACGCAAAAGAAAAAGCCTTCTGTATTATCCCTCAAACGGCACGGCCCTGGCCGACCCCGTCTTGAATCGATCGACAAAAGAATAGAAACTGCCCACATAGGGGCAAGCAATGTCATGCGGCCACCCTCACCTCACGCACTGGCGAAGCGCGACAAGCAGCAACACGAACTGAGTGCTCCACTATCCTCTCATGAAGACTATTTCAGGCACGAATCTCGAACAGGCCAAATCTCACAACCGGCGCGTCGTGATCGAAGCCATTCGCACCAATGGCCCGATGTCGCGGGCCGCCATTGCCCGCATGACGGCGCTGACCACACAGACCGTTTCGAATATCGTGGAGGAACTCGCGCGTTCGCATCTCCTGATCGCGATGGAGGCGCAGAAGATCGCCCGCGGTCAACCGATTACGCCCTATATGATCAATCCGGCTGGCGCCTACTCCATCGGTTTGGAACTCGGGCGCCAGCGTGCGGCCGGCGTGCTCACCGATCTGTCCGGCACGGTCTGCGCCCGCGTCGAGCGCCATGTCGACAGACCGGGACCGACCGAGGCAATGCCGGTCCTTGCAGAGATCGTCAGGGATCTGCAGGAAGCCTTCTCCTTTGACCGCGACCGGCTGCTCGGCGTCGGCATCGCCTTACCCGGACGCTACGCTGATGGCGGCGTAACCTCGCTCAGTCCGCTCAACCTGCCGGGTTGGCAGGATTTTCCCGTTGCCAGTGAGCTGGAACGCCTGATCGGCCTGCCCGTACTTGTCGAAAACGACGCTACGGCAGCGGCGATCGGCGAGCGGCTCTATGGCGTTGCCCGCGGCCTTGGCAGCTTCGTCTATCTCTTTCTTGCCGGTGATGGCGGCATTGGCGCCGGAATGTTCCTCGACGGCCATCTCTACAAGGGTAGCCGCGCCAATGCCGGCGAAATCGGCCACATCATCGTTGAGCCGCATGGCAGGCTCTGCACTTGCGGCAAGCGCGGCTGCCTCGACCGCTATGTCTCGCCATCCGTCGCTTACGAATGCCTAGGCATCGAGAATGCACAGGAGCTGGACCCCGACGATCTGGATGCGCTGATCGCGGCAAGCGGCCATGGCCTGAAGGCATGGCTGGAACAGGCGGTACAGCCACTGCGCCAGACGATCGACTTTCTCGAGCTGGCCTTCGATCCGCAGACGATCGTGCTTGGCGGCAGTGCGCCAACATCCTTGATGACGGGGCTAGCCGAAAGCGTTGAGCCTCTCCACACCCCAGTCAACCCAACCGAAGAGCGCAGCATTCCGCGGTTGATGATCGGCGCCAGCGGTAAGGATACCGCCATTTTAGGTGCGGCCGCTCTGCCTATCTTTTCCGAAACGAACCCGCAGTTCGATGTCCTGCAGAAGCCGTTGACGCATCGTGCCGTTACTCAGCCTTGAAGGGCCAGCATAGCGCCAGCCTTGCATTATTGATTTAACTCAGGCGCGACCAATGCGGGTCGCGCCTGAAGGCCACGCATCGGGCTGTCACAATTGATGCAGGCCGTATAGCAGCGGCATGGTGCCGGCCAATGCCTTGAAACGTTCCCAGGATTTGGCCGACGGCTTCGTCCAACCCGTCTCGGCAAGTGCCGAGAGGCGCGGAAAGACCAGCCGGTCGAAGATGGCCCGATCGGTCATCGATTCCGACCAGATGCAGGCCTGAATGCCACGAAGCTTTTCCTTCTGGGCGTCCGTCCAACCACCGATGGGATCGAAGGTGTAGAGTTTCTCCGGATCCGAATGGCCTGCCCAGCTTGCGCCCGGCTCGTCCCAATCCGGGCGCATCGCCATGTCGAGATAATAGACCTGCCCCGGGCAAACGACGATCTCGTATCCGCGACCGGCAAGCTCCGCCGCCACCTCGACGCTACGCCAGCTGCAGAGATAGCTCTTGTCCTTGTCGATCCTGTCGCCATGGGCCGCCTCTTCCC
Source organism: Martinezella sp. CNPSo 3890 (assembly GCF_057784455.1). Lineage (NCBI taxonomy): Bacteria > Pseudomonadati > Pseudomonadota > Alphaproteobacteria > Hyphomicrobiales > Rhizobiaceae > Martinezella > Martinezella sp. CNPSo 3890. Next base: position 92,131 of record NZ_JBXSOR010000006.1, on the reverse strand, counting down.
ATCCACCGGTCACGCAACCCTTTGAGGCGAGAAATGCCTGGATGCGTTCCAGGAATTCCGCCTGCAGGAAGGCCGCGCCCGAGCCATGAATATCGTCGGCTCCATGCGTATTGGTGATGACGTTCAATCGCTTGGCATGCGCTTGCGCAACGTCATCACCGGCGATCTCACGCAAGCGTGCCAGCGCCTCCGGCGAGCCGGACCAGGCGCCGAGGGGAACCTCGTCGGCACCGATATGGATCGTCTTGAACGGGAAAAGCTCGATCAGCTCCGAGAGGATCGTCTCGATCACTTCATAGGTCTTTTCACGCGCCGGGTTGATGCAATTATCCGGGAAACCCTGAACAGAATAATAGCTGCCGGCTTCGTTTGGATCGCGCAGCTCCGGAATTGCCTGAAGCATGGCATAGCAATGGCCGGGTATATCGACCTCCGGCAGAACCTCGATGCCAAGACCCTTGGCGTAGGAGACGATGTCGCGCACAACGGCCTTGGTGTAGTAACCACCGGTGCGGGCCGGGCTGGAGCCGAGAAGCGGCGGCACCGGCAGGCCATGGCCGCGCCACGCGCCGACCTCGGTCAGAGCCGGATAGGCATCGATCTCGACACGCCACGCTTCATCATCCGACAAATGCCAATGGAAGCGGTTCAGCTTATTCCAGGCAAGCACTGCCATCAGCTTCTTGATTTCAGCCGAACCGTAGAATTGCCGTGCGACATCGAGGTGCAGGCCGCGCCAGCTCATCGCGGGTTCGTCGACGATCTCGCCTGCCGCAGGGAAATGGAAAGCCTGTGGGTGCAGGCGCGCGCCGCGCCAGATCTGCCCGATGGTGACGAGACCATAGACGAAGCCGGTCTGCGCGCTCGCTTCGACGGTTATGGTTTCAGGCGAAAAGACGATTTTATAGGCCTCGGCGCCTAAACCCTCGACCTCTCGCAATTCCACGGGTACGGCACCCTCCGCTTCGGAGCGGATCAGTCCTTCGGCGGAAAAGAGGTGCTCGACGAGAGCCGTAAAGCTTTCGGCGGCAGCCTGCGCCTCCGGCGCCGTGGCCTTCAAGGCAAAGCCTGCGGGAAGCGGGCGACGGGAGGAGACAGCGACGCGATTCGGCCAGGGAATGATCGCCAGCGGCACCGGCGGATTGGCCGGCACCGGGTAGACCTCCGCGCCGCGCTTCAACGGCGCATTGCTTGACGACGCACGCGTCGGCTCCGTGCCAAGTGAAACCGTAGTGCCATCGGCAAATGCGAGATAGGCGCTGTTGGCACCATCGTTCCAATGTCGGAACTGCCAGCTCAGCGCGCGAACGGTGATCGTCCACGTCCCGCCACCGGCCAGCACGAAGCCCTCGGGCGGCTGGAATTCGGTAAAATTGGACAGCCGCCTGGTAACCGTCGCACCTTCGACAATGCCGGCTGGATCGACACGACCGGGGCCGCTGACACAGAGCGTAAAGCCGGAAAGCGGCTCCGATGACAGGTTCTTCAGCCGCAGCACATAAGAAAATTCCTTTTCGTCGGTTGGCGGGTTCCAAGTGGTTTCAAGCCGCAGAGCCGGGGATCGCGGTGTGGACATGAGCATTCTTTCTTCCTGAAGGATTGTTCAAAGCTTGAGCATGCCGGCATAGATACCGGGTGCGGAATTGGGGATTTGGATCGCGCCGACCGTCTTCTCGTAGAATTCCGAAGGCCCGACATCGCCGATGACGGTGTAGGCATAGCCCATGGCTTTTGCGTCATTGAGGCAGGCAAAGAGAAGCGCGCGACCGATGCCAAGACCGCGCACGCTCTCGTCGACGCCGGTCGGGCCGAAGAAGCCGCGCGCCGTCGCTTCGTGGCAGGCAAAGCCGACAAGCTCGCGATTACGGGTAGCGATGAAGCAGGTCGGCGGCTGGCGGGTCATCGCGACCGTCGTCTCGCTTGCCCAGCCCTCGCTGAAATGTTGAGCCACCCAGCCGGTGATCAGTCGCAGTTCCGGCGGCAGCGCGCGGCGGATGATGACATCAGCCTTCGCCATGCGCTCCGGCGATTGCGTGTCGACCGGCAGGGTCGATAGATTGACCAGGTAGTCCAAGGGGAATTCCTTCTAATTCGATGCGACCAGCGCACGCATGAAATGATTGGGGCCGACCTCCTCGACCACCGTCGAGATCGGACGGCTGAGCGCGCGGATCCTCTCCGCCTGCTCCAAGAAGCGGGCACTGCCACCGGTCACGAACCTGCGGCCGCCGTCCGGCACAGCCGAAAGCAGAAGCTGCGTATAGGGATGCTTCGGATCGGCAAGCACGGCATTGGTCTCGCCCCACTCGACCATCTGGCCGGCAAACATCACGACGATCTCTTCCGCAACATGAGCCGCCGTCGCGATATCATGGGTGATGTAGAGCATGGCGAGATCGTTTTCCCGCTTTACCCGCGCCAGCAGATCGAGAATGTCCTTGCGGATCGAGACATCAAGCATCGAGGTCGGCTCATCCGCCACCAGCACGCTCGGAGAGACCGCTAGCGCACGGGCGATATTGACGCGCTGACGCTGGCCGCCGGAGAGTTCGTGCGGGAATTTCTGACGCGTCACCGAAGGATCGAGCCCGACACTTTCGAGTAGCTTCGCTATATCCTCGTCCCGCTCGGCCTTCGGCTTGTCCTGACCGTGCAATTGCAGCGGCCTTGCGATGTGATGATTGATGGTAAAGGCCGGGTTGAGCGATGAGAACGGATCCTGGAAGACCATCTGGACGTCCTTGCGAAACATCCGCTCTTCCCTGCCCGAACCGCGTGCAGTGCGATCCTGCCCACGAAACAGCAGCCTGCCGGCCGTCGGCTTGTCGAGCCGGGCGATAATGCGGGCGCAGGTGGTCTTGCCGCAGCCGGATTCGCCGACCAATGCCAGCGCCCGTCCCGCAAACAGCGAGAAAGAGACGCTCTTCAATGCGTGTACCGGGCCGAAATGGCGCTGAATATCATCGAGCCGGATGACGGGTTCTGCAGTTACGGCCTGTATCTGCGGTTTCATGCGAAAACTCCGGAGGGGTGGGCGCTGGCCGGAAGCTGCGGGATGGCATTCCAGAGCTTGCGCGTGTACTCATGGACAGGCGACTGGCTGACCTGGGCTACATCGCCGACCTCAACCAGTTCGCCCTTCAGCATCACGCCGATGCGATGGCAAAGCTGGGCCATCAGATGCAGGTCATGGGTGATGAAGAGCACCGAGAAACCATAGGTCTGCTGCAGGTCGAGAACCTGCTCCAGAATCTCACGCTGCACGACGACATCGAGCGCCGTCGTCGGTTCATCCATGATGATGAGTTCAGGACGCAGCGCCAGGCAGATGGCGATGACGATGCGCTGACGCATGCCGCCGGAAAACTGGTGCGGATAATCGCCGACGCGATGCGCGGGAATGCCGACCAGCTTGAACATCTCCTCGGCCCGCGCACGCGATTCCTGGCGTGAGCAGCCGGTATGGCGATGCAGGACGTCGTGGAACTGCGCCTCTACCCGCATTAGCGGATTGAGCGAATTCATGGCGCTCTGGAACACCATGCCGATGCGCTTCCAGCGGATCTTCTGCAACTCGCCTTCCGGCATCTTCAGCAGGTCCTGCCCGTCGAGCCGGATGCTTCCGCCACTGACCCAGGCCGGCGCCTTCGATAGCCGCGTGATCGCATAGGCGATCGTGCTCTTGCCGCAGCCGGATTCGCCGGCTAGGCCGAAAATCTCGCCGCGGCCGATATTGAAGGATACATCCTTCACCGCCCGGAAATCGCCCTTATCGAGCAGATAGTCGATATTGAGATGTTCGATCTCAAGCAGATTGTCGCTCATTGCTCGGCCCTCATCATGCGGTTGCGGGCACGCGTCAGGCGGAACCAGCGGGTCAAGGCCGGGCCGGAACGCAATTGCGGATTGGCGATTTCGTCGAAGGTGAAATTGATCAGCGCGAGACCAAGCCCCGTCAGTGCGATACCGATGGCCGGCACGCCGATATCCCACCAGGCGCCGACCATGATGGCCGAGGCATTCTGGGCGTTATAAAGCATGGTACCCCACGTGACCTTTAGCGGATCGCCGAAGCCGAGATATTCGAGCGTGGTCTGGGCGACGATCGCGTAGATGATGCTGCCGACCAGGTTGATGCCGATGAGCGGCGTCAGGTTCGGCAGGATTTCGACAAAGATGATGCGCCAGGCCGGTTCGCCGATCATTTTGGCTGCAGTAACGAAATCACGGTTGCGCAGCGCCATCGTTTGCGAACGCGTCATGCGTGCGCCCCATGGCCAGGATGTCAGCGCAATGATGGTCATGATTGTCATCGGCCCGACCGTGCCCGCGAAGGAGGCAAGCAGGATCAGGAGCGGCATGTTCGGGATGACTAGCACGGCATTGGTGGCAAGGTCGAGCGCCGCGTCCGTCTTGCCGCCGGTATAGCCGGCGATGAGGCCGATGGCGGTGCCGAGCACGGTAATCGCGATACCTGTGGCGAAGCCGACGGAAAGCGAGCTTCTGGCGCCCCAGACAAATTGTTTGTAGACATCGCGACCCATCTTTGTCGTGCCGAAGACATGTTCGACGGATGGCGGCTGATGCGATCGGCCGACGCGAGCGCCGGGTTCGCCTGGAGCGATGACCGGCGCGAAGATCGCCATCAGGCATAGCGCCGTGACGATGATGAAGCCGACAAGCGCCTTCTTCTGGCTGAAGATGGATCGGAACGAGAAGCTCATCGGCCGCCCTCCCTCAATCGCGGATCGACAAGGCCGTAGATGATGTCGACGAGGAAGTTTGCGCCGAGGGTTGCGAGCGTCATCAGCAGCAATTGCCCCTGGATGACGGGGTAGTCGCGCGCCACGCTGGCGGTAAACAGCGTCAGGCCGAGGCCTGGATAGTTGAAGACGATCTCGGTGACGATCGAGCCGCCGAAAACGGCGCCGAGCATTAGCGCGAGGTTGGTGAGCACAGGCAGAAGCGCATTGCGCGCGCCATAGCCGAACATGACGGCGAGATTGCTCAGCCCCTTGGCCCGCCCCATCGTCACGTAATCCTCGCCGAGCACGACGATCATGGATGAGCGCATCGTCGTCTGAAACTCGCCGATCAGGAAAGGCGATAGCGTCAGAACCGGCAGGATCGCGTGCATGAACACGCTGCCCACGAAGGTGAAATTGAAGCCCGGATCGAGATTGGGATCGTAGGCATACCCCACAGGAAACCAGCGCAACGATACGGCAAAGACGAACAAGGTCGTGAGCGCAACGATGACGGGCGGTATCGAGAACAAGATGACGGCAAAGGGCGATACGATCGTATCGAACCGCCCGCCGCGTCTCCAGGCCGCGATGGCGCCGAGCACGACGCCGACGCACAGCGAAAATATGATCGCCGTAACCACCAGGAAGATGGTCCACAGCGTTGCCCGGCTCAGCACCTGGACCACCGTCTGCGGGTAATATTTGACCGAAACGCCAAGATCGAAGGTGGCAAGGCCTTTGAGATAGTCGAGGAACTGCATCATGATCGGCTGATCGATCTCGCCGAAACGCGCCTTGATCGCCTCCACCGCCGCGGGTGTGGCCCGCGGCCCGAGTTGCGCGACCATGGCATCGACGGGGCTCCCCGGCATAAGCCGGGGAAGAATGAAATTCACGACGATCGCGAAGGCCAAGGCCACCGCATAGACGCCAAGGCGCCGGCTTGAAACACGCATCTCTGCTTCCTTCGCTGTGGTCTTATTGGACCGGCTTCAGACGCAGCAGATGCATGAGACGCATGCGGTTATTGTCGTGGTTTTCCGGGTTCATCACGGGATCCTTGTCCGTGACCCAACCGGTGAAACGCTTGCTGGAATATTGGTACCAGGTCGGGCCGTTGAAGACGGGAACGACCGGGAAGTCATCGGCGATCAGAACCTGAATGTCGTTGAAGATCTTCTTGTGATCCTCATCGGAAGAAGACTTCAGATATTGATCGAAGAGCGCATCAAGCTTCGGGTTGGAATAGCGCGCCGCGGCGACGGTAAGCTTACCGGCATAGGCCGTCGACAGGCTCTGATAATAGCCCTGGAACGGCGTTGCACTGTCGGCACGCGAGTTCATGACGACATCGAAGCTGCCGTCGAGAAGCTGCTTGCGCCACTGCTCGTATTCGGGCGTGGCAACCGAGGCGTTGATGCCTGCGGCGCGCAGCCCTTCGACGGCGATCTGCACTGCGTCGATCCAGTCCGTCCAGCCGTTCGGTACGATGACCGCGAAGGTGATCGGCTTGCCGCTCGGCGTGGTGCGGAAACCATCGGCACCCTTCTTGTAGCCGGCGTCGTCGAGGATCTTGTTTGCCTTTTCGGTGTCGAAGCCCATGAAGGCGTCCTTATCGCCCTCGGCAGCCTTGTTGCGCCAGCTCTCGAAGCGCGGCGGCAGGCCGCTGGCATGCAGGTTGACGACCGGATAGCCGAAGCCGGCAATATCGACCATCGACTTGCGGTCCATCGCCAGGTTGAAGGCATGACGGAAGTTGAGGTCCTTGAAAGCTTCGAGATTGCCGGCATTCGTGGATTTGAAGTTCATCTCGAAGGCAACGGTTTCCGCCGGCGGCTGCCAGTAACCATTATGCTGCGGGTCGAGCGCGACGAAGGTCTTGTCGATCTGCGGCAGGAACGAGCCGATCCAGTCCACGGTGCCTTCCGGCAGCAGCGCCAGCATCTGGTCATTGCCCGAAATCTGCGGCAGACGCAGGCAATCGACGTGCAGCGACGCGGCATCCCAGTAGTTCGGATTGCGGCACTGCTCATAGACTTGCGGCGTAAAGCGGCGGACCTCGGTCATCGGGCCGGAACCGACGGGCTTCTCGTTCTTAAAGGCGACCGGATCGGCAACGTCTTTCCAGATATGCTCGGGTACGACGGCGAGATCGGCGAGCGATTCAGGGAATTCGGAATTCACAGCCTTGAGCTTGATCGTCACCTGCGTTGGCGACGGCGCTTCGACGGAGGCGACCGTCTGACCGACACCGACGGTATCGACGGCCGGGTTCTTCAGCATCAGGTCGATCGTGTACTTGACGTCTGCGGAGGTCAGCGGCTGACCATCCGACCACTTCACGCCGGGGCGCAGATCGTAGGTGATCGACTTGAGATCGTCGGAGAACTTGTAGCTTGTCGCCAGGCGCCAGACGGGCTTGCCGCCATCATTGGCGTTGAAGATGACCAACGGCTCGTAGATGAAATCCATCGTGCTCTGGCGACGACCGGCCAGATCGAACGGATTGAAGTTGCTGACCCAGCTGGTCTGCTCCTCGATATGCATCGTCAGTACGGATTCAGCCGCGGAGGCGATACTCGCACTAAATGCCAGCGAAGCGCTGAGCGCCGCCGCTGCCAGTGATGTCCGCTGAAATAGATTGCGTAATGACTTTTTCCTCATTCTCATTTCCAGCCCCTCTTGCTGTTTTGGAGTGGTCAATCAAATTGATTTAATCGTGAGTTTTGAAACTCGTCAATCGCTGATTGGAAATCAACAGGCATTGATTTTGTGATCTGGAGGATTGCCGCAGATATCGGCACCCACACCGCCGCTACCGGAAATTGCGAGGAGATATCGGGAGCCACGGCGCAGTGGCACGTTTGCAGTTGCGGTCACACGGAGCCGCAAGCGCGAAAAAGCGTGCGCTTATCCACAATACCGAAACAGGCACCCTGCCGGCTTGTGCATTTAAGAGCAAATATTCGGGAGATTGATCATCTGGACGCGCCATCGCACATGGACGCGGGATTGATTGCGATGCAGTCCTGGCCGCACCGCAATCGAAGCGAAATCGGCGTTTGCTCAGTCGAGCGGCTTGTAGGCGACGACATCCATTTCGACTTTGACATCCACCATCATGGGCGACTGAACGGTCGAGCGGGCTGGCGGATGATCGATAAAATGCTTTTCGAAGACAGCGTTGAAGCTCGAGAAATCGCGAGCGTCATCCAGCCACACATTCACTTTCACCACATGCTCGAGCGTGCAATCGGCAAGGGCAAGGACATCCTTGATATTGGCGATGACCTGCTCGGTCTGAGCGACGATATTGCCGGCAACGATTTCACCGTTGATGGTCGGAACCTGGCCCGAGACGTAGACGAAATCACCTGCCCTGACGGCCTTGGCGAAGGGGCGGCGCTGGCCGCCAGCCTGATTGTCGGCGACGTCGAAACGGATCAGCTTGTTCTTGCTCATGATATCCTCAGTCTTTCCCTGTTGCTGAAAGCCGCGGTCGCCATCGTTTCATCGGAACAGGCGCACGCGTTCGACTCTCCTGGTAGCTTCCTTATCTGTCGCAGCGGCGCCACGCCAGATCGTTTTGTCCGTTTGCGAGATGGGTGTGGAGCAATGCTTCTGCGACTTCGATCGAAACCTTAACTTCAAATGCAAGAAAAACTCTTTTATTTTCCGCAGATTACGGACGCTTCCTCCACGAAATCTCATCTCGTCCTTTTGTCGCGCCTGGCATGATTGCCTTTCTGCCCCGGAGCCTGATAAGACAAAGACCTATTTCGTCGTATGATTGGTTGACGTTCAGGAGGAGTCGTCATGACAGAACTCGCGCAATCGCTTGCGTCCATCCGCATTCCCGATCTTGCCGGCAAAAGAGTGCTGATAACGGGCGCCTCGACCGGTATTGGCGCTGCCGTCGCGCGCGCCCTTGCCGCCCAGGGCATGAAGATCGGCCTCCACTTCAATGCAAGCCGCGAACCGGCGGAAAAACTGGCCGATGAAATCAAGGCTGGCGGCGGAACTGTGCATCTCATCCAGGGCGATGTCTCCCGAGATGGCGAGACCGAACGTGTGGTCAAGGACGCAGCCGAAGCTTTGGGAGGCCTCGATGGCCTGATCAATAATGCCGGCGGCATGCTCGGGCGTCTTCCGACCGCCGAAATGACGGATGAGCATTATGAGCGGGTGATGAACCTCAATGCACGCTCCGTGCTTGCGGCGACTCGCGCCGCTCATCCTCACCTGAAAAAACAGGGCGGTTTCGTCATCAACACGACCTCCATTGCCGCACGCAATGGCGGCGGCAACGGCGCGATCCTCTATGCGGCCTCCAAAGGGTTCGTCTCGACCATTACCCATGGCCACGCCAAGGAATTCGTCAACGACAAGATCCGCGTCAACGCCGTCGCACCCGGCGTCATCGCAACGCCTTTCCACGAGCGCTATACCAACGACGAGCAGATGGAGTTGCAGCGCAAGACGATCCCCATGGGATTCGTGGGCACGCCGGAAGATTGCGTTGGCGCCTACCTCTTTCTCGCCTCTCCCACTCTTTCTGGCTACATCACCGGCCAGATCATCGAGGTCAATGGCGGCCAGCTCATGCCGTGAGAAGTGGCCAGCGGTCGCTTTGTGTGGCGGGCAATGCTAGTCTTGCCCGGCACGGCGCCTTCGCGTCGAGGAAGATGGAGCGCATGCAGATGGCAAAGACGCCCATTCATGACGGCACTGAAACGCCGGTGGAATTGACCCATCCGGAGCGGATCTATTGGCCCGGCGACGAGGTCAGCAAGCAAGACCTTCTTGATTACTACGCTTTGGCCTGGCGTAGAATGGCGTCTTTCGTCGTCAACCGTCCCCTCGCCCTCCTGCGGTGTCCGGATGGCATCGATGGACCACGCTTCTTCCAGAAACATGCCTGGAAGGGCATCAATCCGCATATCCAGGAAATTGCCGATCCAGAAGATAAGGACGCTGCGAAGCTTCTGAAGATTGGGGATTTCGATGGCCTGGCAGCCCTTGTCCAATCCGCGGCGCTGGAAATTCACCCCTGGGGCACGACGACGGATCATTGGGAAAAGCCCGACATGATCATCATGGATCTCGACCCCGGGGAGGATGTCGCATGGAGTGAGGTCGTAACTGCAGCGAAGGAGATCAGGGAGCGGTTCGCCACCCTGGGACTAACATCCTTCGTCAAAACGTCAGGCGGCAAGGGATTGCATGTGGTTGCATCCGTCAAGCCGCAGGCGACCTGGCCGCAGGTCAAGGATGCTGCCGAGGCGATCGCCCATGCCATGAGTGCCGATAGCCCGGAGACATATTTGTCGGTCGCCAGCAAGGCGAAGCGGGCGGGCCATATCTTCATCGATTATCTGCGCAACGGCCGCGGCAACACAGCCGTGGCACCCTATTCGACACGCGCCAGAAAGGGCGCTGCCGTTTCGATGCCGGTCAGCTGGGAAGAATTGGACGGCAAGATCGGGCCTGCTTCCTTTACCGTCAAGAATGCGGCATCGCGCCTCGACCAATCGAGCACGGATCCCTGGGCCGATTTCTTCAAGGCGGCATCGCCTCTCGAGGTCTGACGTTACACCAGAAACGGGACCAGCGCGGGCGTGCTGGCCTTATAATCGGCATAGGCCGAGCCGAACGTCTCGTTCATCCAGCTCTCCTCGATTTGCACGCGACGCAATACGGCATAGAGCACCGCGATGATCGCAAGGACGGCCGCGATGTCACCGCGCGCAATTGCCGAGCCGATAATGGCCAGCATCAGACCGGAATAGATCGGGTGCCGCACAAGCGCATAAGGACCGGAGCGAATGAGCGCGTGATCCTCCTTGAGAGTGATTACCCCGCTCCAGTTGCGCCCGATATGATAGCGAGCCCAGACAGCGAAAACGAGACCGATGAAGGTCAGAACCGCGCCAATCGCATAGGATGTGAGATCCTGTGGGATGAGGCGGAACCGCAAAGGACCCAGCCAGGATGGATTGACGACAAGAAGGAAAGCACCGATCCAGATCGGCACGGTATTGCCGAGCCGCGACAGAGGGTCCTCCTGTCGCACGCTCCTCTTGACGCTGAATGAAGCGAAAAGCCAGATCAATAGCCAGGCGATCCAGCATGCGGGAATGAATTGATAGATGAGCATCGCTCACGCCATATCTCTGTCAAGTTCCGGATAGTGCCGGAAAATGCCGCTCTCATTGAAGGGAATGCGGCGATCGGACTGAAGATAGCGAGCAATGTTGGGCCGTTTCATGACAGCTCTGTGCAGCGCGGTCAGATGCGGATATCGGCGATCCAGATGTGCCGTCGCGCGGGGGAAGGCATAGCGCAGCCCCTCATAGACCTGAAACAGCGAAAGATCGACATAGGTCAATTCTCCGCCGAAGATATGGCTCGATCCTTCGGGGTTCTGCTGAAGCACTTTCTCGAAATAGCCGAGGAACTTGGGAATGCGGTTTTCGATGAATTCTGCAGCCCGCGCCTTGGCCTCTTGCTTCTGATCCTCGTAATATTTCGACGTCGCGATCGGGTGGTGCGTGTCGTGTACCTCGGCGACGAGATCGGTGATCGTCAACTGCAGGCCGTTCAACACGTGGCGCTTTCCTTCGTCTCTCGGCGCCAGACCCAGCTTCGGCCCGAGATACATCAGGATATTCGCCACATGTGGAATAATGAGATCACCGTCCTTCAAAAACGGTGGGGCAAATGGGAGACCGAGTTCAGATTTACCCTCCATGATGGCGAACATGGCGGGCATACCCTGCCCCCTGCCTGCAGGAGCACGACAAACATCGACATAGTCTGCACCGGCTTCCTCCAGCGCCAGCCGAACGAATTCGCCGCGCCCCTGAATGCCATCCCAATAGTAGAGTTCATAGGCCATTCGGTTTCATCTCCCCGATATTGAGAGCAATCCGCTGCAATGATCGCCGCAAGACTGCAATTTAGCGTCGACATCGCGAAAGGTAAGAGGCAATCGACGATTACAGGCGCAGGCATATGCACCGGAAACCTTATGGACTTCATAGCGACGGCCAATGGATTTCGACGATCGCATCCAGTTCTCACCGATGGCCTAGGAATGTGTGTTGTGCTCGTGGCGTTTACGCGTCGCAGCCGCCTTCTTTGCAGAGGCGGAGCGCTCCGCAGCGGGTCGGCTTGCAGCGGCGCGTCCGCCGATCCTGCCGCCCTTTTCGGACGATTCGTGGCTTTCGGAATGGCCGCGACCGGAGCCTGACTTCTTGCCGCCGCCGCTTTCCTTGTTTACGGTCGCCCAGGCACGCCGCTCCGCCTCTGCGTGCGAAAGGCCGCGGTCTTCGTAGCCTTCCTCGATATGTTCGGCCTTGCGCTTCTGCTTGTCGGTATAGGCGGATTTATCTCCTCGGGGCATGATCTTTCTCCTTGCTGGGAAGGAAGAGCAACCCGTCGTCAGGGAAAAGGTTCCGAGATTTGGCCTGAAGAATTGCGATTGCCGGATAGCAGATTGCTCGGGAGCATCCAGAAGCGCCGACCATGCCGCACAGCGACACGCTGCTTGGCAGAGGCAGGGAAAAAGACGCCGACCGAGCGATCGATGATCAGAATGAGGACCAAGGCCGTCAGAAGATACAGCGCAGCGAGCACGAGGAGTGATGTCATCCCACCAGCTCCATTCTAGCGGCAAGCCACAAAGGCCACTGCGCTGCGACAATCGCCGCAACCGTCATTTCCACATCATCGATATAGCTGCCACACATTGCTGAGCTCCCTTCACAATCTGTAGCATCGATGTGTGACAACTATTTCGCGGATGAGAGCCAAATCACCGAAATTATTGCGAATATTCCGCCAGCTACCATCTCGAAAAGAGTGACGGCCCGATGTTGCCATCGAGCCGCCCTCATCTCCGCCACACTCCTAAAGCTGACGCGTCCTATACCTTCGCGGCTACACCCTTCTTCGATATCTTCTTTGCTGGCTTAGCCAATTTTTCCTCGGTAACAGCCGCCGCGGCGACCGCCGTCTTGCGCTTCGCCTTGGGCTTGATGTCGATCGCGCCGCCGTCTGCTGCCGTTTTCTCAAGCGCGATGCGCTCACTGCTCGCCTGCGCCCAGTGCTCGACGTCGCGACCGGAAGGATGGCCTTCCTCTTCCCATATGGCGTATGCGCGCTTCTTGATCCATTCGTCCCGAGATTCCAACATCTGCTGTTCTCCGTTCGCATCATTGAACAAGGTTTTGATGAACGATGCCCGTTCTTGAAACGCGGGCTTTGACGCCTCCCCCGAGCAGCCAAGACGCTATGGCTAGCGTTCTTCGATCTCGACTGTCGAACCGCAGTGGCGCTTCGAACGAAAAACAGAAGTTACCGTGAGGGACGGTAGCGAAGCAGCCGAAGCAACCTAAGTATGATGCTGGTCAGAACAGGGTTCAATTAAAATTATCTAATAAGATGAAGTTTCGCACCGCTATTGATGACATCTTGACGATCGCCGGCCCACTCATTGCAGCTTTTGCGGGCAAGGATATACTTGCATCATGATCGACCTCGTGGCTGCCCATTGGGGCCAAATTCTCGCCGTCCTGTCCATTGTGATGGGGGCGGCCGCTGCAATCCATGCAGCCATGACCAAAGAAGATGTCCGCGCCGCGATCGGCTGGGTCGGCGTCATCATCCTGTCGCCCATCATCGGTGCCGTCCTCTATGCTGTCGCCGGCATCAATCGCATCCGCCGGGCCTCCCTCAGCTCGCAGCGCGACGCGCTCTTTCGCAAGGATGCGAATGGCGAGCTCTCCAGCTTCGACGCCGATGGCGGCGAGGTGCGGCGGCGGTTCGGCGATCGTTTCGGTTCTATGAAGACGCTCGGCGACCGCGTCGTTCGCTATATGATGAGCACCGGCAACACCATCGAGATGCTGACGAACGGCGACGTTGCCTATGCCGCAATGAAGGCTGCAATCGACGGCGCCGAGCGCAGCATCCTGATGGAAACCTACATCTTCGATCGCGACCCGATCGGCCTCCGCATCGCCGATTCCCTGATTGCTGCGACGAAACGCGGTGTCAGCGTGCGTGTACTCATCGATGCTGTTGGCGCCCGCTACTCCGTGCCGAGCATCATGGGCTATCTGCGCGAAGGAGGCGTGCAGGTCGACGTCTTCAATGGCAACGTCATCATCGGTCTCCGGTTGCCTTATGCCAACCTGCGTACCCACCGAAAGATCCTCAGCATCGATGGGCGAATTGCCTTTACCGGCGGCATGAATATCCGTCAGGGCTTCACGCGCGAATTCGCGCACGAGTACAGCGCTCGCGACATGCATTTCTGCGTGACGGGACCTGCAGTCGCCGATCTCTTCAATACGGCAGCCGAGGATTGGCGCTTCACCACAGGCGAAGTCCTGAACGGTGAGGAATGGCGGATTGCCGCGCCCTCCAACGAGCCTGGAGCGCCCGTTTTCATGCGGGTGGTTGCCTCCGGCCCGGATCGCAGCGTCGAGACCAATCACAAGATGCTCATCGGCGCGCTGTCGGTGGCGCACAAATCCATCCGAATCATGTCGCCCTATTTCCTGCCGGATCGCGAGTTGATCAGTGCGCTGGTGACGGCGGCCCGGCGTGGCGTCGAAGTCGATATCGTCGTGCCGACAGCCAACAATCTGGTACTCGTCGACCGGGCCATGACGGCGCAATTCGACCAGATGCTGAAGAACTATTGCCGCATCTGGCGCGCCGAAGGCGCCTTCAACCATTCCAAGCTTTTGTCCATCGACGGTATCTGGGCCTATGTCGGCTCATCCAATCTCGATCCGCGCTCCCTGCGGCTCAATTTCGAAGTGGATCTCGAGGTACTTGATCGCGGCTTTGCGAGCACGATCGACGATCATATCGGCGCGATCCTGGAAACTGCACATCCGGTAGACCTCGAAAAGCTCAGGGCGCGGCCGTTTGTCGTACGGCTTATCGAAAAGGTGCTGTGGCTTGGCTCACCCTATCTCTGACGACTGCAACGAAAGACTATCTGCCTTTGTCGCAGCCTTTTTACATGACAAGGCCAACAATCGCTTCTTATACTCTGCCCCACGTGCCCGACGTGATCTGATCAAGGAACGGTCGACGGATAGATGCGAAAAAAGAAAGAAAGTCTCCGTGCGAGCATTCTGGAAAGCCTGAAGAACCGAAAGAAATCGCGCCCCACACCGGCCGGCAGCAAGCCGGGCCGCCCGGACGGCACGTTGATCGCTTCCTACAATGTCCACAAATGCGTCGGCGCCGACCGCCGCTTCGATCCGGAAAGAACGAGCCGCGTCATTCATGAAATCGATGCCGATATCATCGGTCTGCAGGAAGCCGATACGCGTTTTGGAGAACGCACGGGCATTCTCGATCTGCGCCGGCTCGAACGCGAGACAGGCCTCATCCCGGTGCCGATTTCCGGCGTCACCAAGGCGCATGGCTGGCACGGCAATGTGGTTCTTTTCAAACAGGGCACGGTTCGCGACGTTCACCAGATCAATCTGCCAGGGCTTGAGCCGCGCGGCGCCTTGATCGCTGAACTGGAATTGGCTCGTGGCGGAAGCCTCAGGATCATCGCGGCGCATCTCGGCCTGCTGCATCGCTCGCGCGCGCAGCAGACGCGTCTGATCGTCGACCTCATGAACGACGGCAGCGAGACGCCGACCATCCTGCTGGGCGATCTCAACGAATGGCGCCTTGGCGACCGCTCATCTCTCAATACCATCCAGAACGCGTTCGGACCGCTACCGCCTGCCGTACCGAGCTTTCCCTCGACACTGCCGCTTCTGGCCCTCGACCGCATCATGGCAAACCGCCGCGGCATGATCTCCGCAGTCGAAGTGCATGACTCGCCGCTGGCACGCGTGGCTTCCGATCACCTGCCCATCAAGGCCGTGGTCAGCCTGGAAGTGCTCGACATCGACGCTCGGACGCATTCACAGACTGCCTAGACGTTATCGACATGCTTCATGTCGATCCCACCGATATATGTGATGACGGGCGGAGGACCATCTTATAGGCTCCCCGCCGAAATGACCGATCCGGGAGACAATCATGCTGAAAACTCTGTTGCTGACCGGCGCCGCCGGCGGTGTTGGCCAGGCAATCCGGCCTCTTCTATCGCAGATCGCCGAGAACGTCCTTTTGTCAGACCTCGCGCCGATAAGCGACCTGCGCCCGAACGAGCGTTTCGTCGCCTGTGATCTCGCCGACCGCAGCGGCGTCGATGCGATGGTGAAAGGTGTTGATGGTATCATCCATCTCGGGGGGATATCGGTGGAAAAGCCCTTCGATCTGATCCTGCAGGGCAATATCCTCGGCCTCTACAATCTCTATGAGGCCGCGCGCGCCGCCGGCAAGCCGCGTATCGTCTTCGCGAGCTCCAATCACACGATCGGCTTCTACCGGCGGGATGAGCGGATCGACAACAAGGTGCCGACCCGGCCGGATTCGCTCTATGGGGTCTCAAAGGTGTTCGGTGAGGCGGTCGCGAGCCTCTACTTCGACAAGTTCGGCCAGGAAACGCTTTCAGTGCGCATCGGCTCGTGCTTTCCCGAGCCGCGCAACACGCGCATGCTCGCCACATGGTTCAGCATCGGGGATTTCGTCTCGCTTTGCGATTGCGCCTTCAACGCCCCGCGCCTCGGCCATACGATCGTCTACGGCGTCTCGGACAATGACGAACAATGGTGGGACAACAGCAACGCTGCCTTTCTTGGCTGGAAGCCGCGCGATAGTGCGGCTCCTTGGCGCGCCGAAATTCTGTCGAAAACACCCGCCGAGGATCCGAATGATCCCGCAATCGTCTATCAGGGCGGCGGCTTTGCTTCTGCCGCTCACCCCGAGGACTGATCGTCAGACACCGTTGCGAAAGAGCTTCCAGCGTGTCGGCCTGAAGGCGATGCGGTTGCGATCCAAGGCATCCGCCTTGTTCGGCGGCAGTTCGATCTCGATGGGATCGTGCTCGGCACCGATGTTGATTTCAAGGTGGCGAGTGCCTGCCACGCGCCTGCTGGCAACGAGCAGACCCGCGATCGCGCCGCCATCGCCGTCACGGATTTCGATATCGTGGGGTCGGAAATAGAGATAGGCTTCGCCATCGGGCTCATGCGGCGTGCTGAGTCCCAGCGGCTTGTCATCGAACCAGATCTCGCCGCTGGTGATGCGCACCTTGAGACGATTGGATTGGCCGATGAAGCCATAGACAAAGGGAGAATTCGGCGAGTCGTAGATCTCGTCCGGCGTTCCGACCTGTTCGATCGCGCCCTTGTTGAGTACGACCACGCGGTCGGCGAGCTCCAGCGCCTCTTCCTGGTCATGGGTCACGAAGACGGTGGTATGGCCGGTCCGGTCGTGGATTTCCCGCAGCCACTTGCGCAGGTCCTTGCGGACCTGAGCATCGAGAGCGCCGAAGGGCTCGTCCAGAAGCAGCACGTTCGGCTCGACCGCCATGGCACGCGCCAATGCCACGCGCTGGCGCTGGCCGCCGGAAAGCTGGGCCGGATAGCGCTTCTCCAGGCCGTTCAACTGCACCAGTTCCAACAGCTCCAGGGCACGCCGGCGAATTTCATCTCGTGGCGGACGACGCGATGCCGAGCGGACTTTCAGGCCGAAAGAGATATTGTCGAGCACCGTCATGTGCCGAAACAGCGCGTAGTGCTGAAACACGAAGCCGATATTGCGCTGCTGCACCGTCTTTCGCGACGCATCCTCTTCGCCGAAGAAGATCTGTCCCTCCGTCGGGGTTTCCAATCCGGCGATCAGGCGCAGCAGCGTCGTCTTGCCGGAGCCCGATGGACCGAGAAGCGCAATCAATTCGCTCGAGCGGATATCCAGCGACACGTCATGCAATGCGGGAAAGCGACCGAATTCCTTACGCAGGTTTTGAACGCGAACTTCCATCAAGAATTCCTTCAGTGACGCCGGCTGGCTGCGATCTCTTCGCTATAGCGCATTTCCAGCAGCGTCTTCAGTATCAATGTGACAAGGGCGAGCAGGGCCAGGAGCGTGGCGACCGCGAATGCCCCCGAAAAATTATATTCGTTATAAAGAATTTCGACCTGCAGGGGCATGGTGTTGGTTTCGCCGCGGATATGACCCGAAACGACCGAAACGGCTCCGAACTCACCCATGGCGCGGGCGTTGCAGAGCAGCACGCCGTAAAGCAGGCCCCATTTGATGTTTGGCAGCGTGACATGCCAGAAGGTCTGCCAGCCATTGGCCCCGAGCGAGAGCGCCGCCTCTTCGTCTGCGCTGCCCTGTTCCTGCATCAGCGGGATCAATTCACGCGCGACGAAGGGAAAGGTGACGAACATCGTCGCCAGCACCAGCCCAGGAACCGCAAACAGGATCTGGATGCCATGGCTCTGCAGCCAGGGGCCGAGTGTGCTGTTCGAATTGAACAACAGCACGAAGACCAGGCCCGATATGACTGGCGACACCGAGAAGGGCAAATCGATCAGCGTCGTCAGCAAGGCCTTGCCCTTGAATTCGAACTTGGCGATCGCCCAGGCGGCTGCAATGCCGCAGACGAGGTTCAGCGGCACGCTGATGCCGGCAACGATCAATGTCAGCCGGATCGCCGCGAAGGTTTCCTCGTCAACCAAGGCTTCGAAGAAGGTCTCGATCCCCTTGCGGAAAGCTTCGACGAAAACGGCGGCGAGAGGCAGAAGCACCATCAGCGTCAGGAACGCGAGCGAGATCAGTATGAAGACGATGCGCGCAAGCCGGCTTTCGGTGATGACCGAATGACCGGTTTCGACTGATGCAGAAAGATCATGCGCCATAGCCATATCTCCTTCTGCTCCACGACTGGATGAGATTGATGATCAAAAGCATGGTGAAGGAAATGAACAGCATCACCGTCGCGATCGCCGTCGCTGCGGAATAATTATACTCCTCCAGGCGAATGACGATGAGCAGCGGCGCGATTTCCGAAACATAGGGCTTGTTGCCGGCGATGAAGATGACCGATCCGTATTCTCCCGCCGCACGTGCGAATGCCAGCGCAAAGCCAGTCAGAGCGGCAGGGGCGAGGCCCGGCAGCAGCACGCGGGTTATCGTCTGAAAACGCGAGGCACCAAGGGTCGCCGCCGCTTCCTCGACTTCGCGGTCGATCTCCTCCATGACCGGCTGTGCCGTGCGCACCACAAACGGCAGGCCGACGAAAATCAATGCGATGACGATGCCGACGGGAGTGAACGCGATCTTGATGCCGAGCGGCGTGAGGAACTGACCGATCCAGCCATTCGGCGCGTATAGCGTCGTCAAGGCAATGCCGGCAACCGCCGTCGGCAAGGCAAACGGCAGATCGACCATCGCATCGAGAATGCGCTTGCCTGGAAAGCGATAGCGCACCAGCACCCAGGCAAGGATAAGCCCGAGCACGGCGTTGACGA
Source organism: Martinezella sp. CNPSo 3890 (assembly GCF_057784455.1). Lineage (NCBI taxonomy): Bacteria > Pseudomonadati > Pseudomonadota > Alphaproteobacteria > Hyphomicrobiales > Rhizobiaceae > Martinezella > Martinezella sp. CNPSo 3890. The sequence goes on along the minus strand of NZ_JBXSOR010000006.1, from coordinate 72,975 downwards.
GCGCGGCGATGAAGGCGCCGCCGAAGCTCATGCGCAGCGCATACAGCGTGCGCACGTCAAGCGCGAGGGCCCAGAAATTCTGCCAGCCGAGGGCACTGCTTTTCCAGAGAAGCCCCGACAGTGGAATGAGTACTATGAAGATGAGCCAAGCCAAGGTAACGCCGAGCGCCAATCCGAATCCCGGAATGACGCTCGGCTGCCGTAACCGCCACCGTTTGCGGGTTATAGAATGCATTCAGTCTTATTGTCCCGGCTTGTAGATCTGATCGAAGACGCCCCCGTCAGCGAAGAATTTCGGCTGAGCTTGAGACCATCCGCCGAAGTCGTCAATAGTGGCGAGCTTCAGGGACGGGAAACGAGCGACATCCTTCGGATCGGACGCTTCCGGCTTAATCGGCCGGTAATAGTGCTTCGCAGCGATCTTCTGACCTTCATCCGAGTACAGGTAGTTCAGGTAGGCCTCCGCGACCTTGCGCGTGCCTTTGGTATCGACATTGCCATCGACTACGGCAACCGGCGGATCGGCGCGGATCGAAACGGACGGCGTGACGATTTCGAATTTATCGGGGCCGAGTTCGTCGAGCGAGAGATAGGCCTCGTTTTCCCAGGCAAGCAGAACGTCACCAAGACCGCGCTGTACGAAAGTCGTCGTCGCGCCGCGCGCGCCGGTGTCGAGGACCGGGACATGCTTCAGGAGCTGCGCGACATAGTCCTGCGCCTTGGCATCATCGCCGCCATTGGCCTGCTTCGCCCAGGCCCAGGCAGCGAGAATGTTCCAGCGAGCACCGCCCGACGTCTTCGGATTCGGCGTGATGACTTCGACACCGTCCTTGACCAAATCCGGCCAGTCCTTGATGCCCTTGGGATTGCCCTTGCGCACCAGAAAAACAATGGTCGAGGTGTAGGGAACCGAATTGTTCGGGAACTTGGTCTTCCAGTCGGCCGGGATCTTGTGCGTCGCCTTGGCGATCGCGTCGATATCGCCTTCGAGGGCGAGCGTCACGACGTCGGCATCGAGGCCGTCAATAACCGAGCGAGCCTGCGCGCCGGAACCGCCATGCGAAGCCTTGATATTGATGGTTTCGCCCGTATCCTTCTTCCACTTGGCAGCAAAGGCCGTGTTGAAGTCCTTATAGAGTTCACGAGTCGGATCATAGGAAACATTGAGAAGCGTCTTGTCCGCCGCCCAGGTCGGCGCGACGGCCGCGATCGAAAAACTGCCGATCAGAATTGCGGTGGCGAGAAGCCGAGAAAGCTTAATCGTCTGCATGGATGCACCCCCTTCGTTTGTCCTTAAACCCTATCAACTTGGTCGTATAAAGTAACGAAGGCAGTTTCCGTTTTCGGTAACTGCGGAGAACAGCATCCCATAGAATCCGGAAAAGTGAAATCACATTCCCGAATGACGCCAGACGTGCAACGAGTGCTTCGTCAGCGGATGGTGTCGGACATAAAGACGGAATAGAGCTCGTCGGCGCTCTTCGTCTGCCGCATCGCCGTCAGAACGCCTTCCGTGCGCAAACGCCTCGCGATCGCGGCAAGCACGTTCAGATAGTCGCCCCGGCCGCCCTCTCCGAACAACAGCACGAAGGCCCATTCCGTCGGTATGTCGTCGATGGCTTCGAAATCGACTGGATGTGCAAAATGCACCATGAGTCCCCGAGGCCTCGTCATGCCAGCGATGGCGGCATGCGGAACCGCAACGCCATTGCCGATCCCCGTCGTGCCCAATTTTTCGCGCGTCTCCAGCGCTCGCAGGACCACTGCCTCGTCCAGGCCAAAGCAATGGGCTGCCTTCGACGACAGCATCTGCAATGCCCGCCATTTCGTCGGAGCGGAGACGCCGACAAAGACGTGTTCGGGAAGAATGATCGTGGAAAGGTCCATGGTCGCACTCAAGGTCCGGCAATAAATTCTGAAATGGCATTCATCGCCACAAGTCCGAGGCCAAATCGCCTCGATCATGGGCTCGAAACTTCCGCCGCCTCAATCAGGCTCGCGCAGCCGGTAGCCGACACCTGTCTCGGTGGTGATATAGTGCGGCTGATCGGGAATCTCTTCGATCTTCTGCCGAAGCTGGCGGACATAAACGCGCAGATACTGCACATCGGCCGCCGGCCCCCAGATCTGCTTCAGCAGGAATTGGTGCGTTAGCACCTTGCCGGCATGCTGGGCGAGCACGCGCAGGATGTCGTATTCCTTCGGCGACAGCTTGATCTCCTTGCCATCGACCTTGACGATACGCTTGACGAGATCAATGGAAAGACCGCCGGTCTGGAAAATCGCCTTCTCGCCCTGCTGCTGCAGGCGATGGCGCAGCGCCACACGGATGCGGGCAGCAAGCTCGTTGACGCCGAAAGGCTTGGTCACATAATCGTCGGCGCCACTTTCGAGCGCCTTGACGATGCCAGCTTCGTCGGTGCGGCTTGACAGGATGACCACCGGGATCTGCACCCCATCCTCGCGCCAACCGAGCAACAGATCCTGGCCTGATTTATCCGGCAGGCCGAGATCAAGCACGATCAGATCGGGCTGGTCTTCGTCGATCGACGCCTGGGCTGACGCGGCGCTCTGTGCCTCATTGACGACGTAGCCCTGGGCACCGAGGCCCACGCGCAGCAATTTGCGGATTGGCGGCTCGTCATCGACAACGAGAATCTTGACGGCAGTGGTGTTCATTTCAGTTCATCCAGCTTCGGGACATCTGTTGGTTTCGGCAGGCGGATGGTGAAAACTGCCCCTTGCCGATCCGTTCTGTTGCCGGCGGCGATCGTGCCGCCCATCGCCTCGATGAAACCGCGGCAGATGGACAAGCCAAGCCCGGTTCCGGCACGCACTTGGTCGCCCTTGCGTACCCGATAGAAGGTATCGAAGACGCGTTCGAGGTCGGCGGGCGGGATGCCTGGTCCCTCGTCCATCACGCGGAAGACGATATTGTCTATATCGGCCCAGGCCTCCAGGCGAATGGCCGATGCTTCCGGCGCATATTTGGCGGCGTTGTCGAGCAGGTTGAACAGCACCTGTTCGAACAAGACCGGATCGACCTTCACCATCGGCAGATCAACGGGCATCCGCACGTCGACGCGATGATGTGCCAGGATTTTTTCCGCCCGCCGCAGCGCACTGCCGACGATATCGCCGCCATAATGCAGAGCATAATTCGGCTCCATTGCACCGGACTCGATCTTGGTCATGTCAAGCAGATTGGCGATGAAGCGGTTGAGGCGTTCGGATTCGTCGATGACGGTCGACAGGAGATCGACGCGATCTTCGTGTGGCAGGGTTTCCAGATAGTCGCGCAAGGTGCCTGCCGCCCCAAGGATGGCAGCAAGCGGCGTCTTCAAATCATGCGAAATCGAGGTCAACAGAGCCGACCGCAGCCGGTCGGCCTCCACCGCCAGCTTCGCGCGGTCGACATCGGCTACCAGCTGCACGCGCTCGATGGCAAGAGCCGCCTGATCGGCGAGAGCATCGAGCAGCCGCTGTTGCTCCGGCGTCAGAAGCGGGCCGTCGCGGCGGTCGCTATCGAGGCCGATAACGCCGACGGCGGTTCGGCCGGTGCGGAGCGGAACGTAAAGGCGCTTGGCGCCTGGTAGTGTATCTGCGCCACGGCCGGCGGCATGATTATGCTCCCAGGCCCAGCGCGCCGCCGCGATATCGGCGTCGTCGAGCGTGTCGTCGGGCGGATAGCCGGCCTTGACGGCGATCGTGCCATGTTCGGGCAAGAGCAGGACGACGCGCAGCTTGAGCATCGACGCCAGCTGGAAAGCGGTTGCCCATAGAACGTCGTCCAGCGTGCCTGTGCCGGCAAGCTTCTTGGAGAAGAGATAGAGATCTTCCGTCGTTCGCGCCCGTTGCCGCGCCGCCGCCGCCTGGCGCTGCACCGTCGCCGTCAGGTTACTCGCAATGACCGCGACACCAAGGAAGAAGAAAAAGGCAAGCACGCTTTCGGGATCGCTGATCGTCAGCGTATAGCGCGGCGGCAGGAAGAAGAAGTTGAAGGCAAGAGCACCGAGAAAGCAGGAATAAAGTGCTGGACGCAGGCCCTGGGTCACGGCGCTTACCAGCACCGCCATCAGGAAGACGAGCGCCAGATTGCGCACGTCAAGCACCTGATCGAGGATGACGCAAAAGCCCAGCGCGATGGCGACATAGAGCGTTGCCAGAACATAGCCGCGGAGTTGGAAAGGTGGCGATGAGGGTGCCACTTTGACGCCACGCCCTGCAGCCTCGCCATCCGCTTCGCTGCCGGAAATGACATGGACGCTGATGTCCCCGGCCTTGCGAATGAGATCATAAGAAACTGAGCGGCGAGACCAATCACGCCAGGAACCGATTTTCGGCGAACCGATGACGATGTGGGTCACGTTGTTGCTCGCCGAATGACGAAGCAGCTCCTCCGCCACTTCCCGACCCGGAAGTGTGATTGCTTCACCGCCAAGCTGCTCGGCGAGCCGCAGCGTTGCGGCGATCGTGTCGCGCTGCGCCTCGCTCAAACTGATCGAGCGGTTGGTCTCGACATAGACGGCTGCCCAGGGCGCCCGCAGGCGCGCGGCCATGCGCGCGGCATAGCGCACAAGCGCGGCCGAGCGCGGGTGGTGATCGATGGAAACGAGCACGCGCTCGCCGGCAGCCCAAGGTCCCTGGATCGCATGCGCCTGCATATGGGTTAGCAGCTGGTCGTCGACGCGCTGGGCGGTGCGTCGCAGCGCGAGCTCCCGCAAGGCCGTCAGGTTGCCTGGCGTGAAATAGTTGGTCAGCGCGCGCTCGGCCGTCTTCGATACGTAGACTTTGCCGTCATGCAGCCGCTTGATGAGATCGTCCGGGGTCAGATCGATGATCTCGACATCATCGGCCATGTCGATGATCGAATCCGGCACCGTCTCGCGCACACGGATGCGGGTAATCTGCGAAACGACGTCATTCAGGCTTTCGACATGCTGGATATTCAACGTCGTGTAGACGTCGATGCCGCGTTCAAGCAACTCCTTGACATCGAGGTAGCGTTTGGGATGCCGGCTGCCATGCGCATTGGTATGAGCAAGTTCGTCGACCAGCACCAGGTCGGGACGGCGCTTTAGAATGGCATCGAGATCCATCTCCTCGAGCGCCCTACCCTTATAGTCGACATTGATGCGCGGTACGATCTCGAATCCTTCGAGCAGGGCCTGTGTCTCTCGGCGGCCATGGGTCTCGACGACACCGACCACGACATCGACGCCGTCGGCAATCTTCGCCCTGCCCGACATCAGCATCTCATAGGTCTTGCCGACGCCCGGTGCCGCTCCGAGGAATATCTTTAACCGACCGCGCGTCTCGGCCCGCGCCTTCTCGAGAAGCGCATCAGGAGAAGGCCTGCTCAACATATCGCGGCTGTCGTCTGCCATTCGCTGGTTGTCTTTCCTGATAAGGTTGAGACGGCACGAACCGTCTCAACCTCTTCAACTTATTGAGTCATAGAAGCATCGAGCGCCCGGTTCAATGCCAGCACATTGACCACAGGTTCCCCGAGAACGCCGAGCTCCCGCGGCTCTATGGCTGCCTCGACGAGCGACTTGACCTTGGCCTCATCCATGCCGCGAGCCTTGGCGACACGCGGCACCTGGAAATAGGCGGCTTCGGGCGAGATGTCCGGGTCGAGACCGCTGCCCGAAGTGGTGAGCAGATCGATCGGAACCGGCGTATTCGGGTTCTGCGCCTGCAATGTCGCGGCATCCCCCTTGATACGTGTGATCAGGCTCGAATTGGTCGGGCCAAGATTGGAAGCGCCGGAATTGGCCGCGTTATAGGGTACGGAAACCGATTTGGTCGGATCGTTTGGGTCGGCGCCGGTCGTGGCTGATGGACGCCCGTGGAAATACTTATCCGCCGTAAAATTCTGGCCGATAAGACTGGAGCCGATCACCTTGCCATCCTTCTCCACCAGGCTGCCATTGGCCTGGTGCGGAAAGAGCGCCTGGGCGACGCCGGTCATAGCAAGCGGATAGGCAAGGCCGGTCAAAACGGTCGTGGCGACGATCATGACGATGGCGGGTCTGATTTGTTTCAACATGAGAGAAACTCCTTAGGCGAGGCCAATGGCGGTAATCGCCATGTCGATGGCCTTGATGCCGATGAAAGGAACGATGATGCCGCCGAGGCCGTAGATCAGCAGGTTGCGGCTGAGCAGCGCGCCGGCGCCGATCGGGCGGTAGCGGACACCCTTCAGCGACAGCGGGATCAGCGCGACGATGATGAGCGCGTTAAAGATGATGGCCGAGAGAATGGCGCTTTGCGGCGTTGCCAGTCCCATGACGTTCAGCATCTTCAGCTGCGGGTAGAAGGCGATGAACATGGCCGGGATGATGGCGAAATACTTGGCGATGTCGTTGGCGATGGAGAAGGTGGTCAACGCACCGCGCGTCATCAGCAGCTGCTTGCCGATCTCGACGATCTCGATCAGCTTCGTCGGGTCGCTGTCGAGGTCGACCATGTTGCCGGCTTCGCGAGCGGCCACCGTACCGGTGTTCATGGCAACGCCGACATCGGCCTGGGCGAGTGCCGGCGCATCGTTTGTGCCGTCGCCGCACATGGCGACCAGCTTGCCCTGTGCCTGCTCCTGACGCATCAGCGCCAGCTTCATCTCAGGCGTCGCCTGTGCGAGGAAGTCGTCGACGCCGGCTTCGGCGGCAATGGCGGCAGCCGTCAGCGGATTGTCGCCCGTGATCATCACGGTGCGGATGCCCATGCGGCGCAGCTCCGCAAAACGCTCACGGATGCCGCCCTTGACGATATCCTTGAGATGGATGACGCCGAGCAGACGGCCGTCACGAGCAACGGCAAGCGGCGTACCACCGGCTTTGGCGATCTCGTCGGCGATCACCTGCAGCTCACGCAGCGTTTCACTGGTCGTGCGGGACATAACGGCAGTACCTTCGTGACTGCCGTTAGCAGCACCTTCGACATAGGCGATGACAGCGTCAACGGCACCCTTGCGGATCGAGGAGCCATCGAGATCAACGCCGCTCATACGGGTCTGGGCGGTAAAGGGAACGAAAGTCGCCTTCAGGCTCGTCATGTCGCGGCCACGGATCGCATATTTCTCCTTGGCAAGCACGACGATCGAGCGTCCCTCCGGCGTCTCGTCGGCAAGAGAGGCAAGCTGCGCGGCATCGGCGAGATCCTGCTCGCTGACACCACGGACGGGGCGGAAGGCGGTCGCCTGACGGTTGCCAAGCGTGATCGTGCCGGTCTTGTCGAGAAGCAGCGTATCGACGTCGCCGGCGGCCTCGACGGCGCGGCCGGACATGGCAAGCACGTTGAAGCGCACCAGACGGTCCATGCCAGCAATGCCGATCGCCGAAAGCAATGCACCAATCGTGGTCGGGATCAGCGTCACGAAGAGCGCAACGAGCACGACCGTCTGGATCGAACCGCCGGCATAGGCGGCGAAGCTCGGGATAGTGACGGTCGCGAGCACGAAGATCAGCGTCATGCCGGCCAGCAGGATGTTGAGCGCGATTTCGTTGGGCGTCTTCTGCCGTTCGGCACCTTCGACCAGCGCGATCATACGATCAATGAAGGTCGATCCGGCTGCCGCCGTGATACGGACGCGAATCTCGTCCGACAGAACCTGCGTACCGCCAGTCACAGCCGAGCGATCGCCGCCCGATTCCCGGATGACGGGCGCGGATTCGCCGGTGATCGCGGCTTCGTTGACAGAGGCGACACCTTCGATGACCTCACCATCCGAAGGGATGATATCGCCGGCTTCGACCAGGACGACATCGCCAACCTTCAGGCTGGTGCCGGGCACCATCTTGTAATCGGTGCGGTTGTTGCCGACGAGCAGCTTCGCCTGAGTTTCGGTGCGCGACTTGCGCAGCGAATCCGCCTGCGCCTTGCCGCGGCCTTCGGCAACGGCTTCGGCGAAATTGGCGAACAGCACCGTGAACCAGAGCCAGATATTGATCTGCAGCGAGAAGGCGAGATTGCCACCGCCGGTAACGAGGTCGCGCAGGAAGAGGACGGTCGTCAGCATCGAAACGACGGCGACCACGAACATGACGGGGTTCTTGGCGAGGGTGCGCGGGTTCAGTTTCTTTAACGAAGCGCCGATCGCCGGAACGAGGATGCGAGAATCCAGAATACTCGCTGATTTTAACTGGCTCATAAGAGGCTCCAGCGTGAAGAGGAAAACGTCAGATCGGAACGCCGCCGATCAGCCGATCAAAAATCCGAAGACGACAAGGCCGAGGAACAGGGCAACCATCGCCAGCAAAATGGCATCGGACGCGCAGGTCATTCCGGCCGAGCCACGCCCCCTGTCGAAGGGGCGTGGGTCGATAACTTTTCTAAGCTTGCCTAGAAGCGATTGGCTCATGGCCGTCATTCCTTAGAAGGTCTGGCCTGCGATCATCGACAGATGTTCGACGATCGGTCCGAGCGCCAGCGCCGGGAAGAAGGTCAAACCGCCGACGATCAGGATCGTACCAACAAGCAGACCAACGAAGAGCGGACCATCCGTTGGGAAGGTGCCGGCCGAGGCAGGAACCGTCTTCTTGCTGATCAGGGAACCGGCAATCGCAAGGGCCGGAACGATGACCAGGAAGCGGCCGATCAGCATGACGATACCGAGCGTGATATTGTACCAGGGGGTATTGCCAGTCAGGCCGCCGAAGGCCGAACCGTTGTTTGCCGCTGCCGAGCTATAGGCATAGAGGATTTCCGAGAAGCCGTGCGGACCGGCATTGGCGATCGAGGCTACGGCGGAAGGCAATACCGCGGAAATCGCCGTGAAGATCAGCATGCCGAAAGGCAGGCAAAGCACGGCAAGCATTGCCATCTTCACTTCCTTGGCCTCGATCTTCTTGCCGAGATATTCCGGTGTGCGCCCAACCATCAGGCCTGCAACGAAGATAGCGATGACGACGAACATCAGGATGCCGTAGAAACCGGCGCCGACGCCGCCGACGATGACTTCGCCAAGTTGCAGATTGATGAGCGGGATCAGGCCGCCGATCGCCGTGAAGCTGTCGAGCATGCCATTGACCGCGCCGCAGGATGCGGCGGTCGTGATGACCGCGAAGAGCGAGGAGGCAGCAATCCCGAAGCGGGCTTCCTTGCCTTCCATATTGCCACCCTGGATGCCGAGCGCATGCACAAGCGGATTGCCTGCCGCTTCAGCCCAATAGGTGACGATCACGCCGGCGATGAACAGCGTGCCCATCGCAGCCAGGATCGCCCAGCCCTGCCGCTGGCTGCCGACCATGCGGCCGAAGACGTTGGTTAGCGCCGCGCCGATGGCGAAGATCGCCAGCATCTGCAGAAGGTTGGAAATAGCGTCCGGATTTTCAAAAGGATGCGCCGAGTTGGCATTGAAGAAGCCACCACCATTCGTGCCGAGCATCTTGATGGCAAGCTGCGAGGCAACGGGGCCAACGGCGATCGTCTGCTGCGCGCCTTCGAGCGTCGTGGCATTGACATAGGGGCCGAGCGTCTGCGGCACACCGAGATAGACGAAAGCAATCGTCAGCACGATGCAGATCGGCAAGAGGACGTAGAGCGTCGCGCGGACCATATCGACCCAGAAGTTGCCGATCGCCTTGCCCGAGGCACGTGCGAAAGCACGAATCAGCGCAATGGCAATGGCAATGCCGGTTGCCGCAGACACGAAGTTCTGCACCGTCAGGCCGGCCATCTGCACGAGGTAAGACATCGTGCTCTCGCCGCCGTAATTCTGCCAATTGGTGTTGGTGACGAAGCTCGTTGCCGTGTTGAAGGACAGTTCCGGGCCGACTGCGGTCATGCCGGCCGGATTATACGGTAGGCTGCCTTGCAGTCGCTGCAGAGCGTAAAGAACGAGGAAACCCGCGAGGCTGAACAGCAGCATGGAGACAGAATAGGTCGTCCAGTGCTGCTCTTCGCGTTCATCCGTGCCGGCCAAACGATAAAGCCCCCGTTCCACAGGACGGAGGACGAAAGAGAGGAAGGTGCGCTCGCCGGTAAAGACACGCGTCATGTAACCGCCGAGCGGTTTGACGAGCAGGAGAAGGATCCCGATATAAATGAGGATCTGAAGCCATCCGTTGAAGGTCATGGAGGTAACTTTCCCTATCCAGCGCTATCAGAAGCGCTCGGGGCGAATGAGAGCATAGACCAGGTAGACGGTGAGAAAGATCGTCACGCCGCCACCGAGAATGTAATCGAGAAGCATTGCCGTCTCTCCGACTAGAGGCTGTCGCAGGCCTTGGTATAAGCGACACAGAGGAGGAAGAATAAAACGCCGATCCCGACAAGAATAATGTCCATCATTGATCGCGATTCCTTGATTGTTATTGTTGAATGCAGAAATGATGGAGAGCGCCCTTGCTCAGAGCGCCTCTTTTTCCTGCCGACCTGGAAGATCACTTGGGGAGCATCTTCCAGACGTAATATGCGACCGAACCGCATTAAGGTTCGAGACGGCGGAAAAGCGGAAGATATAAAAATCTTATAAATGCCGGGGCGGATGATGACGGTCTAAAACTATGTTCATACGCGAAGCGGATGCCTGCCTGCATTGCCGAACTCGCTCGAAGAAGGAGGCATATTCCGCGGGCGTGGGGCCGTTATTTTATTGAATTTCCTGAACGATCCGCACAGGACATTTAAGATGCTTCATCGATCTCAACCACCTTCCATGATTGCATCATTCCATATGCAAAAAATCTAATATAGAAAGATTTGGCATAGCCAGATATTAAGACCGCATGGATGGCGCTTGATGCGGCATACTGGCGGTGATTAAGTCCGAGGGCGAGTTGGCCTGCACTCCGACAGTCTTGCTCCCGACCATTCGACCGCAAGCCAAAGAAATGCGCGCAAGTGACGACCAGCATCAGACATATCGCCAAACTTGCGGGAACGTCCGTCTCGTCGGTCTCGCGCGTGCTGAACAACAGTGGCTATGCCTCTCCGGAACTCCGAGAGCGCGTGGAAGCAGCCATTCGCACGCTCAATTACACGCCAAGCAAGGGTGCGAGGATGCTTCGCGGCGCGCCGAGCCGCATGATCGGCCTTATGCTGCCTTCCATCGACGTACCCTTCTTTGGCATCCTTGCTCACGCCATCGAGCAGGAATTGTTCCGGCGCGGCTATCAGACGTTGATCTGCAGCACCGCCGAAAACATGGATCACGAGGCGCGCTATATTTCCATGCTGCTGTCTCAGCGCGTCGACGGCGTCATCGTTGCGAGCGCCTTCGGCAGCACGGAGCATTTCGAGGCGTTGAGTGAGGCCCATATCCCGATCGTCGCCATCGACCGCGAGCTTCCCGGAATAGCCGGCGAGGCCGTCATGGCCGATCACGAGGAAGGCGGACGATTGATGGCCCGTCACCTGATCGAACTCGGTCATCGCGCAATCGGCATTGTCGGCGCTCCCGCCCATAGCCAGCCTGTCCAGCTTCGCCTTCTCGGCATCACGGCTGAAATGGCTGGAAACGGCATGGCTCCCGCCGCAATAGCCATGGCCGAGGAGCACAGCTTCGCGGCGACCTATCCGCTCGCAAGGGAGTTGCTGGCATCTCGGCCCGAACTGACTGCTATCATCGGCACGACGGATATTTCGGCGATTGCCGCAATCCACGCCGTTCAAGATCACGGCTTTTCCGTGCCTCGCGACTATTCGGTGATCGGTTTCGACGATCTGCCGGAGGCGGCCTATGTCTTTCCGCGGCTGACGACCATCGGCCAACCGATCCGCGGCGTCGGCGAGCAGGCGGTCCGGCGACTGGAGGCCCTGATCGGTGAAGACCAGGTCGATGGCGAGCCGCGAATGGACAGCCTCATCAAAGTGCCTGTCACCTTGATCCGGCGCGACTCCACCGACTTCGTTCGCACATGAATGCAAGCAGCGCTCAGGGCCGGACGATGACCTTGATTTCGCCGGCCAACGGAGCGCTGCCGACCACGCTTGCAACATCCTCAAGGCCAATCGTCTTCGTAACAAGCGAATCCAGCTCCAGAATCCCACTTGCCACCATGGCAGCGGCGCGAGCGTGGGTGAATGGATTGAGATAGGCTGGCCTGATCTCGACTTCATTGACGAGCAGATCGAACGGCAGAACGGGCACTTGGAGGCCCGCAGGCGTCACGCCGAACAGCACAAAGGCACCGCCGCGCCGCACCATCCGGACGCCGGTCTGGAGCGTCTCGGGCACGCCGGCGCATTCTATGACGACATCCACACCGCCGCCGGTCGCATCCCGCACGGCAGCAACGGCATCGGTCGCCGTCGGATCGAGGGCCTGTGTTGCACCCAGGCGCAAAGCTGCTTCCCGCCGTGACAGCTGCCTCGTGATCAGGATGATCTGGTCAGCGCCTGCGAGGCGCGCCAGTTGGACCATGAGCAAGCCAATGACACCACCGCCCAATATGGCGACGCTGTCGCCCGGACGGATTTGTGCCTTGTCGATGGCATGGATGCAGCAGGCCAGCGGCTCGCAGAAGGCGCCATGAACGGGATCGAGATCCGGAGGCAGTATGAACGCCTGTCCGCAGGGAAGCGCGACATATTCGGCAAAGCCGCCATCGCGCGTTACACCGATAGCCGTGAGGTTGGCGCAGAGATTTGGCCGCCCGCGCCGACAGGCGGGGCATGTGCCACAAGCGATATTTGGGTCTATGGTTACGAGTTCACCACCCACGAATGAGGTAACGCCCTCGCCCACCTCCTCGACGAGGCCGCAGAACTCGTGGCCCAAGGTCACGGGGATCGCCGTCGGATATTCGCCCTTGTACATGTGCCGGTCTGACCCGCAGATGCCGGCGGCCAGCACCCGCACGACAATCTCTCCCGGACCGGCGCTCGGCTTCTCGACCATATGCATGGTCATATCGCCGATTGCTTCCAAACGGACTGCCCTCATTCGCCTCCTCCAAGCGTAAAAATTTTATTCGCTCGCTATCGCGCCGCTCCCATCGGCACTATAGCACTCAATGATGCGCGTTGCCGCTCCTCAGCGGTGCGCTAGACATCGGCGAGCTGCATCTCCTTTATATCCTCCAGAAGTGCCGCCATGTGGGGAATGCCATCCGTCGCGGTTGCCCCTCTCAGGCAACGCGCAGCGGCAGCATGTGCAGCAGCGCAGATGCGCTCGACGGGCCAGTCCTCATGCAGACCGTAAAGTACAGCGGCGCAGAAAGCATCACCAGCGCCGACGGTACTGACGATTTCAGCCGGATCGACTGGCCGGGAGCGTGAGACAATTGGCTTCACGCCCGGTGCAAACCAGAAACAGATTTCCGGAGCGTGAATGATTGCGCCCTTGGCGACACCCCGCGCCAACAGCTGCTCACCCGCCGCCAACAGTGCGGCGTCGTTCAACTCCCCTTTCGTGTCTCGCACGGTCACGCCGGTTGCCCGCCCTGCTTCGATTTCATTGATGACAAGATAATCGCAATAGGGCAGCGCCGCGCCAACCTTTGCCGCGAATTCCGGATCCTCACTGGAGACGAAATCGACGCAAGTGATCAGGCCGGCATTGCGCGCGGCCTCTAGCAGGCGCGATGCTCCGGATCGGCCATCCGCATCGAGCATGTCGAGACCAGGCAGGAGCATCAGATAGCCGAGATAGAACAGCCAGTAACCGGCGTTGGCAAAGGTCGCGGGCGAGAGGAGCGCGTCCGTCACCGCATCATTGGCACCGCCGTGATAGAAGAAAGTGCGGTTCTGCCCCGGCACGTTCATGACATGCGTATGGGCTGTTGCGCGGTCGGGAAGCTCCCGCAGACCGCTTGCATCGATACCGGCGCTCTGAAGCCGCGCCTTGACGATCCCGCCATCGATATCCGCGCCGATACAGCCGGCGGCGGCAAGCTTCCCGGGAAAGCCGAGGGAGGCGAGATCGGTGACGACATTGGCGGCCCCGCCGCCAACGCCCACATCCTGATGCTGAATATAAGCAAGATTACCCTGCTCGGGCCAGTAGGACAGCGTATGGACACGGTCGACGATGAAGTTTCCCGCGCAGACGACACCTCCCTTGTCCTTCTTTTCGCCGTCGCGAACCTCCTCCCCGGTCCGCATCAGCCACCTGCCTCATTCCATAGAGGCCTGAGCGGCGGCTCGTCCTCCTCGATCGCGGCGAAGCGCCCGATCGGTTCCAGAAAGTAATTGTCGCTATTGTCGTCATTGACCTGGCTGACTTCGCCGGCGAAGACCGGACCGCCGCCTTTGCGGCCGTAGAAGCGATGATAGAGCCCGGTGGGGATCGTCACGCTCCGGCCAGGAGAAAGAACCAACGGCTCCCAGGCCGCAAGTTTTTTCGGCAAGCCGTCGACCGGGACGGTCACGTCATCCTGCAGCACATTGCCCTCGGCATCGGTCGCAGCGAATTCAACGACGAGATCGCCGCCGGCCCTGTTGATGATGTCTTCCATCTTCGCCTGGTGACGATGGGTCGGCGTGACCTGCCCTTCCTCAACGAAAAGCAGCTTTTCGGCATAGGTGCGGTCGCCTTCGACACCGACGATGCCGTTGCGCAGGCAGAAGAGCACGAGGCCGCATTCGGCAAAACGGCTCGAGCCGAAATCAGTGACATCCCACCCCAGCTGATGACTACGCAGATAGCGCGCCGCCTCCGGATTTGCAGCGAAGTCCGCCGCGGTCCAATAACCCCACTCTGGCAGCGACCAGCGCCAATGGTCTACGATTTTGCTTGCGCGCCGCAGCGCTTCATTGATTTCCGAGCGCTTCATCGGACAGTCGCTCCTTCGTAATCGACCGGCACGACGATATTTTCACGGCCGGATTTCAGTGCCGCCGTCAGCACTGCGTGATGCGCCTGCGCCTCTTCCGGCGTGGCACAGGTAAAGCCGTTGGCGTTTCCGCCCGCCAATTCATCGACGAAGGCAGCCCACATTTGCTGGATGGCATCGGCGAAGCCGAATTCGAAGATCTTGCCTGTTATCGCCGGGAAGAGCGAGCCGTATCCCAAATCTTCGGTACTCCAGGCCTGCACGCCGCCGGTATAATCCATCCACTGCCATTGTCGCGGCGATTTGGTGGTGAAGAAGGCGCTCTTTTTCATGCCAAGGATGCGAATATACCAGGTATTGGCCTCACCCGGTGCAATACGCCAGGTCTTCAAAACCATCGGAAAATCCTGACCGCCCGTACTGACGCGAGTGCTGATCGTCGCATTGTCCCAGGTCGTACACGGCACTATCCCGCCCTTGCCATCCGGGCGCTCGGTGATCTTCTTGACCAGCTGCGCGTGCAGTGTCTGCGGACGCCAACCGAGCCGCAGCGGTACATGCAGCACATGCATGCCGAGATCGCCCATACAGCCGTATTCGCCATTGATATCGGCCATGCGCTTCCAGTTGATTGGCTTTTGCCTGTCGATGTCGGAAGAATGCAGGAAACCAGCCTCGACTTCGAGGATATCACCCATCTCACCGCTTTCGGCGAGCGCGATGACCTTCTGCGCTCCAGGGAAGAAAGGCATTTCCGACGAGCAGCGAACCAGAAGCTTTGGGTTCTCGGCAAGCACCGCCATGATCTCGCGGTTCTGTACCGCATCCATACCGAACGGCTTTTCGCCCAGCAGATGCTTTCCGGCCTTCAGGATATCGACGTAAAACTGTTTATGCAGCACATGCGGCACGGCGCAATAGACCGCGTCAACATCCGGATTGGCGAGCAGCTCCTTATAATCGCCCGTGAATTGCCGGACCGACGGCGCATTGTCCTTGAACCAGTCGAGCAGCGCCGCATTGGTGTCGCAGACGGCAACGATTTCGGGCCGTGCCCTCGTGTCAGCAAGATGCAGCCAGCGTGCGGCGGCGCTGGCGAATTCACGCCCCATCAGGCCGCAGCCGATGACGCCGAAGCGGAATACCTTCTTCATGTTTCCTCCTCCCAGGATGCGTCAGGCGAGATGCCGCGAGGCATCTTCGACGGAAGCCTCCTCATGGACGATCGCCATCAGGGCGCGCGTCATGCCGGCCGGATTATCGTGCTGGATGACGTTGCGGCCATAGACGATACCGCGGGCGCCCTGCCCCATCAGCTGTTTCGTACGTGAAAGGATTTCCTGATCCGAGACGCGGCCGCCGCCACGCACCAGTACGGGCAAGCCCTGAGCGATCTCGATGACGCGGTGATATTCCCGCACGTCGTCACAGGGATCGGCCTTGATGATGTCGGCGCCAAGTTCGGCAGCCTGACGTACCAGCGGCAGGATCTTGTCGATCGCCCCATCGACCATGTAGGCGCCCTTGGAATTATCCTGCATGACCAGCGGCTCGACCATTAGGGGCATACCGTAAATCTCACATTCGCGCTTCAGGCTGTTCACGTTGCGCACGCAGGCGCGATAAACTTCCGGCTGGTCCGGCAGCATCAAAAGATTGACGACGACGCAGGCGGCATCGAGTGCGACGGCCTGCTCCACGCCTCGGTCGATCATTTCGGAAAACAGCGCCGATGGCAGCGGATTGCCATAGATATTGGCGATATCGGTCCGCAGCACCAGAGCCGGGCGATGTTTGCCAGGGATTGCCTGCAGAATAGGCGCAGTGCCCGGCGGGAGCTGGATGGCATCGGGCGCGGCATCGGCAATCACCTTGATCGCTGTCCTCATATCCTCGATGCCGGCGAGAAAGGTCCGTTCATTGAACATGCCATGGTCTATGGCGACGTCGAAACAATTTCCGGACACGCCGAACAGGCGGTTGAGCCGCGCGGATTTCATCTATATCCTCCCGATGTGGTAACGTTTCCACATCAGCACATTAGAGGACAGATTTGGCGAGTCAAGGCGGATGCCGCATCGTCTTCGGCACCGGCTCGACGTCTTCAGGTTTAAAGGATGAGAACAATCAGTTTATGGATATGACCAGCCGCCCGCGATCCCTCGCGAGGCGGCTCTGCGGAAGCCACGCAGATCAGTGCAGCTCCGTTCCCTGGATCGCTGAAAGCGTCCAGTCCGAACCCGGCTTGCGCACGAAGGTCCAGAGTTCCGTCGTTTCCGAAGGGTTGCGATCGTCGCCGTCGACGAGTTTCCCGGTCGCGCGATCGACCATCGCGTCGATGCTCGAATAGCGCATGGCAAGCGTCGCATATTCGGCATTGCCCTCGCGCCACGCTTCGGCGATATCGCCTTGCAGCAGCCGGACGTCGGAAACGCTGTTGCGCACGCCGCTGGTCGCGTTTTCCCCAAGTTCTTCGGCGAGGTAGGACATCGCCTCCGGCGTGGTCAGCCGGCGCAGCGTGGCATAGTCTTCCTTACCATAGGCCGACTGGATTTCTGTCAGAAGGTGCTCGAAGCGATCGAGATCGGCCTGCTGCAACCCGATCTCGTCATTGGCTTGGCGCGCCTTCGGCGCGGCCGCCGCTCCACCGCCGATAGACGGGATGGAGAAGGAAGGGCGCGGGGAAACACCTGCGTTGTTCATCGGATTCATATTGTAGGACGTGCCCGATCCCGGTGCTGCATATTGTGTCCGCTGGCGGTTTGCGAAGAAACGCATGGCAAAACTGATCAGCAACACGATCAGACCGATCTGCAGCAGCATGCCGAGGAAGCCGATGCCGCCGCCGAAACCGTGACCGAGCATCATGCCCAGAAGACCGCCGGCGATCAGGCCACCGATCATCGACCCACCGAAGCCGCCGAAAAGACCTGGACGCTGCGGCGCGCCGAGCGGCGGCTGCGTCGTCGTTTGCTGCTGCGGCCGCTGCGTCATCGACCGGTCGATCGGGGCAGCCTGCGTAGGTGCCGTCCGCGTTATGGCCGGGGTATCAAAGGTGCGCGTTCCGCGGCTTCCGAAGCCGCTGGATCCAGCTCGGCGTGCATCGGCAGCGTCAAAGGTCGCTAAAGACGACGCGGCGGCAAGGACGACGATGGCTGCGATCTTGGCAAAACGCGGTACTGCACTGAACATTGGCTCTCCTGTCATAGGGCAGAAAGACTAATCCGCCCCTATATGGGGATGCCTGTTCGTGATTGTAAGGCTGCGATTTTAAGTTGGTGCAAGTTTCAGATTTCAATCCAGAGCAAGCCAGCCGCGCGAGCATGCGGATGACTGGCCACACCCTTCGAAGACGATCCTAATCTTCATCCGCTCCTTCGATCAAACCGTCATAGACTTCCATCATCGCATTGGTGATGGCCTGGCCAAGTGCGTTACCGGCCGCGCGGACATCATCCTCCGTGCCGTCCCGTGCGGCTCTTGCCAATTCAAAGCCCTCATCGCTGATGATCTGCTTTGCGACCTCGATGGCCCAAAGCCCGAAATCACCGCGGTTGTCTATCTTGATCTCGTGTTCCATTGTCCGTTCCACCTATTGATCACAGCCAAGCCTCTATAGACCTGCCGGGCAAAAGGCCAGTTTCAATGACTCCATTACCGCTCGCATCCGTATGGTGAAGGGGGCCGGAGCTCTGATTCCGGTTCTTTCCGCAGATTCGCAGGCGTCTGCGGATAGCGCTGACCGCTCTCCTATCGGCCGGCCTAACAGAGGCCTTGATTGGAAAATCGCTTGCGGAAAGCGTTCGAAATGGCCTCGATGCGTCGGAACCTGTGGAAATACGGGCATTCTAGGCCTTTCCGGCCCGGACTCCAGGTGACAATGGACATCGGCAATGGAAATGATTCCACCGTCATCAATGCGGGGGAAGCCTCATGACCACCACCAATGAAATTGCAGACAAGATTGCTGCAGACCACAAGCTTACCAAAGTCCAGAGCAAGGCGATTGTCGAAGCCGTCTTTGCAGCCATTACCGGAGCCGCAACATCCGGCGCCGAAACCTCGATCCCGGGCTTTGGCAAGTTCAAAGTCAAGGATACGCCGGCGCGCGAAGCACGCAACCCGGGAACGGGCGCAACCATCAAGGTTGCAGCATCGAAGAAGCTCGCCTTCACGCCGGCCAAGGCGCTGAAGGATGCGCTCAACAAGTAATCCGGATCGTTAGGATCCCACAGTTCAACGGCCGGCTCTATTTGTTAGAGCCGGCCGTTTGCGTTTTCAAACGAAGGCGACCGCGCTTGCTGATCGCATCGAAGGGCTGGTCAACGCGTATCGAGATAGGTCCTCAGCGCCTCAGCCTCATCCGTCTGGATGGCAGAGACGCCGGCATCGACAAGTCTGCCCCAAATCGCAGCAGGATCCTGCAGGGCGGCAGTATCCGTGAAGCCCGCGCAGGAAACGGAATCGAGGGTATTGACCCACAGGCGCATACCCGCATCCACAAAAAGCGCCTTGCGGACCGCGAGCTGGTCAAGACTGTCGAAGTAGATTTCACAGAGCAGCGGCTTGAGCTGACGGAGAAGATCAAGCTGGCTCTCGGCATCCGCAGAACCGAGGCGTGTTTTCGCCATGAGAAGTACCATCTCCGGCGACACGTTGCTCTGGATCCAGGCGAGATCGTCCGAGGTTTTCAGATCGCTCCAGAAGTCGACCTGCCGATCGACGCCCATCGCCCGGGCGCAGGCGATCACGCCGGGGATCATGTCTCTGCGCTTGACATCGAGATGCAGGAAAATGCGACCGCGCGTGAGATCGAAGACGTCCTTCAGGCTCGGCAGCTTTTCATCGGTCATCCGGTTCGCCTCGCCGCCATCACGATCGCGCAGGTTCAGGTTCGACAATTGCTGCAGCGTCAACTCCTCCGCCTCTCGGGCGAGGCCAGCCGTTCGCTCGAGCGTATCGTCATGCAGAAGAAAGAACTCGCCATCGCTGCTGCATCGCACATCGATCTCGACCACATCGTAGCCGGCTGAAATCGCCCGCTCGATCGCAAGCAGGCTGTTTTCCGGCGCGGCGCGCCAGATCCCGCGATGAACAACGATCGCACAATCGCGCGAGGGATCGGCGATATAGTCGGCATAGTCCATGATAGGTCCTCATCTCGCGAGAATACGCGCGAATCGCCCGGAACCACACGTCTTCAGCGGGCGTATCATGGGATTTTGACAGATCTGCAAAACGCGATGCCGATGGCTGCCACCGACATCTTAGAACGGCAATCGCAGCCTAATGGCTGCGATCGGAAATGATGGATAAATTATCCAGGCGGCGGAAGATGCAATCTTAGAAATTCCAGTCCTCGTCTTCGGTGGCGACGGCCTTGCCGATGACATAGGACGAGCCGGAGCCTGAGAAAAAGTCGTGGTTTTCGTCCGCATTCGGAGATAGTGCCGAAAGGATGGCCGGATTGACCTTGCAGGCTTCGGCCGGAAAGAGCGCCTCATAACCAAGATTCATCAGCGCCTTGTTAGCGTTGTAATGCAGGAACTTCTTGACGTCCTCAGTCAGGCCGACGCCATCATAGAGCGCCTCGGTGTACTTGGCTTCGTTGTCATAAAGCTCCAGCAGAAGATCGAAGGCGAAATCCTTGATCTCCTGCCTGCGTTCTTCCGAAAGCCGCTCGAGCCCGCGTTGGAACTTGTAGCCGATGTAATAGCCATGCACGGCCTCATCGCGGATGATGAGACGGATCATGTCGGCCGTATTGGTGAGCTTGGCACGGCTCGACCAGAACATCGGCAGATAGAAGCCGGAATAAAACAGGAAGCTTTCAAGGAAGACGCTCGCAACCTTCTTCTTCAAGGGATCGCCGGAGGCATACTGCTCCATGATCAGTGTCGATTTCTTCTGCAGGAACTCGTTCTCCTCCGACCAGCGATAGGCGTCATCGACGTCAGGTGTCAGGCAGAGCGTCGAAAAGATCGACGAGTAGGAGCGTGCATGCACGGCTTCCATGAAGGAGATGTTCGACAGCACCGCTTCTTCATGCGGGGTTACGGCATCGGCCATCAGCTTGACGGCGCCGACACCATTCTGGATCGTGTCGAGCAGCGTCAGGCCGGTGAAGACGCGGATGGTGAGTTGCTGCTCCTCGGGCTTCAGCGTCGCCCAGGATTGAATATCGTTCGACAAAGGCACCTTTTCCGGCAGCCAGAAATTGCCGGTCAGGCGGTTCCAGACTTCGAGATCCCTGTCGTCCTCGATGCGGTTCCAGTTGATGGCGCAAACCCGGCTTGCCGGCTTGAATTGCATGTTCATTTTCATCGTCCCTCAAAGGTTCAGAGCGTGCAGGAAACGCAGCCCTGAACCTGCGTGCCTTCGAGCGCCATCTGGCGAAGCCGGATGTAGTAAATGGTCTTGATGCCCTTCTTCCAGGCATAGATCTGCGCCTTGTTGATATCGCGCGTGGTTGCGGTATCGCGGAAGAACAGCGTCAGCGACAGGCCCTGGTCGACATGCTGAGTGGCCGCGGCATAGGTATCGATGATCTTTTCCGGCCCGATCTCGTAGGCGTCCTGGTAATAGTCGAGATTGTCGTTCGTCATGAAGGCGGCCGGATAATAGACACGGCCGATCTTGCCTTCCTTGCGAATCTCGATCTTGGAGACGATCGGATGGATCGAGGAGGTCGAGTGGTTGATGTAGGAAATCGAGCCGGTCGGCGGCACGGCCTGCAGGTTCTGGTTATAGAGCCCGCCTTCCATGACGGCTTTCTTCAATGCGAGCCAATCTTCCTGCGTCGGGACGGCGATGCCGGCGGTTTCGAAGATTTCCGCGACGCGCTCGGTCGCCGGCTTCCATTCCTGATTCGTATATTTGTCGAAATATTCGCCGGAAGCATATTTCGAATTCTCGAAGCCCTTAAAGCTCTGGCCGCGCTCGACAGCGAGCAGGTTCGAGGCGCGAATGGCGTGGTAGGTGACCGTGTAGAAATAGATGTTGGTGAAGTCGACGCCTTCTTCTGAACCGTAGAAAATGCGCTCGCGGGCGAGATAGCCGTGCAGGTTCATCTGGCCGAGGCCGATCGCATGGCTTTCGTCATTACCCTTTTCAATCGAGGGTACGGAGGAGATATGGCTCATGTCGGAGACGGCGGTCAGCGCCCGGATCGACATCTCGATCGTCTTGCCGAAATCCGGGCTGTCCATTGCGGCAGCAATATTCAGAGAACCGAGATTGCAGGAGATGTCCTTGCCCATATGCTTGTAGGAGAGGTCGTCATTGTACTCGCTTGCTTCGCTGACCTGCAGAATTTCCGAGCAGAGATTGCTCATAGTGATGCGGCCGGCAACCGGATTGGCGCGGTTCACCGTATCCTCGAACATGATGTAGGGATAGCCGCTCTCGAACTGGATCTCGGCGATCACCTGGAAGAATTCGCGCGCCTTGATCTTCTTCTTGCGGATGCGGCTGTCGGCGACCATCTCGCGATACTTCTCCGTCACCGAAATCTCGGTAAACGGCACGCCATAGACGCGCTCCACGTCATAGGGTGAAAAGAGGTACATATCCTCGTTATTCTTGGCGAGCTCGAAGGTAATGTCGGGAATGACCACGCCGAGCGATAGCGTCTTAATGCGGATCTTCTCGTCGGCATTTTCACGCTTGGTGTCGAGAAAGCGCATAATGTCGGGATGGTGAGCATTCAGGTAGACGGCACCGGCCCCCTGCCGCGCGCCAAGCTGGTTGGCGTAGGAGAAGGAGTCTTCCAGCAGCTTCATGACGGGAATGATGCCGGACGACTGGTTCTCGATATGCTTAATCGGCGCGCCGGCCTCGCGGATATTGGTGAGCGACAGAGCGACGCCACCGCCGCGTTTCGACAGCTGCAGCGCGGAATTGATAGCGCGGCCAATCGATTCCATGTTGTCTTCGACACGCAGCAGGAAACACGAAACCAGTTCGCCGCGCTGCTTCTTGCCGGCATTGAGGAAGGTCGGCGTTGCCGGTTGGAACCGGCCTGAGATGATCTCGTCGACCAGATCGCGCGCAATCTGCTCACTGCCCTGCGCCAGCGTCAGCGCGACCATGCAGATGCGGTCTTCATAACGCTCGAGATAGCGCTTTCCGTCGAAGGTTTTAAGCGTATAGCTGGTGTAGTATTTGAACGCGCCGAGGAAGGTCGGGAAGCGGAACTTCTTGGCATAGGCGTGATCGAAAAGATCGCGCACGAAATTGAAGGAATATTGATCCAGTACCTCCTGCTCGTAATAGCCTTCTGTCACCAGATAATCGAGCTTTTCCCTCAGGTTATGGAAGAAGACCGTGTTCTGGTTGACGTGCTGGAGAAAGTACTGCTTGGCCGCCATGCGGTCCTTATCGAGCTGGATCTTTCCGTGCTCGTCATAGAGGTTCAACATGGCGTTCAGGGCGTGATAGTCCAAAGCGGTTTCCGCGGCCTTGGCTTGCCGGTCATTCGCGGGATGAGAAAAAGTATTATGCGGCTTTTCGCCCGCGTCCCGCGACAAAGAAGAGCTTAGCGTATCCAAAATCGTTCCAATCCATGTCTGACATTGGTGACATCCTCATCCGTGCCCAGAAGTTCGAACCGATAGAGATACGGCACCTGGCATTTGGCAGAGATGATGTCGCCGGCGATCCCGTAGGTCGCACCGAAGTTGCTGTTGCCCGCGGCGATGACCCCGCGGATGTTCGAACGGTTGCCCGCATCGTTGAGGAAGCGGATCACCTGCTTGGGCAAGGCCCCCTTGCCGCCTTCGCCGCAATAGGTCGGAACGATCAGGACGTAGGGTGAGGCCGCACGAAACTCGTCTCCCACGGCAAGCGGGATACGAGCAGCCGGCAATGCGAGCTTAACAACGAAGCGATGGGTATTTTCCGACCGGCTGGAGAAATAGACGATTTCGCCCACCGCCCGGATCCTTAAGTGAGAGCGCTGATCATGTCGGGACGGAAGCCGGCCCAATGCTGTTCACCGGCAACAACGACGGGAACCTGGCGGTAGCCCAGACCCTGCACCAGTTCATAGGCAGCGGCATCGGTCGATACGTCGACGATGGTGTAGTCGATGCCTTGGCGATCAAGCGCGCGGGTCGTTGCTGTGCACTGGACGCAGGCGGGCTTGCTGTAGACGGTGATGCTCATGAGATATCCTCGTATGGATGGGCATGGAAAATCGCTCGGGCATCGGGTGATGCCCGCTCGTCGGGTGAAAAGTGGAGGCAAACCTAGCGGGCGGCCGGACGCTTTTAAGCGTCCGTCACTCGCGCCGGCGACTATGGATACTCAGGAACATGCACTTCACCCCGAAGTTCTTCAGCGAGGTATTCGAGGAAGCGACGGCGGCCATCATGCCGCATGGATCATCGCTCGCCAGCCGGACACCCCGCCCGTGGACGTCAATGCTCAAGGCAGGTCTCCTGGCTCGCGGGTCATAACATTCGTCTCGCCTTCCCAAGACACGGGGTCTCAGTGACGTCATCGAACGAATGCTCACCGCTCACAGTTGCGGGGGCAGCTCCGGCTTAGCGATCATCATGTTCGCCGACCGGATTCCCGTCTTAGCCTCCAATCCTTGCGAATCAGAAGAACCTCGAACACTATATATAGTATCTTCAGTTAAAATTGCGTCAACTGCTTCGATGGCCTCAAGCCCATTTCGATGTTGATGAATTCCGACAATCTCGCCTGATGCGTGCACAGGGGGGGCTGGACAGATACAGCGTTATTTCATTACGCTGCACATGTAATGTTATTACATAAAGGACCCTTCATGCCTAACACGAACTCTGGTATCCTCCTGGCGGCCTCATCCCTGGCTTGCGCCCTCCTGTTTGCCTTTCCATCGTTTGCCGACGACGAAAAGGAGATGGAAAGCTGGCGCCTATTCGTCGCCGATCACAGCCTGCCGATCGTCCGCGCGATCGATGCCTCGAGTGGGAAGGAAATCGGCCGATTCGATCTTGACGGCCATGCCTCCCTGTCTCTCAGTCAATCCGGCCGCACCATATTTGCCGTGCAAGACGAAAAGAATGTGGTCCACGCGATAGCAACCGGCATATCCCTCTCCGACCACGGCGAACATCGCGATATCGAGCTTTCCGATCCGAAATTGCTTCCAGCATCGATCAAGGGCGAAAAGCCCGGGCATGTGGTGACACACAGCAACGATGTCGCGATCTTCTATGATCGCGACGACAAGTTCGATCTCCTGTCCGAAAGTGACCTTGCCGAAGGCAAAGCAGATATTCGTTCGTTCCGGACGATCGCCGCCCACCATGGCGTTGCCGTTCCGATGGGCAACCATCTTCTCGTGTCGGCGCCGAACATGGAGGCACCTCTCAAGGAAGGCGAATTGCCGCCGCGCCTCGGCTTGCGCGTGTTAGACCGAAAGGGAGAACAGGTCGGCGATATCAAGCGCTGCACAGGGCTTCATGGGGAAGCGACCTCCGCCCGGCTGGTTGCCTTCGGCTGCGAGGAAGGTGTCCTGATCGCGCGCCCTGGCGGCATCGACGGCCCAAAGGTTGAGATGCTTGCCTATGCCCCCTCCCTGCCAAAGGGCAAGGTCTCGACATTGCTCGGCGGCACGTCCATGCAATACTTCCTCGGCAATTATGGTGAGCAGAACGTCGTATTGATCGATCCGGACAATTCTGACCAACCATACAAGCTGATCGAACTGCCGACACGACGGGTCGATTTCGTGCTCGATCCGGCAAAGCCGCAGATCGCCTACATTCTCACGGAGGACGGCAATCTGCATCTTCTTGATGTCGTGAAAGGCGCGATCGTGAAATCCGAAACCGTTACCGAGCCTTACAGCAAGGACGGCCACTGGCGCGACCCGCGGCCTCGCCTGGCGATGGCCGGCAACCTCGTCGCCATTACCGATCCCCGCCACAGCCTCGTGCGCATGGTCGATAATCAATCGCTGAAGGAAGTCCGCAGCATTCCCGTCGAGGGGCAACCCTTTGCAATCGTTGCGGCTGGCGGATCGGGAGCGGTGCATTGAGAGCCTGAGATGTAGAGATTGCGATCCGTCTCAGATCATTGATTGTTGGCAGCCAGTCTCTGACTGCCGCCGCCTATTTGGAGCGCCATGTTTTAAGCGCGATGCCATCGATCGCGACCTGTAGATCATCGCAACGGGAGCCGGTTGCGCGGCCAGCTCCCGACAATTGACGATCGATAAGAATCCGATTTGCCAAGCTCGCTCGTGATATCAGGCAGCGTGCGGACGAAACATTGCGTTCGCGGCACTCTCCAGACGAAGCTTCAGTTCGTAAGCCACAGCGCAGATTGCCAAAGTGACAACGGAAATCGGGATAAACGACACGGCGGACAAGAGCCCCATACGATCCAACCCATAGGCGATCAGCAGCACAACGGTCTGGTGGAGAACGTAGTAGGTGAGAACCGCCCTGTTGAGATAGCGGATCACGGCGTTTTCCGATCGGCACCAAATCCTCGCATAGCCGAGAACGGCGACGATCGCGCACCACTGGAACGTACCACCAAGCACCCTCCCTACAGACAGCCGCCACATTTCTGGATCACTGGAAGGCAGGCTGGGAAACAGGCATACCAAAGCCACCGCGCAAGCGACCGTCAGAATCAATGCCGGCCTCCGCATGTTGACAATTGCATCCCAGCAATCGTCACGCGTTGCCATCACAGCTCCCATAAGGAACGCGGCCATATAAACGGCATGACTGTACCAATCGGTCAAAAACTCCAGTGATGGGGGAAAAATTGGTCTCAAGACAAGCCGCAGGAAGATAAATAGCAAGGCGGGCGCTACCAGTACCCATTTGCCCGTAAGCCAGGGTACAAGCCTCCCTGAAGCTCGGTCGAGCAGGCCAGAGCGCCCTGAGGCGAACGCCCATATCGACGAACGGTACCTCTCCGAAGCACGGCAGCCCTCCGCCAAAAGCATGAGGCCGATGACGACGCTTGACACTCAGCCCACGAACTTTTATTGATACGTATAACTAATACGTATAAGCAAAGTGAATGATGACAAACGGACGAGCAACGCAAAAGGATGTCGCAAGGGTTGCGGGGGTCTCGCAGGCTACCGTCTCCATGGTGCTGAGCGGCGGCGGAGCATCCATCCCGGCGGAGACATGGGAGCGTATCACCAAGGCGGCAAAGGACCTTGGCTACGTGCCAAACCGTTTTGCACAAGCGCTCAAGACGAGCCGCACGATGACCATCGCCTGCATCGTGCCTGACATCACCAATCCGTTCTATCCGTCTTTGATCCGCGGCATTCAGTCGGTCGCTGACGGCCAGAACTACGATGTGATCACGGTCAACACCGACGGAACGCCCGAGCGGGAACGTCATTTTCTCGATTGGGCCCGACAGGGCCGTGTCGATGGCGTGGTCGGCGTCTTCTTCACGCTGAAGGCCAAGGATTTCAATCCCTTGGTCGAAGCCGGCGTTCCCATAGTAAGAATTGAATCATCCAAGAAACGCGGCGGCGAAATCCCGATCGACGACATCTATGTCGACAGCAGGGCGGCGGCGCAGACGGTGACGGAATATCTGCTGGGCCTCGGTCATAAGCGCATCGCGCTCGTCGCCGGGCGCGGCGGTCCGCAAGCCCACCGTATCGAGGGTTATCGTAAGGCGCTCGCAGAGTTCGGCCATCCCGACCATGTTGTCATCGATGACGAATTTTCCGAGATGGGCGGCGTCCGCGCGGCCGAGAGCATCCTCAGCGGCGATTTCAGACCGACCGCCGTCTTCGCCGCAAACGACCTGATGGCGATCGGGGTGATGCAGTCGCTGCGCGAGCGCGGCATCCGCATCCCCGAAGATATCGCCGTCGTCGGTTTCGACGATATTTCCGCCGCCAAGCTTGTCACCCCAACGCTGACGACGGTCGCGCAGTTTCAATGGAAAATGGGAGAACGTGCCGCGCAGACACTGATGGATCGCCTGCGCGGAGAGAAGACCGGTGCTGGAACCGCCGTTGAAATGCCCTTCGATCTCATCGTCAGGGGTTCGACGAGCAACGAATAAAACCAAATCGGGAGGAGAAAACCGATGCACAGACGTACAGTTTTGAAAGCCGGCTTCGGCCTGGCTGCCCTGCCGCTTTTGTCCCGCTTCACCTTCGCGGCGGATCAGAAGCCGGTATCCTTCTGGTACGAATCCGCTTCGCCGGAGAACCAGGATAACCTCAAGAACATTCTGATCGACCCGTTCAATGCGGCACATCCCGAAGACCTCCTGAGTATCGATTTCCGCGGCTCGGATCTCGACAAGCAGCTGCGCGTCGCGATGCTGGCCGGCACAGGCCCCGATGTCGTCTTCACGGCCGGCCCGAGCTATGTCGCGGCAATGGCACAGGCCGGTCAGCTTATGCCGCTTGACGACTACGCCAAGAAATACGGATGGGACGAGCGTCTGCTGCCGCTCTTCCTCGATCTCGGCCGCTACAACGGCAAGCTCTATGCGCTCGCGAAGACATACGAAACGCTCGGCCTCTTCTACAACAAGACCTTGTTCGAACAGAACAAATGGAAGGTGCCAACGACGATATCTGATTTCGAGGCGCTTGCCGACGAGATGAAGGCCAAGGGCCTGACCCCATTCGGTGCCGGCAATGCCGACTGGCGCCCGGCCAACGAGCATTATGTCTCGATCGCCATCAATTCTATTGCCGGACCCGAGAATGTCTACAAGGCGCTGACAGGCGCCATTTCGTGGACAGATCCAGCCTTTGTCCACTCGATCGACAAGCTCGCGGAGTGGTGGGACAAGGGATATTTCGGCGATAACTACTTCTCGCTGACACTGGAACAGGCCTTCGCGCAGATCGCCAGCGGCCAGGCCGGAATGGCACCGACAGGCACGTGGAATTTCACCAACGTCCAGACCTATTTTCCGCAGAACAACGCGGAGCCCGGCTTCGTCGGCTTCCCGAGCGAGAAGGGCGATCCGATCTTCGCACTTGGCATCGGCTCGACGCTGTCAATCAACGCCAAGTCAGGCAATGCCGATGGCGCCGCTGCCGTTCTCGATTACATGTTCACCGACGACTACTATAGCAAGATGAACTCGGTCTGGCAGGGCGAATGGAACCTACCGCTGGCCGATCTCTCCAAGGTCAAGCTCTCCGATAAGGTCCTGCCTCTTTACGAGGACGCCATGAAGCAGCTGGCAGGCGCAGTCGCCGCCGGCAAATACGGTTACACGACCTGGACCTTCCTGCCGCCGGCCACAGACACATACCTGGTCAGCGGCATGGAAGAGGTCTGGCTCAAGAAAACGAAGTCGGCCGACTTCCTGAAGAAGCTTGACGAGACCTTCAAGCAGGAACGCGACGCCGGCAAGGCGCCGGCGGTCCCACCCCGCACCTGACAAGCCGCCGCAGGACGGCGTTGAAAGCGCCGTCCTCGTCCGGAGGATATTATGCACCGACTTTATCTCGTTCCGACGATGATCATTAATATCATCATCGTCCTCGTCCCTGCTTTGCTGACGGTGGCACTCGCCTTCTGCAATTGGGACGGCATTTCCCCGCCCACCTTTGCGGGCCTCGACAATTTCCGCGCGCTTGCCGGTGACCGCGTCTTCTGGCTGGCGCTCGGCAACAACATCATCTGGACCATCGTCTTCCTGACGGTGCCAATCCTCATGGGGCTGCTTGCCGCCTCGATGCTGCTGATCGTGCGCCGCGGCAGCAATTTCTTTCAGGTCGTCTATTTCCTGCCCGTCGTCATCGCGACCGCGATCACGGCCCGCATCTGGCAGGGTATGATCTATAGCCCCGTGACCGGTGTCTTCGGCCTCCTCAAAAAATACGGGCTGCCGATCCCCAATCCGCTGACCCAACCGCCGATCGCGCTGTTCGGCGTCGCGACCGTCGACCTCTGGCACTGGTGGGGTTTTCTCTGCGTCATTTTCTTCGCCGCACTCCGCCAGGTGCCGCAGGAACAGATCGAGGCGGCCCGCATCGAGGGCGCGACCTATGTCCAGATGATGCGCTATGTGCTGCTTCCCGGCATCCGGCCGACGATCACGCTGATGATGATCATGACCGTCATCTGGTCATTCCTCGCCTTCGATTTCGTCTACATCCTAACCCAAGGCGGCCCAGCTTTCTCCAGCGAACTGCTTTCGACACTCGCCTATCGCAAGGCCTTTTATGATCTGAACGTCGGACAAGCGGCCGCCGCAGCCCTCGTCATCAGCCTGTTCGGGTTGATCGGCACCTTCTTCTACGTGCGCATCCAGACCAGGGAGGGCGAACAATGAGGCTCGTGGAAAGCCGGCTGACCCTCTGGGTCTGCTATATCCTTCTCGGCATCTTCGCCTTCATCGCCCTCTTCCCGATCGCGCTTCTGGTGCTGAACTCGCTGAAGCCGGCGGCTCAGATCGTGCAGAATCCGCTCGGGCTGCCGCAGCCGATCCGCTGGCAGAATTTCACCAATGCCTGGAACCACGCGAAATTTTCGCAGACCTTCATCAATTCGCTGATCGTCTCCGGCACGACGATCGCGCTCGTCTGCACGACATCGTCGCTGACGGCCTATGTCATCGCGCGCCGCAAGATCAAAAGCTGGAAGATCTTCACCTTCTATCTGCTGGCGACCACGACCGCACCGATCCAGCTCTATATCTTCCCGCTCTATTTCGGCTTCGCCAAGCTCGGGCTCATCAACAACATCTTCGGCGTGGCACTGATCTACACCGCGCTCTACAGCCCCTTTGCCGTGATGCTGCTCAGAACCTATTTTCTGGCGGTTCCAAAGGAGCTTGAGGAAGCAGCGATCGTCGACGGCGCTACGCATTGGCAGGTCTTCTGGCGGGTGATGCTGCCGATCGTCTCGCCGGGCATCCTCACCGTGGCGCTGATTATCGGATTGAACTCCTGGAACGAGTTCCTGATCGCCACGACCTTCCTGCAGAAACAGGAGAACATGACAGCCGTCATCGCCTTCTTCCTGCTGTCCGGCCAGTACAGCTCCGATTGGGGGGAGATCATGGCCGCAGCGCTCATCATCGTCGTGCCTGTCGTCGCGCTTTTCGTCTTCATGCAGAAGCGCTTCATCGAAGGCATGGCTGGCGGCTCCGTCAAAGGCTGAACGAATTTATCGATAAATGGAGTAAGCAATGCAGCTTCCGAACGACTATCTCGAACGCGTCTATGCTGGTGTCCTGGGCAAGCTCATCGGCGTCTATCTCGGCCGCCCCTTCGAGGGATGGACCTACCAGAAGATCATGGAAGAACTCGGCCCTATCGAATATTACGTGCATGAACGCCTGAACCAGCCGCTCGTCGTCACCGACGACGATGTCGCCGGCACCTTCACCTTCATCCGCGCGCTGGAAGATTACGGCATCAAGCCGAACCTCTCCGCCGAAGAAATCGGCAAGGCCTGGCTCAATTACATCGTCGAGGAACGCGCGATCCTCTGGTGGGGCGGCAACGGCAACTCCACCGAACACACCGCCTGGCTTAATCTCAAGAAGGGCGTGCCGGCCCCGCAGTCCGGTTCGATCACCACCAATGGCCAGGGCGTTGCCGAGCAGATCGGCGCCCAGATCTTCATCGATGGATGGGCGATGGTCGCCCCTGGCCAGCCGGAACTCGCGGCCAAGCTTGCGGAACAGGCCGGCAGGGTCAGCCATGATGGCGAATCCGTTTATGCCGCCATGCTGTGGGCAGCGATGGAAGCCGAGGCTTTCGTCACCTCCGACATCGACCATCTGATCGATACCGGGCTGAAGCAGATCCCGAGCGACAGCCAGATCGCCCGGCTGATTGCCGACATCAGGGCCTGGCACAAGGCGCATCCCGATTGGCGCGACACACGCCAGAAGATCCAGGACAATTACGGCTACGACAAATATCCCGGCAACTGCCATATCATGCCCAATCACGCAC
Organism: Martinezella sp. CNPSo 3890; assembly: GCF_057784455.1. Taxonomy (NCBI): domain Bacteria; kingdom Pseudomonadati; phylum Pseudomonadota; class Alphaproteobacteria; order Hyphomicrobiales; family Rhizobiaceae; genus Martinezella; species Martinezella sp. CNPSo 3890. The sequence goes on along the minus strand of NZ_JBXSOR010000006.1, from coordinate 41,331 downwards.
TGATGATCATGACGGTGCTCTATGCGCCGCACGATTTCCAGAAGGCGCAGATGATCGTCAATACGTCGGGCTGGGATACGGATTGTAACGCCGGCAATGTCGGCTGCCTGCTCGGCATAATGAATGGCCTTGATGGACTTGCCGAAGGCCCCGACTTCCGCGGCCCCATCGCCGACCGCATGCTGATCTCCTCAGCTGACGGCGGCAACTCCATCAACGATGCCGTGCGCCAGGCCTATTTCCTGACAAATCTCGGTCTACAGCTTGCCGGCCATCAATCGCTCGAGGCTCCGAAGAACGGCGCGCAGTTTCATTTCTCGCTTCCCGGCAGCCAGCAAGGCTTCCGCCCACTGACAGGTCTCGGCGCGACAAGCGGCGTGCGTGTCGGCAATACCGAATTCGAAAGCGGGCGCGCGCTGACGATCGATTACGAAGCCCTCGGGCCGGCGCAAAGCGCCGTGGTGACGACGCCGACCTTCTCGCCGCGCGAAATGCTCGACATGCGCACCTACGACCTGATGGCGACGCCGCTCGTCTATCCCGGCCAGACGGTAAAGGCCCGCGCCAAGGCCGACGCGCAGAACCGCGGCACAATCGAAGCGCGTTTACGCATCCGGATCTATGATGAACGCGACCAATTGAGCGACATCGACTCGGCGCCGGTTGTCATAGAGCCCGGCTCGGAAGCCATTCTCGAATGGACCCTTCCTGAGACCGACGGCCAGCCCATCGCGGAGATCGGCATCACAGTAGCCGGCAGCGGGAGGCGCGCCGATGGCCGCGTGTTCCTGGATTATCTCCGCTGGGACGGCGCGCCCCAACTGACATTGAAGCGCCCGGCTGGCGACGGCGATTTCTGGCGCATGGCCTGGGTGAACGGCGCAAGCTTCTTCTCCAAGCGCTTCCCGGCCGCCTTCCGCATCGCGCAGAACCGAGGCGAAGGCATCATCATTCACGGCACGCGCCAATGGACCGATTACCAGGCCTCAGGCCAAGTTATGATCCATCTCGGCAATTACGGCGGCCTTGCCATCCGTGCTCAGGGCCTGCGCCGATACTACGGCGCACGCGTGACGCGCGACGGCAAGATGCAGATCGTCAAGGTGCGCGACGAGGAAACCAAGGTTCTTGCCGAAACCGCCTTCAAGACCGGGTTCGACAAGCTTATCGCCATGAAGGTCTCGGCGCAGGGTGCGCGCATCACCTTCGAGGCCGACGGTGTTTCGGTGACGGCGGAAGATACCGCCGCCGATGCCTTTCGTGACGGCGGCGTCGGCCTTCTCATCCATGAAGGCGCCTTGTCGTCGAACGAGATCCGGATAGGAGGAGTATGATGGCAACGGTCACCATCGATAAGGCACGCAAGGCTTATGGCGCCGTGGAGGTTCTCCACGGCGTCTCGGCCGACATTGCCGACGGCGAATTCGTCGTCCTTGTAGGCCCCTCGGGCTGCGGCAAGTCAACCCTGCTCAGGATGATCGCCGGCCTTGAAGATATTACCGGCGGCACGATCGGCATCGGCGGGCGCGTCGTCAACAACCTGCCGCCCAAGGAACGCGACATATCCATGGTCTTCCAGAATTATGCGCTCTACCCGCATATGACGGTCGCTGAAAACATGGCCTTCTCGCTGACACTTGCCGGAGCCGCCAAGGAAGAAAAGCAAAAGCGCGTGGCACATGCCGCGCAGATTCTCGGCCTCACCGATCTCCTCGGGCGCTATCCCCGCCAGCTCTCCGGCGGCCAGCGCCAGCGCGTCGCCATGGGCCGTTCGATCGTCCGCAATCCGCAAGTCTTCCTGTTCGACGAACCTCTGTCCAATCTGGACGCGAAGCTTCGCGTCGCCATGCGTGCCGAGATCAAGAGCCTGCACCGGCGCCTGGCAACGACGACCGTTTACGTCACCCACGACCAAGTTGAAGCCATGACCATGGCCGACCGCATCGTCGTCATGAACGGCGGCCATATCGAGCAGATCGGTAAGCCGCTCGAGCTTTACGACAACCCGCAAAGCACCTTCGTTGCCGCATTCATCGGCTCGCCGGCCATGAACCTCCTGAATGGACGCTACGACACTGATGGCGGAAAGCCTGTCTTCAAGACCAATGAGGGCATCCTGCTGCCCCTGCCTGACAATGCACCCAGGGTTTCCGGCGTGGAAGGCGTCTACGGCATCCGGCCGGAATATTTCACCCTCTCGCCCGCAAATGTCGGCATTCCCGCGCGCGTGGTGGTCGTCGAGCCGCTTGGTTCCGAGACGCATATAACGGCGACGGTGGGCGGGCAGACAATCGTCACCGTCTTCCATGACCGGCTCGATATCGAACCGGAAGAGACGATCTGGCTGCAACCGCGGACGGAACGGATCTGCCTGTTCGATGCTGGCGGGCGCCGGCTGACCGATAAGGCCGTCGAGCGGGACCTGCAACATTCGTGACGCCAAAGCGCCGTCGTAAGGCGGCACTTCAACCCGCGCCATGTCGAATTTGCGGGATACCTGCTCGATCAGTTGATCGGCCCGGCGACACCGGTCCTGACAGCCATATCGGCAAGGCTGACATCGAGTGTTGCCGGATCGATCGACTGGCGCACCTTCAGCAACATATTGCCGAGGTCCTCCATCATCTCACGCACAAACTTCTCCGTGCGGTCGCGATCTCCCGAAACGATGAAGCGCAACAGCGATATATGGCTTTCGACAGTCGTCTCCATCGGGGCGCCAGGGCCGAGATAGGTGTGATAGATCCATCCGGTACGGCGATAGAGCGTCTGGAGTGGAATGAGCGTGTTCGCCAGGAGCGGCTCTCCGGATGCCGTCAGGATCGCTCTGTTCAATAGCCGGTCGGTGACATTGAATCGCTCAAGGCTGAGTTCCGCCTTGGAAGCCTCCAGATCGGTAATGAAGGTTCTGAGGATCTTGTGATCCTGAGGCGTCGCCCGCTCGGTCGCAAGCCCGCAGGCAATCGCCTCCATTTCCGTACGCAAGGGAAGCAAGGTCCGCTCCTGCGCCAGATTGACAGGCGCGATCCGTAGGCCCGAGCGCGGACTGACATGGATGAGCTGATTTGCGGAAAGGCGCTTGACCGCATCATGAACGGGCGTGCGGCCGAGCCCCGCCTGCTGCTGCAACTGCTGGATCGTGTAGCGTGCGCCGGGCATCAGTTCTGTGGAAACGATCATGCTTTCAAGGCGATCATAGGCCTCCTCCGACAGGCTTCGAGACTGTTTTTCCTTCTTGACCATCGCGCTGTCGATCTTTTCCCGCTCCAACTCACCAACGTCCCTCCCGCCCGATTCACGAGGGTCGGCATTGACTTTTGGCTTATATCAAAATCATTGCCTCATGTGAAATTTCAGATTACTAGCGTGATATTTCTTAGAGGGAGGAGTTTATGACAATCGAACACGCATCAGCTGTTTGCGCCATGCGCCGGCCATCCACCAATCGACGCTGGTGGATCGGCGCGCTTCTCGCGCTCGGCGTTCTCGTCAATTATTTCGACCGCGTGAACCTGACGGTCGCTTCGCCGCTCATTCAGGACGATTTTCACATCGGCCCTGCAGAAATGGGCATCCTGTTCAGCGCCTTCGGCTGGACCTACGGTTTCCTGCAAATTCCCGTCGGAATGCTGCTTGACCGTTTCGGCGTAATGCGGGTCATGCGTTGGAGCACATTCTCCTGGGGTGTCGCCTCCGTCATCACGGCCTTTTCGACGGGCATGCAGACGCTTTTTCTTTCCCGCATGCTTCTGGGCGTAGCGGAAACTCCGGGCTTCCCGGCCAATTCGAAGGCGACCGGCTATTGGTTCCCGCGCCATGAACGCGGTCTCGCAACCGCACTCTTCGATGCTGCCGCGAAATTCTCCAATGTCATCGCCATCCCGCTGGTCGCCTTCCTGATGCTGCATTTCGGCTGGCGCGGCGGCTTCCTGGCGACGGCTATCATCAGCTTCGTCTTCTTTGTCATGTTCTGGCTGTTCTACCGCGACCCCAGTGCCGACAGGAACCTTTCCGATGAGGAGCGGGCCTATCTGAAGGCCGGCGGCGCTGCCCAGGAAGGCGAAGCCTCGGCCAATGCCGTCGGCATGCTCGGCTACCTCCTGCGCAATCGCAAGGTCTGGGGCCTTTCCATTGGCTTTGCCGCCTATGGCTATGCTTTCGCCCTCTTCATCTTCTGGCTGCCGGATTATCTGGTCAAGGAGATGCACATGGACATCCTGAAATCGGCAAGCTTCACGACGATCCCATGGATCTTCGCGACGATTTCGGATCTCCTGATCGGCGGCTGGCTGATCGACCATCTCATCCGCAAGGGCCACGACGAATCCAAGGTTCGCAAGTCGATCATCGTTTTCGGCATGCTGATGGGTCTTGCCGTCGTCGGCGCCGGCCTCACGGCCGATCCCTATTGGGCCATTCTCTGGATCACGATTTCGCTGAGCGGCCTTGCCGCTGCCGCACCGGCCGGATGGTCGATCCCCGCGCTGATCGCTCCCAAAGGTGGCGCGGCCACGGTTGGCGGCATCATGAACTTCCTCAACAGCGTCACCGGCATCGCCGCGCCGATCATCACCGGCTTCATCGTCGGCGCTACGCAGTCCTTCAGCCGCGCCTTCCTTCTGGCCGGCGCGATGCTGGCGATCGGCATCGTCTCCTATGTCTTCGTCCTCGGCCGCATCGAACCGATCGCCGATCCGAAGGCATGATTTAGATCCTTAGACCATGAAAGGATTCCCATGAAAATCACCAATGCGAAGGTCATCGTCTGCTCGCCCGGACGCAACTTTGTCACGCTCAAGATCGAGACGGACGAAGGGATTTACGGCATCGGCGACGCCACGGTGAACGGCCGCGAACTGGCCGTCGCCTCCTATTTGCAGGATCACCTCGTTCCCTGCCTCATCGGCCGCGATGCATCGCAGATCGAGGATATCTGGCAGTATTTCTACAAGGGCGCCTATTGGCGCCGCGGCCCGATCACTATGGCGGCAATCGCCGCCGTCGACGTGGCGCTGTGGGACATCAAGGCCAAGGCGGCCAACATGCCGCTCTATCAACTGCTCGGTGGCGCCAGCCGCACGCATATGCTGGCCTATACCCATGCCAACGGCGAGACGATCGAAGAGACAGGTGACAAGGTCGCCGCCTTCAAGGAACAGGGGTGGAAGGCAATCCGCGTGCAGAGCGCCGTTCCCGGCCTGCCCATCACCTATGGCGTCGAAAAGGTCGGTTCGCTGGCCCAGGCGGAAGACAAGCCACGGGAAACGCTATGGGATACGCCGACCTATCTGCGGTTCCTGCCGAAGCTCCTCGACCATCTGCGCGATCGCTTCGGTTATGATCTCCACCTGCTGCACGATGTCCACCATCGCCTGACGCCGCAGGAAGCGGCAGGGCTTGCGAAGGACGTGGAGCGCCACAGGCTCTTCTGGCTCGAAGACGCAGTTCCAGCCGAAAACCAGGAATCCTTCCGCCTCATCCGCCAGCATTCGACCACGCCGCTCGCACTCGGCGAGGTCTTCAACTCGATCCATGATTGCCGCCAGCTGATCCAAGAACAGCTGATCGACTATATCCGCACGACGCCGCTGCATGCCGGCGGCATCACCCATGTGCGGCGCATCGCCGATCTCGCCGGCCTCTATCACATCCGCACGGCCTGCCATGGCGCGGCCGACATGTCGCCGATCACGATGGGCGCGGCTCTGCATTTCGATCGCTGGGTGCCGAATTTCGGCATTCAGGAATATGCCTTCCATCCGGACGAAGCCAAAAACGTCTTCCCTCACGAATGGCATCTGAAGGACGGCCATCTCTACAGCGGCGAAAAGCCGGGCCACGGCGTCGACTTCGACGAGAAAGCGGCCGAGAAATATCCGTATCGGCAGGCCTATCTCGACGTCGCGCGGCTTTCCGATGGGACCATGTGGAGTTGGTGATTGTTTCAGGGCGGGCCGGCTTACCCGAGCCCGCCGGCCTTTTCATTGACATCGCTTTCGCGGATGCGGTCGGCAAGATCCAAAAAATTCTGCCGCATCCGGCGCAAGGTGAAATCAAGGCCGAATAGACGGCCGGTTTCGCTGAAGCCCATCGATTGGGCCTCTGTCGAATTCTGCAGAGCGCTGAAAGCGGCTTCGAAGGCCTCATCACCGGCGGAGAGCACCTTGGGATCGATCTCGCCGCCTGAACGAAGCGCCCGGCCACATGCTTCCGCGAAGCGGGCCTGTGCCTCGAGCACTTGCCCTGCTTGCGGCCCGATCGCTTCGACGATCGCCGGTGGGAAGGGCGTTTCCACGATATGGCTGACATAGGTCATGTCGTTGCGAATGCGCCAGAGAGAGCGAGGGATGGCCTCAGAAATCCCATGCTTCGTCAACCAGAAGGCGCGCTCGCGCTGGGCGTCGGTCAAAAGCGTTTCCGTTGCCATCAGCGATTGACGCAGCGCGATATTGGCTTCGGAAGCCGAGACCGGCTCGCCTTTTTCGACTGCGGTTGCCAGAGTGCGCAATATCTGCGCCATGACATCGAGGGCCGATCCGAAACGATCGAGCACCATGGTCCGCGAACGCGTTGGCAGGATGAAGAGGCTGGCGAGCACGCCCACGACACCGCCCAACGTGATCTCGGCGATGCGGTCGATGACGAAAATCTCGACGGGAACGGCGGCGGAATGCGTCAGCATGACGATCGCCGCCGTCAACCCTGCATTGCGCAGGCGAGGCACGCGCGCCGACACAAAGCTAGAAAAGCCGACGACACAGATAAGTGCGATCCCGATAGCGAGCGGCTCGTGCGGTGTGACGAACACCGCTGCTCCTCCGAGCATAGCTCCGGCGACGGTCGCCACCAGACGGTCGACAGCCATGCCGGCGGTGGCGCCGACCGATGCCTGCATGACGATCAGCACCGTGAAGACGGCCCAATAGCCTTGCTGAAGTTGCAGAAGCTGGGAGACGGCATAGGTGATCGTGCAGGCGATCATGACACGCAACGCCTGCACCGCCGCGCGCTTGGTCTGGATCAGCGATATCCTGGGCTTTGGCGGGGGCTGGCTTTGAGGCGATACGGGTTCCGTCATCGCGCTACTTTTGGTCTGAAAACGTATGCTGACAATGGCCGTTAGGGTCTTGCCCCCTCCCCTGCTGCAACGCCGATCGCGGGATGAACCCGCGAATTACAATGGCAGTGTTCGGCCTGATATGGAAGGAGAGCGAATAATGGCAAATCATCCGATGGCTCGCCGTGTCCTCTGCGGAAGCACGGCTTTGACTGACCGCTACGGATCGGATTTTACGCTCAAACGGTGGCGGACGCCGCAGATGTCGGCGAGGTCTCCTCAACGAGAACCTGTCGCAGCCGTGCTTCCTGATCCGGTGAAAGCGAGGTGCGCAACAGCCGCGCATGCTCGCCCTTGAATTCGGCGAGGACCTTCTCGGGCTGAACCCTGCGGATCAGCAGGAAGAGCGCGGAACTATGCACCGGAATGGTTTCGGCGAGCTTTTCGATGAGGCCGTCGTCGATGCCGTAATCGGCCATCGATCCGGCGAGAGCACCGGAGCCGGCACCGATCGCACCGCCGACCACCAGGCCCGCAAGAGGATTGAGGAAGATCAGGCCAACGAGCGAGCCCCATAACGCACCCGAAAGACCGCCGCTTGCGGCACCGGCAGCGGTCAGATTGACGCTCTGCTTGAGACGGACCTTACCGGATTCGTCGCGAATGGCGATAACGGCATCTTCCAGATCGATCAGATATTCCTTCTCGAGCTGAACGAGACGATTAAGGATAGCATCCGCCTTATCGGCATCATCGAAACCAAGCACTATGAGTTCTGACATCGAAATCCTCCGGGTGGTGTTGTCGAGACAAGAAGTAGGGCATCGGGCCGACTAGTGAACAGCCGTGCTGATCAACCGGTAAGGATGAGTAGCATTGAACTGCGAGATCATTGCGACAGCCTGCTGCAGCAATTCTTCCGCTTGTTCGGGATCGTCGCGCGCCAGTTCGTCGGCATGGATGCGGATCGCTTGCGCCATATTGGTGGAAAGCGCCGCAAATTGCTGATTGCCTTCGACGAGAGCCTCGCGTGCGTTGCCCTCGAGCGTCCGGGCGGCGTCGATGAGGATTTCCTCGCGCTCTTCGACGGTGAGGTCTTCGATGGTTCTGGTTCTATCTTCCATTTTGGTCACTCCTAACAGACGTGATTGCAGCCGAGCTCATAAAGCCTCGACTGCTACTCACGTAGGAAGACGCAAATTCGGGTTCAAGGTTCCCTTCTACCCATCTCGCCCGCCGCGAAACCTTGTCGTCACGTGGCAGCCGATACGGAACAATGCGGCTGCCGTACTGTTTGATTGATATGGCCCGGCCGCCTTTTCACGCGGAAAAGCTCCCGGCCGTGCCGCATTCGACGTGACGCGAGATCTTGCGGATCAGACGAACAGGAAAATCGACATGACGGACACGCAACAAGACAAAGGCAATGCAAGGGCCGAGCATGACGCTACGCATCATGGCATCGGACCCGTTCCGGCCGACCAGACCAAAGGCGAGATCGACGCGGCGTCGGAGCACGTCAAGGAGCGCACTCCCGACGACCTGCCCAATATCGAAGCGGAGAAGGAGGCCGTGCGCCAGCACGACGATGCCTTCGTCGTAAAGAGCGATCTCGAAGATGCGGATGAGCGTGAGGCTGCACCAGGAACCCGCGAGCAGCCGTAAGCTTCATCGGGATGATTTCACCCGCTCCATCCTTTTGCAATCAAGAACAGGAGACAGCCATGACCGAGACCGACGAAAACGCCCGCGTTTGGGAGCTGGTCGACAAGATCGGCTTTTGCATGTTGACCACGCAAATATCCGGCAGCCTGCGCGCCCGGCCGATGGCGGCGCATCCGGAGCCAATTGAAAATGCAATCTATTTCCTGACGGATGTTGCGGGCCACAAGGATGAGGAAATCGCCCGCTGGCCGAATGTCTGCCTCGCCTTTGCCGACACCAGGGGTCAGAAATACGTTTCGATATCCGGAACGGCTGAAGTCAGCAACGACCGCGAACGCGTCAGAGATCTCTGGTCCACGGGCGCCAGGGCCTGGTGGGATAGTGCCGACGATCCCTCGATCCGTGTTTTGAAGGTAACGCCTGTCTTCGCCGAATATTGGGATAGCCCCGGCAGCATCATCAGCTACATCAAGATGGCGGCCGCCGCAGTCTCGAATAGAAGACCCGACATGGGCGACAATGTAAAGGTCGAGCTTTAGCCTTTAGCTGGAGCCATGCCGCGCATAGATGGCGGCATGGCTTGCCTCAAGCCCTGAGAAGGGCGCGAATTGCTATTCTTCCCATTCCTCGTCATCGGCGGAAAGCAGATCCACCAGCGCTGCCACCTTGCCGTCTGGCAGATGGCGGCCTTCGCCGATCAAAGCCTCATCGCTGTTGACCCAAGCCCATGCCTCGGACAGTTCCGTCGGCGTTGCACCTGTCGCAACGATATCAGCGATAAGGGTCTCGTCTACAGGGCCGAGTACGGAGGTGACGTCTTGTGAAGTCAATATCATGTCCTGCTCCTCTTCCTGTTTGTCAGACCATGAGCATCCCTGGAATATAGAAACTTAGGGATGAACTTCCACCCGTGATCAGGCCGCGTCAGTATGAAATATCTCCATCAATCGATTGAAATATCTGGGAAAAGATCCCACTCGCCGGCAAAGGAAAATCTTGCCGGTGAGGGAGGTCGTTTGCATATCGCTGCGCGGTTCGCCGAAATATGGGGCGCCAGCTTTGAAAAGCGCAGGAGATCAAAGCGGTGTTACGTGGGGAAAGCGCTTACTCCGCAGCCACAGCAACAGCATCCCGAGTTTCCTCAAGCGCACGCACCAGCGGAATGACGTGCTTGCCGAAATATTCGACCTCCTCCTGGAAATGCAGGAAGCCGAGAAGGATCAGATCGGCACCCGCCTGCTTCAGAGCGATAATGCGCTCGGCAACCTGCTGCGGCGTGCCGATCAGGTTAGAGCGGAAACCGTCATTATACTGCACCAGATCTTCGAAGCTGGATTTCGCCCAATTGCCCTCGCCTTCCGGTGAAGCCTTGCCGGCATTCTTCACCTCGTGCCCGAAGGCCTTGACGGCATCGGGATTGGCTTTCTCGACAATCTCGGCAAGAACCGCCTTGGCTTCCTCTTCAGTCTCGCGCACGATCGCGAAGGCGTTGACGCCGATGCGCACATGATGGCCGTTCGCTTTTGCCTTGGATTGGATATCGTCCACCTGCTTGGCAATTTCCTCGGCCGTATTGCCATTGGTGAAATACCAGTCAGATACGCGCGAGGCCATGTCGCGGGCCGCACGCGACGAGCCACCCTGAAAAATTTCCGGCTGCGGATCGATCGGCTTCGGCTTCAGCGAATAATCGGTGAACCGATAGAAATCGCCACGGAAAGTGAAGCTGTCTTCGGTCCAGATGCCGCGCAGCGCCCGGATGAATTCCTCCGAGCGGCGGTAGCGCTCGTCATGATCGAGCCAGTGCTCGCCGATGGCCGCGAACTCGCCGCGAAACCAGCCGCTGACGATATTGACGGCGACACGGCCGTTGGTCAGGTGGTTGATGGTGGCGATCTGCTTCGCTGCCAGCGCCGGCGTCCATGGCCCGGGCAGGATTGCCGCAATGACTTTCAATTTCGTCGTCGATTCCAACAGGGCATGGCTGAAGGAAACGGATTCATGCTGAAACTCCGCGCCGTAGCCCGCCGTGAAGCGTATCTGGCTCAGCGCATAGTCGAAACCACTCGCCTCGGCGATCTGCGCAAGCTTTCTGTTGTAGTCGATCGTCCAGCTCGTGCGCTGCTCGATGTTCGAGATGACCAACCCGCCCGACACGTTCGGCACCCAGTAGGCGAATTTCAAAGCGTCTCTGTTCGCATCGCTCATTGATATCTCCCGGTTTGAATTGTCCTCTGCCGAGTACAAGGATGAAGATTCCAACCCATTGCGATTACATTCTATAGATTCTCTAGATTATCGAACAAACCTATCCCAAGTTTCAGCTGTTTTGCGAAAAAGCTGCGTTGCGAACCTCGCCCGATGGGGACGATGACGTGACAAGGAAGCTTGGGGCCTAAAGGTGGAACGGCCGTCGAAGGCCATAATGCAGCCGCAAAGCGCGCAAATCAAAGCGCCGCCGTCCCCATACCTGAGCGGACAATCGACCCGAGATCGCATAGGTCTCGAGCTGTCAGAATGTTGGGCCGGCTCCGCCGTTCTTCAGCGTGAAATAAGCAAAGGCTGCTACGAAAAATGCAATGATGGCCAAAATCGCCAGCAAACGCTTGAGCCAGGGAGGCGTTTGTCTCGGCGGTTTCGGCTTCGGACGGCGTTCAAACTTGATGACATTATCGGACATGACAATCGATTAGCGAAGATCAAATGGTTTGCCAATCCTGTACGAACGCCAACGATGTGACGTTTCCGCCATCGGCCAGATTAAATGCTCCATTCATCCAAACTCTCAATCTTGTCCGCTACGCTTCGGGGTGGCGGATAGTCGATTGAAGCTCACACATCCCGAAGGTGCCTTCTTGAATATCCTCAATAAAATTCGCCCCTGGAGCCCGCAGCAGCGTGCATTGATCGTCCCCTTCCCGGCAGAACAGGATCTGGCCGAACGCAAATCCGCGGCAACCAGCGCCGACGGCCCGATTGTGGCGTTTTTTACCGAAGGCAGTTTTTACGAACAGGAAAAGGAGCGTATGGCCCATTCGGCGGAGCGGATCGGGCTGAAGGTACATGCAACGGCAGTGCCCAGCGCCGGCAGCTGGGTACTGAATGCCGGGCTGAAACCCGGCTTCCTTCTGCAGGAAAGGGCGAGGCTGCGCGGGCCTATTCTTTATGTCGACGTCGATGCAGTCTTCCACCGCAATCCCTGGCCGGAGCTTCGTAAACTCGAATGCGATATTGCAGTCTACTATGAGTTCGATGCCCGTCTTATCAGCGCGACGATTCTCATCAACGACACGCCCGGCGCGGCGGAGCTCATCGAGCGCTGGCGGGAAGGATGTCTTGCCAAGCCTGACGTGTGGGATCAGGTGGTTCTGGAGGAAATCATCGCCGAGGACGCAGCGAGCGCGAAACCCCAATTCCGTGTAGCCAGACTGCCTGCGTCATTCTGCTGGATATTCGATCGGGTCGAGAATGGTGCCGTCAGCGAGGTCTTCATCGAACAGCTCCAGGCAAGCCGCGAGGCGACCAAGCGCAAACGCTGGTTTGGCCGCATCGGCAAACGGCTGAAGCGCCGTCGCGATCGTGTCGAGGAAATCGAGCGCGTCCTAAACGGTGACAATTAGGGCACGCTTCGAACGAGCCTGCCACACGATCAAACCTGAATCACAGCATGTCGCCCAGCGTCCAATGATTGTTCCATCGCGCATCGATCTCATCCTCGACATTCTGATAGCGAATATCGGTGGAAAGGCGCAGTCTGCGCTGGCTGTCCTGATTAGTGGTGGCGGCGTGGATCATGAACGGTGAATGGAGCATGACGTCGCCCGCCTCATAATCGGCGACCAGCCAGCGCGTGTCGAAGCGCTCAGCCATGCCAGGCAGATCTTTCGAAACCCAGCCACCCTCCGTCATATTGCGGTTGAACGCGCTGACACGCTCTTCGGGGCTGAGATCCCTGTTCTTTTCGCCAAACTCCCGCTCCATCTCTCGGCCGATCGCGTGCGATCCCTCCAGATAGGTCAGCCCGCCCATTTCGATCGGGATATCGCCGATCGGTATCCATGCCGTGACGATCCGGCTGGTGCCGCCGCGAAGATAGACCAGATCATAATGCGCCGGCGTCGCCGTCGCCGTTCCCGGCCGCACATGGCGCATAATCTTGCGCTTATGCAGATAGGAGATGCCCGACAGGAAGTCATCCATGAAGCGCGAAAGACGCGGCTGCGCGCAAAAGCCTTCATAGGCGACCGAGCGCACGAGCGACATCAGGCAACGATCGAGCTCCCTGCCTTCCGGCGCCGAAGCGGACGATATCCCATCCCTCGGATCCGTTCCCTTCTCGATCAGCCCCGTCTTCGCCATGTGACCGAAGACCCAGCCGCGAAAATCGATCACGTCCTTGCGCGGCAGAAATCCCTTGAGCCACACATAGCCGTTCTCCTCGTAGAGCGTACGGATTGCCTCAACACCGATGCTCGGATCGGTCGGGGTGAGATAACCGAGCCGATCGGGCGCGGTGGAGAGAACCTTTCCATTGGCAACAAGGTTAAGTGCACTCTTGTCGGAAAGGACGTTCTGCATGGGAATCGACATTTCACTCGCCTATGGTTTGATTTGATTGCCCATTGAATCTAGCAACCAGCGATGCTTCACTACATGGACGAAAGTGATACTGGACTTTTCGCTCACCATGACATCGACAACACATGCCATCTACCGCTCGCCACTTGCCGCCGCCGGAGGACTGGCCGTCACCGGCAGCGGCAAGCAGCATGCCATGCATGCCGTTAGAGCACGGAAGCTGCCGAGCTATGCGGTGGTGCTCGTCGAAAGCGGCCAAGGCTTTCTCGAAACGGATGCCGGTGGCCGCAGAAGCGTGAAAGGCCCGGCGCTCTTCTGGCTCTTCCCGAACCGCCAGCACTCTTATGGTCCCGATGCGCAAGGCTGGAGTGAGCGATGGGCGCTTTTCGAAGGCTCTCTCGTGCGCGACTTCCTGCGACTGCGCCTCATCAGCGAGCAGAATCCGCTCACCGCCCTTCGTAATCTCGATAATGTGCAGCGTCTCTTCGGCTCCATCCACGACGACCTTATCGAAGACACCAACCTATCGAGAGCCGCTGCTTCATCCGCTCTTCATCAGATCGTCATTTTGGCTGCACGGCAGGCGAGCCAAATCGCCCCCTCTCCTCGGCAAGGTTCGGATATCGGCGAGATCATCGAGGCTCTTCGCCAAAGAGCAACAGAAGCTCTCGACATGGCGGCTTTCGCAGCTGAATACAGCATGTCGCCCGCCACGCTGCGCCGAAAAATCACGGCGGAAGTCGGGCTGCCGCCGAAGGGGTTTCAGCTTCGCCTGCGCATGGACCGTGCAAAAGAGTTGCTGACGATGACAGACGACAAGATCGAGATCATCGCCTCAAAAGTCGGATTCGATGATCCGTTCTACTTCTCCCGGCTATTCCATGAGCGCGAAAACTGCACGCCGCGCGATTTTCGCGCCCGCTACCGGAGAAGCTGATCGATCAAGATAGGCCGAACACGTCGCAACGGCCCTTGTCAAGCCGCATCATTCCCCGACGGCGCTCGCTCCAAATTCCGGCGCCGCCAGGCCGCCGGTGCCTCCCCCACCCGCTTGCGGAAAAAGCGTGAGAAATAGGCGGGATCTTCAAAGCCTACTTCACGACCAATATCCTCGACGGAGCGGATGGTGAACATCAGCAGACGCTTGGCTTCCAGCAGCCGCCGGTCCAAAAGCATTTCCTTGACGCTGTGTCCGAACACCTCGCGCGCCGCCTTATCGAGCAGATGCGGCGTCGTGGCGAGCAGGTCGACATAGTTGCCGACCGGCCAATCGCTCTTGTAATGGTGGTCTATGGCGCTGCGTAGCGCCAAGGCAAGCGTCACGGTCGGTGAAGCTGAAGGCAGCGCCGCGCTGCCGCCAAACCGGTTCATCAGCGACAGCACGACGCCGATCAGCCCCAGCATGACTTTTTCGCTTTGGCCGCCGCGCTCGCGATATTCGGCGCTGACCATTTGCAGCAGCGTGTCGATCTTTTGCCAGGAAGGATCGTCCGGCCGCGCCGTCAGAAAGGTCGGCACGTCAAGGCTTAGATCCACCTGAGGTACCAAAGCCTTTAAAGTATCGTCCGATATCGAGACGACGATGGCATCGGACTGATCGTCGACATCGAATCCATGAATGATGTTACTCGGCACGAAGCTGATCGTCGGAGCGGAAAAATTCCAAGTCCGATCCTCGATCCGGTAGCGACCGCCGCCCTTGTACCAATAGGTGATCTGCCCCATCAACGGGTGTTTATGAGACGCGACATGCCCAAAATGCAGCGTTTTACGGTCCATGACCGTTTCCACGTGCAGAAATCCGACGTCAAGCGCCCGGCTCGGCACGCCATAAACAAAGAAATTCGGGATTTCGTTCTTCTGCGACATGCCGGAAAAAGTACCAGCGAATTGCCCCCTTTGTCCATGGTCGCGCCGAGGGTTCGGACGTAGCATTGATCATGATCTCAAGGGAGGAATACGAGATGCGAGCTGAAGATCACCGCAGCGACAAGACCCGTCCGTTTACCGGCGCCGAATATCTGGAAAGCCTGCGCGATGGCCGCGAAGTCTATATCAATGGCGAGCGCATCGCCGATGTGACTGCGCATCCCGCCATGCGCAACTCCGTCCGCTCGCTCGCCCGCATGTACGACGCGCTGCATGACGAAAAGACCAAGGAACGCCTGACATCGCCGACAGATACGGGATCAGGCGGCTATACCCACAAATACTTCCGGGTGGCGAAATCTTCCGCCGAACTTGTGGCACAGCAGGGCGCCATCGCCGATTGGGCGCGCATGTCCTATGGCTGGATGGGCCGCACCGCCGATTACAAGGCAGCCCTCATGAACACACTCGGCGCCAATGCCGACTGGTACGGCCCATTCAAGGACAATGCACTTTCCTGGCACAAGCGGGCGCAGGAGTCCGTGCTCTTCATGAACCATGCGATCGTCAATCCGCCAATCGACCGCCACAAGCCCGCCGATGCCGTCAAGGATGTCTTCGTCCACATTACCAAGGAGACCGATGCTGGTATCTATGTCTCCGGCGCCAAGGTAGTGGCGACATCCTCAGCGCTGACCCACTATAATTTCCTCGCCCAGAGTTCGGCGACGGTCACGGAAGACCCATCGCTTTCAGTCATGTTTATCGTTCCGATGAATGCGCCTGGGATCAAGATGTTCTGCCGCGTCTCCTATGAGCAGACCGCCAATACCGTAGGACATCCCTTCGACTACCCGCTGTCGTCACGCTTCGACGAGAACGACGCGATCCTGGTGCTCGATAATGTCTTCGTGCCCTGGGAGGATGTGCTCGTGCTGCGCGACGCGGCAAAGGTCCTCTCCTTCCACCCGGCTTCGGGCTTCATGCATGGCTATTGCTTCCAGGGCTGCACGCGTTTCGCCGTGAAGCTCGATTTCATCGCCGGATTGCTGGCCAAGGCGCTGCGCGCGACCGGCGGCGATGCCTTCCGCGGCAATCAGGCGGCACTCGGCGAAGTCATTGCGCTTCGCCACATGTTCTGGTCCTTCTCCAATGCCATGGCCTACAATCCGCAGCCTTGGGCGAATGGCGCGGTGCTGCCAAACATGGAAGCGGCCCTCTCCTACCGCACCTTCATGTCGGAGGCCTATCCGCGTGTCATCGAAACGGTCCGCAAAGTCATCGCTTCGGGCCTGATCTATCTGCCCTCTTCGGCCAAGGATTTCGGTAATCCGGAGATCGACCGCTACCTCGCGCAATATGTGCGCGGTTCCAATGACATGGGCCATATCGAGCGCATCAAGATCATGAAGCTGCTGTGGGACGCGACCGGCACCGAGTTCGGCGGACGCCACGCGCTTTACGAGCTCAACTATGCCGGCGCGCCGGAGGAAGTCCGCCTGCAGGTGCTGAAGGGTGCCGAGCGCGGCGGTCGGTTGAAGGAAATGGAAGCGCTCGTCGATCAGTGCATGAGCGATTACGACGAGAATGGCTGGACCGGAGATACGTGGCTGCCGCCTTTGGGTGGCACCTCCCCCGTCCGCAACGCCGCCGAATGAGGATGCTGCCATGGAGGAGCAACTCTCGAAAACCGAATTTCGCAACGCCATGGCCAGGGTTTGCGCACCGGTGAATGTCATCACCACCAACGGCCCCGCCGGCCGCGGCGGCTTTACCGCCACCGCCATGTGCAGCGTCACCGACGAACCGCCGACGCTGCTGGTCTGCATGAATAGCCGCTCGGCGCAAACTAGCCTCTTCCTCGATAATCGCCGCTTCTGCGTCAATGTTCTGACGCAGGAGCACAAGGAACTGGCCGGCTATTTCGCCGGCCAACGCGCCGACATGGAAGAGCGCTATGCCGCCGCGGAATGGATCAACTTCCGCTCTGGCAGCCAGGCGCTCTCCGATGCCATCGTCTCCTTCGATTGCCGGCTGACAGAAGCGCGCTTGGTCGGCACGCACCATATCTTTATCGGCGAGGTGATGGATATCCGCAGCCGCAAGGATGGGCATGCGCTGCTCTATTTCGACCGCAACTATGTGCATGTGCCGACCCAGACCGGGAGCTTCGGCGGCTAGGTGCAGCAGGAACAACTATCGATCGTGGGAGCAAAAAAGGGGGCCGGCGTTAAGGCGGCACCCCTTTTACGTAATAAAACAATCTGTCAGAGCTGAATCCAGGCCGTCTTCAGATCGACATACTTGTCGAGCGCATGCAGCGATTTGTCGTGGCCATTGCCGGATTGTTTGACGCCACCAAGTGGTACGCTGTTATCGGCACCGCCATAGGTATTGACATGCACCACGCCGGCGCGGATGCCCCGGACCATTCGATGAGCCTGCGACAGGTTCGATGTCCAGACGGCCGAGGCAAGGCCATATTCCGTGGCATTGGCGATCCGCAGGGCCTCTGCTTCACCTTCAAAGGGAATGATCGACAGGATCGGCCCGAAGACCTCTTCCCGCGCCAGGGTCATCGACGGCTTCACGTCGAATACGGTCGGCCGCATGTAATAACCGCCCGTCTCCTCGAGAATACGCGAACCACCAGTGCGCAACGATGCACCCTCCGACAGCGCCTGCGAGACGTAGCCAAGATCCTTCTTCAGCTGGACCTCGCTGGAAATCGCCCCTGCTTCCGTCGTCAGCTGCAGCGGATCGCCCACTTTCATGCTGTCGGCGATCCCCGCGACCTTCTGAGAGAAGGCTTCATGAATCGACTTCTCCACAAGCAGCCGCGAGCCGGCGACACAGACCTGGCCGGAATTGCGGAAGATACCATAGGCGGAAACCCTGGCCGCCTGATCGAGATCGGGCGCATCGGCGAAGACGATGTTCGGGGACTTGCCGCCAAGCTCCAGATAGATGCGCTTCAGGTTCGAGCGCGCCGAATATTCCAGGAGCCGCCGCCCGATGGGACCGGAACCGGTGAAGGCGAGCACATCGATATCCATGTGTAGCCCCAGCGCCTCGCCGCAGACCGCACCTCGGCCGGTCACGACGTTGAGTACGCCTTCGGGCAATCCCGCTTCGGCGCAAATTTCGGCGAGTCTGAGCAGCGTCAGCGATGCGCCCTCGGCGGGCTTCAGCACGACGGAATTGCCTGCGGCAAGTGCAGGCGCGATCTTCCAGGCGCCGATCATCATTGGGAAATTCCACGGCACAATGGCGGCAACGACGCCGATGGGCTCGCGGTGGACGAGGCCGAGAATATTCTCCGCTGTTGGCGCGATCTCCCCATAAACCTTGTCGATCGCCTCGGCATAGTAGCGGAACGTGCCGGCGGCGCTGCCAGGCTCGGCCTTCAGCGCCATCGAAATTTCCGTGCCGTTGTCGCGGACACCCAGCACGGCCAGTTCGAGCGCGTTCTTCTCGATCAGTTCGGCAATTTTCAGCAGCACCTTCTTACGTTGGGCCGGTGCCGCCTTCGACCAACTGCCTTTTTCGAAAGCCTGCCGCGCGGCCTTGACCGCGAGATCGACATCCTCCGTGCCGGCATCGGCAATCGTGGTCAACTTTGTTCCGTCGATCGGCGAAATGACGTCCATGGCGGCTCCGCTGATCGGCTGCCGCCAGGCACCTGCGATGAACAACGCCTGCGGCGAAACGGGTAATGCCCGGAGCTGATCGATCTTGTCCTGCATCTCATTCTCTCACAAAGAGGGTGGCGGGTTTTCCCGCCACCGCGATTGGAACTCAAGCCTCCTGGCCGGCGCCAAGGCGGGCATAGCCTGCTGCATCCGACGACTTCAGGCGAGCAGCCGCGATGAAGCCAATGATCCCTGCGATCAGCACGAGCGCCGGCAACAACACGGCCAGCACGCCATTGGCGCCAGCAATCGCGCCGAAATTCGCCGAGATATAATAGACGAGCGCCAAAAGGATCAGACCCGTCAAGATGGGCAGCACCTTGATCGCAAGCACATTGCGCTCAAGCCCCGGATTGCGGCTGAAGAACACCACGATCGAGAAGGCTGTAAACGCCATCAGCAGGATGATCGCCAGCGTCGCGACATTGGTGAGCCAGGAGAAGAGCGCCAGCACCGGATCCTGACCCGTCACAGCAAAGAGCGCGACGACGAGCACGGCAATACCGGTCTGGATGATCGAGCCGACATGCGGGCTCTGGAAGACTGGATGCGTGACGCCGACCGATTTCGGCAGCAAGCCTTCGCGGCCAGCAACATACATGTAGCGGGCAACGCCGTTGTGAAAGGCGAGAATGCCGGCAAACAGGCTGGTGATGAAGAGCACGCTCATGACAATGGTGATCCAGTGCCCGACATAGCGTTCAGCGAGGCCGAAGAGAAAGGTCGTGGGATCGGCAAGACCCTGCAGGGTCGGAACGAGCTTGTCGACGCCGGCGCCGGTCACCATCAGCCAGGACGTCAGCATATAGAAGAGGCCGATGATGAGAACGGAAATATAGGTCGCGCGCGGCACGGTCTTTTCCGGTTCGCGAGCTTCTTCGCTGTAGATAGTGGTCGCTTCAAA
This sequence comes from Martinezella sp. CNPSo 3890, assembly GCF_057784455.1. NCBI lineage: Bacteria > Pseudomonadati > Pseudomonadota > Alphaproteobacteria > Hyphomicrobiales > Rhizobiaceae > Martinezella > Martinezella sp. CNPSo 3890. The sequence goes on along the minus strand of NZ_JBXSOR010000006.1, from coordinate 21,566 downwards.
GCCGATGAAAGCGGCAAAGCAGAACAGCAAACCGATTGCCGGCGTTCCGCTCCAGAAGGCAGTCGGTGTGAACGACGCGGCCGTCAAACCGGCATCGCCACCCTTGATGAAGATCGCAGCATCGATGACGAGCACGACGAGATATTCGAGAATAACGAGCACCGTCAGCACTTTCGCCGACAGATCCACACGGCGGTAGCCAAAGACGGCAACGAACGCGATGCCGATGAAGCTCCAGACCCACCAGGGAAGATCGAGGCCGAGCTGCTCGGCAAAGAAACCTTTGGTCGCCGCACCGAAAAGCCCGAGAACGCCGACCTGCATGGCATTATAGGCGAGGATCGCGATCAGTGCCGCGGCACCGCCCATCAAGCCGCCAAGGCCCTGGGCCGTATAGGCATAGAAGGCACCGGCATTGCGAATGTGACGCGCCATGGCGACATAGCCGACCGCAAACAGCAGCAGAATACCCGTCACCAGCAGGAAGGTCAGCGGAATGCCCGGCCCGTTGCCGAGCATCATCGAAAGCGGCACGCCGCCGGCCACCGCCGTCAGCGGTGCTGCGGCCGACACCACGAGGAAGGTCACGGCACCGACGCCGAGACTGTTCTTGCGCAGCTGGTTGTCAGCCGTGCCTTGCGAGTTTTGCGTGTTCATCTGCGTTCGTTCCCCTTGTTTAAGAACATCCGATCATCGCCGCGATTGCACGCGTGCGACCTCCACCAAAAACCGGACTGACGATCGGGGCCTATGTTTTGTTGATCTTACCGCCGTCAGCGCTTATGGTTCACTATTTGAACCACAGCTTCAAATATAGACTTGCAAACATTGCCGGCCTCTGTCAAGTTATTTCGCATGTTAAGTATCTTGGGTCGCTGCTATCGTGCCGCGGCGCAGGGTCAGCAGGCTGATTTGACGGGAAGCCCCGGCTGGACGCCTAGAATCAGACCCTGACCAACCCAAGAGGAGGAATAATGAGCACGATCGGAAAGGCGCTGGCATTGCTGGATACCCTGTCACGGCTGGACAAGGAGGCGGGTCTGACCGACATCGCCCGCCTCTGCGCGCTGGACAAGGCGACGGCGCGACGCTTTCTGGTGGAACTGGAAAAACATGGCTTTGTGGAACAGGATCCAGATAGCCGCCGCTACCGCATCGGCTCGGCACCGGTTCGCCTCGCCCGTATCCGGGAAGCGCGCTTTCCCTTCCTGCGGGTCGCAATCCCCTTCATCAGGACGCTTGCCGAATCGTCGACCGAGACCGTGCATCTGTCCGAATTTTCGGGCGGGCAGCTTTCTACCATTCATGTTGAAGACTCACCGCGCGCCCACCGCATCATCGTCGATGTCGGAAGCCTCCTTCCCTTTCATGCGACGGCATCAGGCCTCGCCTTTCTGGCCTTCTGCCCAAGGATAGAAATCGACGAAGCGCTTAAAAAGCCGCTGGAAAAGTTTACGGATCACACCGTCACCGATCCCCAATTGCTGCATAAGATGCTCGATGAAACCGCAGCACGGGGCTTTTCCGTTATTGACCAAGGCCTGGAGGCCGGTGTCATCAGCACGGCGGCACCGGTGCGCACGCCGAGCGGCCGCCCGATCGGTTGCGTGGCAATCGCCGCCCCGCTCTCTCGCACCACGAAGGCTGCCATCCAGGAATTCGGCGCGCAGGCCGTCGCCACGGCCAACGCGATCTCAGAAAAATACTACGGGTCGGAAAGACCCACGGGAACCATTGCGAAACTCAGGAGGACGGATTGATGAGCCCGGAAGCTCCCTCACCGCGGATACTCGTCATCGGAACCGGTGACACCAAATGCGACGAACTGCAATTCATGGCGTCCGTCATCAAGCAGGCCGGTGGCCAGCCGGTCATGATGGATGTGAGCATTCTCGGCGACCCACCTTACAGCCCCGATTATTCCAAACATGACATTGCGAAGGCTGCCGCAACGACAATCGAAGCCATTACCGAAAGCGGCGACGAAAACAGCGCCATGGCGGCTATGGCGAAGGGTGCGTCGGCCCTGACCCTCCGCCTCTATGACGATGGACTAATCGACGGCATTATCGTGCTCGGCGGCTCTATGGGCACGGATCTGGCGCTCGATGTCGCTGCCGTCCTGCCGCTCGGCGTGCCGAAATTCGTGGTTTCGACCATTGCCTACTCCCACCTCATACCGCCCGAACGCATCGCGCCCGATCTTATGATGATCCTGTGGGCTGGCGGTCTCTATGGTCTCAACAGCATCTGCCAGTCGGTTCTTTCCCAGGCCTGCGGCGCAGTGCTCGGCGCTGCAAAGCACGGCACCAAGCCCGATCGCGAACGTCCCCTCGTCGGCATGACCTCCCTTGGCTCCTCCTGCCTGAAATATATGAAATATCTGCGGCCCGAGCTGGAAAAGCGCGGCTACGACGTCGCCGTATTCCATTCGACTGGCATGGGCGGACGGGCCTATGAAGCGATCGCCTCGAAGGGTGGCTTTGCCGCCGTCTTCGACTTCTGCATCCAGGAAGTCAGCAATCATCATTATAGCAGCGTCGTCACCTCTGGGCCCGACCGTCTCGAAAACGCCGGTCGCGCCGGCATTCCGCAGATCGTCGCACCCGGCGCGATCGACATGGTCGATCTTCAGGCATGGCAAGCCCTGCCAGAGATCTTTGTGGATCGCCCGTATCACGCCCATAACCGGCTGATCGGGTCGGTAACGACATCGCCGGAAGGGCGGCGTGCGGTAGCCCGTGTGATCGGAGAAAAACTGCGGCGCGCCGAAGCGAATGTCGCCTTCCTCCTGCCGACTGAAGGCTTGCAGGAATGGGACAAGCCGGATGAACCCTTGCATGATCCAGAGGGCCTCGACGCCTTCCTCGACGAAATGCGCCGAGCCGTTCCGCCCAGCGTTACGCTGCAGGAGGTCGATGCGCATATCAACGCGCCGGCCTTCTCGACCGCTGCCCTTGCCATCTTCGATCGATGGGTTGCCGAAGGCGTCATTCCGGAGGGGCGGCCATGAGCCAAGACCGCGCGCTTATCCTCGACTTTGGCGGCGTCGTTACCCGCACCCTGTTCGAAACCCATGACATCACCGAGCGCACGCTCGGCCTTCCCAAGGGATCGCTAACCTGGCTCGGCCCGTTCGACACGACGACGGACCCGCTTTGGGTCGAAATGCAGAACCGCGAGATCACCGAACGCGACTATTGGCTGAAGCGCACGAAGGAAGTTGGCAAGCTGGTCGGCGAAAACTGGACGGACATGCAGACCTTCGTGCGCCGGGCGCGCGGCGCCGAGCCGGAGCTGGTCCTGCGGCCAGAAGCCCGCGACGCCATCCTGCGCACCAAGGAGGCCGGCCTCAAGCTGGCAATCCTGTCGAACGAACTCGACCTTTTCTATGGCGTCGAATTCCGTCAGCGCTTTCCGCTGATCGAGCTTTTCGACGTCATCGTCGATGCCACCTACACGAAGATCCTGAAACCCGATCCCCGCGCCTACGAGCTCGTCCTTGCCGAGCTCAACCTCCCGCGCGAGGCCTGCGTCTTCGTCGACGACCAGAAGAAGAACATCGAGGGCGCCGAAGCCGTGAGCTTGCCTCACGTGCATTTCGACGTGACCCGCCCTGCCGAAAGCTATGCCCGCGCACTTGCGATGCTGGGGCTCTGAACCAAGAGGAATTTGACATGCGTGAGACCAATTTCATCATCGAAAACAACGCCCGTCACCTGTGGCATCCGATGGCTCATCCCGCTGAGATGCAGGCCAATCCGCCGCGCATCATCAACTCAGGCGAAGGCGTCGAAATCGTCGATATCCAGGGCAAGAAAGTGCTCGACGCAGTGGGCGGCCTCTGGAACGTCAATCTCGGCTATTCCTGCGAGCCGGTGAAGAAGGCGATCCGCGACCAGCTCGACGAACTGCCTTATTATTCGACCTTCCGCGGCACGACGAACTCACCCCTGATCGAGCTGTCCTACGAGCTTGCGGAATGGTTCAAGCCGGACGGCCTCAGCCGTTCCTTCTTTACCTCAGGCGGCTCGGATTCGGTCGAGACCTGCCTGCGGCTGGCGCGCCAGTACCACAAGGTCAATGGTCAGCCCGAGCGCACCAAGTTCGTCGCGCTGAAGAAGGGCTATCATGGCACGCATTTTGGCGGCGCCTCGGTCAACGGCAACCAGAACTTCCGCCGCAACTACGAGCCGCTGCTTCCAGGCGTCTTCCACCTGCCGGCACCCTTCACCTACCGCAATCCCTTCAACACCACCGATGGTGCGGAGATTGCGGCTGCAATCGGCAGGCTCTTCGAGGATGAAATTGCCTTCCAGGGCGCCGACACCATTGCGGCTCTGATTGTCGAACCGGTGCTCGGCGCCGGTGGCGTCATCGTTCCGCATGAGACCTTCCTGCCGCTGATGCGCGAGATCTGCGATCGGCACGGCATCCTGCTGATCGCCGACGAAGTGATCACCGCCTTCGGCCGCACCGGCGCCTGGACCGGATCGCGTCTCTGGGGCGTGCAGCCGGACATGATGTCGACGGCCAAAGCGATCACCAACGGCTACTTCCCCTTCGGTGCGGTGATGATCTCCGACAAGGTGGCGCAGGTCTTCGAAAGCAACAAGGGCGCTGTCGGCAGCATCGGCCATGGTTACACCTATTCCGGTCATCCGGTCGGTGCCGCCGCAGCCCTTGCGACCTTGAAGGAAACCAAGCGGCTCAACGTCGCCGCCAATGCCGCCGCCCGCGGCGAAGAGCTACTCGCCGGCCTCAAGGCGTTGCAGAACAAGCATGAATTGATCGGCGATGTGCGCGGCAAGGGTTTGATGTGCGCCCTCGAACTCGTCAGCGACCGCGCAAAGAAGAGCGGTGCTGCCAAGGATGTCGTGCAAAAGGTACAGGACGCGACCTATGACGCCGGCGTCTTGGTCCGCACCTCGGGCACCAATGTCATCATGTCGCCGCCGCTCATCGTGACGGCGGAGAATGTCCAGACCATCCTGACCGCGCTCGACGCAGGTCTCAACGCGGCAAGGGGCTGATCATGTCCGACACTGCAGCCCTTATCGCGCGTCGGGAACGGCTTCTCGGCCGGAACATGTCGCTCTTTTATGACGACCCCGTGCATCTGGTGCGCGGCGAAGGCGTCTGGCTCTGGGACGCCGATGGCCGCAAGTATCTAGATTGCTACAACAATGTGCCGCATGTCGGCCATTGCCACCCGCGCGTGGTGGAAGCAATCGCGCGGCAGGCCTCGACGCTGAACACGCATACGCGCTACCTGCACGAAGGCATACTTGATTATGTCGAGCGGCTGACGGCAACCTTCGACAAGAGCCTCAACGCGGCGATCCTGACCTGCACGGGCAGCGAAGCCAACGACGTGGCGTTGCGCATGGCGCAAGCCATGACCGGCAAAACCGGCGTCATCGCCACCAACCATACATATCATGGCAACACGACCGCGGTGTCGCAGCTATCGACCCGCATGCCGCCGGTCGGCGGCTTCGGCGGCCATGTGCGCCACGTGCCGGCGCCGGACAGCTATCGCCCGCTCGGCGGCGAAGGCGGAGAGGCCTTTGCTATGACCTTTGCGGCCGAAGTGGAGAAAGCGATTACCTCGCTTCAGGAGAGCCCGCACGGCTTTTCGGCCATCATCATCGATCCGTTCTTCGCCAATGAAGGCTTTCCCGATCTACCGCCGGGTTTTCTCGACAAAACGGTTGCCGCCGTGCGCAAGGCCGGCGGCCTCGTGATTACCGACGAGGTACAGCCCGGTTTCGGCCGAACCGGCACGCATATGTGGGGTCACCAGCACGCTGGCATCGTTCCCGATATCGTCACGCTCGGCAAGCCGATGGCCAACGGCCATCCGGTCGGCGGCGTTGTGGCCAATGTCGATACGATCAACACCTTTCGCAAAGCGTTCCGCTATTTCAACACCTTCGGCGGCAATCCGGTTTCCTGCGCGGCGGCCATGGCTGTGCTCGATGTCATCGAGGACGAAAACCTTATCGAGAATGCCCGCAATGTCGGCGAATATACGCGCGACGCGTTCAAGCGGCTGGCCGAGAAGCACTCGATCATCGGCGACGTGCGCGGCAGTGGCCTCTTCATGGGCACTGAGTTTGTGCTGGACAGGCAGACGAAGGAGCCGGCTACCGCTGAGGCAACCCGGATCATCAACGCCATGCGCGAACGCGGCGTGCTGATGGGCAAGATCGGCATTCACCAATGTGCCACGAAGATCCGACCGCCCATGCCGTTTACCCGGAGCAATGCCGACTACATGTTGTCGATCTTCGACGATGTCCTATCCGGCCTGTGAGGCAATATGGCTGATCAATTGCCTCAGGACATCCGCGATGCCCTGCAGAGACGTGCGCTGGAGGCCCTCAACCATTGGCCTGTGCAGGCCCATGAACCTCTCCTGATGAAATATCGAGAGAATGCCGTCTTCCGCATCACGCTGGAGGATGGTCAGTTCGCCGCACTGCGGCTCCATCGGCCGGGCTACCATGACGAGACGAGCCTGCGCTCGGAACTGCACTTCATGGCGGCGCTCAAGCTCGGCGGCCTTGATGTGCCGAGTCCCGTTCCGACAAGCAGAAAGCAGAGCCTCGTCCGACTGCCAGCCAACAGGCATTTTGCCGAACAGCATGCCGACGTGGTGAGCTGGATCGACGGCGTGCCGCTTGGCCAAAGTGGCGTGCCGCTGTCGCATTCGGCAGAGATGCAGGCCGACATCTTCTTTCGCGTCGGACAGAGCATGGCGACCATGCACGAGCTTGCCGATGCTTGGGAGCCTCCGGAGCGTTTTCGCCGCCCGGCATGGAACGTCGAGGGTCTGGTCGGCGAAAAGCCGTTATGGGGTCGCTTCTGGGATTGCCGGGGCATTTCGTCCGAGAGCACCACTGCGCTCTCGGCATTGCGCAATGAACTACGCCGTGCCTTTGCGAAAGCTGAAAGCCAAAGCCTCGACTACGGGCTGATCCATGCCGATCTGGTGCGGGAAAACATCTTTCTGACGGGAGCCGACGGCGATGTCGCCTTCATCGATTTCGACGATGCGGGACATGGTTTCCGCCTGTTCGATCTTGCCACGACCCTACTCAAGAACCGCAGAGAGCCCGCCTATCCTGCAATCGAGCAAGCACTGATAGCAGGTTATCGCAGCCGGCGATCCCTCTCCGACGCGGCGCTGGCGGCCCTGCCCCTATTCATGGTGCTGAGGAGCCTTACATATATTGGATGGCTCGCGGAACGCCCGGAAATTCCGGGCAATGTCGAACGTCTGTCGCGTTACGTCAATGAAAGCCTGAAGATGGCAAGAGAGCTCGACTTTGCCGCTTGACATCTGCGAGATATTTATTAACGTGTTAAGTAATTACGGTCTCGGGAGGACTCAATGCCACATCTCGCCATCGAATATTCGGCCAATCTGGAGGGTCGCGCCGATATCGGTGCGCTCTGCGAGCGGCTGCTGGAAACGGTCCTGGAGACCGGGCTTTTCGAGGTCGGGGCTGTGCGGGTGCGCGCCTTTCGCGCCGATCACTATGCCATCGCCGACAAGCTGCCGGAAAACGCCTTCATCGACTTGAACTTCCGCATCGGCAAGGGCCGCACGGAGGACGAAAAGAAACGCACCGGCGAGGCAATCTTCGCCGCAGCGATCGACGTTCTCGGTCCACTTTTCGAGACACCGCATTTCGCCCTTTCGCTCGAGATCCGCGAGATCGATGCGGAGCTCAGCTGGAAGAAGAACGCCATTCATCCGCGGCTGCGCGGCAAGTGACATTCCCTTCGTGGGACGACATAACACCAAAGGAATAGACGATGTCCAAACTGCAGGAAAACATCGCAAAGGCGGAAGGCTTTCTCGCCCGTTTCAAGGATCGCGGCGTTCTCAACCGCATCAATGGAGAGGATGTTCCAGCCGATGACGGTTCGACCTTCGAGACCATCTCGCCCGTCGATCTGAAACCTCTCGCCACCGTTGCCCGCGGCAAGGCCACCGATATCGATCGCGCTGCAAGGGCCGCAAAGGCTGCCTTCGCAGAGTGGGCCGCGATGCCTGGTGAAGCCCGCAAGAAGCTCCTGCATAAGATCGCCGATGCGATCGTCGCGCGCGCCGAAGAAATCGCCTTCGTCGAGTGCATGGATACCGGACAATCGCTGAAATTCATGGCCAAGGCCGCTCTGCGTGGTGCGGAAAACTTCCGCTTCTTCGCCGATCGCGCCCCGGAAGCCCGCGACGGCAAGACGTTGCGTGCGGAAGGTCAGGTGAACCTGACGACGCGCGTGCCGATCGGCCCGGTCGGCATTATCACGCCCTGGAACACGCCCTTCATGCTGTCGACCTGGAAGATCGCGCCGGCGCTTGCCGCCGGATGCACCATCGTCCACAAGCCGGCCGAATTCTCGCCACTCACTGCGCGCCTTCTAGTGGAGATCGCCGAGGAGGCCGGCCTGCCGAAGGGTGTATGGAATCTCGTCAACGGTCTCGGCGAGGATGCCGGTCGCGCATTGACCGAACACCCGCTGATCAAGGCGATCGGCTTCGTCGGCGAAAGCCGCACCGGCTCGATGATCATGAAGCAGGGCGCCGACACGCTGAAGCGTGTGCATTTCGAGCTCGGCGGCAAGAACCCTGTCATCGTCTTTGCCGATGCCGATCTGGAACGCGCAGCCGACGCTGCCGTCTTCATGATCTATTCTTTGAATGGCGAGCGCTGCACGTCGTCCTCGCGCCTGCTGGTGGAGGAAAGCGTCTACGACAAGTTCACCGCGATCGTCGCTGAGAAGGCCAAGCGCATCAAGGTCGGCCATCCCCTCGATCCGGAAACGGTCGTTGGCCCGCTCGTCCATCCCGTGCATGAAAAGAAGGTGCTGGAATATATTCAGATCGGCCGTTCGGAAGGTGCGACACTCGCCGCCGGCGGTGAGAAAGTCAACGGCCCTGGCGGCGGTTGCTATGTCTCGCCCACGCTCTTCACTGGCGCCAACAACCAGATGCGCATCGCTCAGGAAGAAATCTTCGGGCCGGTTCTGACCGCCATCCCCTTCAAGGACGAAGCCGATGCGCTGGCGCTGGCCAATGACGTCCAGTACGGCCTGACCGGTTATCTCTGGACCTCGGACGTCACCCGCGCCTTCCGTTTCACCGATCACCTCGAAGCCGGCATGATCTGGGTGAACTCGGAAAATGTGCGTCACCTGCCGACGCCCTTCGGCGGGGTCAAAAGCTCCGGCATCGGCCGCGACGGCGGCGACTGGTCCTTCGATTTCTACATGGAAACCAAGAACATCGCCTTTGCCACCAAGCCGCACGCCATCCAGAAACTCGGCGGCTGAGCCGCTAATATCTATAAGTACGCATAAGAGGAGGAACAAATGCCCCTGCCGAAACCCAATCTCTATCCGCCTTTCAACATCGTGCGTCTCAGCCATGTCGAATTCGGCGTCACCGATCTTGCCAAATCCCGCGCCTTCTATGTCGACACGCTCGGTCTGCAGGTGACGGACGAGACCACGGATACAATCTATCTCCGGGCGATGGAGGAACGCGGCCATCACTGCCTCGTGCTGAAGAAATCAGACAAGGCCGAAGCCCGCGATCTCGGCTTCAAGGTCTTCAGCGACGAGGATCTCGACAAGGCGGCGCACTTCTTCAAGGGCAAGAATCTGCCGGTCGAATGGATCGAGCGCCCCTATCAGGCGCGCACCTTCCGTACCCGCGACCCGCATGGCATACCCCTCGAATTCTATTCTAGGATGGACCGTCTGCCGCCGATCCACCAGAAATACGCCCTCTACAAGGGCGTGAAGCCGCTGCGCATCGACCATTTCAACTGCTTCTCTACCAATGTCGATGAAAGCGTCGCCTTCTATAACGAGCTCGGCTTCCGCGTGACCGAATATACCGAGGATGCGGAAACAGGCCGCCTCTGGGCCGCCTGGACGCATCGCAAGGGCGGCGTCCACGACATCGCCTTCACCAACGGCCGCGGTCCACGCCTGCACCACACCGCCTTCTGGGTGCCGACGCCGCTCAACATCATCGACCTGCTAGACCTGATGGCGACGACCGGCTGGGTCGCCAATATCGAGCGCGGTCCGGGCCGCCACGGCATCTCCAACGCCTTCTTCCTCTATATTCTCGATCCCGATGGCCACCGCATCGAAATCTATTGCTCGGACTATCAGACGGTCGATCCCGATCTGGAACCGATCAAGTGGGACCTCAAGGATCCGCAGCGCCAGACATTGTGGGGCGCACCCGCTCCCAAATCCTGGTTCGAACATGGTAGCCTGTTTGCCGGTGCGGAAGTCGCCGAGCCCGATCTGAAGGCACAGCCGATTATCGCGCCTTAAGCGTTACCCTTGAGAGCGGGTGAAAGACGCCCGCTCCTCATCAACGTTCGAAAGCGCGAGGAGTCCGTCATGAATTTGAAAGACGCAACATTGTTCCGGCAAGCCGCATTGGTCGGCGGCGAGTGGATCGAGGCCGATCCCTCCAACGCGATCAAGGTCGACAACCCCGCAACGGGCGAGATCATCGGCCTCGTTCCCAATCTGGGCGCGGCCGAGACCAAAAAGGCGATTGCCGCAGCCGAAGCCGCGCAGAAGGAATGGGCCGCCCGCACCGCCAAGGAACGCTCGGGTATCCTCAGGCGCTGGTTCGAGCTAATGATGGAAAACCAGGACGATCTCGGACGTATCCTGACGGCCGAACAGGGCAAGCCCCTGCCTGAAGCCAAAGGCGAAATTGCCTATGGCGCCAGCTTCATCGAATGGTTTGCCGAGGAAGCCCGCCGCGTCTATGGCGACATCATTCCCGGCCACCAGAAGGACAAGCGCATTCTGGTCATGAAGCAGCCGATCGGCGTGGTCGCGGCGATCACGCCCTGGAACTTCCCGAATGCGATGATCACCCGCAAGGCCGGCCCGGCCTTTGCCGCCGGCTGCGCCATGGTGCTGAAGCCTGCCTCGCAGACGCCGTTCTCGGCCATTGCAATCGCCATTCTTGCCGAGCGCGCCGGCCTGCCCAAGGGCCTCTTCAGCGTCCTGACCGGCTCGGCCCGCGCCATCGGCGGCGAGATGACCGCAAGCCCGGTCGTGCGTAAGCTCACCTTCACGGGCTCGACGGAAGTCGGCGCAGAACTCTACAAGCAGAGCGCGCCGACCATCAAAAAACTCGGGCTGGAGCTCGGCGGCAACGCGCCTTTCATCGTCTTTGACGATGCCGATCTCGATGCCGCCGTCGAAGGCGCGCTGATCGCCAAATTCCGCAACAATGGGCAGACTTGCGTCTGCGCCAATCGTCTCTACGTGCAGGACGGCGTTTATGATGCCTTTGCCGAAAAACTCTCGAAGGCGGTCGGCTCGCTGAAGACTGGTAATGGCTTCGATGAAGGCATCAATCTCGGCCCGCTGATCGACGAGGCGGCCCTTGCCAAAGTCGAAGAGCATGTCGCCGATGCCCTTTCCAAGGGCGGCCGCGTCGTTGCAGGCGGCCATCGCCACCAGCTCGGTGGACGCTTTTATGAGGCGACGGTACTTGCCGACGTCACGCCTGCCATGGCCGTAGCCAGGGAGGAAACCTTCGGTCCCGTGGCTCCCCTCTTCCGCTTCAAGGATGAGGCCGATGTCATTGCACAGGCCAACGACACCGAGTTCGGCCTTGCCTCCTATTTCTATGCCAAGGATCTCGCTCGCGTCTTCCGCGTCGCCGAAGCCCTGGAGTATGGCATGGTTGGCGTCAATACCGGCTTGATCTCGACAGCCGAAGCGCCGTTCGGCGGCGTCAAGCTTTCCGGCCTCGGCCGTGAGGGTTCACGCTACGGCATCGAGGAATTCACCGAAATCAAATATGTCTGCCTCGGCGGCGTCGTCTGAGGTCAGGAGAAGGCCGTGAAAGCATGACTCATCCCAGATTCCTGTCTTTTTCGAGAAACGGCCGTCATGGCTACGGGCTCGCGGTCGACGGCGGTGTCGTCGACCTCTCGGCTCGCCATGGCGCGACGTGGCCGACGCTGCGCGAAGTGATCCAAGCCGGTCGCCTCGTTCAACTCGCCGAGGAAGCCAAGACGTTAAAGCCGGATTTCGCGCTCGACGACATCCGCTTCGAAATTCCCATTCCGTCACCGGAAAAGATCATTTGCGTCGGGGTCAATTTCCCCGATCGCAATGAGGAGTACAAGGATGGGCAGGCAGCTCCCCCCAATCCCTCGCTTTTCATCCGCTTTCCGCGGTCTTTCACCGGGCACGATCAACCCCTGATCCGTCCACCGGAAAGCCCGCAGCTCGATTATGAAGGCGAGGTCGTCATCGTCATCGGCAAAGGCGGTCGCCGCATTGCCGAGGCCGATGCCTTCTCGCATATTGCCGCTCTTTCGCTTTGCAATGAGGGCACGATCCGCGACTGGGTGCGGCATGCGAAGTTCAATGTCACCCAGGGCAAGAACTTCGACAATACCGGCTCGATCGGCCCGTGGCTGATCCCCTTCACGGATGCGGCCCAGATTGAAGACATAGCGCTCACGACCCGCGTCAATGGCGAAGTGCGCCAGAGCGACCGCACCAGCCGAATGATCTTCTCCTTCCGCAAGATCATCAACTACATCTCCACTTTCACTACGCTCGTCCCCGGCGACGTCATCGTCACGGGCACGCCGACGGGCGCCGGCGCCCGCTTCGATCCGCCGATCTGGCTAAAGCCGGGTGATGTCGTCGAGGTCGAAGCCGATGGCCTTGGCATCCTGAAAAATACCATTGCCGACGAGGTGCGCTGATGCTGTCTCATGACGAAATCCAGGCTGCGGCCGAAAGCCTCGATCAGGCGGAGCGGACGCGCGTCCAGACCGGGCTCCTCTCGCTCAAGCATCCCCAGATGACGATGGACGATTCCTATGCCGTTCAGGGCGCCTGGGTCAAAAAGAAGATTGCGAGCGGCCGCAAGCCGATCGGCTGGAAGATCGGGCTGACGTCGAAGGCAATGCAATATGCCCTGAACATCAACATCCCGGATTCCGGCGTACTCTTCGACGACATGGTGTTCGAAGATGGCGCCACCGTGCCGGCCGACCGCTTTATCCAGCCGCGCATCGAGGCCGAGATCGCCTTTGTCATGAAGGCGCCGCTCAAAGGCCCGAACGTTTCGATCTTCGATGTGCTGAATGCCACCGACTATGTGACGCCGGCTCTTGAGATCCTCGACACGCGCATCCTTCGCGTCGATCCCGATACGAAAAGGGCGCGCACAATCGTCGACACCATCTCCGACAATGCCGCCAATGCCGGCATCGTCACAGGCGGCCGCGCCGTGCGGCCTGATGAGATCGACATGCGCTGGATGGGTGCGATCGTCAGCCGCAATGCCGAAGTGGAAGAAACAGGGCTTGGCGCCGGCGTGCTCAACCAGCCCGCACGTGGCATCGCCTGGCTTGCCAATCGACTGTCGCAATATGGCGATGGCATCGAAGCCGGCCAGATCGTGCTTGCCGGCTCATTCATCCGCCCGATCGAGGCGCGGCATGGCGATACGATCAATGCCGATTTCGGTCCCTACGGATCGGTTAGCCTGTTTTTTGCATGAAGGAGGGAGCCATGCCTGCGCCGAAAAACCTCTTCAAACAGGCCCTGAAGGAAGGGCGGGCGCAGATTGGCCTCTGGCAGGCGCTCGCCAATGCCTACACGGTCGAAATCTGCGCCGGCGCCGGCTACGACTGGCTGCTGCTGGATGCAGAGCATGCCCCGAACGATGTGCCGCTTCTCGTCTCGCAACTCCAGGCGATGAAGGGCACGGCGAGCCATGCTGTGATCCGTCCGCCGGTCGGCGAGACCTGGATCATCAAGCAGATGCTCGATATCGGCGCACAGACCCTGCTGATCCCGATGGTCGACAGCAAGGAAATGGCCGAGGCCATGGTCAAGGCTGTTAGATACCCGCCGCATGGCGTGCGCGGCGTCGGCGCAGCCCTTGCCCGCGCCTCCGCCTTCAACCGCATTCCCGATTACCTTGCGACGGCCAATGACGAGATCTGCCTGCTGCTGCAAGTGGAAAGTCGCGCCGGGCTTGCGGCGCTCGACGACATCGCCTCGACGGAAGGCGTCGATGGCGTCTTCATTGGACCGTCCGATCTCGCGGCCGACATGGGCTATCTCGGCAAGCCGGGTGCCCCTGAAGTTCAGGCAGAAGTCGAAAAAGCGCTCACAAAAATCCAGTCGCATGGCAAGGCCGCCGGCATCCTGATCGGCGATCTCTCGCTGGCCAAACGCTATCTCGAACTTGGTGCCACTTTCGTCGCGATCGGCAACGACGTCACCCTGCTTGCCAATGCCACAATCAAGCTCCTTGACGATTTCAAGAAGGCGGATGCCGCCAAGCCGCCTCAAGACGTCAAGGTCTATTGAGCGCCGACGCCACCCTCCCTGCGTCGCGTGACTTTGCGCCTCATCACGCAAATTTCGGCATGGAGAAAGCCTTTTGCACGCTCAGTCAAAACGGACTGCACAGCTGGACGCGACGCCTCCGCGAGCATCGGTCATGATGAACCCGAAAGCCAAGAGGAGGAAACATGCGTTTCAAGAACAAGAATGCCCTGATCACCGGCGGCGGCACGGGCATTGGCGCGGCCGTCGCCCGCCGTATTAGGCAGGAAGGCGGCAATGTCGCACTCGTGGGGCGCCGTCCCGAGCCGCTGAGAAGTGTTGCCGATGAAATCGGCGCGACCATCGTCGCGGCTGATGCCGCCGACGGCGCCGCGATGAAGGCTGCCGTCGAGAAGGTCGTCGCAACCCACGGCGGCCTCGATATCCTGATTGCCAATGCCGGCGGCCATGGCGTCGGGCCGACGGTCAGCATGTCGGACGAGACCTGGGATCTCGCCGTTCGTCTCAACCTCAACACCGCCTTCGTCAGCGCCCGCGAATCCCTGCCGCATCTCATCAGGAACCAAGGCAACATCGTCGTCCTCGCCTCGATTGCCGGACTCTTTGCCGGGCCGGATGCGGCGGGCTACGTCACCATGAAACATGGTTGCATCGGCCTCGCGAAATCGCTGGCGCGCGACTACGGCCGCAAGGGCGTGCGCACCAATACCGTCTGCCCCGGCTGGGTCACGACCGCCATGGCCGATGAGCAGATGGAATTCATCGTCGAGAAATACAAGCTGAACGGCATCGAGGAGGCCTACGCGCTCGTCACCAAGGACGTGCCGCTCGGTCGGCCGGCAACCGCAGAGGATGTCGCCAATGCCGTATGCTTCCTGGCTTCCGGCGAGGCATCGATGATCAACGGCGCGGTGCTTACCGTCGACGGCGGCGCCGGTACCGTCGACCTGCCGACGCTGGCTTTTGTAGAATAACGGGGAGGAAATAGAGATGAACCAGAATCCCAAGGACTGGAAAACCTACGACGAATTCGCCTATGGCATCGACACGAACCGTCTGCCCGCCACGGAGGCCCTGACCGGCTCGACGCACAAGATCGCGTTCGACGATGGCCGTAGGTTGGAACTCTCCTTCGCCAAGGGTGAGGTGAAATGGTCGGATGGCAAGGACAGCGGGAACGACTTGTCCGAGGTGATCGAAGTCGCGCCGAAGACTTATTTCGTCGAGATCATCTTTGCCGGCCGCCCCAGGGAAGCCGAGACGCTGATCCTCAACACCGAGACGCGCCGAGTGCTTTCCATTTACTCGGTCGTTCGCGAGCTCAAGGATTCCGTCGGCGAACCGCAGGTCGCGCAGATCTTCCGGCCAGGTGTTATTGAAGGTGATGCCGCAAGCGGGCCGGTGCCGCACGAGAGCCGCGACCTGATCGGGCTCAGGGCTCATTTCACCTACAGCCCCAATCATGTCTACGAGCACACCTATCTCTCGTCGCAGCGCTATGCCTGGCAATGCCTTGTCGGTGTGCAGCGCGGCCACGGCGATGTTGATCTCACGACGACCTATAAGTTTGATGAAAATCTCTACATCTTCACCTTCCGTGAATTCAAAATCGCGGTCGCATCCACATTCTTCTACAATTTCAAGGATATGCGCTCGACAGGCAAGTTCCTCGGCATCACTGGCGACGGGCGCATCCAGAACAGCCCGGCCGGCGCCTTCATCCGCAAGGCCTCGATGACCTACTACCTGCCCGGCCAGGAACCCGTGTGAGGACGCCATGCGCACAGCATTCGATATCGTAAAAGCGCACTACGACGCCAATGACCGCCGCGACATGGATGGCATGCTTGCCGACATCGCCCCCGATTGCCGCTGGACCGAGATGGATGGCTTCCCCTGCGCCGGCACTTATGTCGGCCCGCAGGAGATCTTCAGAAACGTCTTCCAGGCACTCGGAGAGGCCTTCGAAGGCTACACCTTCAATCTCGAACGCCTGCTCGACGCCGGCGACGAGGTCGTTGGCGTAGGAGACTATAGCGGCACCAACAAGCAGACGGGAAAGACCTTCAAAGCCCGGGTCGTGCATGTCTGGGGCGTGGCGGGCGGCAAGATCCGACGTTTCGAACAGTTCACGGACACGCTGAGAGTGGCTGAATCCATGAAATGAGAAACGAGGCGACCCGGCTCCGGCAGGGCCGCTTCATCAACTAAGACATATTGGCCTTGCGCCATTGCGACGGCGACACACCATATCGAAGGCGGAAGGCGCGCGAGAAATGCGCGCTGGAGGAAAAGCCGAGCGCGAATGCGATCTCGGATATTTCTCCCGCGTAGCCGCCGGCATCTCGCAGCTTTTCCGCAGCCTTTTGGACGCGCAAATCCCAGATGTAATCGGAAGGCGTCAGGCACTCCACTTGGAATGCGCGATAGATGTAACGCACCGAACAGCCCATGCGGCGCGCGATCATGGTTATCGTCAAGTCCGGCCGTTCGAGATTGAGATCGATGAAATCCCTGATCCGCTGCAGCAGTGTGTGAAGGGGGTTTGCGACCGGTATTGCCTGTTGCAGGTCGGCGCCAATCATGGTGCGCACGAGCTCGAGCATGGTCTGGCCGACACTTGCGCGCCTGGCCTTGTCAAGATGATCGATCTCATGAATGGTCGAATCCATCAGCGACAAAAGGATCCGGCACATGCCATCCTTATCAGCATGCGCCGTGAAAGGTTGCGACAACCGTTCTAGGGCCGTCGCGGGGAGGCTATGGCGCGGCAATTGCAGCAACAATTGGCGGACCGGCGTACTGTTCGTCAGCATATAGGGGCGGCTGGGATCGTAGACGACAAGCGCATTCCGCGAGACGGGCGCATGCAATCCGCCCTGCGTCAGCGAAGCGCAGCCCTCAGTCTGCACGATCAGTTTGATCGCGTCGGGATCACTCGGCGCTGCCGTCACATGATCGCCGAAGACGACATGCCGATCCGCCTCCAGCCGCGTCAGCCGGCAAGTACCCAGCATGGCAGAGGTCATGCGGCTCTTTTCCTCATCCGCCGTGCTGAAATCGAGCCGGACATTACCGAAGAGATTACGCGCCAGCCCTGCGAACGATCGACCGCTGGCGCTATCGACATGCCGGTGAAGTGCTGCGGTCATGATTGCTGTCCTCAGGAGGTGAGATAACCGCCATCGACCGGCAGGCAGGCGCCGGTGATATAGCGCGCGGCATCAGATGATAGAAAGACGATCGCATCGGCGACTTCTTCGGAAGCGCCCCAGCGGCCGGCGGGAATACGCCGCAGGATCGGCGTCGATGATCGTTCGTCGGCAAACAGCGCGCGGCTCAATGGCGTGACGATCCAGCCGGGTGCCACCGCATTCACGCGGATATCCGCCTGGGCGTATTCCTGGGCGAGCGATTTCGTCAGCTGCACGATCGCGCCCTTGCTTGCCGCATAGGCCGGACGATCGGCGGCACCGAAGGTCGAATACATCGAGGCTATATTGACGATCGCCGACCCCGCCCGCATGCGCGGACGGGCCAGCCGGCAGCAATCCATGATCGACGTGAGATTGATCGCCATCACCTCGTCGAATGCGGTCTTCTGCCATTCGCTCCGATCGCGGCTGACACCAGTGCAATTGACGAGAATATCGATTGTCTCGACCGAGGAGAAGAAGGCTTCCAGCGCGCCAGGCTTCAGTACATCGAGTTCGCGATACTCGATTTGCCGACTTGTTGGCGTGATCGAGGCACCAAGCCCGAAACTCACCACACGGGCGCCGAGATCGGCGAAGCGCTGCGCGGTCGCAGCCCCTATGCCCGATGTGCCGCCAGCAATGACGACGGTTCGTTCGGCGAAAAGATCGGCAGAGAATGTCATGAAGGCTCCTTCGCGTCAGCTTGCCAGATAGGCGCCGTGCAGAATGTCCGGCTGGGCCTTGAGCGTCGCCGCAGCGCCGGAAAAGACCAGGCGTCCGCGTTCCAGCACGAGAGCCTGATCGGCAAGATCGAGCGCGAGATTGGCGAACTGCTCGATCAGCAAAACGCCGATGCCGCGCGCGGCGGCGATTTTCAGCGCCTCGGCCAACCGCTTGACGACGGTCGGTGCAAGGCCGAGCGACAGCTCGTCAACGATCATGAAGCGGGGCTTGGCGACGAAGGCCTGCGCCATCGCCACCATCTGCTTCTGGCCGCCGGAAAGATCCGATGCCGATTGACGCCGCCGTTCCGATAGTTCGGGAAAGATCTCATAGGCATGAGCCAGTCCCTCTCGTCGGGCAGCCGCCGATGTCTCCAGCGCTGCCACGAGAATATTATCCTCGACGGAAAGCTGCCCGAGCACGCGATGCCCCTCCGGCACGAGCGCAAGACCAGCGCGGCGAATGCGGTCAGGCGAGAACCCTTCGAGCGCCGCGCCGGCGAGGCATACGGAACCGCCACGCGGCAGGACGCCCGCCATGGCCATAACCGTGCTCGACTTTCCGGCACCGTTGGCCCCAAGCAGTGTCGTGATCTTCCCAGCCGTGACGGAAAACGAAATGTCATGGATTACGCGCTTGCCGCCGCGCTCGACGACGAGATTTTCGACGCTGATTTCCGACGTGGCGTCCATATCAGAACTCCCCTAGATAGGCGCGCCGCACATTGGGATCGGCAAGCACGGTCTGTGTCGGGCCAAGCGCCAGAAGCTTGCCGTAGTCGAGCACCATCGTTTCGCTGCACATGGAGCGGATGAGATCGACATCATGGTCGATAATCAGCACTTGTGCTCTGAATTCCGCCGGGATGCGCAGCACCAGCTCGCGAAAAGCCTTGCCCTCTTCTTCCGTCAGACCGGCGGCCGGTTCATCAAGCAGGATAAGCTTCGGCTCGCCGACAACGCATTTTGCCAGCTCGACGAGACGGCGCTGGAAAAGATTGAGGGATTGGCCGGGCCTCTCGGCGACATCGGTCAGCCCGACAAAGGCAAGGGCCTGCTCGACCGCACGGGCATGGTGGCCGGTGCCAACGACATGATCGGCGATCGCGGCAATATTGCCGGCAGCGGTCAGATCCTCCACCACCTGCTCTGTCTGGAACGAGCGTCGCAGGCCGGCGCGCACGCGCTGCAAGGGCGTCATCGCCAGCAGCGGCCGCTCGCCGAGCGAGACCGATCCCTGGATCGGCCTTACGAAACCGGAGAGCACATTGAGCAACGTGGTTTTGCCTGCGCCGTTCGGGCCGATGAGACCGGCGACGGGCGCTGTCAGCGCCGCGCTCAGCTCATTAATCGGTCGGACACCACCGAACTGGACGATGAGATTGTCGATCTTGATCATCGTGCCCTCCCCCTGGAAAGAACGGCATTCAACCGGACAATAAGAGCCGATATCTGGCCGGCAATGCCCGTCGGCGCGGTCGCCAGCGCATGGAACAGGGCGACGCCGAAGATCCCGATCGTGACATAGCCATCAATGCCAAGATCCGTGAGCAGGGCCGGCACGGCACGCAGCAACAAACCGGCGATGACGGCGCCGTACCAGTTGAAGACGCCACCGACGATGGCAAGTGCGAAGAGATTGAGGCTCTCGAAGGCGCCGAAGGCACGCCCGTCGAGCTGACCGACATTGCCTGCGAGCAATCCACCCGCAAGACCGGCAAGAAAGCCGCTCAACGCGAAGGCCCAGGCCTTGTAAATGAGCACATTGACGCCGCTTGCAATCGCAACCGTCTCGCCTTTGCGTATCAGCGCCCATGCGCGGCCAGGTCGGGCAAGTTTGTGCCATTGCGCGATCAGCAGGCCGATCGCTGCCACGACACAGACATAGAGGAAATAGGAGACCTCACCATCGGCGACTATTGGTCTTGCGAGCATTGCACGGCCGGAGCCATCGGCGCGCCCCAGGAAGCCGGGACCGCCATCCGGAAAGCCCCAGGCGCTGATGACGATCTGAAAAGCGCCCGCCAGCATCAGCGTTACCAGCGCAAGATAAAGACCGCGCAGGCGCAAGGCGGGCAAGCCGAATACCAGCCCCACGATCGAAGCGACCATACCGCCCGCAAGCAGGCTCAATTCAAAAGGCGGATGAAAGGCATGGCCGACACGAAGCGTCACCCAGCCGCCAACGCCGACAAGCGCGAACTGGCAAAGGGAGACGAGACCGAGCTGACCATAGAGGATGGCAAGCCCCGCAACGGACAGCGACAGAGCAACCGCGGATGTGGCGGCAGAAAGCCAGAAAGAATTGGCGAGCAAAGCGACGACGAGCGAGAAGATCAGCATCGTCACAGGCACGTGAAGAAGCTGCTTCGGCAGGCGCATCATCGATATGCTTCCGGCTGTTGGGGTGATTGTTTGCTCCTGAACGGTCATCGGTCCTTCAACGCGGCCCTGGCCGTGCCTCCGAGAATGGTGACCGCGACAAGCGCGATGATGAAGGGTGCTGCTGCGCGATAGGGCGATATCCAGGCGACAGGCGTCAGCACGGCCTCGGCAATACCGATCAGAATGCCGGCGACGGCCGTTTGCCACAGCGACTGCAACTGACCGAGGATCGCTGCGGCGATCGCCGGGATCACCAGCAAGGTCAGGAAGGTGCCCTGTAGCCGGACGAGATCGGCAAGCAGCAGGCCGGCAAGACCGGCGAAGATGCCAGTCATGATCCAGGCGGCGGTTTCCGTGTAAAGGATGCGCACGCCAAGCATGGCGCTGAGATCGCGATCATTGGCAAGCGCCCTCATATCGAGACCAAGGCGCGTGCGAGTCAGAAGTAGAGTGATGGCAATGACCATGACGACGGCAAGAATGATAGCGATGATACGCGTAAAGGTCAGGCGCACGGCGAAAAGAGAGATGAACATCTGGTCGGTCGGGAATTGCAGGCGGCGGGGCAGCTCGCCCCAGATCACACCCATGATCGCGATCAGGATCAGCGCCGGCGCCAGGGTCCCGACGGCGCGCACGACGATATCGCGATGCGACAGCATGGGCGCGAGGACCCGACCATAAAGAAAACTGATCGTCGTCGAGACGGCAACGGCGGCGAGGATGGCGACGGGGAGCGGCATCTTCCACTCCAACAGTTGCCAGGCGCAATGCGCACCGATCGCGCCGAAGGCACCGAATGCGAAGTTGAGAACGCCAGTCGCCCGAAACAGGACGACCAGGCCGACGCCGGACAGCGCGTAAACGGCGCCGATCC